>NZ_CBDAHM010000001.1:226899-751848 GCF_965195605.1 Leclercia sp. M-A074-M | reverse complement strand
ATGAGATACTGATATGAGCAACATTACCATCTATCACAACCCGGCCTGTGGCACTTCACGCAACACGCTGGAGATGATCCGTAACAGCGGCAACGAACCGACGATAATTTATTATCTTGATACGCCCCCGACCCGCGATGAGCTTATTAAACTTATTTCAGATATGGGAATTACGGTGCGTGCATTGCTGCGTAAGAATGTTGAGCCTTATGAACACTTGGGTCTTGATGAAGAGAAATTTAGTGATGAGCAGTTGATTGATTTCATGCTTCAACATCCGATCCTGATTAATCGGCCGATTGTCGTTACGCCGCTTGGCACTCGTCTTTGCCGCCCTTCAGAAATAGTGCTGGATATTCTACCGGAAGGCCAGAAAGGAGCGTTTATCAAAGAGGATGGCGAGACGGTCATTGACAAAACGGGGAAGCGGGTTAATTAATCTACCCACTTCAAAATATCGGACGCCTGTTTACGCTATGCGGGCGTCCGCTTTTCGCTCTTAGCAGACATTCATTGTTTCTCATATGCAACCGCCTATGTTGCTAGCTTATAAAATCGACCATCACAAACCCCAACACCAACCTCACCCTCAAACACATTCAGGGGCCTGTCACAGCCCCTTATAAAACCTGAAATCAGATCTCATTCACCGACTATCACTTGAACTCAATGCACCGTTATATACGGCTCCTTCACAAACTCATTAAGCAGCCAGACCAGATCGTGCAGCAGCCCCGCCAGTTCTTTCTCGACACTTGCGGGCAACGTTCCACCCAGAATTGCCTGCACCAAAGCCAGCGCATAATCCACCTGGGGCGCGGTTTCCTGCCAGCAGTCCGGCATACAGGAGGTAAGTGTTTCCCCCTGGATCAGCTGCGCTATTAGGTGCGGTGGGAGTGCAGCATCACAGCGTTCACGCAGCTGTCGCAGGGCGCGCAGCAGACCTTCATAGAGCGCAGTGCGGGATGCACTGTCATCCGTTTCGATCAATACGCTCACCAGCGCGGCGCAGCGATCGGCGACCTCAAAGAGATCCGCAGCAGCAGAAAGCGGCATAGTCAGTGAAGGGGGAATAATCTGTTCGTCAGATTGCGGGTAAGTCAGGGTTGGGATAGTAGTCATCATGACATCCTCTACGTGTAGTCCAATTAACTACCCTGTGAGTTCCTACGCTCGGGGGGTAGCGCTGACGGAGGTAGGAATACCGCCCACATAGCAAAACGGCCAGCCTTTCGGCTGCTCCGCCAGCGCCACCGCGATTTTAACGGGATAAGCGCTGCCGCGACATACAAATATCGCTATGTAGAATACGGGTTCCTACGCCCGATTGCGGATGTGCCGCAACGCAGCCACTTTACGAGCCCGATAACGGGAATAAAAGCGTTAACCCTGAATTACATAAGGTTACTTCAGAGGTTGCGAGGCGCCTTCCAGAAAACCATGCCGGGGACGCTACGCTTGCCCGGTCTACGATACGAATGCAGTTGCTTCTCATGAAAATGGTATTTCCCGCCCCTTCAACACCTACAGCGAAAACATCAAAACTGACGTCGTTACTTATGTCGATGACAGCTCCTATAAATGCCATAACTATTACCCAGAACGTTTAAAAGTTCTCATATGAACTTATTAGATGCAAAATGTAGTTTGCTTATTTACTCATTAAATTTTACCTCTTATACTCGCTGGGTTGACTTAAGCTAAATTGCCAGGGCGGCTATGAATTATAACAATGACGTTATTAGCTATTTACAAGCAAACAATATTCTTGCGTTAAAGCTCGATCGTGCACTAACAGGCGTTAGAGAAGTGGTTTCAAGGCAGATAGAAACTATAGGCGCCGGTGCTAAACGAGCCCTTTATTACACATCCTGTTTTACTGATGATTATCAGGATGTATGTAGAAACCAAAAGAGTGAAGATATTCGTTTTAAAAATGGCGTTGTTCACCTCTTTCAGAATAATAATATTGCTTATGAAATGCTTCGTATTTATTTTGAGCAGATATTTCAGTACAAAACGTCAGAACAGTTAGAGAACATCAAGAATAAGTTAATGGCGGCAAATGTTTATATAGCTGCAAGTTCTTTTACCAACGCAGGGTTCGCGTTAGCGGTCGCTTACTGCGTCGCTATTGGAATGAACCTGAGGCTTGAAATGAGTGCTTTGGTCGGCCGCAAGGCCGGAGGGGTTGTTGCCGTTGCGGGTATATATGGAGTTATTCAGAGAGCGGCTGACAGTGCGCAACGTCTGAAATATGTCTCTCCAGCCTATTACGCAGCGTTGTACTCACGGGAGCTTGAAATGATGTATTTCCTGGTAGAACCATTATTTGAACGAGCCGGAGCATTCTCTCATTCAACATCGGATAGCGACATAGCCGAGCTCATCACTAAGATGATTAGATAATGATGAATATTATATACAGGATATTCAGGCGGATGTTTAGGTCTTTACTTGCCGACTATGGCCCGTCCATTTTAACAATATTGTTCGCATTGGTGCTGATACATTTTTTTCCAAACGGTCCTTTATGGCCTATACCTGTGTTTTTTTTAGTTGTTCTGATTTTCATTAAGTGGTAAAGCTCAATTTAAATTTTTGAAATAATAAGGACGTTATATGTCTACACCCGCCCATTTATGGCTTGAAGATGAAAATGGCTCTCCAGTTGTAGGTGGCTGTATTATGCCGCTACGGTTAGGCTCAATTGAGCTTAAGTCGTTCTCCCACGGTGTCACCATTCCGGTGGATCCGAATCTGGGAAAGCTTACCGGGACGCGTGTCCATCGCCCCGTCATTATAGTAAAAGAGTTCGACCGGACCACGCCTCTTCTTTATCGGGCAGTATGTGAAGGAAGAACGATGAAGAAAGCCACAATTAAGATGTACAGAATCGTTGATTCAGGTATTGAGGCTGAATATTTTAATATCATTCTGGAGAATGTGAAATTTACAACTGTTGCACCCTATCTGGCTCCGAATGGAATGAGTAGTACTCATCTTGAAACGCTGGAGTTACGTTACGAGGCGATCACTTGGAAATATACAGATGGGAATATTATCTACCGTGACTCATGGAATGATCGATGCTGTGCATGAGCGAGTTCATCATTCTAAGTAAAAGTGCAATTCTGTCATCGTCACTTCTGACGATGACATCAACATCCCACACTAAACCCCTTTAAATTCAACATCATAATTTCTGGCGCGATTTATGCATACCCCATCCCGCTTATTACCTAGCCGGAGTTAAAGGATGAATCGCTTTATCATTGCCGATGCCAGCAAATGCATCGGCTGTCGTACCTGTGAAGTGGCCTGCGTGGTGTCCCACCACGACACCCAGGACTGCGCCTCGCTAACCCCGCAGAACTTCCTGCCGCGTATTCACGTCATCAAAGGCGTCAACGTCTCCACCGCCACTATGTGCCGCCAGTGCGAAGATGCCCCCTGCGCCACCGTCTGCCCGAATGGGGCGATTACCCGCGATAACGATTTTGTTCACGTCCACCAGGAGCGCTGCATCGGCTGCAAAACCTGCGTGGTCGCCTGCCCATACGGCGCGATGGAAGTGGTCCTGCGTCCGGTTGTGCGCAGCATCGGTAGCGGGCTGAACGTGATGTCGGAGAAGGCCGAAGCCAATAAGTGCGACCTCTGCTACCACCAGCCGGACGGTCCGGCCTGCGTGCAGGCCTGTCCGACCAACGCCATTGTCTGCATCGACAGGCAAAAACTTGAGCAGCTGAGCCAGGAGAAACGCCGTCGGGCGGCGCTGGACACTGTCTCTTCCATGATGCTGTAAGCATTTTCTCTTTTCACTTTTAGCAGGTCTGTTACTGATGAAAAAAATCACCAGCGTTTGCCCTTACTGCGGTGCGGGCTGCAAATTAAAACTCGTCGTTGAGAACAATAAGATCGTCCGTGCCGAAGCGGCAGAGGGGGTGACCAACCAGAACCAGTTGTGCCTGAAGGGCTATTACGGCTGGGACTTTCTCAACGACACCCGCATCCTGACGCCGCGCCTCACGCAGCCGATGATCCGCTACCAGAAGGGCGGCAAGTTTGTGCCGGTCTCCTGGGAGGAGGCCATACGCTATACCGCGAAGCGGCTGGGGGAGATCAAGGCGAAGTATGGCCCGCGGGCCATCATGACCACCGGCTCGTCCCGCGGAACGGGGAACGAAACCAACTACGTGATGCAGAAGTTTGCCCGCGGGGTGCTCAACACCAACAACGTCGACTGCTGCGCCCGGGTGTGTCACGGCCCGAGCGTGGCCGGGCTGCAGGAGACGCTCGGCAACGGGGCGATGAGCAACTCCATCAGCGATATCGAGCACTCAAAATGTCTGCTGATCTTCGGCTACAACTGCGCCGACTCGCACCCGATCGTCGCCCGGCGGGTGATTAAGGCGAAACAGCACGGCGCGAAGGTGATCGTCTGCGATCCGCGCAAAATCGAAACCGCGCGCATCGCCGACCGCCATCTGCAGATCAACAACGGCTGCAATATGGCGCTGGTGAACGCCTTCATTTATACGCTGCTGGAAGAGAACCTCTACAACAGCGACTACGTGGCGCGCTACACCGACGGGCTGGAGAGGCTGCGCGAGACGGTGCGCGAGTACGCCCCGGAAAACGTCGAGGGCATTACCGGCGTCAGCGCCCGGCAGATCCGGGATGCGATGCGCATCTACGCCGCCGCGCCGTCCGCCACCGTGATGTGGGGGATGGGCGTCACCCAGTTCGGGCAGGCGGTGGACGTGGTGAAAGGGCTCTCGACGCTGGCACTGCTCACCGGCAACCTCGGGCGCGAACACTGCGGCGTCGGCCCGGTGCGCGGTCAGAACAACGTCCAGGGGGCCTGCGACATGGGTGTCATACCCAACCAGTTCCCCGGCTATCAGGATGTGACCGACCCGCAGGTGCGGGAGAAGTTCGCCCGGGCGTGGGGCGTTGATCCTGCGCGGATGGATGACCAGGTGGGCGTGCGCATCACCGAGGTGCCGCACCTCGCCCTGGAGGGCAAGGTCAAAGCGTACTACATCATGGGGGAAGATCCGCTCCAGACCGAGGCGGACCTGGGGCTGGTGCGCAAAGGCTTTGACGCCCTCGATTTTGTGGTGGTGCAGGACATCTTCATGACCAAAACCGCCGAGGCGGCGGACGTGCTGCTGCCCGCCACCTCCTGGGGCGAGCATGGCGGGGTCTTTACCTGCGCCGACCGCGGCTTCCAGCGCTTTGAAAAAGCCGTTGAGCCAAAAGGCAACGTCAAGCGCGACTGGGAGATCATCAGCCTGATCGCCACAGAGATGGGCTATCCGATGCACTATCGCGACAACCAGCAGATCTGGGACGAGATGCGCGAGCTCTGCCCGCTCTTCTACGGCGTCACCTGGGAAAAAATGGGCGAGATGGGGCACGTCCAGTGGCCTTGCCCGACCCTCGATCATCCCGGCACGCCGTGGCTCTATGCGGATAACCGCTTCGACACCCCGAACGGCAAAGGCCAGCTTTTTGCCGCCCCGTGGCGCAAGCCGGCGGAAGTGCCAGACGATGAATACCCGCTGGTGCTCTGCACCGTGCGCGAGGTGGGGCACTACTCCTGCCGCTCCATGACCGGCAACTGCGCCGCGCTGCAGGCCCTGGCGGACGAGCCGGGCTTTGTGCAGATGAACCCGCAGGATGCGGCAAAACTGGGCGTTCAGGATCGCCAGCTGGTGTGGGTCAGCTCCCGCCGCGGGAAGGTGATCAGCCGGGCGGACGTCAACGAGCGCATCAACCAGGGGGCGGTGTACATGACCTATCAGTGGTGGATCGGGGCCTGTAACGAGCTGACCCAGGACAATCTCGACCCGGTCTCGAAAACGCCGGAAACCAAATACTGCGCCGTCAAAATCGACGCCATCGCCGATCAGCCCTGGGCGGAACGCTACGCCCAGACCACCTATCGCGACATGAAAACCCGCCTGCGTGAGGCGGTGGAGAGTTAAATGAGTACAAACGGCACGCGGGTGCGCATTCGCGGCAAAGTCCAGGGCGTCGGGTTCCGCCCCTGGGTCTGGCAGGTGGCCCAGCAGCTGGGGCTCAGGGGCGACGTCTGCAACGACGGGGCAGGGGTGGAGGTGCGTCTCGTCGGTGGGGCGCAGGCCTTTATCCGCCAGCTTGCCGTCGGCTGCCCGCCGCTGGCGCGTATCGACGATATCCAGGAGCAGCCCTGGCGCTGGGCGCAGACCCCGATGGATTTTACCATTCGTGCCAGCGCCCACAGCCAGATGACCACCCAGGTGGTGCCGGATGCCGCCACCTGTCCGGCCTGTCTGGCGGAGATGAACGACCCGCGCGAGCGCCGCTACCGCTACCCGTTTATCAACTGCACCCACTGCGGGCCGCGCTTCACCATTATCCGGGCGATGCCCTACGACCGCCCGGCCACCACCATGGCGGGGTTTGCGCTCTGTCCGGCCTGCGAGGCGGAGTACCGCAACCCGGCGGACCGGCGCTTTCACGCCCAGCCGGTGGCCTGTCCGGACTGCGGGCCGCAGGTCAGCTGGGTGTGCGGCGAGGCGCGTGAGGAGCGGGAAGCCGCCCTTAAGGCCGCCGTATTGATGCTGAAACAGGGCGGGATCGTGGCGGTAAAAGGGCTGGGGGGGTTCCATCTGGCCTGTGATGCGCAAAACGTTGCGGCGGTAAACCGGCTGCGGGAACGTAAACGCCGCCCGACCAAGCCGCTGGCGGTGATGATCCCCGCGCGCCTGGCCGCGTGGCTGCCTGACGACGTGCAGGCGCTGCTGCGCTCCCCGGCCGCGCCGGTGGTGCTGGTGGCAAAACACACTCTGTTCTGCGAGGCCATCGCCCTCGGGCTTAATGAGGTGGGGGTGATGCTGGCCGCCAACCCGCTCCAGCACCTGCTGATGCAGGAGCTCGATCGCCCCCTGGTGATGACCTCCGGCAACCTGAACGGCTGCCCGCCCGCGCTCACCAACGCGCAGGCGCTGCGCGATCTCGCCGGGATCGCCGACGGCTGGCTGCTGCATAACCGCGATATCGTCCAGCGCATGGACGACTCGGTGATGCGCGCCAGCGGGGAAATGCTGCGCCGCGCCAGAGGCTTTGTGCCGGATGCGCTGCCCCTGCCGCCCGGTTTTGAACAGGCGCCGTCGCTGCTCTGCCTGGGGGCGGATCGCAAAAATACCTTCTGCCTGGTGCGCGGCGGCCAGGCGGTGCTGAGCCAGCATCTGGGGGATCTGCATGATGACGATGCCGAACGTCAGTGGCAGCAGGCTCTGACCACCATTCAGGACATCTGGCAGTTTACCCCCGAGCGGGTGGTGACCGACGCCCACCCCGGCTACCGCGCCACGCAGCTCGGCCAGCAGATGCCCTATCCGCAGCATCAGGTGCTGCATCATCACGCCCACGCCGCGGCCTGCATGGCGGAACACGGCTGGCCACGGGACGGCGGGGATCTCATCGCCCTGGTGCTGGACGGTATCGGCCAGGGGGAAAACGGCGCGCTGTGGGGTGGGGAGTGCCTGCGGGTGAACTACCGCACCTGCGAAAAGTTGGGTGGGCTACCGGCGGTGGCGCTGCCCGGCGGCGATCTGGCGGCGCGCCAGCCCTGGCGCAACCTGCTGGCCCAGTGGCAGGCGTTTGTCCCCGAGTGGCGGACGCTGCCCCAGGCCGCCCGCCTTCTGAACAAACCCTGGCAGCCGCTGGCCCGGGCGATTGAACGCGGGGTGAATGCGCCGCTGGCCTCCTCCGCCGGGCGGCTGTTTGACGCCGTGGCCGCGGCGCTCAACTGCGCCCCGGAACAGATCAGCTACGAAGGGGAGGCCGCCTGTTGGCTGGAAGCCCTGGCCCTGAGTGCCGCGCCGCAGCGCCACCCGGTCACGATGCCGGTGCGCGACGGCGAGCTGGATATGGCCACCTTCTGGCGCCAGTGGCTGGGCTGGCAGGCGCCGGACAACGCCCGGGCGTGGGCCTTTCACGACGCGCTGGCCCAAGGGCTGGCGACCCTTGCGGGCGAACATGCCCGGCGGCGGGCGCTTTCCACCGTTGTCTGCAGCGGCGGGGTGCTGCACAACCGCCTGCTGCGCGAACGTCTGCAGTTCTGGCTGAGCGATTTTACCGTGCTGTTTCCCGGGCGGCTTCCCGCCGGTGACGGGGCGGTGGCTTTTGGGCAGGCAGTGATTGCCGCCGCGACTTTTCTTTGAATCTGGATCTGACTATGTACATGAAATATTTCAATAACCATCCCAAAGCCCTGGCGCTGATGCTGGCGTTAATCGCAACCAATATTCTCGCCTGGGGTCTGGCGTTCTACCTCTTTCACGCCACGCCGTCGCTGCTGGCGGCCAGCCTGCTGGCCTGGTGCTATGGCCTGCGCCACGCGGTGGATGCTGACCACATCGCCGCCATCGATAACGTCACCCGCAAGATGATGCAGCAGGGCAAGCGTCCCTGCGGCGTGGGGGCCTGGTTCTCGCTGGGGCATTCGACGATTGTGGTGCTGGCCTCCATTGCCATCGCCGCCACCGCCACGGCGTTCAGCCGCAATATGGCATGGTTCCACGAAACCGGGGGCACCATCGGCACGGCGGTCTCCGCCTTTTTCCTGCTGGCGATGGCGCTGGTCAACCTGGTTATTCTGCGCGACGTCTGGGGCAGCTTTAACAAAATGAAGCGCGGCGAAAGCGTGCCGGAAACGGTGTCATTTGCCCGCGGCGGGGTGATGAACTGGCTGTTCCGCTCGGCGTTTCGCCTGGTCACCCGCAGCTGGCACATGTATCTGGTGGGCTTCCTGTTTGGCCTCGGGTTTGATACCGCCACCGAGATCGGGGTGCTGGGGATCTCCGCGGCGGGTGCCTCCAGCGGCATGTCGGTGTGGGCGATCATGGTCTTCCCGCTGCTGTTCACCAGCGGCATGGCGCTGATCGACACCCTCGATAACCTGATTATGGTGGGCGCATACGGCTGGGCCTTCAACAAGCCGCAGCGCAAGCTCTACTACAACATGACCATCACCGGCACCTCGGTAGTGGTGGCGCTGTTTATCGGCGGGCTGGAAGCGCTGGGCCTGCTGGCAGATAAGCTGGGCCTGGAAGGTGGCCTGTGGAACGGCGTCGCGGCGCTGAACGACAACCTCGGTAACGCCGGGTTTATCGTGGTCGGGCTGTTTGTCGCCTGCTGGGTTATCTCGTTAATCAACTACCGCTTTAAAGGCTACGACGCCCTGGTTGTACGCTAACGTCATCGCTGTCCGTTCGTCACGACACTTTTGACGAACGGACCCCTTCCCGCCATTTATCCCTCTTATTTTCAATAAGTTAATTTTATTTTTCAGGCTGGCATAGTTAATGCATGCCGCTGGGGACATATTACCAACGGAGTAACACCGATGAAGAAAGTCGTCACGGTTTGCCCCTATTGCGCATCGGGTTGCAAAATCAACCTGGTGGTCAATAACGGCAAAGTCGTCAAGGCTGAAGCAGCACAGGGTAAAACCAACCAGGGCGATCTCTGCCTGAAGGGGTATTACGGCTGGGATTTTATCAACGACACCAAAATTCTCACCCCGCGCCTGAAGACGCCAATGATCCGTCGCCAGCGCGGCGGCAAGCTGGAAGCCGTCTCCTGGGACGAAGCGCTGGACTACGTTGCCAGCAAGCTCAGCGCCATTAAGGCTGAGCACGGCCCGGACGCGATCATGACTACCGGTTCATCCCGCGGTACCGGGAATGAAACCAACTACATTATGCAAAAATTTGCCCGCGCGGCAGTCGGCACTAACAACGTCGACTGCTGCGCGCGCGTCTGACACGGCCCATCGGTTGCAGGTCTGCACCAGTCGGTCGGTAACGGCGCAATGAGCAACTCCATTGTCGGCATTGAAAAAGCGGACATGGTCTTTATTTTTGGCTACAACCCGGCGGATTCGCACCCTATCGTGGCGAACCGCGTCATCAAGGCCAAACGCAACGGGGCGAAGATTATCGTCTGCGATCCGCGCAAAATCGAAACCGCGCGCATCGCCGATATGCATATCGCACTGAAAAACGGCTCCAACATCGCGCTGCTCAACGCGATGGGGCATGTGATTATTGAAGAAGAACTCTACGACCGCGCCTTTGTGGCGGCGCGTACCGAGGGCTTCGAGGAGTATCGCAAGATCGTCGAAGGCTATACGCCGGAATCGGTCGAGGCGATCACCGGGGTCAGCGCGGCGGAGATCCGCCAGGCGGCGCGGATGTACGCGGCGGCTGAAAACGCGGCGATCCTCTGGGGCATGGGCGTGACCCAGTTCTACCAGGGCGTGGAAACCGTGCGGTCGCTCACCAGCCTGGCGCTGCTGACCGGCAACCTCGGCAAACCGTATGCAGGGGTGAACCCGGTGCGCGGGCAGAACAACGTGCAGGGCGCGTGTGATATGGGTGCGCTGCCGGATACCTATCCGGGCTATCAGTACATCAATAACCCGGAAAACCGGGCCAAGTTTGCCAAAGCCTGGGGCGTGGATTCACTGCCGGCCCATACCGGGTATCGCATCAGCGAACTGCCTCACCGCGTGGCCCACGGCGAAGTGCGCGCGGCGTACATCATGGGAGAAGATCCGCTCCAGACCGACGCCGAGCTCTCTGCGGTGCGTAAGGCGTTTGAGGGGCTGGAACTGGTCATTGTACAGGATATCTTTATGACCAAGACCGCCGCCGCCGCGGATGTGATCCTGCCGTCCACCTCCTGGGGGGAGCACGAAGGGGTCTACACCGCCGCCGACCGCGGTTTCCAGCGCTTCTTTAAAGCGGTTGAGCCGAAGTGGGACCTGAAAACGGACTGGCAGATCATCAGCGAAATTGCCACGCGGATGGGCTACCCGATGCACTACAACAACACCCAGGAGATCTGGGATGAGCTGCGTCATCTGTGTCCGGATTTCTATGGTGCCACCTACGAGAAGATGGGCGAGCTGGGCTATATCCAGTGGCCGTGCCGGGACGAGTCCGAGGCCGATCAGGGGACCGATTACCTGTTCGAGAAGGAATTTTCCACCCCTAACGGGCTGGGGCAGCTCTATACCTGCGACTGGGTCGCGCCGATCGACAAGCTGACGGAGGAGTATCCGCTGGTGCTCTCAACCGTGCGTGAAGTGGGGCACTACTCGTGCCGCTCGATGACCGGGAACTGTGCGGCGCTGGCGGCGCTGGCCGATGAACCGGGCTATGCGCAGATCAATACGGCGGACGCCGCGCGTCTGGGTATTGAGGATGAAGCGCTGGTGTGGGTGACGTCGCGTAAAGGCAAAGTCATCACCCGCGCGCAGGTGAGCGATCGTCCGAACAAAGGGGCGGTCTATATGACCTACCAGTGGTGGATTGGGGCTTGTAATGAGCTGGTGACGGAGAACCTGAGCCCGATTACCAAAACGCCGGAGTATAAGTATTGCGCCGTGCGTGTGGAGCCGATTGCTGACCAGCAGGCTGCGGAACAGTATGTGATTGATGAGTATCATAAGCTGAAGAAGCACTTGCGGGAACTGGCGGTAGGGTGAGGTTTTCGTAGGCCCGTGCAAGCGTAGCGCCGCCGGGCGTGGGCAGGGGTGCCTGGGTGGTGGAACATGTGGCGGTGGAGGGGGTTCCGTTCACCATACGTTCCTTGCTTCTCTGTAAACCGCGTCACCGGTGAACGTGCCAGGGGGGCTCGCCGCCTCCCCCCTGGCAACCCCGGCTCCCGGCAACGAAAATCGCCGCGTTGCGGTGCCCTCAGCTTATTCCCTCCGGCTTTCGGGTCGGGGGCGATCCTACATCCCTTTAGGTCGCCCCCTCTCGGCGCGTCCCTGCGCCTCGCCCCGGCCTGCGGTCAACGCTTCGGCGATTTTCAGCCGGACACGGGCATCGCTGTGAGTCATTTATTATCAATGGGTTTCATTGTTGCTTTGATTTTTTGCGAGGCGGCTTCTGAGAATGGTTTTTGCTGGTTGTCGCTTTAATACCCTCTCGGTATCTTTCTGTTGCGCCTGCAAAATCAGGCGTCGGGATTGGAACCCTGACTGACTTTATCGATGACATAAGAGGCCTTATGTCGTACGCTCTGCTGCACTTCAATGGTGGGCTGGCGGGGGCATCGTAAGATGCGCCGGTATCCGATAAAGCCGGTAGTTCCAACCTCGCTCAGTCCACCGCCATGAGATTGGAACCTCTGACGGTGGGTTTAAAACACTTTATCGGAGGCTGCCACTATGGCTACTACCCCAACCCCTGCTCAGGCATTGTTTACCGTACCGTTCTCACATAACACGGATTTCACTGTACTGGCGAACCACTGCGAGCGTTTTGCCTGTACCCTGCTGGAAACCGACGAACCCGCCGAAAAACTGGCGCTGTGCGCCCGTCTTTGTGCCTGTCTCGCGCTGTTACAGCCCACGCTCAACGAGCCCATCCCGGCGCACCTGGTGGAACATTTCACCCTTAACGATCTGCCTTCCCGTCTGCCCGCATTCGAGCCGGAAAGCGACCAGTTGGGCATCTATTGCCAGACCGTCACGCAGCTTTTAATCAGCAATGTCCTGCCGCCGGAGATGGCGCGCGTGATGGAAGGGCTGCTGTATGACCTGGTAAGTTTTTACGCCGACACGCTCAACGCCCCACGCTGGTTGCAAACGCCGGACGGGCGCGTGGCGTTTGATGCGTTAATCGACTGAGTTTGTAGGCCGGGCAAACGCAGTGCCGCCCGGCGCAACAATGCCGGGTGGCGGCTTCGCCTTACCCGGCCTACAAAACCAAAATAATAAAAACCAGCGATGAAGAAATAAAAAAACAACGGGCTTACAGCGGCTCCCTGGTCCGGCTGAAAATCGCCGAAGCGTTGACCGCAGGCCGGGGCGAGGCGCATGGATGCGCCGAGAGGGGGCGACCTACAGGGATGTAGGATCGCCCCCGACCCGATAGCCGGAGGGAATAAGCTGAGGGCACCGCGAAGCGGCGATTTTCTTGCCGGGAGCCGGGATTGTTAAGGGGGCGGCGATAGCCCCCTTGACACGTTCACGGGTGACGCTGTTAACAGAGAAGCAAGAAACGCAAAGTGAACGGAACCACCTCCACAGCCTCATGTTCCCCCAACCGACAAACCATCAGAACCGCGTATTCACACTCATAAACCAGGTCCGCCCCGGTTCATTATAGGTATACGCCCCCGCACCATACATATACGCCCCTGTCGTCGCATTCCCCGTCGTCTGGGCATTCCCCGCACGCCACTGGCGTTTATCAAAGACGTTATCCACGCCCCCGGTCAGGCTCACATATTTGGTCACATCCCAGGTCGCGCTCAGGCCGACGATGCTGTACGGGCTCACTTCGTCCAGCTCGGATCCGGTCGCCGGCTGACCTTTGTAGTTGTACTTCTTCGGCTGCTGCTTGCCGTACCAGGTGAAGGTCGACTGCAACGACACATCCTGCTGCACCTGCCAGCTCAGGGTGGAGTTCAGCGTGTACTCCGGAATGATCGACAGACGGTCGCCGGTCTCCTTGTTTTTGCTGTGCAACATATAGGTAATGTTGTTGGTCCAGTTGATGGCGTCGCTGACCGGCACGTTCAGGGTGCCTTCCAGCCCTTCAACCACCGCCTTCGGCACGTTTTCCCACTGATAAATATCGGTGCGGGTTCTCCCGGCAGAGGTCTGGCCGATCGGCGCATAGCCCGCTTCAATCTTGTCGCGGTAGTCGTTGCGGAACCAGGTCACGCCCGCCAGCCAGCCGTCGCGTTTCCACTCCAGGCCAATCTCCTTGTTGATGCTGGTTTCCGCTTTCAGATCTTCGTTACCCAGCATGTAGCAGCCCACGCCGTCGGCACTGGCATAGCAGCCCTGGCCCTTGCTGTAGAGCAGGTAGTTCGGGTTGGTCTGATACAGGCTTGGCGCTTTATAGGCGCGGGCGATGCCCATCTTCAGGGTGAAATCATCCCCCAGCCCCTGGGAAAGGTTCAGGGACGGGCTCCAGTTGTTGCCGACGATGGAGTGATGATCGAAGCGCAGCGCCGGGGTCAGCATGGTGGTGTCGGTCAGCTCCATGTTGTTTTCAGCGAACAGGGAGAAGATTTCCGCGTCGGAGTAGGGACTGCGATTATCGCTCATTCCCGCAATGGCGCCGCCCTGCAGGGCCTGGCCGTTGGAGGACATATCCTTCATCCGCTGCTGATCCCACTCGGCGCCCAGGGTCAGGTTCTGGTTGACGATAAAGTCGATCGGCAGGTTGATCTCACTGTGCAGCATCACGTCGGAGAGGTCGGTATCGGTGAACTTATCGCTGTTGAACAGCCCCTCCAGACCGCCCGCCAGCCCCTCGCCGAGACGGGAGTTGCGGGTGTGCTCGTACTGCGCCCAGTTATTGGTGGTGATGCCGTTATCCCAGCCGCCGGTCCAGGTCAGGGCGAAGTTCTGGCGATAGATCCGGTTGGTCTCTTTGCCGTAATTTTTCTTCACCAGCCCGTTGCTGCTGTTGTCGTTGTTGGTGTTCTGGGTATCCCCGGCATAGAGGTTGTTCTGGCGGCTGTAGCCCGCTTCGAACTGCAGGGCCTGCATCGGGGCAAACTCCCAGCGCAGCACGCCGTTCACGTCTTTATTCTCCACGCCTTCACGTCCGGCGGGCAGCGTGTCGGCATAGGCGCCGGTACGTTCAGACTGATGACCCTGGTTGATATCCCAGGCGTCGGCCTGGGTTTTATCCAGGTTGCCATACAGACGGAAGCTGAACGCGTCGCTCAGCGGGCCGCTCAGGCTAAAGTTGGTGCGTTTGGTGGAGCCTTCTTCGTTGTGCTCAGAGGCATTCAGATAGGTGTTCCAGGAGCCATGCCACTCGTTGCTGACCTTTTTGGTGATGATGTTCACCACGCCGCCCGCCGCGCCGTTACCGTAACGCGCCGCCGCCGGGCCACGGATCACTTCGATACGCTCGATCATCTCTGGCGGCACCCAGCCGGTGTCGCCGCGGGTGTCACGCTCGCCGCGCCAGCCCAGACGGATGGAGTTGCGGCTGGTCACCGGCTTACCGTCAATCAGGATCAGGGTGTTTTCCGGGCCCATGCCGCGGATATCAATCTGGCGGTTGTTGCCGCGCTGGCCGCTGGTGGAGTTACCGGTCAGGTTAACGCCCGGCATGGTGCGGATGATCTCCGACACATCGCGCGCCGACGGGTTTTTACGGATCTGATCCGCGGCAATGGTGGAGACGCCCGGCGCCTGCAGGTTCTGCTCGGCGGCGGTAATCACCATGGTATCTTCGTGCCCGGCGGTTTCGGCTGCCATCGCAGGCAGTGCCACACCGTAAATTCCCAGATTGACCAGTAAGGCCAGTGAGTGACGCTTATTATTCATTGTATGTCCTGCTTTTCGATGCCGCATGCCTCATGGCTCCGTCCCGAATGGGTGAGGCGGCGGAAGGAGATCGCCCGCAGTCTGCGAAAACCCCTCGATCCTGAGTCAGTACGCAGCGCAGAGCATGGTTATTAACTGTTCGCGCTTCCCACAGCGCGCCCATACGCTATTGCAAATGCAAATAGTTATCAATAATATTATCGATATTGTTTATCTTTAATCAACAATTCAGAACAAATCATGGGGTTAAATCGGTGACGACGCTGGAAACGGGAAGTGATGCCTGGTGGCAGTCGAAACAGGGACCCGACCGGGTGCGGGAGGGGGATCATTATCGGGTGACGTTCTGCTGGCGCGACCCGCAGGGCACGGAGCAGACCTCGCCGCTGAAAAGGGTGTGGCTCTATATCACCGGCGTGACCGATCACCACCACAACGCCCGCCCCCAGACGCTGGAGCGCATTAATGGCACCGACGTCTGGCAGTGGCAGGGCGAGTTCAGCCCCCACTGGCGCGGCAGCTACTGTTTTATCCCCTCTGAACGCGACGACGACTTTGCGGATGCGGTGTTTGCCAGCGATCCCCCGGACCGCATGGCCCTGCGCGAAGGCTGGCGCAGGCTGCTGCCAAAGGCTATCGCCGATCCGCGCAACCCGCAGCACTGGCGCGGCGGACGCGGCCACCCGGTCTCGGCTCTCGAAATGCCCGAAGCGCCGCTACAGCCTGGCTGGGATCGGCCGGATACCCCGTATCAACCCGCGCAGTGCATCACATGGCAGAGCGCAAGGCTCGGCAACACCCGCCGGGTATGGATCTTTACCACCGGCGAAGCATCCCCAAACGAACGTCCGCTGGCGGTGCTGCTCGACGGGCAGTTCTGGGCCGAGAGCATGCCGGTCTGGCCCGCGCTGACGGCGCTCACCCTCGATGGCCAGCTGCCGCCTGCGGTCTACGTGCTGATCGACGTCATCGACACCGACCATCGCAGCCGTGAGCTGCCCTGTAATCCCGATTTCTGGCTCGCCGTTCAGGAGGAGCTACTGCCGCAGGTGCAGGCCCTGGCGCCGTTCAGCGACCGCGCCGATCGCACCGTGGTTGCCGGGCAGAGCTTTGGCGGTCTCTCGGCGCTCTATGCCGGGCTGCACTGGCCCCAACGCTTTGGCTGCGTGCTCAGCCAGTCGGGGTCGTTCTGGTGGCCGCATCGCGGCGGCAAGCACGACGGCATCATTATCGAACAGCTTAAAAACCAACAGCTGTCGGCTCAGAGCCTGCGCATCGTCCTTGAGGCGGGGCGACGTGAGCCACTGATTTTTCGCGCCTGTCAGGCGCTGTATGCCGAGCTACAGCAGACACAGCAGCCGGTTATCTGGCGTCCGGTGGACGGCGGACATGATGCACTTTGCTGGCGGGGAGGGCTGACGCAGGGGCTGATGACTCTCTGGCAGCCGCTTATTTAATAATGGAGTCTGGTATGGAATTCAGTAACCCCTTCGACGATCCGCAGGGTCTGTTCACCATTGTGCAAAACGCCCAAAATCAGTACAGCCTCTGGCCGCAGCAGTGCGCCTTGCCCGACGGCTGGCACGTGGTGTGTGAGGCGCAGTCGCAGGAAGCCTGTCAGAAGTGGCTTGCCGCCCACTGGCAAACCCTGATCCCGGCCCATTTTGCACAGGTGACTCCATGAGCGTTAAACATCCTCTCGTGGCGGCCCAGCCGGGGATCTGGATGGCGGAACAGCTCTCCGACCTGCCCAACGCCTGGAGCGTGGCCCACTACGTCGAGCTGACCGGCCCGGTGGATGCGCCATTGCTGGCGAAAGCGGTGGTGGCGGGCATGATGCAGGCCGATACCCTGCGCATGCGGTTTACCGAAGAGAACGGCGAGATCGGGCAGTGGGTGGATGAGAGCCTTATCCTGCCGGAACCGCAGATTATCGACCTGCGCCATCACGCCGACCCGCATGCCGCCGCGTTGGCAACCCTGCAGGCCGACCTCAACCAGAATCTGCGCGTCGACAGCGGCCAACCGCTGGCCTTCCACCTCCTGCTTCAGGTGGCAGATAACCGATGGTACTGGTATCAGCGCTATCACCATTTAGTGGTAGATGGCTTCAGTTTCCCCGCCATAACCCGGCAGATCGCCGCCATTTACCGCGCCTGGTCTAAGGGGGAAACCACGCCGGAATCGCCGTTTACCCCCTTTGCGGAGGTGGTGGAGGAGTATCAGCGCTACCAGCAGAGCGACGCATACGCCCGCGACGGCGCTTTCTGGGCGGAGCAGCGTAAGCAGCTGCCGCCGCCGGTGTCGCTCTCCAGCGCGCCGCTGCCGGGGCGCGCCGCCACAACCGATATTTTGCGCCTGAAGCTGACCGCCGATCGCCAGGCCTTCAGCCAGCTGGCGAATAAGAGCCAGAGCCAGCGCACCGACCTTGCCCTGGCGCTGGTGGCCCTCTGGCTCGCCCGCCTGACCGGACGGATGAGCTACGCCGCCGGGTTTATCTTTATGCGCCGGATGGGCTCCGCGGCGCTGACCGCCACCGGCCCGGTGCTGAACGTGCTGCCCCTGGCGGTGAACATCAACCCGCAGGAGACGCTGCCCGAGCTGGCCCAGCGCCTGGCCGGGCAGATGAAAAAGATGCGCCGTCACCAGCGTTACGACGCCGAGCAGATTGTCCGCGACAGCGAGCGTGCCGCCAGCGACGAGGCGCTGTTTGGCCCGGTGTTTAACGTCAAGGTCTTCGACTATCAGCTGGATATCGATGGCGTGCAGGCGGTGACCCATACCCTCGCCACCGGCCCGGTCAACGATCTGGAGATGGCGCTCTTCCCGGACGAGCAGGGCGGCCTGAGCATTGAGATCCTCGCCAATAAACAGCGTTACGACGAGGCCACCCTGCTGCGCCACGTCGAGCGCCTGCCCGGGCTGTTGGCGCAGTTTGCCGCCAACAGCGACCTGCGCTGCGGCGAGGCCGAAACGGTCTCCGACGTTGAATATCAGCAGCTGGAAAAGATTAACCAGACCGCGGTTCCGCTGCCGCGCACCACCCTGAGCGGGCTGGTGGCGGAGCAGGCGGCGAAAACCCCGGACGCCCCGGCGCTGGCCGATGCGCAATACGAGTTGACCTACCGCCAGATGCGCGAGCAGGTGGTGGCCCTGGCGAACCTGCTGCGCGAGCGCGGGGTGAAGCCCGGCGACAGCGTGGCGGTGGCGCTCCCGCGCTCGGTGTTCCTGACCCTGGCCCTGCATGCCATTGTCGAAGTGGGGGCCGCGTGGCTGCCGCTGGACACCGGCTATCCCGACGATCGCCTGCAGATGATGATCGAGGATGCGCAACCCTCGCTGCTGATCACTACCGACGACCAGCGCCCGCGCTTTGACCATCTGCCGGTGGCGACTTTTAGTTACAACATACTATTGTCTGCGGCCGATGCCAGACCTCTGCACCTGAGCAGGCCGGAACAGACCGCCTATATCATCTTTACCTCCGGCTCAACAGGACGACCGAAAGGGGTGATGGTCGGCCAGACCGCCATCGTCAACCGCCTGCTGTGGATGCAAAACCACTACCCGCTCACCGCCGCGGATGTGGTGGCGCAAAAAACGCCGTGCAGCTTTGACGTCTCGGTATGGGAGTTCTGGTGGCCGTTTATCGCCGGGGCGAAGCTGGTGATGGCCGAGCCGGAGGCGCACCGCGATCCGCTGGCGATGCAGGAATTCTTCGGGAAATATGGCGTCACCACCACCCACTTTGTGCCGTCGATGCTGGCGGCCTTTGTCGCGTCGCTGACCCCGGAAAATGTTGCCTGCTGCGCCAGCCTGAAGCAGGTGTTCTGTAGCGGCGAAGCCCTGCCCACCGCCCTGTGCCGGGAGTGGGAGCAGCTCACCCAGGTGCCGCTGCATAATCTGTATGGCCCCACCGAAGCGGCGGTGGATGTCAGCTGGTATCCGGCTTATGGCCCGGAGCTGGCGGCAGTAGAAGGCAACAGCGTGCCGATTGGCTTCCCGGTGTGGAATACCGGCCTGCGCATTCTGGATGGGATGATGCGCCCGGTGCCGTTCGGCGTGGCGGGGGATCTGTACCTCACCGGCATTCAGCTGGCGCAGGGCTATCTGGGCCGTCCGGATCTGACCGCCAGCCGCTTTATCGCCGATCCTTTTGCCCCCGGCGAGCGCATGTACCGCACCGGGGACGTGGCCCGCTGGCTGGATAACGGCGCGGTGGAGTATCTGGGCCGCAGCGACGATCAGCTGAAAATTCGCGGCCAGCGCATCGAGCTGGGTGAAATCGACCGGGCGATGCTGACCCTGCCGGACGTGGCCCAGGCGGTGACCCACGCCTGCATCATCAATCAGGCGGCAGATACCGGCGGCGATGCCCGGCAACTGGTGGGCTACGTGGTTTCGGAATCCGGCCTGCCGCTGGATCGCGATGCGCTTTTAACGGCGCTGAAAGCCCAACTGCCGCCGCACATGGTGCCGGTAGTGTTACTGCAACTCAGTGACCTGCCGCTCAGTGCTAACGGCAAGCTGGATCGTAAGGCGCTGCCGCTGCCGGAACTGACGGTTAAAGCCCAGGGGCGCCCGCCACAAACCGACGCCGAATGGACCATTGCCGCGGCGTTTTCCGCCCTGCTGGGGTGTGAGATCAACGACATCGAGGCGGATTTCTTTGCCCTCGGCGGCCACTCGCTGCTGGCGATGCGCCTTGCCGCCAGCCTCAGCCGCCACTTTGCCCGTCAGGTAACCCCCGGCCAGGTGATGGTGGCCCCGACGGTGGGCAAGCTGAGTGCGCTACTGGCATCCGACATCAGCGACGAGCAGGCTCAGCGTCTGGGCTACGAGACGATATTGCCTCTGCGCGAAAGCCACGGCCCGACGCTGTTCTGCTTCCATCCGGCCTCCGGGTTTGCCTGGCAGTTCAGCGTCCTGGCCCGCTACCTGAGCCCGCGCTGGTCGATCATTGGCATTCAGTCGCCGCGCCCGGGGCCGATGCAAAACGGCGCTACCCTGGATGAGGTGATTGAACACCATCTGGCGACGCTCCGGACTCAACAGCCGCGCGGGCCTTATTACCTGTTTGGCTATTCGCTGGGTGGCACCCTGGCCCAGGGGATCGCCGCCCGCCTGCGCGCGCAGGGAGAAGAGGTGGCGTTCCTCGGCCTGCTCGACACCTGGCCGCCGGAGACGCAAAACTGGTCCGAAAAAGAGGCCAACGGCCTGGATCCTGAGGTCTTAGCGGAGATTGAACGTGAGCGACAGGCGTTCCTCGCCGCCCAGCAGGGGCAGGCATCCGGGGAGCTGTTTAGCGCCATCGAGGGTAACTACGCCGATGCGGTGCGCCTGCTGACCACGGCGCACAGCTCAACCTTTGACGGCAAAGCGACGCTGTTTGTTGCGGAACGCACGCGAACGATGGATCCGCACAAGGCCTGGGCGCCGTGGGTAGGGGAGTTAGAGGTCTACCATCAGGATTGCGCCCATGTGGAGATCATCTCCCCGCAGGCGTTTGAGCACATCGGTCCGGTGTTGAAGGAAATATTGGGGTAGCCACAATGCCCGGCGGCGCTGCGCTTGCCGGGCCTACGGTTCGTGCCATAAGGGTTTTTTAGGCCGGGTAAGGCGTAGCCGCCACCCGGCGTTTTTCTACCGCCGTCCCAGCGGCACCACTAGCGGCGTGCCCGCCACCGGGTCGTCGATGATCATGCAGCGCATCCCGTAGATCCGCTCGATCAGATCCGGGGTGACGATCGCTTTCGGTGCCCCCTCCGCCACAATCTTGCCGTCGCGCAGGGCAATCAGATGGGTGGCATAGCGGCAGGCCTGGTTCAGATCGTGCAGCACCGCCGCCAGGGTAAAGCCCTGGGTGCGGTTGAGGTCGCTCAGCAGCTCCAGCAGATCGATCTGATGGCTGATATCCAGCCAGGTGGTCGGCTCATCCAGCAACATGATCGACGTCTCCTGGGCCAGCACCATCGCAATCCACGCCCGCTGGCGCTGCCCGCCGGAGAGGGTATCCACGCTCTGCGCCGCCAGGTCGGTAATGCCGGTGGCCTGCATCGCGTTGGCTACCGCCACTTCATCCTCTTTACGCCAGCGGGTGAACAGCGGCTGGTGCGGATAGCGCCCGCGCGCCACCAGCTCCTGGACGGTAATATCCCCCGGCGTGGTGGCGTTTTGCGCCAGCAACCCGACCCGGCGCGCCACCTCTTTGCTGGCGAAGCGCTGGATCTGCTCCCCATCGAGATAAACGCTGCCGTGCAGCGGCGTCATCAGACGGCTCAGGGTGCGCAACAGGGTCGATTTCCCGCAGCCGTTGGGGCCGATAATGGCGGTAAAGTGGCCGTCGGGGATCGCTACCTGCAGATCCTCGGCCACGATTTTCTTACCGTAGCCGAGGGTCAGATTGTCGCCGCGCAAGCGGGTCAGATTGGCACTCATTTCTTGCGGGACTCCTGAACAAGCAAGACGATGAGGTAGATGCCGCCCAGGCTGACGGTCACCACCCCCACCGGAAGTTGATAGGGCATAAACAGCCGCTGGGCGCAGAGATCCGCCGCCAGCAGCAAGAGCGATCCGCACAGCGCCGACTGGGTTAATCCCCAGCGGGCGGTGCCGCTCAGGCGGCGGGCAATGTGCGGCGCCACCAGGGCAATAAAGGAGATCGGCCCGGCGATAGCGGTGGCCGCGGCGGTTAATACCACCGCCACCAGCATCAGCATCAGGCGCGAACGCTCGACGCTCACCCCCAGCGCACAGGCGCTGTCATCGCCCATCTCCAGCAGCCGCATGCGCTTCACCAGCACCAGGGCGCAAACAAACATCAGCAGGATCAGTGGGGCGGCGGGCAGGGTTTTGGCCCACGTCAGGCCGTTAAGCGACCCGGCGAACCACAGCCCGGCAGAGAGCGAGGTCTCCAGCGATGCCTGCAGCAGCAGCCAGGTATTAAAGGCCATCAGCATGGCGCGCATGCCGATGCCGATGATGATCAGGCGGAAGGTCTCGATCCCATCGCGCCAGGCAAGCGCCCAGACGATCAGCGAAGTGAGAATACCCCCCGCCATGGCCGCAAGCGTAATGGCCGTCAGGTGCTGACCAAACAGCACCATCGCCACCAGCACGCCGCTCCAGGCGCCGGTGTTAAAGCCCATCACGTCCGGGCTGCCCAGCGGGTTACGCATCAGCGACTGGAAAATCGCACCGCTGATCCCCAGCGCTGCGCCGACCAGCAGGGCCATCATCACCCTTGGCAGTCGCCATTCCGTCACCACCATGGTGATATTGCGCGGCGCGCTGCCGGTGAGGGCGTTAAAGACCTGACTCATATCAAGCGTCACCGCGCCGCTTTGCAGGCTGACGATCGCCACGGCGAGACTCACCAGCACCAGCAGCAGGCAGCTGAATACTAAACGACGGGAAGGGGCCATCATACTCCACCTCCGCGCTTGCGGCGCACCAGGAAGATCAGCACCGGCGCGCCGATAAAGGCGCTGACCACGGATACCCGCAGCTCGCCCGGTACCAGAAGGCGACCGAGGATATCGGCAAACAGCAGCAGGGCAGGGGTGGCAAGCAGGGTCACCGGCAAGGACCAGCGGTGATCGGCCCCCACCAGCCAGCGGGCCATGTGCGGCATCATCAGGCCGATAAAGGCGATGGGACCCACCACCGCCGTGGCGCTCCCGCACAATACGGTGATGGTCAGTAATCCCAGAAGCTGGGTGCGCGCCACCCGGCTGCCGAGGGCGGTAGCGGTGTCGCTCCCGAGGCTCAGGCTGTTGAGCGCCCGGCTTAACAGCAGCGCCACGGCGGCGGCGATCAGTACCGGCACGCTCACCACCTGCAACGTTTGCAGGGTGCGGATATCCAGAGAGCCCGCCTGCCAGAAGCGCAGCTGGTCGTAAACGTCCGGGTTGAGCAGGGCGATGCCGTTGGAGAGCCCCTCCAGCACCGCGCCGAGGGCCACGCCCGCGAGCGTCAGGCGCACCGGGCTGAGCTGGCCGCCGCCCTGGCTGCCGGTAAAGGCCACCAGCAGGGAGGCGGCAAAGGCGCCGCACAGCGCCATCACCAGCTGTTCGCCGGGAGAGGAAAAGCCAAACAGCGCCGCGCCCAGCACGATGGCGAAGCTCGCTCCGGCGTTAACGCCGAGAATGCCGGGGTCGGCCAGCGGGTTGCGGGTCAGGGTCTGCATCAACGCCCCGGCGAGGCCGAGGGCAGCACCGGCCAGCAGGCCGGCCAGGGTGCGCGGCAGGCGGGCATCCCGCACGATGGTGCAGTCGGCGGTTTGACAGGTGGCGGAGAGGGCATCCACCACCACCGAAAAGGGCAGCGGTTTGGCGCCCACCAACAGGCTGAGGGCAATCGCCAGCGTGAGCAGTAACAGTAAGCCGGGCACGGCAACAGCGCGTGACGCGGAAAGGGAGTACGACATAGCTACGTCCATGATTTGATAATGATAGTAATTATCGTTATCTATCTTATTTAGCTATGTTAGCATGTGCGGCCATGGAATTGGTACAAAAGAAACCATTAAGGCTTTGTAATGACCCGACAATCCTGGCTGCTCAATCTGAGTTTGCTGAAGACCCATCCGGCGTTTCGTGCTGTTTTTATTGCCCGTTTTATCTCTATTTTATCCCTTGGCCTGCTCGGTGTGGCCGTCCCGGTACAAATCCAGATGATGACCCACTCCAGCTGGCTGGTGGGGCTCTCCGTTACCCTCACCGGCGGGGCGATGTTTATCGGCCTGATGGTGGGCGGAGTGCTGGCGGATCGCTACGAGCGTAAAAAGCTGATTCTGCTGGCGCGGGGCACCTGCGGGGTGGGCTTTGTCGGTCTCTGTCTGAACGCGCTGCTGCCGGAGCCGTCATTAATTGCCATCTATGCCCTCGGTCTGTGGGATGGCTTTTTTGCATCATTAGGGGTGACGGCGCTGCTGGCGGCGACACCTGCGCTGGTGGGACGCGAAAACCTGATGCAGGCGGGGGCCATCACCATGCTCACCGTGCGTCTGGGATCGGTGATCTCGCCGATGGTCGGCGGCCTGCTGCTCGGCACCGGTAACGTGGCCTGGAACTACGGCCTGGCGGCGACGGGCACCTTTATCACCACCTTAACCCTGCTGCGTCTGCCGCTGCTGCCGCCTCCGCCCCAGCCGCGCGAGCATCCGCTTAAGTCGCTGCTGGCGGCGATCCGCTTTCTGTTCAGCAATCCGCTGATCGGTGGCATCGCCCTGCTGGGCGGGCTGTTGACGATGGCGAGCGCGGTGCGGGTGCTCTATCCGGCGCTGGCGATTGCGTGGCAGATGAGCGTGTCGCAGATTGGCCTGCTCTATGCCGCCATCCCGCTGGGTGCAGCCTTTGGCGCCCTCACCAGCGGCAATCTGGCGCAGAGTGCCCGTCCGGGGCTGATTATGCTGCTGGCGACCCTGGCCTCGTTTATCGCCATCGGCTTCTTCAGCCTGATGCCGGTCTGGGGGCTGGGGGTGATCTGCCTGGCGCTGTTTGGCTGGCTGAGCGCGGTGAGTTCGCTGCTGCAATACACCCTGATCCAGACCCAGACCCCGGAGGCGATGCTCGGACGTATCAACGGCTTGTGGACGGCGCAAAACGTCACCGGCGATGCGATTGGTGCCGCCATTCTCGGCGGGCTGGGGGCGATCATGACCCCGGTAGCGGCGGCGAGCAGCAGCGGGTTTGTGCTGGCGATAGTGGGGGCGATATTGCTGGTGGTGCTGGCGGAGCTACGCCGGTTCCGGCAGGAGATTGCCACGGTTTAACGCGGTGGAATGTGCCGGGTGGCGGCTACGCCTTACCCGGCCTACAAAACCTACACCGGCACGAACCGTAGGCCCGGTAAGCGCAGCGCCACCGGGCATCAGGCCGCACGGTACAACCCCCCCCGAACCGTAGGCCCGGTAAGCGCAGCGCCACCGGGCATCAACATGCACGACTATTTAAATAAGGCCTCTAACCGCTCCAGCACCCGAGTGGCGCTGAAATAATCCAGACGGAAGGTTTCAGTCCCCAGCGCCCAGACGCGTTTGTTCTGCACCGCCGGCAGATGGGCCAGCAGGGGGTTGGCGTAGATCGTCTCCACATCCTTCCCATCCCCGGCAAACAGGAACAGCCCTTCGCCGTTCAGTCCGGCGGCCAGGTTTTCACCCCCTAACTGCACAATATCGTGGCGCTTGCCCTGGCTCTGGGACGGATTCAGCCCGGCGGGCAGGGGGGCAAGAGAGAAGCCGAGCTGTTGCAGCAGCTTGCCCTGCGCCGATTCGGTGGTCCAGAGGTTGGCGCTGTGGGCGGCAGCGGTGTAGACGATGGCATTCACCGGCTGCGGCGGCAGCTTCATCTGCTGCTTCACCCGGGCGAGCTGCTTATCAAATTCCGCAATCCGCGCCGCGGCCTGCTGCTCCTGGCCAGTAATCGTGCCCAACTGGGTCAGCAGCGCCTGCCAGCTTTTATCGTCGTAATTGATGATAAGCGTCGGGGCGATGGCGGAGAGCTGATCGTAGAGCGCGACGGCGGAATCGCCCCCGGTGGCGCTAATGAGGATCAGATCCGGCATCTGGGCGGCCACCGCTTCTGCGCTCGGCTCGCCGATGTAGAGCCGCGCCAGCTTACGCTCTTTCGCGATCTCTCCCCACTGGCGCAGGAAACCCTGATCGTCCGCCACCCGGTTATTCGGGGTGGTGGCGCCGCTGGCAACCACCGGGGCGTCAATGGCCAGCAGGGAGCCGGTGAGGGTCACGCTGGTGGAGACAATCCGCGTCGGTTTGCTCTCAAGGGTGTGCGTTCCGCGGCTGTCCGTCACCTGACGCGGCCAGTCGGCGGCGACGGCTGAGGTTAATCCTGAAAATAAAAGGCTGATAAAAAGCAGGGTGTTACGGCAATAGGCGGGCAGTTTCACTAAGGGGCATCCTGTTTTTGTTGAAGTTAATGCTTCTCATTTTCATGAATGAGCCGAAGGGATGCAAGCGATAGTCGCACAAGTTACACGCTGGGCTGTTGACACCATTGCGCTCTGGGATTAGGTTAGCCAGCGAAAATATAAATGATAATAATTCTTACTGCTTTTATCATTTCAGGAGGATGATATGGATACGTCACTGGCTGAGGATGTTCAGCACACCGCGACCCGGCTGCAAAAAGAGAGCTTCTTCTTTATGTCGCCCTATCGCAGTTTCACCACCTCTGGCTGCTTTGCCCGTTTTTCCACTCCCGCCGTTGGCGGCGACGATCCGGCAAGCCCATTCCAGCAGCAGCTGAAACAGGCCTTTGCCAATGCTAAAGCCGCTGGCATCAGCAACCCGGTGATGGTAGGGGCTATCCCCTTCGATACCCGCCAGCCGTCATCGCTGTTTATCCCGGAGCTGTGGCAATCATTTGCCCGCCCGGCGCGTCAGCAGTCTGCCCGCTATGCCGCCCGAACCTCACCGCTGACGGTCAAATCCCGCACCGAGATCCCGGCCCAGTTAGCCTTTGAGGAGATGGTGGCCCGCGCCGCCGTTTTGACCGCCACTCCGCGCGTCAACAAGGTAGTGCTGTCGCGCCTGATCGATATCGCAACCGAAGAGAAACTCGACAGCGGCGCGCTGCTGGAAAAACTGATCGCCCAGAACCCGGCCAGCTTTAATTTCCACGTCCCGCTGGAGGATGGCGGGGTGCTGCTGGGCGCCAGCCCGGAGCTGCTGCTGCGTAAAGAGGGGGCGCACTTCAGCTCCCTGCCGCTGGCAGGCTCGGCTCGTCGTCAGCCGGATGACATGCTCGATCGCGAGGCGGGCAACAAGCTGCTGGCCTCGGAAAAAGATCGCCACGAACATGAGCTGGTCACCCAGGCGATGAAGGCGGTGCTGGCCCCGCGCAGCCATCGGCTGACCATGCCCGCCTCGCCGCAGCTCATCACCACCCCGACCCTGTGGCATCTGGCGACCCCGGTGGAAGGCGAGGCGCGTGAAGATGAGAACGCCCTGACCCTGGCCTGTCTGCTGCACCCGACCCCGGCATTGAGCGGCTTCCCGCACCAGGCGGCGAAGGAGCTGATTGCCGAGCTGGAGCCGTTCGACCGCGAACTGTTTGGCGGCATCGTCGGCTGGTGCGACAGCGAAGGCAACGGCGAGTGGGTGGTGACCATCCGCTGCGCGCGTATTCAGGCCAACAGCGTACGTCTGTTTGCCGGTGCCGGGATTGTTCCGGCCTCTTCCCCGGTGGCCGAATGGCGTGAAACCGGCGTGAAGCTGACCACCATGCTCAACGTTTTTGGTTTGCATTAAGGATTAATCATGACCCTTCCCTTTACCCGCTGGCCCGACGAATTTGCCCGCCGCTATCGTGAAAAAGGTTACTGGCAGGATCTGCCCCTGACGGACATTCTCACCCGCCACGGCGACAGCGACGCGTGGGCGTTAGTCGACGGCGAACGCCGCATCACGTACCGCCAGTTCCAGCAGTCCGTCAATAACCTGGCGTCGGCGTTGCAGGCGCAGGACGTTCAGCGGGGTGAAACCGCCCTGGTACAGCTGGGCAACGTCGCCGAGTTCTACATCACCTTTTTCGCCCTGTTGCAGGTGGGCGTGGCCCCGGTTAATGCCCTCTTCAGCCATCAGCGCAGCGAGCTGAACGCCTACGCCAGCCAGATTGAACCCGCGCTGCTGATTGCCGATCGCGCTCACGGTCTCTTTGCTGGCGACGACTTCCTCAACACCTTTGTTGACCAGCACCGTTCCGTGCGCACGGTGCTGCTGCGTGGAGACGGGCTGGAGGCAGCGATTGCCCGCCCGGCGGAACATTTTATCGCCACCCCGACCCCGGCGGACGAAGTGGCGTTCTTCCAGCTTTCCGGCGGCAGCACCGGCACGCCGAAGCTGATCCCGCGCACCCACAACGACTATTACTACAGCATTCGTCGCAGCAACGAAATCTGCGGCATTACTGCGGATACCCGTTACCTGAACGCACTCCCGGCGGCGCATAACTTCGCGATGAGTTCCCCCGGCTCGCTGGGGGTCTTTATGGCCGGAGGCTGCGTGGTGCTGGCGAACGATCCGAGCGCCACGCTCTGCTTCCCGCTAATCGAACAACATCAGATCACCGTCACCTCGCTGGTGCCGCCTGCGGTCAGCCTGTGGTTACAGGCTATCAGCGAGGGGGCGGGCAATGCGCAGCTGGCATCCCTGCAACTGTTGCAGGTGGGCGGGGCGCGACTCTCCGCCACCCAGGCCGCCCGTATTCCGGCTGAGATCGGCTGTCAGCTCCAGCAGGTGTTTGGCATGGCCGAAGGGCTGGTGAACTACACCGCGCTGGATGATACGCCGGAGCGCATTATCAATACCCAGGGTCGCCCGATGTGCCCGGATGACGAAGTGTGGGTGGCCGATGAGCACGGTAATCCGCTGCCGCGCGGCGAGGTGGGGCGCCTGATGACCCGCGGGCCGTACACCTTCCGCGGCTACTACAAGAGCCCGGAGCACAACGCCAGCGCCTTCGATGAGAACGGCTTTTACTGCTCCGGGGATCTGATCGCCATTGACGAGCAGGGCTACATCACCGTGCAGGGGCGTGAGAAAGATCAGATTAACCGCGGCGGTGAAAAAATTGCCGCCGAAGAGGTGGAAAACCTGCTCCTGCGCCACGAGGCGGTGATCCACGCCGCGCTGGTCAGCATGGAAGACAGCCTGCTGGGCGAGAAGAGCTGCGCGTATCTGGTGGTGAAACAGCCCCTGCGAGCGGTGGAGGTGCGCCGCTTCCTGCGCGAGCAGGGCGTCGCCGAATTTAAGCTGCCGGATCGCGTCGAGTGCCTGGAGGCACTGCCGCTGACGCCGGTAGGGAAAGTGGATAAAAAACAATTACGCCTGTGGCTGGTCGAACGGGCCCGGGGCTGAGGAGCAAGACGATGGCAATTCCAAAATTAACCGGTTACGCGCTGCCGGGCGCGGCAGATCTGCCGACCAATAAAGTGAGCTGGACGATGGAGCCCGCGCGCGCCGCGCTGCTGATCCACGATATGCAGGAGTATTTCCTCAACTTCTGGGGCGAGAACTGCCCGATGATGGCGCAGGTGGTGGCGAACATCGCCCGGCTGCGTGACTACTGCAAACAGCAGGGGATCCCGGTCTACTACACCGCCCAGCCGAAAGAGCAGAGCGATGAGGACCGCGCCCTGCTGAACGACATGTGGGGGCCGGGCCTGACCCGCTCGCCGGAGCAGCAGCGCATCGTGGCTGAACTGACGCCGGACGAAGCCGACACCGTGCTGGTGAAGTGGCGCTACAGCGCGTTTCACCGCTCGCCACTGGAGCAGATGCTCAAAGAGAGCGGCCGCGACCAGCTGATTATCACCGGCGTGTACGCCCATATCGGCTGCATGACCACCGCTACTGACGCCTTTATGCGCGACATCCAGCCATTCTTCGTCGCCGATGCGCTGGCAGACTTCACCCGGGACGAGCACCTGATGTCGCTCAACTATGTGGCCGGTCGCTCCGGGCGCGTGGTGACTACCGACGAGCTGCTGCCCTCGCTGCCAGCCAGCAAAGCGGCGCTGCGCGAGCTCATCCTGCCTCTGCTGGATGAGTCCGACGAGCCGATGGATGATGAAAACCTGATCGACTACGGGCTGGATTCGGTGCGGATGATGGCCCTGGCGGCGCGCTGGCGCAAAGTGCATGGCGATATCGACTTTGTGATGCTGGCGAAAAACCCGACCCTTGATGCCTGGTGGGCGCTGCTCTCCCGCGAGGTGAAATGATGCTGGATTTCACGGGTAAAACCGTCTGGGTGACCGGGGCCGGAAAAGGCATCGGTTACGCCACGGCCCGGGCGTTTGCGGCGGCGGGCGCGGAGGTGACGGGCTTTGATGTCGCCTTCCCACAGGCGGAATATCCCTTTGCCACCGAAGTGCTGGATGTGGCGGATGCGCAGCAGGTCAACGCGGTTTGCGGGCCTCTGCTGGCGAGCCTCGAGCGGCTTGATGTGCTGGTGAATGCCGCCGGTATTTTACGCATGGGCGCCACCGACCAGCTCTCACAGGCGGACTGGCAGCAGACCTTTGCGGTCAACGTGGGTGGAGCGTTCAACCTTTTTCAGCAGACGATGGGCCAGTTCCGTCGTCAGCAGGGCGGGGCGATTGTCACCGTGGCCTCCGACGCGGCCCATACGCCGCGCATCGGCATGAGCGCTTACGGCGCCTCGAAAGCGGCGCTGAAAAGTCTGGCGCTCACCGTCGGCCTGGAGCTGGCGGGGAGCGGCGTGCGCTCTAACCTGGTCTCGCCGGGCTCCACCGATACCGACATGCAGCGCACCCTGTGGAAAAGCGACGATGCCGAGCAGCAGCGTATTCGCGGGTTTGGCGAGCAGTTCAAGCTCGGCATTCCGCTGGGTAAAATCGCTCGCCCAGAGGAGATCGCCAGCACCGTGCTGTTCCTCGCCTCCGACCACGCCAGCCACATCACGTTGCAGGATATCGTGGTGGACGGCGGCTCCACGCTGGGGGCCTAGATGATCTGGAAACGTCATTTATCGCTGAAGGCGCTGAACGCTACCAGCCTGAACACGATGGTGGCGCATCTGGGGATCGTCTACACCCGGCTGGGAGATGACACCCTGGAGGCCGAAATGCCGGTAGATACGCGCACTCATCAGCCGTTTGGTTTACTGCACGGCGGCGCGTCGGCGGCGCTGGCGGAGACCCTGGGGTCGATGGCTGGCTTCCTGATGACCCGCGACGGGCAGAGCGTGGTGGGCACGGAGCTGAACGCCACCCATCACCGGGCGGTGGCGCAGGGCAAGGTGCGCGGGGTGTGTCAGCCGCTGCACCTCGGGCGCACCAGCCAGAGCTGGGAGATTGTGGTGTTTGACGAGCAGGGACGGCGCTGCTGTACCTGCCGGTTGAGTACGATGGTGTTGGGGTAGAGCGTGCGGCTGTGTGCCGGGTGGCGCTGCGCTTACCCGGCCTACGGTTCGATGCGGCTGTTTGCCGGGTGGCATTTCAGCGCTGAGCCCTGTTTTAATTAAGGTCCTCCGCCGCGGGACGGGGTGAAAGTGATCGGCTTAACAATGTTATGTAAATGACTGGTTGGATGTCTGTTTTTACGTGTGGTTGAGTTGTTAAATCTTAAGCGAGTGTTATAGATACAAAATGTAACATCTCACTTCTGCGATGATGGAAACCATATCATGAATAACTCAGGGAAATACCTCATATGGGCAGGGCTCTCCGTGGTGGGTGCCTTTGCGCTGGGCTATATCGCCCTCAACCGCGGTGAACAGATCAATGCGCTGTGGATAGTCGTCGCAGCGGTCTGTATCTATCTGATTGCCTACCGTTTTTACGGCAAGTTTATTGCCCATAACGTCCTCTCGGTTGACCCGACGCGCATGACGCCAGCGGTGCGCCATAACGACGGGCTGGACTATGTGCCAACCGATAAAAAAGTGCTGTTCGGTCACCACTTTGCCGCTATCGCCGGGGCCGGGCCGCTGGTGGGGCCCGTGCTGGCCGCGCAAATGGGCTACCTGCCCGGGATGATCTGGATCCTCGCCGGGGTGGTGCTGGCAGGCGCAGTGCAGGACTTTATGGTGCTGTTCGTCTCCACCCGCCGCGACGGGCGTTCCCTCGGCGAGCTGGTAAAAGAGGAGATGGGCCCGACCGCCGGGGTGATTGCGCTGGTGGCCTGCTTTATGATCATGGTGATCATCCTTGCGGTGCTGGCGATGATCGTGGTGAAAGCCCTGACCCACAGCCCGTGGGGGACATATACCGTCGCCTTTACCATTCCGCTGGCAATTTTTATGGGGATCTACATCCGCTACCTGCGCCCGGGGCGCATCGGCGAAGTGTCGGTGATTGGCCTGGTCTTCCTGGTCTTCGCCATTATCTCCGGCGGCTGGGTGGCCGAGAGCCCAACCTGGGCGCCATACTTTGACTATACCGGCGTGCAGCTGACCTGGATGCTGGTGGGCTATGGCTTTGTAGCGGCGGTGCTGCCGGTGTGGCTGCTGCTGGCTCCGCGCGATTACCTCTCCACCTTCCTGAAAATCGGCACCATTGTTGGCCTGGCGATTGGCATTCTGATCATGCGCCCGACCCTGACCATGCCGGCGGTGACGAAGTTTATTGATGGCACCGGTCCGGTCTGGTCCGGCAATATGTTCCCGTTCCTGTTTATCACCATCGCCTGTGGCGCCGTCTCTGGCTTCCATGCCCTGATCGCCTCCGGCACCACGCCGAAGATGTTGGCGAATGAAAACCAGGCCTGCTTTATCGGCTACGGCGGCATGCTGATGGAGTCCTTCGTGGCGATCATGGCGCTGGTCTCCGCCTGCATTATCGATCCGGGCGTCTACTTTGCGATGAACAGCCCGATTGCGGTGCTGGCGCCTGCCGGTACGGCGGACGTGGTGGCCTCTGCGGCCCAGGTGGTCAGCGGCTGGGGCTTTAGCATTACCCCGGATACTCTCTCTCAGATTGCCAACGAGGTGGGCGAGCAGTCGATTATCTCCCGCGCGGGCGGTGCGCCGACCCTGGCGGTGGGCATGGCCTACATTCTGCACGGCGCGCTGGGCGGTCTGATGGATGTGTCGTTCTGGTATCACTTCGCCATCCTCTTCGAAGCGCTCTTTATCCTGACGGCGGTGGATGCCGGGACACGTGCGGCGCGCTTTATGCTGCAGGATCTGTTGGGGGTGATCTCCCCCGGCCTCAAACGCACCGAATCGCTGCCTGCGAACCTGCTGGCGACGGCGCTCTGCGTCCTGGCGTGGGGTTACTTCCTGCATCAGGGGGTGGTCGATCCGCTGGGCGGCATCAACACCCTGTGGCCGCTGTTCGGTATCGCTAACCAGATGCTGGCCGGTATGGCGCTGATGCTCTGCGCGGTGGTGCTGTTCAAGATGAAACGTCAGCGTTACGCCTGGGTCGCCCTGGTGCCAACCGCCTGGCTGCTGATCTGTACCCTGACCGCAGGCTGGCAGAAAGCCTTCAGCAGCGATGCCAAAGTGGGCTTCCTGGCCATCGCCAACAAGTTCCAGGCGATGATCGACAGCGGCAAGATCCCGGCGCAGTATACCGAGTCCCAGCTCTCGCAGCTGGTCTTTAACAACCGTCTGGATGCCGGGCTGACCATCTTCTTTATGGTGGTGGTTGTGGTGCTGGCGCTCTATTCTCTGAAGACCGCGCTGGCCGCCCTGAAACAGGACAAACCTACCGCGAAAGAGACGCCGTATGAGCCGATGCCGGCCAACTATGAAGAGATTGTGACCCAGGCGAAAGGGGCGCATTAACCTGTGTGCCGGGTGGCGCTAGCGCTTACCCGGCCTACCTTTTTTGTGAGAGAAGAGCGATGTTCGATACCCTGTCAAAAGCCGGTAAATATTTAGGGCAGGCCGCAAAAATGATGATCGGCGTGCCGGACTACGACAACTATGTCGAGCATATGCGCGTCAACCATCCTGACCAGACGCCGATGACCTACGAGGCGTTTTTCCGCGATCGCCAGGATGCCCGCTACGGCGGTAAAGGCGGCGCGAAGTGCTGTTAACCCTCTTTCGGTAAGTAGAGGCTGATCTGCTCCTGCTTACAGCCATAAATGGCCGCCAGCTTTTCGCGGGTGCGTTTTTGCGGGCGGGAATCCACGGCTTCCAGCTGTGATACGGCGGACTGGCTGATGCCCAGCTTGTCGGCCACCTCCTGCTGGGACAGGCCGCGGTAGATGCGCCAGGCCGCCTGCAGGCTGACATTTTCGCTATGCATTATGTTGCAGACCTCTCCCGGCAAGCCAACACTATCGTAGATATCTGATTCGTAAGGAATGTCTTCCCATTCGCTTTCATCGTCGTCATCCTGCTCCAGCATGGCTAAGCGCATGCGAAGATAGTCCCTGTACGGAATGACGGCATATTGCGTTTTTCCCTCTTCATCCTTAATCAACTGCACAGTCATATTCCATCTGCTCCTCATGAAGATAGGTGGTTGTTGTTCGACGCTTAACGGATACCACATAACAGGTATCACTTTGCTGATTCTCAAGGGTGTAGATGACCCTGTAATCACCCACCCGCAATCGATGGTGGTTTTCGGGTGAGGACAATTTTTTAATATCCGCCACGGGAGCGGCGTGGTCATCCAGACTCGCCAGCCTGCGTGCAATGCGCCAGCGATAGCGGGGATCGATTTTCGCTAACTGTTTCTCCGCGGTTTTTGACCAGACAATCTTCATCCGTACCTCCACTATACGCCCACACGAAATATAAGGAAATAATAAGACTATTAGATAAATTCCGAATGTCTTATGGGGTACTGTAGGGCGAGGGGGAGAGCGGAAAAAGCGGCAAAAGTGAGTTTGTCGAGGCGGGTCGAAAACGCCTCTGCCGGACGACAGAGGCTAACATCAAAACTGCGAGCAGGCGTCAGGCGTTCAGCCCGCCGTCCACATCCAGCCCGGTGCCGGAGATCTGCCCGGCGGCGGGGCTGGCAAGGAAGGTCACCGCGGCGGCGACATCCTCTGGCTGACCATAGTGCCCGAGGGCAATAAGCTGACGCTGGGAGGCGGCCTGATCGCCATCTTCCGGGTTCATGTCACTGTTGGTTGGGCCAGGGTGAACCAGGTTGACGGTGATCCCGCGCGGGCCGAGATCGCGCGCCAGCCCGCGGGTCAGGGAGTTGAGCGCCGATTTGGTCATGGAGTAAACGGCGATGCCGGGCTGGGCAACGCGGTTCGCCAGACAACTGCCGATGTTGATGATGCGCCCGCCGTCGGACATGTGAACCAGCGCCTCCTGAATGGCGATCACCACCCCGCGAATATTGACGTTGATAAGGGCATCAATGTCCGCCAGGGTCATCGTCTCCAGCGGACCACCGCGCGCAATCCCGGCATTGTTCACCAGGATATCCAGCCCGCCGAGGCTGCGCGCCGCCTGGGTGACGGCATCCTGAATCGCCTGAGCGCTGGCGCTGTCCGCCTGGATCGCCTCGGCGCGCCGCCCCAGCGCGCGGATCTCATCCGCGACGGCCTGGGCTTTATCGGCGGATTTCTCATAGGTGATAACGACATCGGCGCCGGCGCGTGCCAGGGAGAGCGCAATGGCACGGCCTAACCCACGACTGGCACCGGTTACCAGCGCCTTTTTACCTGTTAAGTCGATCTGCATGATGACCTCGTTACGAGAGTGGTGATGATCATCATTAGGTATAGAGGGCCAGTTCCCGGCGTCAATGCGCCGGGTGGCTGAAGTTTTCCACTTTTTCAAATGCGGCGCGCAGCACCTCCGGCGTCAGGGCGATCGGCAGGGCGTGGATCGACTCTACCGGGCGCAGGGTATGGGCGATCACCTGGTCCAGCGCCTCGCGGTTATGGATGTCCACTTCCAGCTCACGCAAGGTGGTGGGCAGGTTAAAGCGCTGGTAGGCCGCGACCAGCTCGCGCAGCACCTCGTCCTGGCCGAGCAGGGCGCTCTGCACCAGGATCCCGTATGCCACCTTGGTGCCGTGGAGGAATGGCGCGGTCTGCGGCAGCACCGTTAAGCCGTTATGCACCGCATGCGCTGCCGCCACGCGGGTGTAGCGCTCCCCGAGCCCGCCGACCATGCCGCCACCGGCGATAATGGCATCCACCACGTCATGAAACTCACGCGTCACCTCGCGCCGCGTCTGGTCCGCTAACGCCTGCTCGCTGTGCGCCAGCAGCACGTCGCGGATCGCCAGCGCCCCGTTAATGCCGAGCCTCACCGTCAGCGGGAGGTGTTCGGGCTCTGGAGCCAGCACCACCGCTTCATACCATTTCGCCAGCGTGTCGCCGATCCCCGCCAGCAGGTACTCTGCCGGGGCGTTGAGGACGATCTCGGGCTCGACGAGCACCAGATAGTTGGCATCGTCAAAGATCTCAAAATGGAGCGCCTGCCCGGCGTCGTTGTACCACACCGACAGCGGGGTCCATGCCGCGCAGGTGGCCGCGATGGTGGGAATAGCCACCAGCGGCAGACCCAGACGGCGGGCCATTGCTTTAGCGGTATCCAGCAGCGCGCCGCCGCCGACGCCAATCACCACGCTGCGATCCGCGCCGGAGGCTTCTGCAAGCTGATTCACATCGCGCTTGCTGCAGTGGCCTTTAAAGAGCAGCCGTTTTGCTCCGGCAGCGTCAAAACTGTCCGGCAGGAACGGTCGGGCCCCGGCCAGGGCGCGTTCACCGTAGATCCATACCGCCCGGGAGAGTTGCTCCGGGGTAAAAAAATCGTCCAGGCGAGCCAGAGCGCCGCGGTGGGAGTAGTAGTTTGCCGGGCCGGGAACGACGCGGATGTCAGTGTTGCTCATGAGGGTTTCCTTTTTGCGAAGCGCTAACCTGATGTTATGTCTGGACATCCGGATGGCTAATACTATTTTGCTTTATCTTATGCTTTTTCCGTCGTTGCCAGCCAGCCAGTGCTGTGAAAAATTCTATAAATCAAAAGATTAATACAGGATTGCAGCGGATGATAACCAGTCGCCTCGAGATGCGCGGCATCAGCCTGGCTTTTTCTGGCTTTCAGGCGTTGTCGCAGGTGGATTTCACCCTGACGGGCGGATCGGTGCACGCGCTCACGGGCGCGAACGGCGCCGGGAAATCCACGCTGATGGCGGTGCTGTGCGGGACGCACGCCCACTATACGGGCGAAATCAGCATCAACAATCAGCCCGTCATCATTCGTGAGCCGGTGGAGGCCAAACAGCTGGGTATCCACCTGGTGCAGCAGGAGGTGGACGTGGCGCTGATCCCCGGCCTCAGCATCGCAGAAAACATCATGCTCGACCATCTGGCGCAGCCGGGACACCGCTTTCGCTGGGGCGCGATGCGGGAGCAGGCCCGGCAGGCGCTGGCGCAGCTCGACGTCTCCCTCGACGTGCGACGTTCCATCGACAGTTGCACCCTGGCAGAAAAGCAGCAGATCCTGCTGGCGCGGGCGCTCTCCCATCACTGCCGCTTTCTTATTCTCGACGAACCTACCGCGCCGCTGGATGCCCACGAAAGCGAGCGGCTGTTCACGGTTGTGCGCCGCCTGCAACAGCAGGGGATCGGGGTGGTCTTTATCTCCCACCGCATCCATGAGCTGAAGGCGATCTGCGACACCTTAACGGTGCTGCGCGACGGCAAGTTGATTGAGTCCGGCCCGATGGCGAATCTCAGTGGGGAGGCGATTGTCGAGAAGATGCTCGGCCATGCGCTGACCGATATCTACCCTCCTGCGCGACCAAAGCACAGCGCCGAAACGCTGCTGCGGGTGGAAGGGCTGCACGACGAAGGGCTGCTGAAGGATATCTCCCTGCATCTGCGTAAGGGGGAGATTCTCGGTATCGCCGGGCTGGCGGGGGCCGGAAAAACCGAGCTCTGCAAGGCGCTCTTTGGCGCGACCAAAAGCCAGGTGGCGAAGGGCGAGCTGAACCAGCAGCCGTGGACGCCGCGCGACCCGGCAGACTCCGTGCTGCGCGGGCTGGCGCTGGTGCCGGAGGAGCGGCGTAAAGAGGGCATTTTTATCGATGAGCCGGTGAGCATGAACCTGGCTGTGTCAGCGGATAACTCCTTTTCACGCTGGAGCCTGTTTGGTCATCGCCAGGCGTGGCGCTGGGCCGAAGAGGTGATCGCCCGGGTGGGTGTGCGCACCCGCGGGCCAGGGCAGGTACTGCGCCGTCTGTCGGGCGGCAACCAGCAAAAGGTGGCGATTGGCAAGTGGCTGCGCGGTAACGCCCAGGTGCTGATCTTCGACGAGCCCACCAAAGGGGTGGACGTGAAGGCCAAAACCGATCTGTTCCAGCTTATTGACGGCCTGGCGCGGGAAGGTAAAGGGGTGATTTACGCCTCGGGCGAGTTCGCCGAACTGGTGGGGCTGTGTGACCGCATCTGCGTGCTGTGGGACGGGCGCATTGTGGCGGAAGTGGACGGGGCAAGCGCCCGGGAAGAGACATTACTTTATTATTCAACCGGAGGAACGGCGTCGTGAGCAAGGCCCTTTCAGTCAACGAGGCGGTGTCTGGCCGTCAGCACATTTTCGATTTTCTCTATAAATGGGGCATGTTGCTGACGGTGGTCGCGCTGGTGGCCATTTTCGGCCTGGCGTCGGAGAACTTCCTCGACCCCAACAACATCATCAACATTCTGCGCTCCATTGCCATCGTGACGGTGATTGCCGTCGGGGTCTCCATCTCGCTGACCATCGGCGGGTTTGACCTCTCGGTGGGCTCGACGGCGTCACTGGCGAATGCGCTGGTGATCTCGCTCTTCGTCTGGCACGGCTTCGGCACCACCGAATCGATTCTCATCACTCTGGCGCTCTGCACCCTGGTGGGGCTGTTTAACGCCTTTTTAATCGTCATTCTGCGCATTCCCGACATGCTCGCCACCCTCGCCAGCCTGTTTGTGATCCAGGGCGTGGCGATGACCTACAGCTATGGCGGGTCGATCACCGAGAACATGGTCCTGCCGAGCGGCGACATGGCGGAGGGGACTATTCCGGCGACGTTTGGCGCGCTGGGGCAGGTGCCAACCATCGTCATTATCATGCTGGCGGTGACGCTGCTGGCGCAGCTGGGGCTGTCGCTCACCACCCACGGTCGCCGGATGTATGCCATTGGCGGTAACCCGGAGGCGGCGCGCCTGTCCGGGATCCGCACCACCCGCTACAAGGTGGCGGCCTATGTGATCGCCTCGCTGCTGGCGGGGCTGGGCGGGATTCTGCTCGCCTCGCGCATTGGCTCCTCGCAGGTGAATGCCGGCGGCGGCTATCTGATGGATGCGGTGGCGGCGGCGTGGATCGGCTTTTCGCTGGCGGGCTCCGGTAAACCGAACGCGCTGGGCACCCTGGTGGGGGCGGTGATCCTCGGGGTGCTCTCCAACGGGCTGGTGATGCTCTCGGTACCCTATTACGCCATGGACATTATAAAAGGGCTGGTGCTTGCGGTGGCACTGGCGATGACGTACGTACAAAAACGCTAACAACACAACGGGATAACAGAATGAAAAAAGTTGCACTCTCTTTGCTGACGCTGGGATTACTGAGTTCACTGCCGGGCTATGCGGCGACCCCTGCGCCGGTGCCGGCGGCGATTGCCAACCATGAGGGGCAGATCCGCATCGCGGTGATCCGCAACCTCGGCTCCGACGACAACACCACCCAGTTTGTGGCCGGGGCGATTCAGGAAGGGAAAAAGCTCGGCTTTAAGGTCAGCACCTTTTTAAGCAACGGCGACGATGCCAAATTCCAGGACTTCGTTAACCAGGCCATCAGCCAGAAGTATGACGGGATTATTCTCTCTCAGGGGCGTGACCCGTACTCCACCGCGCTGGTGAAAAAGGCGGTGGATGCCGGGATCAAGGTGGCGGTGTTTGATACTGCGGTGAACGGCGAGATCCCGGGCGTGACGGTGACCCAGCAGGATGACGCCTCCCTGACCAACCTCTCGTTCGGCCAACTGGTGAAGGATTTCAACGGCAAGGCTAACATCATCAAGCTATGGGTGGCGGGCTTCCCGCCGATGGAGCGCCGTCAGACCGCTTACCAGGCGTTGCTGAAGGCGAACCCGGGCATTAAAGAGCTGGAGTCCATCGGGGCGGTATCGTCCGATGTGCAGGGCGACACCGCCAACAAGGTGGGCGCGGTGCTGGCGAAATACCCGAAAGGCAAGATCGACGCCATCTGGGGCACCTGGGATGCCTTCAGCCAGGGCGCTTATAAAGCGCTGAAAGAGAATGGCCGCACCGAGATCAAACTCTACAGCATCGATATCTCCAACCAGGATCTGCAGCTGATGCGCGAAGCGGGCAGCCCGTGGGTGGTGAGCGTGGCGGTCGATCCGAAGCTGATTGGCGCGACGAACGTGCGTCTGATCGCCAATAAAATTGCCGGAGAAGCGACGCCTGCGACCTATGACTTTAAAGCCGCGGCTATTCCGCAGGCGCTGCTGTCGGCCCAGCCGGGTGCGGTGAACGTGGCCTCTTTAGGCAAAATCATTCCAGGCTGGGGCCAGACCGACGATTTTATCGCCCCGTGGTTCGCGACGCTGGAAGCGAAGGCTAAATAAACTTTGCCGGGTGGCGGCTGCGCCTTACCCGGCCTACGGACAGTAGGCCCGGTAAGCGCAGCGCCACCGGGCAACAGGAGGTTGTGTGACCGCATTACCCACCCCCGAATACAGCCGCAATATGCGCTTAATCGGCCACAGCGACCAGGGCGGACGCCCGGACGGCGTGCAGCTGATGGTGCATCGCGGCTTCGCCTATATTGGGCATATGGTGTCGCAGGGCTTTTCCATCGTCGACGTGCGCGATCCAAAGAACCCGAAGGCGGCGGGCTATGTGCCTGCGCCGCCGGGCACCTGGAACGTGCATCTGCAGGCCCATGACGATCTGCTGCTGGTGATCAACGCCCGGGATCTGTTTGCCGATGCCCGCTTTGCTGACGAAAAGGTCTACTACACCCGCCAGGTGGGGGAGACGGTCAGCGACGTGCAGGACAAAGGCTGGAGCGCCGGGCTGCGCATCTTTGATATCTCCACTCCGGATAAGCCGCGGGAAATCAGCTTCCTGTCGCTAAGCGGCATCGGCATTCACCGCATCTGGTACGTGGGCGGGCGCTGGGCCTACGTCTCGGCGCTGATCGACGGCTTTACCGATTACATTTTCCTGACCATCGATCTGGCGGACCCGCGCAAACCCGAAGTGGCGGGGCGCTGGTGGCTGCCGGGGATGAACCAGGCGGCAGGGGAGACCCCCAACTGGCCGGAAGGCAAACGCTACGCCCTGCATCACGCCATCATCGCCGGGGATACCGCCTACGGCAGCTGGCGCGACGGCGGCCTGACCCTGCTGGATGTAAAGGATCGCAGCCAGCCGAAATTGATCAGCCATCGCAACTGGAGCCCGCCGTTTGGTGGCGGCACCCACACCGCGCTGCCGCTGCCGGACCGGGATCTGCTGGTGGTGCTGGATGAAGCGGTGCTCGACAATCAGGAGGATGGGGAGAAGCTGATCTGGCTGTTTGATATTCGCGAGCCATCGAACCCGGTCAGCATCGCGACCTTCCCGCAGCCAAACGAGCGGGATTATGTGGCGAAAGGGGCGCATTTCGGGCCGCACAATTTACATGAGAACCGCCCCGGGAGCTTTGTCAGCTCAACGCTGATTTTTGCCACCTACCAGAACGCCGGGGTGCGCGCCTATGATATCTCCGATCCCTACCGTCCGGTGGAAACCGGCGCGCTGGTGCCTGCCGCACCGGAGAAAATGATGGATACGCGACCCAACCGCCCGCAGGTGATCCAGTCCTGCGATCTGTTTGTCGATGCACAGGGGATTATCTACAGCACCGACTACAACGGCGGGCTGTCGGTAATTGAGTATTTAGGTTGAGTTTTTGCCGGGTGGCGGCATCGCCTTACCGGGCCTACATTCGAATCGTAGGCCCGGTAAGCGTTAGCGCCACCTGGCAAACAGACCGCACCTAACTGTACTGACGCACCCGCGCCACCAGCTCATCCACGCTGTCGATACGGTCGGCAATGACGATTAACGCTTTACCGAGCGTAATGGCGTGGCGCAGGCATTCGTGGCGCATCTCGTCATCACGGATGGTGTCGATATCCGCCACGTGTGACAGGCCCACGCTGCGGCGGATCAGCTCGGTGCCGCAGAAGCCAATCGCGTCGTGCCAGACCTTTTTCAGAAACGCGCTGGCATAACCCGGCACGCTGAGCGCCGCATCGCGGGATTTCTCCGTTGCCAGCGCCTGGAAACGTTCCGCGAAGGTATTCCAGAGTTCCTGGATATCGATCAGGCGCTGTTCACGCCCGGCCGCTGCATCCCGGATGCCAAGGTGGCCCGGCAGGCCGCAGAAGTTCAGCAGCAGGTTGCCGATGGCGGTGCCGATATCAAACCCAATCGGGCCGAAATAACCGAACTCGGCGTCAATGGCCTTCAGGCTGTCCTCGGCGACAAAAATCGAGCCGCTGTGAATGTCGCCGTGCAGCAGCGCTTCGGCCTGGGAGAAGAAGCGGTGTTTCAGGGCGGCGACGGCAATTTTCAGCTGGGCGTCGTCGCGCAGGGCGGCCACGTCGCTTTCCAGCGCCGCCGGGTAGTTGTTACGCGCGTGGATCTGGTACGGATCGTTGAAGAAGAGATCTTCGGTGATCTCGCACATCGCCGGGTTGAGGAACTTCGCCACCTGCGCTTTTTTGGTATGCGGGTGCAGGTAAAAATCGCTGGTGTGGAACAGGGCGTGAGCGAGGTACTCCCCCAGCTGACGTGCTGCCTGGGGGTAAAACACATTGTTGATCAGCTCCCCGCGCCAGATCTTATGGCTGGAGAGATCTTCCATCACCATCACCGCCAGATCCGGGTCGAAGTGGTGGATTTTGACCGTATGCTGCGGGCTGTGCTGATAGTGCTCCACCAGAGTTTGCGCTTCGAGGCGGGCGCGATCCAGCGTCAGCGGCCAGGATTCCCCCACGCAGCGCACGTAGGGCAGGGCCTGCTTTACGATGATGCGGCTGACGCCCTGGTTATCGAAGATTTTAAACACCAGATTGAGGTTACCGTCGCCTACCTCCTGCGCCTCTACCAGCGAGGCGGGATCGTCGAGGCCGCCAAACTGTTGGGCATACGCTACGGCGTCCTGAGCGGTAAAGGTATGGTATTGCGACATTGCTTGTTCCTCATCTGTTCCGGTAATAAAGACATTTAGACGTCTATACATCTAAATTTTATCCTGACACAATGTGCTACAACAACGCAACAGAGAATTAACGACATGCAGAGATTACAGACGACCAGCCTGCGGGTGACGGAAAATCAGCTATTTATTCTCGACCAACAGGCGCTTCCGCAGGAGAAACGCTGGCTGGATGCGACAACGGTAGAGGCGCTGGTGGGACATATTCACGCCCTGCGCGTGCGGGGCGCGCCGCTGATTGGGCTTTCTGCCAGCCTGCTGTTGGCGCTGCTGGCGGAAAACGGCCATAGCCGGGATGAACTGGCGGTGGCGCTGGAGACGCTGCGCGCCTCGCGTCCGACCGCGGTCAACCTGATGAACAATCTCGACCGTATGAAACTGGCGCTGTGGCAGGAGGATTTTGTCCCGGCGCTGGGGGCAGAGGCGCTGCGCCTGATCGACGAAGATAAGCAGCTCTGCGACGCGATTGCCCATGCAGGCAGCGCGCTGGTGAAGCCCGGCAGCCGCCTGCTCACCCATTGCAATACCGGTGGCCTGGCGACCGCCGGTGTGGGCACCGCGCTGGGGGTGATTGCCCTTGCCCATCAGCAGGGCAAGGTCAGCAACGTCTGGGTGGATGAGACCCGTCCGCTGTTGCAGGGCGGCAGGCTGACGGCCTGGGAGCTGGGTGAGCTGGGCGTGCCGTATAGTCTGATCACCGATTCAATGGCCGCCAGCCTGATGGCCAAAGGCCAGGTGGACGCGGTGTGGGTGGGGGCGGATCGCATTGCCGCTAACGGCGATGTGGCGAATAAAATCGGCACCTACTCCCTGGCGGTACTGGCGAAATTCCACGGTATTCCCTTCTATGTGGCCGCCCCGCAAACCACGCTCGATCCGAACTGCCCGAACGGGGAGGCGATCCCTATTGAACAGCGCGATGCCCGGGAAGTGACCGGCGTGGCGGGGAGCTTCGGTGCGGTGCAGTGGGCGCCCACTGACGCACAGGTCTATAACCCGGCGTTCGACGTCACGCCAGCGTCACTGATAAGTGGGTGGGTGCTGGATACGGGCGTGGTGCGGCCGGAAGAGGTGGCGAAGGGATTTTTTGGCAAGGGTGCGGTCTGAATAATGCCGGGTGGCGCTAACGCTTACCCGGCCTACAAACCGTTTGTAGGTCCGTGCAAGCGCAGCGCCGCCGGGCAGGGCATGGTGCTACGGCAATCTCGGATAGCTATCTGCAATCGCATCCCCGGTAAACTGCGCCACCCAGCCTTCCGGGTTATCGAAAATCCGGATCGCGGTAAAGTTCGGCTCAGAGCCCATATCAAACCAGTGCGGCGTACCGGCGGGAACGGAGATCAGGTCGTTCTTCTCGCATAACACCTGACAGACCTGGTCGCCAATGTGCAGGCAGAACAGCCCGGCGCCTTCAACAAAGAAACGCACTTCATCTTCGCCGTGGGTGTGTTCATTGAGAAACTTCGCCCGCAGGGCCTCTTTTTGCGGGTTATCCGCGCGCAGGCTGATGACATCCCAGCTCTGGTAGCCCTTCTCCGCCACCAGCTTATCGATGGCGTGCTGGTAGGCATTAATCACCGTCTCCGGCGACGGATCGCGGCCCAGATCGCGGTCGGCTTCCCAGCGCTCAAAGCGGACGCCGCGGGCGTTCAGCTGCTGCTGGATCGCCTCAGCGTCGGTGCTGTGCCACTCCGGCTGGCTGGCTTCTTTATCTGAATAAATGGTCAATGCGCTCATGAAGGGATCTGCTCCGGATTGATGTCGTCAAACTGATGCACCTGATGGTGATGGCTGGCCCCGTCCTCATCGCCGCGAATCAGCTGCAGGGTGCGAAAACCGGCCTGTTCCGCGGCATCCAGCTCCTGATGAATATCCGACAGGAAGAGGATCTGCGAGGGGGCTGCGCCAATCTGGGCCGCAATATTCTGATAAGACGCTACCTCGCGCTTGGCACCTATGTGGGTATCAAAATAGCCGCTGAACAGATGAGTAATATCACCTTCGTCGCTGTAGCCAAATAACAGTTTCTGCGCCGCCACGGAGCCGGAGGAATAAACATAGAGATCAATGCCCTGCGCTTTCCATTTTTCGAGAGAGGGCAGAACGTCCGGATAGAGATGGCCGGTGAAGTCGCCGTTGACGTAACCCTCCCGCCAGATGATCCCCTGCAACGCTTTGAGCGCTGTCGATTTGCGATCGTCATCCATAAAGGCGAACAGGGTGTCAATCAGATCCCGGGTGCTGGCCTGCGGCTGGTCAATCTCTTCGCGCAGATTGTCCAGAATGGTGTTGACCGGTTCGGCATACTGCTGGGCGTTGATAAAGGCCGCCAGCCGCTCGCGCGCATAAGGGAACAGAACATTGTGGACAAAACGAATATCGCTGGTGGTGCCTTCAATATCCGTCACAATCGCGCGAATCATACTCTCTCCAGTTGTCGTAAACGCATCTCGCACTCGAACAGGAATTCGAGGCCTTCAAGGTGACGCCGGGCTTCGGCCACGTCGCGTCCCCAGCAGGTTAAGCCATGACCGCGCAGAAGAAAACCATAATTCAGCGGGCGCTCCCGACCGTAATGGGCGATTCGCGAGGCCAGGGCGTCGATATCCTGGTCGTTATCAAACACGGCGATGGGCACCGTATCGAGGTGGCTGGTCTGGCCGCGGAGTGATTTCTGCATCTCAAAGCCGCTGAGGCGTAGCTCCGGCGTTTTCACCAGTCGGGAGAGCACCGTGGCGTTGACCGTATGCACATGCAGCACCGCGTTGGCCTCCGGGAAGAGGCGATAAATCAGAGTATGCAGGCCAGTTTCTGCGGAAGGCTTACGCCCGGAGGGGGCGCGGTTGGTGGCAATCTCAACCTGCAGGAAATCCGCGGGCGTCAGGCTGCCTTTGTCTTTGCCGGACTCGCTGAGCCAGCACCAGGTCTCATCCTGCCGCACGGACATATTGCCCCCGGTGGCGGGTGCCCATCCCTTTGCGCCGATCCAGTGGCAGGCATCCACCAGTGCTGTGAGTCGCAGGTCGTCTGTCATCTTCCTTCTTACCTCTTCGGCCAGGAATATCATTATGGTTTAGACGTCTAAGCGTCTTGATTGCCAAATACTAGCATCGTGTTATAGTGGCAGCAACATATGTATTACATACAGGTCCGTCGACATGCGTAATAACCCCTTGATTCCAGACAGCAAACTTCCGGCTCTCGGCACCACGATCTTCACGCAAATGAGCGCTCTGGCGCAGCAATACAACGCCATAAATCTGTCGCAGGGTTTTCCCGATTTCGATGGCCCGGACTACCTTCAGCAACGTCTGGCCTGGCATGTGGCGAACGGTGCGAACCAGTATGCGCCGATGACGGGGGCGCAACCGCTGCGCGAAGCGATTGCCGATAAAACCGCGGAACTGTATGGCTATCAACCGGATGCTAATAGCGACATCACCGTCACCGCCGGGGCGACTGAGGCCCTCTACGCCGCAATCACCGCCCTGGTGCGTACCGGCGACGAGGTCATCTGCTTTGACCCAAGCTACGACAGCTATGCCCCGGCGATTGCGTTATCGGGTGGGGTGGTAAAGCGCGTGGCGCTCCAGCCGCCGCACTTTCGCCCGGACTGGCAGGCCTTCGCGGCACTGCTCAGTGAGAAAACCCGGCTGGTTATTTTGAACACGCCGCACAATCCCTCTGCGACGGTATGGCGGCAGGCGGATTTTGCCGTGCTCTGGCAGGCCATTGCGGAACGCGAAATCTATGTGCTGAGCGATGAAGTGTACGAGCATATCTGCTTTGCAGAGGCGGGGCATGCCAGCGTGCTTGCGCATCCGCAGCTGCGCGAGCGGGCCGTTGCCGTCTCCTCTTTTGGCAAAACGTTCCATATGACCGGCTGGAAAGTGGGGTACTGCGTGGCGCCTGCTGCGATCAGCGCCGAACTGCGTAAGGTGCATCAGTTCCTGACGTTTGCGGTCAATACCCCGGCACAGCTGGCAATTGCTGATATGCTGCGCCACCAGCCGGAACACTACCGTGAGCTGCCGGACTTTTATCGCGCCCGCCGGGATCGCTTTATCGGGGCGTTGAGTGAAAGTCGTCTGGAAATTCTGCCCTGCGAAGGGACCTATTTCCTGCTGGCGGACTACAGTGCAATCTACGATCTGGATGACGTCAGTTTTTGCCAATGGTTAACCAAAGAGGTAGGGGTGGCGGCGATCCCGCTGTCGGTATTCTGTGCTGACCCGTTCCCGCATAAACTTATTCGCCTCTGTTTTGCCAAGCAGGAGACGACATTACTGGCGGCGGCAGAACAGCTGAACAAATTATAATAAAATAAATATAAATCAGTGGGTTCTAATACGCAGAATTATAAAATAATTTCTGCGTATTTATTTTGTAATAGTATTAACAGTGTGATTCAATTCCCATCAGACCTTGTTACTCATACTGAAAACCCTCGGCACTCACTTGCTCGACAAAAGTAGAGAATACGCTGCTATTTAATGCCGTGCGGTTATACAGCATATAAACATTCAGGGTGGGTAAGGTAAAAGGGACCTCAATTTTTTTCAGATTAAATGCCTCACGATACTGTTCATATACCGCCTCAGGCATAAAGCCGAGTAAGTTTGATGAACCTACCATCATAATCAGTGAAAAAAAGGAGTCACAGCGGAAAGCGATTTTCCTGTCCGGAAACGAGTTTTCTGCCTGCATCTGAAAGACTTTAACGCCCGGTTCATCACTCATAAAGAAAGTGTATTTTTCCTTACTCAGTTCTTCCTGAGTGGCAACCGAGCCGATGCGCGGGTGATCCTGACGACACACCGTCACCACGGGTAAATCGAGGTAGCGAGTGCAGACAATCGACCGGTTGGCTATCGGGGCGAAAGAGAAGACCAGGTCAGCTTTACGGTAGGCTAACAGGTCTTCCGCCGAGTCGGCCGCCAGCAGCATGTCGTGGTATTCAATTTCATAATTATGCTCACGCATCAACAGTTTCATCGACGCGATCAATGGGCCTCTCGTCATGACCTGCGGGCAGTAGATAACAAAGTTCTTCTTCAGCGCCGAGCCATGCATGATATTGATCGTCTGCTCGATACTATTCAGATTTTGTTCGAGATGCATATGTAAATTGACCCCCACCGTCGTCGGGGAGATGCCTTTACCGGAGCGGATAAACAGCGGATCGTTCAGCTGATTACGTAATCGTTGCAGTGACTGGCTCACCGCAGAGGGGGTAATAAATAGCGTTTCTGCTGCTTTGCTGATACTGAGATGCTGGTAAATGCACTCAAAAATCACCAACAGATTAAGGTCAAATTTTTTCAAATCGTAAAGGTTAGCCATGATTCGTCCTGAGTAAGCTCTCTGAATGGCATTATCATATAAATAATAACTATAGAAGTAAGTTTGCCATTCATCATCCATTTGATCGGATAACTTAAGATAATTTAAATTTCAACTTAATATATCATGGCTGCAAATTAATTAAATAAAGGCCGAACAATTATTATAGTAATTTTCACCATAAAAAGGCGGGCAAAAGCGTTGCTATTACGCTGCCAGTCAGGTATTAAGGCTTACTCATCATCCTATTAAGCTGTTCCTTATTCGCCAGGCTGGCCACCTGCTGTAATTCATTCTGGCTATTCGTATAACAGCGCGCCAGCGTGGCCGCTGCGCCTGGCTTATCCATGATCCCCTATAAAATCACTCGCAAAGCGCGGGTTCGGTAAAACCTATCACAGCCATAGGTATTATTACCCTGTCAGCGAATTGCCCTTTCGTTGAGGGGGTGGTGTAATCCCCTTTGCTGTCACGGCCTGACTAAAGGTCATGTAGAGCGCAACACATCGCCAGCTTCGGCTGGCACTGATGTTACCCCCGGGTAGCTCAGGTATCAGGGCCGCCGTCAAGGCGGCCTTTTTACTTTTTTAGTTCACGCAGTTTCTTGTGAAAGGTTGTTAGGTATCGCTGATTGATTTGATAATGCAAACGCATTAGCCCGGATCGGCAAAGTTCGGTACCTTACACCTCAACGAAAACACGGAGGAAGTACAGATGTCTTTAATTAATACCAAAATCAAACCTTTCAAAAACCAGGCGTTCAAAAACGGTGAATTCATCGAAGTTACCGAGAAAGATACCGAAGGTCGCTGGAGCGTCTTCTTCTTCTATCCAGCTGACTTCACCTTCGTCTGCCCGACTGAACTGGGTGACGTTGCTGACCACTACAGCGAGTTCCAGAAGCTGGGCGTAGATATCTACTCTGTCTCTACTGACACCCACTTCACGCACAAAGCATGGCACAGCAGCTCTGAAACCATCGCGAAAATCAAATATGCGATGATCGGCGACCCAACTGGCGCCCTGACCCGTAACTTTGACAACATGCGTGAAGATCAGGGTCTGGCAGACCGTGGTACTTTCATCGTTGACCCGCAGGGCATCATCCAGGCGGTAGAAGTTACAGCTGAAGGCATCGGCCGTGACGCATCTGACCTGCTGCGTAAAGTGAAAGCGGCTCAGTACGTTGCTTCTCACCCAGGCGAAGTTTGCCCGGCGAAATGGAAAGAAGGCGACGCGACTCTGGCTCCGTCCCTGGACCTGGTTGGCAAAATCTAAATTTCCGTCGTATTTCGCGCCATAGCGGCGTTGGCGTCGCCTGCTCACCCCGGTCACTTACTTATGTAAGCTCCCGGGGACTCACAGGCTAGCCGCCTTGCTCTGACGCGTACCACTTTGGAGATTCGTTTGCAACGCCCGGCGGCGCTGCGCTTGCACAGGCCTACAAAACGCAGGCCGGGTAAACGAAGTGCCACCCGGCATTCAATGGGCGCATCCGCGCCCATTTCATTCCAGCACCATGATGCAAGTTGCACTCAGGCAGCCAGGATTAGGCCGCTTGCATGATGATGTTTTTTAAGCAGGAGATAAAGAATGCTCGACACAAATATGAAAACCCAGCTCAAAGCCTACCTTGAGAAGCTGACCAAACCTGTTGAGCTGATTGCCACGCTGGATGACAGCGCTAAATCGGCAGAAATCAAGGAACTGCTGGCGGAGATCGCCGACCTGTCCGAAAAGGTCACTTTTAAGGAAGATAACGCCCTTGCGGTGCGTAAACCCTCTTTCCTGATCACCAACCCAGGTTCGACCCAGGGGCCGCGCTTTGCCGGTTCTCCGCTGGGACATGAATTTACCTCACTGGTGCTGGCCCTGCTGTGGACCGGTGGTCATCCGTCGAAGGAAGCGCAGGCATTACTTGAGCAGATCCGCGACCTGGATGGTGATTTTGAATTCGAAACCTACTACTCGCTCTCCTGCCATAACTGCCCGGACGTGGTGCAGGCGCTGAACCTGATGGCGGTGCTGAACCCGCGCATCAAACACACCGCCATTGACGGCGGGGTGTTCCAGAACGAAATCACCGATCGTAACGTGATGGGTGTTCCGGCGGTGTTTGTGAACGGTAAAGAGTTCGGTCAGGGTCGTATGACGCTGGCTGAAATCGTCGCTAAAGTGGATACCGGCGCGGAAAAACGTGCAGCAGAAGAGCTGAACAAGCGTGATGCCTATGACGTGCTGATTGTCGGTTCCGGCCCGGCGGGTGCGGCGGCTGCGGTTTACTCTGCCCGTAAAGGTATTCGCACCGGTCTGATGGGCGAACGCTTTGGCGGCCAGGTACTGGATACGGTGGATATTGAAAACTATATCTCCGTGCCTAAAACCGAAGGTCAGAAACTGGCTGGCGCCCTGAAAGCGCACGTCAGCGAATATGAAGTGGATGTGATCGACAGCCAGAGCGCCAGCAAACTGGTGCCGGCAGCGCAGGAAGGCGGTTTCCACCAGATTGAAACGGCATCTGGTGCCGTGCTGAAAGCGCGCAGCGTGATCATTGCTACCGGTGCCAAATGGCGCAACATGAACGTGCCTGGCGAAGAACAGTATCGCACCAAAGGGGTAACCTACTGCCCGCACTGCGACGGCCCGCTCTTCAAAGGCAAACGCGTGGCGGTAATTGGTGGCGGTAACTCCGGTGTGGAAGCGGCCATCGACCTCGCCGGTATCGTGGAGCACGTCACGCTGCTGGAGTTTGCGCCAGAGATGAAAGCCGATCAGGTCCTGCAGGATAAAGTGCGCAGCCTGAACAACGTCGACATCATCCTGAACGCGCAGACCACCGAAGTGACAGGCGATGGCAGTAAAGTGACCGGCCTTGAGTACCGCGACCGCGTGAGCGGTGACGTACACAGCGTTCAGCTTTCGGGGATCTTTGTGCAGATTGGTCTGCTGCCGAACACCACCTGGCTGGAAGGCGCCATTGAGCGTAACCGCATGGGCGAGATCATCATCGACGCCAAGTGTGAGACCAGCGTGAAGGGCGTATTTGCGGCGGGCGACTGCACCACCGTACCGTACAAACAGATCATCATCGCCACTGGCGAAGGGGCGAAAGCGTCACTGAGCGCCTTTGATCATCTGATTCGTACCAAAACAGCATAAGAACGTAAGACAACACCTGCACTGTAAAGAGGCTACCCTGGGGTAGCCTCTTTTTTTTATCTCACGACCAGCACCGGCACAAAGGCGTGGCGGATCACGCTGGAGGCGTTCGACCCCAGCAGATGGGTGGAGATTGACGGGTTACGCGACCCGATCACCACGATATCGGCCTTCAGCTCGCTGGCCATCTCATTCACGACGTCACGCACGTGACCAAAACAGACATGGGTTCTGAGACGTGAGGAGTCGATGCTGAAGTGGCCGATCATGGTCTGCAGCCGGGCTTGTGCTTCTTTTTCGATATGCTCTTCAAAGCGGCGCATATCGGCGGCAAAGCGATGCAATCCGAAGGTGGACGAGCCCGGTAAAACATGCAGTAAGTGAATAATACCATCCTGCTGCGCCAGGAATTCAGCGTGGCGAATCGCCTTGTCGCTCAATTCCATCTCAAAAACATCCACCGGCATAATAATCGTCTGGTACATACCCGTTTCTCCCTGTTTATTTACGCTTATTCCATTCAAACACAAAATATAAGCAAATTCTGATAGCTGGCAGGCATTTTTTAATATCGTCGCGCTTGTAGGCCAGGAATAATCCCAAAGCCGTGCAATTTCCCGGTATATCCCCGCTGATGGCTACCCTTTTAAGGTAAACCCGCATTTTTTCTCTGAATCCGGAGGTCGAATGAAAGCATTGACGTATCATGGCCCACATAACGTTAAGGTTGAAACGGTACCCGATCCGGCCATCGAGCAAGCTGACGATATTATTCTGCGCATCACCGCCACCGCGATCTGCGGTTCTGATCTGCATCTCTATCATGGGAAGATCCCGAAGGTGGAACATGGCGATATCTTCGGCCATGAGTTTATGGGGGAAGTGGTAGAGACCGGCCGAGAGGTGAAAAACCTCGCTAAGGGCGATCGGGTAGTGATCCCCTTTGTGATTGCCTGCGGCGACTGCTTTTTCTGCCGCCTGCAGCATTATGCCGCCTGTGAAAATACCAACAGCGGGCGCGGCGCTTCCCTGAATAAAAAACAGATCCCACCTCCGGCTGCGCTTTTTGGCTATAGCCATCTTTACGGTGGTGTGCCCGGCGGCCAGGCGGAATATGTCCGCGTGCCAAAAGGCAACGTCGGCCCCTTTAAGGTGCCGCCGCTGCTGTCAGATGATAAGGCCCTGTTCATGTCGGACATCCTGCCCACTGCCTGGCAGGCCGCCAAAAATGCCCAGATCACTCAGGGCAGCAGCGTCGCGGTATTTGGCGCCGGGCCAGTAGGCCTCCTGACCGTTGCCTGCGCACGTTACCTCGGGGCCGAGCAGATTTTTATCGTCGATCATCACGACTACCGACTGCGCTTCGCCCAGGATCGTTACGGCGCGATCCCCATTAACTTCGATCGCGACGACGATGCCGCAGAAAAAATCATTGAGCAGACCCGGGGTCAGCGTGGGGTGGATGCTGTTATCGATGCGGTAGGTTTTGAGGCGAAAGGGAGCACCACGGAAACGGTGCTGACCAACCTCAAGCTCGAGGGCAGCAGCGGTAAAGCCCTGCGGCAGTGTATTGCTGCGGTACGGCGCGGTGGGATCGTCAGCGTGCCGGGCGTCTATGCCGGCTTTATTCATGGTTTCCTGTTTGGCGATGCCTTTGACAAAGGGCTCACCTTTAAAATGGGGCAGACTGACGTTCATGCCTGGCTGGGTGAACTGTTGCCGCTGATCGAGCAGGGGCTGCTCACGCCTGAAGAGATCGTCACCCATTATATGCCGTTTGAAGAGGCGGCTCGCGGATATGAGATCTTTGATAAGCGTCAGGAAGAGTGCCGGAAAATTATTCTGGTGCCTGGTGCACAAAGCGCGGAAGTGGCAAAAGAGCGGGTCACGGGGCTGGTCAACCCTATGCCTGGCGGCGTGATCTGATAGCGGAAGGCCGGAAAGAGGATGCCCGGGCATCCTCTGGGTTAAGCGCGTAAACGCTTATTCAGATGGGCTTAGCGCAGGTATTCGCCTGCTGCTTCAGGCTGCCAGAGCAGTTCCAGCACCTCCAGATGCGTGGCGGTACCGCCTGGCAGTTCCCAATGGATAGTGTCGCCGGTACGCAGGCCAATCAACGCGGCCCCCACCGGTGCCAGGACCGACAGTTGCGTGCTGCTGTCGGTCATCTGCGCCGGGTAGACCAGCGTGCGGGTACGCACTTCGCCAGTGGTCAGATCGCGGAATTTCACCTGGCTGTTCATGGTGACCACGTCAGACGGCATGTCCTGCGGGGCACACATCTGGGCACGATCCAGTTCAGCGTTCAGGGCATCTGCGACGGGTAGCGATGCAAAGGCCGGTTGCTCCAGCAGGCGGTCGATACGTTCAGCATCGAGTTCGTTAATGATAATGGTGGGTCTGGACATTATTTACTCCATGTCGTTAATGCTGCGACAACCGCAGAAGATGCCAAAAGAAAACCCTCGCCATCCGGTAGCGAGGGTTTAACGATAACTGATAATACTGAGTCTGCGCCCGGGTTTGAAGTGATGGCTGTCACATTCATGGTGTGGATTGAGTTCCAGGCTGTCATCTGCCTCTATAGTATGAATTTTGTACGAAAAACGTGATCGTTCGCCGATTTGGATTATCCTTTTTATGCGCCCTTACAAAGTAAGCGCCGCTGATAAGCGTCGATAAACGACACATATTCATTCTTCATTTCATACGGATTGCGTTACGCTGATCCTCTTGGGGCAGGGGGATGAGCGAAGCGTAATCCGTGCCTGCCGGTTTACATTCCAAACCTGTTCAGAGAGCGCTATGTACTTTTATCAACCTTCCCAGGGACACGGCCTGCCGCACGATCCACTTAACGCCATTGTTGGCCCACGTCCGATTGGCTGGATTGCCTCATGCGATCCTGAAGGACGCCCCAATCTGGCCCCCTACAGCTTCTTCAACTGTTTTAATTACCATCCGCCCATCATCGGTTTTGCCAGCACCGGCTGGAAGGACAGCGTGCGCAATATTGTCGAGACCGGGGAGTTTGTCTGGAATCTCACCACCCGTGAGCTGGCCAGCGCCATGAATGAGACCTCTGCCAGCCTCGCGCACGGGGAGGATGAGTTTTTACGTGCCGGGCTGACTAAAGCGGAGAGCCAGCTGGTGAAGGTGCCGCGCGTCGCCGAAAGTCCGGTCAATTTCGAGTGCCGCCTGTCCCAGTGTATCCAGCTGACCGCTGCCAGCGGCGCTCCGGTCGATACCTGGCTGGTACTGGGGGAAGTGGTGGGGATCCACATTGACGAAAACCTGCTGCAGGACGGGATCTATCAGACGGTGAAAGCCCAGCCGGTGCTGCGCGCCGGTGGCCCGACGGCGTACTTCGCCATTAGCGAGGATCAACGCTTTGACCTGGTCCGCCCGGACGCGCGAAAAGGGTAATATCTCAGTAACCGATTTTGTCGATCACAAACTGTTTGCCACAGTTGCCCGGATGCGGCTGTGGCACAAATGAGGAGGTTGCCAGCGGGGCGTTGATGCTGGCCGCGGTGAGGGAAAGCTGTATTTCCGTGAGATAGGCCGGATTACCGCTGCAGCTGAGCTTGACGGCTTTCACCGTTGTCGGCCCCCAGCTTCTGGCGACGGCGGCGTCAAAGGCGCTGCGGGTGACGGTTTTGCCGTAGTTGGCCGCGAGGAACTGCCCCAGCGGGCTGGCTTTGACTTCCTGGTTCATGCGCACCATGGTGCCGAAATAGGCGTCGGGATCGAACCCAAAGCAGACGCCGTGTTTGGCATATTCGTAACGTTCGAGGCAGGAGTTGCCGCCTGCGCCGGGCATCACCTCATTTAGCTTCGCGGCACCGGTCAGCGACAGGCCGGTCTCGGCGGCGTCGCATTTACGGCTGGCTTTTGCCTCCGGCATATTGGGAATGGGGCGGGTGGCGCAGCCATAGCGCATCCAGCGGCGATCGTCGACGCCGCGAGCGGCGATAGATTTCGGCAAGCCCGGCCACAGGCCGTGAACGGTGAGGATCGTCGTTTTGTCGTTACGCTCTTTTTGCAGGCGGCACTCATCTGGCGCTGCGCGGTTGCGGTCATGCAGGCTCTGGCAAAAACCAGATTGCCATGAGAGCGCCAGCACGTAGCGATCGAAATCCGCATATTGCGTCGCCTGAAGCGGGGCGGCCTGCGCCGGGAAAGCGCACAGCGCAACTGCGGTTACGCTGACAGGCAAAACGAAATCCTTTCTGAACATGTCAATTCCTGATGGTTGAATGCAAAATATTGCTGGTGCTTATTAAAGCACAAAAAGCGCCCGCAGGCGCTTTATGCTGTGGCGTGGCTTAGCCCACGGCGGTGCCAGGCACCAGTACTTCTGTGGCAATAATCACGATAATCAGCCCCACCAGCACCGGAACAGAGGTGCGTTTTACCACTTCGAACGGCGAAATCTTCGCCATCCCGGCAACGGCGACCACCACACCGGAAACCGGGGAGATGGTGCGGCCCAGGTTGGAGGCCTGCAGCATCGGGATGGTGAGATAGGCCGGGTTAATACCGGACGAGTGCGCCAGTTTCGGGATCATCTCCACGAAGGCGTAGAACGGCGCATTACCGGAGCCGGTGGTCATCGCCGCCAGCATGGTCAGGACAACCAGCACCATCATCAGGATGATACTCGCCGAACCAAACGAGGTGGCGATGGAGATCAGGCTCTGGATAAAGCCGATAGTGCTCAGCCCCTGGGCAAAGACCCCGGCCGCCACCAGCAGCATCACCACCCCGGCGAAAGCATCCGCCATGCCGCGATAGGCCACTTCCAGGCCGCTAAAGACCTTCTGAGTATTGAAGCCGCGAACAAATTCCAGCAGTGCGGCAATCAGCATGCAGAGCACCAGAATGGTGATGATATGCAGTTCCGGACCCCATTTGCCGTCGAAAATCAGCACGCCGACGATGGGCGTAAACGGCAGAATTGCATAGAAGGAGGGGGCGGTGGTGGTGATTTCGCTGACGTCGAGGCGTTCGTGCGAGATGTTCTCTTTATTATCGAGGTAGCGCTGCCAGAAGAAGTGCGCAATTGCCATGCCGATAATGGCGGCAATAGAGATCGGCAGGGTGGTTTTAAAGGCGAAATCGATCAGCGGCATCTCCGCGGCTTTAGCGGCCAGCACCACGTCACCGGAGGTGGGGGAGAGAATAATCGCTGCCGGGGAGGCACAGATGGCTGCCGCCGCACCGCGACTGATCCCCACGTTGACCATTACCGGAAACAGGGTCGCCATCAACAGTACCCCGAGGCCCGTCGCTGACGACACGGCCAGTGACATCAGGCAGGCGACAAAATAGGCGGCAATCATCAGCAGGTAAGGGGAGTTGATATAGCTCAGCGGCTTTGAGGCCAGCTTAACGACCATATCATTGGCGCCGATGTGGGTCATATAGGCGGCAAAGCCGCAGAGCATCATGATCATCATCCCCAGATCGCCACCGCGGCTCATCAGCAGGATTTTGATATATTCAATGATGTCGGTTGCGGTGTAACCGGTGCTGGTGGCACTGGACGGCAGCACCTGGTGACCCATCAGGGCACTGACAATCAACAGAGTCAGACCGCCGACAAAGAGCACCCCGGTAGCGGAGTAACCTTTAATGATGTAGCGTGCGACGCCGACAATAACAACCACCCCGATCAGGAGCTCGATAAACGTTAGCATGGTTTCCTCTGTTTCCCGACGCCCCCAGAGCGAAGGATAAAGTAGCAATGAAAATAAGGTGACAAAATGTGCCGAAATAATGGCCCGGTCTCGCTGACTAAAATCAATAAATCGGCGACTAAAGCGTCGTTGTTGCCGATTTTCTGCTGCAGCGCTATGTATCTTCGCTGGTTGGTCCTGGTTCGCGTGTCGACGCGCGATCACCACACTCCTTAAACCAGCCTCTGGCGTCTCTCTGCTGCAGAAAGAAACCGATACATTCAGATAATCAAATTTCAATACGCTTTAACCGTCACTTCGCGGATAATATTTTACCGCTCGGATCGCTCTTAAAATATATTTAAGATGGGCTTATGCGGATAAAAATATTACCTTTTTAGTCGTTATTTCAATGCGGATAAATATCCGGCAAAGGCGTCCTGGCGCGATGCGTGTTGCCAGCCTGAGGAGTGGGGGGTTGGCGGGTTTCTCGACGGTATAGGAGCCCCGCAACACCGCTGCGATAGGGGGTAAGCTATTCGTGTGCTATATAAGCTATTGCATCATCATTAATTTTTCTTAAAAGCATCTTAATATTTTGCGGTAAGCCATTTTTTATCAGGACAATTCTTATCTGCTGCGCTGAATAATTAAGATAAACGCCAATGTCGTCATGTTTCCATTCCGCTATTCTGTGCGAGAAGACGCGGTGAATATGAAAATGGTAATTTGATTGTGACGTTTTTTAATAAATCTTTCCTTATTTTTTCTTTTATTTTTGCTCAGTTACCTTTTTCAACTGCGGCAATGGCTAAAGATGTGCCTACTCTCAGGGACTGGGTCAAAACGATCCACAACGATATGGTTGAAACCTGGGAGGCGCCCCAGCATTACGATCTCTATGTCCCCGCCATCACCTGGCATGCCCGCTTTGCCTACGATAAAGAGAAGACCGATCGCTATAACGAACGTCCGTGGGGCGCGGGAGCGGGCCAGTCGCGCTGGGATGAAAAAGGTAACTGGCATGGACTTTATGCCATGGCGTTTAAAGACTCTTACAATAAATGGGAGCCGATTGCGGGCTACGGCTGGGAGAAAACCTGGCGGCCGCTGGCCGATGACAACCTCCACCTGGGGCTCGGGTTTACTGCTGCAGTGACGGCGCGCGATAACTGGAATTACATCCCCGTTCCGGTGCTCTTACCGCTGGCTTCTGTGGGATATGGTCCGGCAACCTTCCAGATGACCTACATCCCCGGTACCTATAACAACGGCAACGTTTACTTCGCCTGGATGCGGTTTCAGTTTTAACTGAAAAAACTTTACACGCTGGTGATTTAATAGCCAGTTATTGAATAGTAAAGGATAAAAATTGGGCAGGAAAAATTAACGCGACTTTTGTCACTTTTCTTCAAAAAGCCACTGGACAAAACCGCTAACAATTGTTGTACTGATACCCGACACAGCATTTGTGTCCAATTTTCATGTAAAGGTAATTTTGATGTCTAAGATTAAAGGTAACGTTAAGTGGTTTAATGAGTCCAAAGGATTCGGTTTCATTACTCCGGAAGATGGCAGCAAAGACGTGTTCGTACACTTCTCTGCAATCCAGAGCAATGGTTTCAAAACTCTGGCTGAAGGTCAGCGCGTTGAGTTTGAAATCACTAACGGTGCCAAAGGCCCTTCTGCTGCTAACGTAATCGCTCTGTAATTCAGACGAGACAGCAAGAATTTCAAAACCCGCTCACCGAGCGGGTTTTTTTCGTTTTCAGCTCAGCTAAACATGTACAGTTTCAGAAAGCTGGCGATAATCAGTATGCCCAACATCACCGCCCCTGCGCTTGCCATTTTCTCTTTCATTCCCACGCCCTCTCAGTCAACTGCCTCAAGGGTGCCTGAGAAAAATTAAGCCAACATTAAGGGCCGTGGTTTTAGTGTGCGTTAATTGCAGAAACTAACCAAAATGCGAGCGCGGTCATCATTAGCGAGCCCAGCAGATTGACCGCGACGTTCAGCAGCGCCCAGGCGGCGCGGCCATCCTGTAACAGGAACACCACTTCCGCCGAGAAGGTTGAGAACGTGGTCAGCCCGCCGCAGAAGCCGGTGGTGATCAATAATTTCCACACCGGATCGATGTGAGTCATCCTGTTGAACCACGCCAGCCCCAGGCCAATAATAAAGGCACCCGTGAGATTCGCTGCCAGCGTGCCGAACGGGATTTGCTGATGCAGCAGATTAAACCGCATGCTCAACAGCCAGCGCGCCACGCTTCCTGTGCCCCCACCGATAAAAACGGCTAAAAGTAGTTGAAACACGAACAATACCTGCTGTTTGATGTGTAAGGGCTATGAGTGTAACGCCGTTTGAGGCAGGGGGAAAATATGTACGTGGCGGTTGGACAATTTGCAGTAACGGCGGAGTGGCAAAAAAATGCCGAAACCTGCGTGTCGCTGATGGCGCAGGCGGCAGAGCAGGGGGCATCGCTGCTGGTGCTGCCCGAAGCGCTGCTGGCACGTGATGATAACGATCCCGACCTCTCTGTAAAGTCTGCCCAGCAGCTCGACGGTGGCTTTCTGACGCGGTTGCTGGAGGAGAGCGCACGTAATCACCTGACTACGGTACTGACCGTACATGTTCCTTCAAGCGCAGGCAGAGCCATTAACACCCTTGTCGCCCTGCGCGACGGCAGGATCGTTGCGCAGTACGCCAAACTCCATCTTTATGATGCGTTCAGTATTCAGGAGTCCCGTCTGGTTGATGCGGGCTCGGTTGTGCCGCCGCTGATTGAGATCGACGGCATCCATCTGGGGCTAATGACCTGCTACGATTTGCGCTTCCCGGAGATGGCATTGAATCTGGCGCTGGCGGGAGCTGAGGTATTGGTTTTACCTGCGGCATGGGTCAGAGGGCCGCTCAAGGAGCACCACTGGTCAACGCTTCTGGCGGCCCGGGCGCTGGATACAACCTGCTATGTGATCGCAGCAGGCGAGTGCGGCAATAAGAATATCGGTCAGAGCCGCATTATCGATCCCCTGGGCGTGACCATTGCAGCCGCAGCTGAAGGCCCGGCACTGTTGCTGGCTGAGATCGACCGGGAGCGCATCATCAAGGTGCGCCAGCAGTTGCCGGTCCTGCGCAACCGACGTTTCGCGCCACCGCAATTATTGTGAGTTTTTTAAACAACGCTTGATTCACCTTGTTACAGATTGCTATTGTGTGCGGGCGCCAAATGACCGTTAATAAGGTCGGGTTTTTAAGGCGCGAAATGCAGCCTGTTTACGTCAAGAAGGTATCTATGGGTGAGATTAGTATTACCAAACTGCTGGTGGTAGCCGCACTGGTTGTCCTGCTGTTTGGTACCAAAAAATTACGTACGCTGGGCGGAGACCTGGGTGCTGCCATCAAAGGCTTTAAAAAGGCGATGAACGAGGATGACGCAACGGCGAAAAGAAGTGCCGACGCGGATATCACTGCCGAGAAGCTCTCTCACAAAGAGTAACGGCAACGCGTTAAAGCGTTTGATAAAAAAAACCGGCCTGTAAGCCGGTTTTTTTATGGGTGAACTGTAAACTTTTGTGACGGGTTTACTTCACCTCTTCGCCTTTCGCCTGCATATCGGCGTGATAAGACGAACGCACAAACGGACCACAGGCTGCGTGGGTGAAGCCCATTGCCATCGCTTCGGCTTTCATCTCGTCAAACTCTTCCGGGCTCACGTAGCGCTGCACTGGCAGGTGGTGACGGCTTGGCTGCAAATACTGGCCCAGCGTCAGCATGGTGACGCCATGACGACGCAGATCGCGCATCACCTCAACGATCTCTTCGTTGGTTTCACCCAGCCCGACCATCAGACCCGATTTCGTCGGGATATCCGGATGGGCTTCTTTAAAGCGCTCCAGCAGCTTCAGTGACCAGTTGTAATCTGCACCCGGGCGCACCTGACGATAGAGGCGCGGTACGTTTTCCAGGTTGTGGTTAAAGACATCTGGCGGGTTGGCATTAAGAATCTCCAGCGCGCGATCCATACGGCCACGGAAGTCCGGAACCAGCGTCTCAATCTTAATGGACGGGCTTTTCTCACGGATGGCAGTAATGCAGTCAGCAAAGTGCTGAGCGCCGCCGTCGCGCAGATCGTCACGGTCGACAGAGGTGATAACCACATAGCGCAACGCCATATCAGCAATGGTCTGCGCCAGTTTCTGGGGTTCATTGACGTCCGGGGCGACAGGACGTCCGTGGGCAACGTCACAGAATGGGCAACGGCGGGTACAGATTGCGCCGAGGATCATGAAGGTCGCGGTGCCGTGGTTGAAACATTCAGCGAGGTTCGGGCAGGAGGCTTCTTCACAAACGGAGTGAAGGCCGTTTTTGCGCATCGCCGCTTTAATTCCCTGAATACGCGAAGAGTCCGCCGGAAGTTTAATTTTCATCCATGCCGGTTTTCTTAACAGCGCTTCGCGCTCCGTAGCCACGTTTTTAACCGGGATTAGGGCCATTTTATCGGCATCGCGGTATTTAACACCGCGTTCCATCACAATGGGTTTACTCATAGCGTGCGTCTTCCAGTTGCGAATATCGAAGGAAAGCGTTTCAATTCAAGGGAATGTTGTATTTATCAACTATTTTTGAACGAACGACAGGCAGTATATCATTGATACGGACGATAAAGCAGCCTGCCCGGTCGCCAAATTGTAAAATAGTTGTTGTTTTGAGCCTTTTATGCGGAATAACCCGCTTTTATGGATGAGGATAAGGCTTAAAAGGCCTGGCGGATGACGTTGATGAGATTTTCCAGCACCGGGTCGCGCAGGCTCAGCTTGTTGTAATACAGCGAGATTTCTACGCATTCAGCATTGAGCGGGGCGAAGGGGATCTGCTCCAGCGGCCAGCAATGGCGTACCAGGTTAAACAGGCGCTCCGGGATGATACCAATCAGATCGCTGTTGCCGATCAGGGCGGCAATCGTAAAAAGATTGTAACTGCTGAAGTTGACCTGCTTTTCCGGGAATATGTCGTTAATGCGTTGTCGCAGCCCATTCAGGTTTTGGCCTTCCAGCGTGAGCAGCGTTTGCTCATAGTGCTGCAAATTGTCTACCGTTGCGGCCTGGCTCAGCGCCGGATGGTCTTTACGGCAGATTAGCAGCAGTCTGTCGGCGAAAAGTACGTGGTGGCTCAGGGCGCGGGCATTCAGGGAATTGCTGTCCACAATCAGATCGGACTGGAACTGCCCTAACTGCGTCTCGGCGTCAACGATCGAAATATTACGCAGCATCAGGTGTGGCGCATGGATCTTCACGGCCTGGTAGATTGGCGGCAGAACCAGAGCGCCTACGGTCGGGGTCGTGCCAATGGTGATAGTGCGCTGCTTATCGTAGCTGCCGGTAAGATCCAGCGCCCCGAGAATCGATTCCAGCCCCTGGCTGATATATTCGTGCAGATGTGTGGCGTAGGCGGTGGGGGTCACCCCCTGGCCTTTACGAATAAACAGCGGATCGGGAAAAATTGTCCGTAATTTTTAAATGGACTGACTAATTGCCGAGGGAGTGAGATTCAGAATTTTCGCAGCATTAACGATCCCTTTATGAACATATACCGCCTCAAAAATCGTCAATAAGTTGAGATCGATATTACGTAAAGTCCGAAAAATTTGCGGTTTTGCATCACTGCCGATTTCACTCAAGCGCTTTTCTGGAAGTTTATTATTATCCACGCTATCCCTCCATATATATTCACGATATAAATAATAGTTGAATTTAAATAATGTGCTTATTGAGATGGGTAAACAGGTTCTGTTAATTGAGGTTCTTTACATTAACTCTTTGAATTACATTGTTTTCGATCAGGCGTGACTGCGCCAGTCGGCAGGCCATGCCGACGCGGAAAAACAGGTGAAACGCGAATGTGCAGACGTGTTGCAGGCGTTTTGAAAATATAGAAATCAGGGGGTGTTGTAAAGGATAAATGGTTCAAATAAGACTGGCTCATCAAATAAATGAGCCAGTCGGGAAAGAGAATTAAGCAGCAATATATTTATGAGGTGGATTATTTAGCAGTGCTAAAATAGAGTTAACCAAATGTGGGCGCGCCACCTCGGGCGTAATGTCCTTGACCCACTCACACATTTGCGCCATCTCCATCCCGGCATAACCGCAAGGGTTAATGCGCTGAAAAGGCGAAAGATCCATATTGATGTTTAATGCCAGACCGTGAAAAGAGCACCCTTTACGAATTCGCAGACCAAGGGAGCATATCTTTCTTTCACCGACATAGACGCCGGGAGCGTCCGCCCGCGGGTGCGCATCAATATCAAATTCAGCCAGCGTGTTAACCACTGTCTGTTCCAGCAGCGTCACCAGCTCGCGCACGCCGAGCTTTCTGCGTTTCAGGTTAAGCAGAACATACATCACCTGCTGGCCCGGCCCGTGATAGGTAATCTGTCCGCCACGATCGCTCTGGATAACCGGTATATCCCCAGGCATCAACAGATGCTCAGCTTTGCCTGCCTGGCCCTGGGTAAAGACGGGGGGATGCTCTACCAGCCAGATCTCATCCGGCGTGTTCTCGTCGCGTGTGTCAGTAAATTCATGCATAGCCTGGGAGACAGGTTCATAGGGCTGCAGCCCAAGCTGGCGAACGAGAAGGGTGTCCTGATACAAAACGATCTCTCCGAACGAAGGAACAAACTGTAGCGGGGAGTATATCACAGAGGGGAAGCAGGTTACCCGGCGATGCGGGTAACCGAAAGGCGTTAAAGCACCATACGAACGATATCGATATTGCCGAGCTCTTCGTACAGGGTCTCGACTTGTTCAATATGCGTGGCCGTGATGGTGATCGACACAGAGTGGTAGTTACCTTTGCTGCTTGGTTTCACCGTCGGAGAGTAGTCTCCTGGCGCATGGCGCTGTACCACCTCAACCACCTGATCAACCAGCTCAGGCAACGCCTGTCCCATTACTTTGTAAGTAAAAGGAGTAGGGAATTCAAGCAGTTCATTAAGTTTGGTTTTCATGGGAGCTCCGGCAGTACGTCAAAAAAATAATAACTCCCACATCAGGTGGGAGTTATCAGGTTACATAGTATATGGGGACAGAAATCACACTTTCAAGTGTTCAATTCTTAACCAAACCAGTGATGGAACATCAATTTAATGTAATCAATGATTTTGCCGAAGAAATTGCCTTCAGGGATTTCATCCAGCACCACCAGTGGGCGCTGATCGATGGTTTTACCATCGAGCTGGAAGTTGATGGTGCCGACAACCTGGTTTTTCTTCAGCGGGGCGTGCAGCTCGCTGGCGTTCAGCACATAGCTGGCCTTCAGATCTTTCATGCGTCCACGAGGAATGGTCAGGTAGAGATCTTTATCTACACCCAGGGAGGCACGATCGTTATTACCGAACCAGACCGGCTCAGAAGCAAACTCTTTACCTGCTTTCAGCGGGTTAACGGTTTCGAAGAAGCGGAAGCCCCAGGTCAGCAGCTTCTTGCTCTCAGTCTCGCGTCCTTTAAAGGTACGACCACCCATCACGGCAGAAATAAGACGCATCTGGCCTTCCGTCGCCGAGGCGACCAGGTTGTAACCCGCTTTTTCAGTGTGGCCGGTTTTGATGCCGTCAACGTTCAGGCTGTTGTCCCACAGCAGGCCGTTACGGTTGGTCTGACGAATACCGTTAAAGGTGAACTCTTTCTCTTTGTAGATGGTGTATTCGTTCGGTACGTCACGGATCAGCGCCTGACCAATCAGCGCCATATCGCGCGCAGAGCTGTACTGACCTTCAGCATCCAGGCCGTGAACCGTCTGGAAGTGGCTGTTTTTCAGACCCAGCGCGCTCACGTAGCTGTTCATCAGGCCGACGAAGGCATCCTGGCTGCCAGCCGCAAAGTCTGCCATCGCCACGCAGGCATCGTTACCGGACTGCAGGTTGATGCCGCGGATCAGCTGAGAGACAGGCACCTGCATACCCGGTTTCAGGAACATCAAAGATGAGCCCTTAAATACCGGGTTGCCGGTAGCCCATGCATCGTTACCGATGGTGACCAGGTCGGTCTCTTTGAATTTACCTGCTTTCATGGCCTGACCGATGACATAGCTGGTCATCATTTTGGTCAGACTGGCCGGATCGCGTCGTGCATCAGCGTTCTGTTCAGCCAACACTTTGCCGGAGTTGTAGTCGATCAGGATGTAGGATTCCGCGTCGATCTGCGGAACGCCTGGGATCATGGTCTTGATATTCAGGTCATCGGCGTGAGCAACAGAGAGCGTGGCAGCGCAAAGCGCCGTAGTGAGCGCCATGCGCTGCATAAAACGAGCGGAGAAAGTGGTCTTCATGGTCAGAACAACGACATCCGTGATGGAATTAAAAAAAGTGCCTTACTATAGCAAATGCTATACAGGCAGGCATCCGACTTTCAGCATGAGAATGTGAATCATCATGACAAAAACTGACAATTCGGATACCGCCGATTATCATTTTGCAACAGCGATAAATGACTGTAACTGCGCTTCATTCTGCAGGCGCTGCTGCAACGCGGCGGCCTCAGATTTGCTGGCAAACGGGCCTAACTGGATACGCCAGACTGCACCATTTTGCTCAACACGACCCGGAACACCAAACTGCTGGCCGAGGCGCTGCTGATACTGCTGCGCACGTGCCCGATCGCTGACTGCGCCAACCTGCACGACATAGCCACCGGCCTGGGCAGGGGCGGAAACGGGGGCCGTAACCGGCGCCTGAGTCGGAGCGGAAACTGGTGCAGTGACCGGAGCCGTCTGGTTCACCGGCGCGGTGACGACCGGCTGCGGCGCTGGCGGTTCGCTGCCTTCCAGTACACCTGGCGCAAGCGTGGTGGGTGCGCCGAGGAAGCCGCTGCTGCTGACCGGTGCGCCCATGCTGTCTTCGCTTTTCAGCGTGTCGTTACTGATGGGGCGCACGTCACTCTGCGCCGCAGGTTCGGAAACGGACGACGCGCTACCCATACCGCCGCTCAGATCGGGACGCGCGGGCAGGGCATAAGTCTGTTTTGCCACGGTAGTACAGGCCATACCCGGGCCGGAGAGCGAACCGTCCTGGGCGACAATAATCGGGTCGATCCGCACTTTGGTATTGTTTGACGTGTTCAGGCGGTCTGCCGCGGCGCGCGAAAGCGAGATGACGCGATCGTTGCCGTAAGGGCCCCGGTCATTAATACGCACCACGATCATCCGGCCATTCGCCAGGTTGGTGATACGCGCATAGCTCGGGATCGGCAGGGTCGGATGCGCAGCCGTAAGCTGCATTGGATCAAACACTTCACCGGATGCGGTCAGGTTGCTTCCCGGCTCGGCATCATAAATAGCCGCCAGGCCTGCCTGACTGAAGCGGGAAAGATCCTGGACGATTTTGTAGCTCTTACCGTCTCGCTCGTAATCCTGGTTCGCGGTAGCGCTGAGCGGTTCAAAGCGCGGATCGGCTCCGCTGATCTCAACCACCGGACCATTACATACTGCCGGCTGCGGCGGTGCGACGGTCGCTTGCTGCTGACCATCGTCACTTGTACAGGCTGCCAGTAAACTCACTGCGATGCAGATCCCAGACCACTGCTTACGCATTGCGTGCCCCTTATACGCTTTTTGACAACATTTTTCTGTGTGTGTGGATCGACATGACGATCCCGAACCCGGCCATCAGAACGATCAGGGCCGAGCCTCCGTAACTCACCAGGGGAAGCGGTACGCCTACCACCGGCAGAATACCGCTCACCATACCAATATTTACGAAAACATAAACGAATAAAATCAACATCAAGCCACCGGCCATCACGCGGCCAAAGGTGGTTTGCGCCCGGGCGGCTATCCACAATCCACGCATGATCAACAGCAGGTAGAGCGCCAGCAGAATCAAAATCCCCACCAGACCTAACTCTTCGGCCAGTACCGCGAAGATAAAGTCGGTGTGACGTTCAGGCAGAAACTCAAGCTGCGACTGTGTTCCGTGCAGCCAGCCTTTACCGCGCAGGCCGCCAGAGCCGATTGCAATCTTCGACTGTATAATATGATAGCCTGCTCCCAGCGGGTCGCTCTCCGGATCCAGCAGCATCATCACACGCTGACGCTGGTAATCATGCATCAGGAAGAACCACAGAATCGGTACAAAGGCTGCGACCAGCACCACCGCAATGCCGATAAGCCGCCAGCTCAGGCCAGAGAGGAACAGTACAAACAGGCCGGAGAGGGCGATCAGGATTGAGGTGCCGAGGTCTGGCTGCGCCGCCACCAGCAGCGTCGGCAGGAAGATCAGCACCAGCGCGATAGCCGTATTTTTCAGCGACGGCGGACACACATCACGGTTGATAAAGCGCGCCACCATGAGGGGGACGGCGATTTTCGCAATCTCTGAGGGCTGAAAACGCACGATACCCAGGTCGAGCCAGCGCTGCGCGCCTTTCGAAATCGCCCCGAACGCATCGACCGCCACCAGCAGAATAATACAGAAGATGTAGAGATAGGGGGCCCAGCCTTCGTAGACGCGCGGCGGGATCTGCGCCATCACCACCATGATGATCAGACCCATGGTGATCTGGCCGATCTTGCGTTCGGTCATCCCGAGGTCCTGGCCGCTGGCGCTCCAGATGACCAGGGCGCTATAAACCAGCAGCGCCAGCAGGATCAGCAGCATGGCCGGGTCGATGTGGATCTTGTCCCACAGCGATTTTTTATTCGGATTATCCGTCACGATTATTGGTCCTCCGCGCCGGCGGCAGCCGGGCTCTCGCTCGGCAGGTCAGTGTTGTTGTCACCCAGCATAATGTGGTCAAGGATCTGGCGCATAATGGTGCCGACCGCCGGGCCGGCACCGCCGTTTTCCAGAATGATCGACACAGCAACCTGTGGGTTCTCATAAGGGGCAAACGCAATCATCAGCTTATGGTCACGCAGACGTTCAGCAATTTTGTGTGCGTTATAGGTTTCGTTCGCCTTCAGGCCGAAGACCTGCGCAGTACCGGATTTGGCAGCAATTTTGTACGGTGCGCCGGCAAAGTACTTATGGGCCGTACCGTTCGCGCGGTTAGCAACGCCGTACATCCCGTCTTTGGCAATTTCCCAGTAACCGGAGTGGATGTCTCCCACCGGCGGTTCATGGGGCTGCGCCCACGGCACTTTTTTGCCATCTTCGACGGTGCTCATTAGCAGGTGCGGCACTTTCACCACCCCGTCGTTGATAAGGATCATCAGCGCTTTGTTCATCTGGATCGGGGTCGCGGTCCAGTAGCCCTGGCCGATGCCTACCGGAATGGTGTCACCCTGATACCACGGCTTTTTAAAGCGTTTCAGCTTCCATTCTCGGGTTGGCATGTTACCGGAACGCTCTTCGGCCAGGTCGATACCGGTGTAATGGCCATAGCCAAATTTGCCCATCCATTCCGAGAGACGGTCGATGCCCATATCGTAGGCCACCTGGTAGAAGAAGGTGTCTGCCGACTCCTCCAGCGATTTGGTGACGTTCAGATGACCGTGCCCCCACTTTTTCCAGTCGCGGTAGCGTTTTTCAGAGCCCGGCAGCTGCCACCAGCCCGGGTCGAAGAGACCGGTGTTGCGGGTGATGACCCCGGCGCTCAGGGCCGAGACCGCCACGTACGGTTTCACCGTTGACGCAGGCGGATAGACCCCCTGGGTCGCGCGGTTGACCAGCGGCGTATTCGGGTCGTTGAGCAGGCCAGAATAGTCTTTGCTGGAGATGCCATCCACAAACAGGTTCGGGTCATAGCTCGGGGTTGAAACCAGCGACAGAATGCTGCCGGTGCGCGGATCGGTGACAATTACCGCCGCACGACTGCCTGCCAGCAGGGTTTCGATATACTGCTGGAGCTTAAGATCCAGGGTCAGATAGATGTCATGTCCGGCCTGCGGCGGCACCTCTTTCAACTGACGGATCACCCTTCCCCGGTTGTTAACCTCAACTTCTTCATAACCGGTCTGGCCGTGGAGAACGTCTTCGTAATAACGCTCAATACCCAGCTTGCCGATATCGTGCGTTGCCGCGTAGTTGGCGAGCTTGCCATCTTTATCCAGCCTGTCGACATCTTTATCGTTGATTTTCGAGACATAGCCGATAACGTGAGTTAGCGCAGAGCCGTACGGATAGAAGCGACGTTTGTAGCCTTTAACTTCCACGCCGGGGAAGCGGTACTGGTTCACGGCGAAGCGGGCAACCTGCACTTCGGTGAGGTTGGTTTTTACCGGGATCGAGGTAAAGCGGTGCGAGCGTGAGCGCTCTTTTTTGAAGGCGGCGATATCGTCATCAGTAAGATCGACCACGTTGCGCAGCGCATCAAGCGTCTGCTGCACGTTATCGACCTTCTCCGGCATCATTTCAATCTGGTAGATGGTGCGGTTCAGCGCCAGCGGCGTACCGTTGCGGTCATAGATGATGCCGCGACTGGGGGCGATGGGAACAAGTTTGATGCGGTTTTCGTTGGAGCGGGTCTGGTAATCGGTAAAACGGACAATCTGCAGATTATAGAGGTTGGCGATCAGCACGCCAGTCAGCAGCAAAATCCCCAAAAAGGCGACCAGCGCCCGGCGCACAAACAGCGCGGACTCAGCCGTATAGTCGCGAAAAGAATTCTGTAGTTTCATCCGCTGCTTAATTTATCCAGGACTTAATCATTACTCACGGTGATAAGGGTGGTTGGTCGTGATGCTCCACGCGCGGTAGAGGCTTTCAGCAACCAGAACCCGAACCAGCGGGTGGGGGAGCGTCAGCGCGGAGAGAGACCAACTCTGTTCTGCTGCCGCTTTGCAGGCGGGGGATAACCCCTCCGGTCCGCCAATTAACAGGCTGACGTCGCGACCGTCCTGCTTCCAGCGTTCCAGCTCAACCGCCAGTTGCGGCGTATCCCAGGGTTTGCCCGGAATATCGAGAGTGACGATGCGGTTTTTACCGGCAGCAGCCAGCATCAGTTCACCCTCTTTATCGAGAATACGTTTGATATCCGCGTTTTTACCGCGCTTGCCAGCGGGGATCTCCACCAGCTCGAACGGCATGTCTTTTGGAAAACGACGCAGATATTCAGTAAACCCCGTTTGTACCCAGTCGGGCATTTTTGTACCGACGGCTACCAGTTGCAGCTTCACGCATTAACCCCAGAGTTTTTCCAGCTCATACAGGCGACGGCTCTCTTCCTGCATGACGTGGACAATCACATCGCCAAGGTCAACGACGACCCAGTCAGCGGTCGCTTCGCCTTCAACGCCGAGCGGCATCATGCCGGCAGCGCGAGACTCCTGAACCACATGATCGGCGATGGAGGCAACATGGCGCGTAGAAGTGCCGGTGCAGATAATCATGCAATCGGTGATGCTTGATTTGCCCTGAACGTCGATGGCAATGATGTCCTGACCTTTCAGATCATCAATTTTGTCGATAACAAAATCCTGGAGTGCTTTACCCTGCAAGTTTTCCCCCTGGGAGAGTGAGATTGAACAACTATAAATTCGTAGCCAGACAGTATACCTGAACTGGCTGCAGTGTCGGGACAAATGTCACCGGACGGGCATGAGAAGGCGGGTATCATCCCACCCTCAGCCGAAGATTGCATCGCCATTTTTGTAAAACAGTTTTTGTAAAACAGTGCTGGCGGGAAGTCTGGCAGCGGAGGATATCAGCCTGGTCGGGGGTGTCAATGGCGAGAGCGCGAATGGCGCGCTTTTTCTCCCGGGCGCCAGTCAGTTGCTGCTTTTCTGATACAACCCCTGCTGTTGAATATAACGCAACACCGGCATCGGTAACATCTCATCACAGGGGAGCCCCTGCTGCAGGCGCTGGCGGATAAGTGTGGCTGAGATATCAAACCAGGGCGTCTCCGCGAGGTAAATTTTGCCGGCAGGCTGGTTGTGCAGATCTTCAGATTGATAAGTGAGGTGCTGCTCCAGCCACAGCTGATGCCGCTCCTCTTTCATCGCCAGGGGATAGCCTGGCCGACGGCAGACGATTAAATGGCTGTTATCGAGGATTGTTTCGTACTGATACCAGCTCGGGAAATTGAGCAGCGAGTCCTGGCCGATAATAAAGGCCAGCGGTTTTTCCGGCCCCTGTTCGCGTCGCCACTCCTCTAGCGTCTGCGCCGTATAGGAGGGGCTGTTCCGGCGCAGCTCGCGCTCATCAAGAACAAACAGCGGTTTATCGGCGATCGCCAGCTCCAGCATCTGTTTGCGCTGGGCGGGGGTAGCCTCGGGCTGCGGGCGATGCGGCGGCACGTTGTTCGGCATAATAGTGACGCATTGCAGGCCAATCTGGTTGGCCAGGATCTCGACCGGTTTCAGATGCCCGTAATGTACCGGGTCAAAGGTGCCGCCATAGAGTGCCTGTAGAGAGTGCATCTCTTACCCTTCTATAAAAATGTCTGCCAGCGCCTTGTGGCACAGCAGCAGAGAAAGGCTTTCCAGCTCAGACCAGATCGACTGACCGTAATCCTGCTTCAGAGTCAGTTCGGTGCGTGTCAGAAGCTGAACGGCCTGGCGCAGCTGTTCCGGGCTCAGCCGGTTCAGGGCTTCGGTGGTCATGACGCGGCGGTTCTGCCAGACCCGGTGTTTATCAAACAGCGCGCGCAAAGGCGTATGCGCTGACTGGCGTTTAAGCGTCACCAGCAGCAGCAGTTCCCGCTGTAAGGTTCGCAGCAGAATCACCGGCTCGCTGCCTTCGAGACGCAGCTGCTGCAGGATATGCAGAGCGCGTTTGCTCTTAGCGGACAGCAGGGCATCGACCCAGTGGAAAGGGGTAAAGTGCGCCGCGTCGTTAACTGCCTGCTCAACGCGCGGTAAGGTCAGTTTGCCATCGGGCCAGAGCAGCGCCAGCCGCTCCAGAGCCTGGGCCAGCGCCAGCAGATTACCTTCGTAACAGTAACAAAGGAGCTGATTGGCCGCGTCATCCAGCTGCAGATTGCGCTGCTTTGCCCGGGCTGCCACCCATTTTGGCAGATGCGCCTGCTCCGGTGTCTGGCAGGTCACCAGCACCGAATGGTTTGCCAGCGCCGGAAACCAGGCGGCATTTTCCTGGGCTTTGGTCAGTTTATTACCGCGAACGATCAGCAGCAGATCGCTGTGCAGCAGGCTAACCAGCGTGGCAAGCTGTTCGTTGATCGCCGCGTTAGGGCCATTTTCCGGGAGCTGGATAAGCAGCGTTTGCCGGGCAGCAAACAGGCTCATGGCCTGGCAAAGGGAGAAAATCTCCTGCCAGTCGGTGCTGTTATCCAGGGTGAAACTGTGGTGCTCCTCAAAGCCCTGAGTGGCCGCAAACTGACGCACGGCGTCCTGGCTTTCCTGGAGCAGCAGCGGATCGTTTCCGAGAAGCAGATACGCCGCGCGCAGCCCTTCATTGAGCTGCGCGCGGAGTTGTTCAGGGTACAACCTGAGCATTACTGACCCAGCGTCGTGGAGACGCGCGAGGAGGATGCCGTTGGCTGAGCAGCAGGCTGAGCTTTCAGGTCATTCTCTTTTTCAGCAGTCTGGACGCTCGGCAGCTTACGGATCAGCTGTTCCGCCGCCTTGTCGTACATTTCGTTGATGATAATGGTCTGCTCTGCGTCTTTCGCCAGTGCCGTCTGCGGGTTATCGAAGAACGAACGGTAGACCTTGGTGCTGATAGGGTAAATGTCGCTACCCGGGATCAGTACCGCAGCGTGCACTTCCATCACCATCTGGTATTCCGCAGTACGACCATCCTGGAAGATGGAGGCGGTATCCTGGCTCAGGGTAGAGTTCAGGATGCGGAACGATGGGATGTCCTGGCGCAGCGTACCTTTTTCGATCAGTTCAACGCCGTTAAGACGCAGCTGGTTACGAATGGCACGGCTAAGCGGACCATTTGGATCGCCCGAATCGAAAATCATCGTTTTCATCTGCTCCGGCACCTGTGTGGTGTTACGCAGATGCCAGCCACATCCGGCGGTGACCAGCACCGCCAGCGATAACAGTAATGTTGCCAGTTGTCGCACGCTTCCTCCCGCGCTTAGCCAACGACCAGGTTCAGCAGTTTACCAGGCACGTAGATCACTTTACGTACGGTAACGCCATCAAGATACTTCGCCACCAGAGTTTCCTGGCCAGCACGCTCGCGGACCTGCTCTTCGGTTGCATCAACCGGAACAGTAATCTTACCGCGAACTTTACCGTTGACCTGCACGACGACCAGCGTGGTGTTTTCCACCATTGCGGATTCATCAGCCATCGGCCACGGCGCATTGTCGATATCGCCTTCGCCGTTCAGCTCCTGCCACAGGGTGAAGCTGACGTGCGGGGTGAACGGGTTCAACATACGTACCACTGCCAGCAGCGCTTCACGCATGATGGCGCGATCCTGCTCGCCCTCCTGCGGGGCTTTCGCCAGCTTGTTCATCAATTCCATAATAGCCGCAATTGCGGTATTGAAGGTCTGACGGCGACCAATATCATCGGTCACTTTGGCAATCGTTTTATGCACATCGCGACGCAGCGCCTGCTGATCTTCCGTCAGCGCCGCGGTATTCAGTGCCGGTGCGTCACCCTGAGCGGTGTGCTCGTAAACCAGTTTCCAGACACGTTTCAGGAAGCGGTTAGCCCCTTCCACGCCGGACTCCTGCCATTCCAGAGTCATATCCGCCGGCGAGGCGAACATCATGAACAGGCGCACGGTATCGGCACCGTAGCGCTCAACCATCACCTGCGGGTCAATGCCGTTGTTTTTGGACTTCGACATTTTGCTCATGCCGGTATAAACCAGCTCGTGGCCCGCGGCATCTTTCGCCTTCACGATACGGCCTTTTTCGTCGCGCTCAACGATGGCATCAACCGGGGAGACCCAGTTACGCTCGCCGTTTGCGCCCACGTAGTAGAAGGCGTCGGCCAGCACCATGCCCTGACACAGCAGCTGTTTGGCTGGCTCGTCAGAGTTCACCAGGCCCGCGTCGCGCATCAGCTTGTGGAAGAAGCGGAAGTAGAGCAGGTGCATGATGGCGTGTTCGATACCGCCAATGTAGATATCTACCGGCAGCCAGTAGTTTGCGGCTTTGGAATCCAGCATGCCTTCCTGATGCTGCGGGCAGGTATAACGCGCATAGTACCAGGAGGACTCCATGAAGGTGTCGAAGGTGTCGGTTTCACGCAGCGCAGGCATACCGTTTACGGTAGTCTTCGCCCACTCAGGGTCGGCTTTGATTGGGCTGGTGATGCCGTCCATGACCACATCTTCCGGCAGGATCACCGGGAGTTGATCTTCTGGCGTTGGCATAACGGTACCGTCTTCCAGCGTCACCATCGGGATTGGCGCACCCCAGTAACGCTGACGGGAAACGCCCCAGTCGCGCAGACGGTAGTTTACTTTACGCTCGCCAACGCCAAGTTCCGCCAGTTTGTCGGCGATGGCGTTGAAGCCCTCTTCGAAGCTCAGGCCGCTGAATTCACCGGAGTTGAACAGGGTGCCTTTTTCGGTCAATGCCTGTTCGGACAGGTCAGGCTCGCTGCCATCTGCTGCCAGGATAACCGGCTTGATCGCCAGGTTGTATTTGGTGGCAAACTCATAGTCGCGCTGATCGTGACCCGGAACCGCCATGACAGCGCCCGTACCGTATTCCATCAGCACGAAGTTGGCGACCCAGACCGGGATTGCTTCGCCGGTCAGCGGGTGTTTGGCGTAGAAACCGGTGGCAACGCCTTTTTTCTCCATCGTCGCCATGTCGGCTTCGGCCACTTTAGTGTTGCGGCATTCGTCGATGAAGGTCGCCAGTTCCGGATTGTTCTCTGCCGCTTTCTGCGCCAGCGGGTGACCTGCGGCCACGGCCAGGTAGGTCGCGCCCATGAAGGTGTCCGGACGGGTGGTGTAAACGGTCAGTTTCCGATCGTAGTTTTCAACGTTAAAGGTGATTTCCACCCCTTCAGAACGCCCGATCCAGTTACGCTGCATGGTCTTCACGGTATCTGGCCAGTGGTCCAGATTATCCAGATCGTTCAGCAGTTCGTCGGCGTAAGCGGTGATTTTGATAAACCACTGCGGGATCTCTTTGCGCTCAACTTTGGTGTCGCAGCGCCAGCAGCAGCCGTCGATAACCTGTTCGTTCGCCAGAACGGTCTGATCGTTCGGGCACCAGTTAACGGCGGACGTTTTTTTGTAGACCAGCCCTTTTTTGTAGAGCTCGGTGAAGAACTTCTGCTCCCAGCGGTAATACTCCGGGGTGCAGGTCGCCAGCTCGCGGCTCCAGTCATAGCCAAAGCCCAGCATCTTGAGCTGGTTTTTCATGTAGGCGATGTTGTCGTAGGTCCATGGCGCCGGCGCGGTGTTGTTTTTTACCGCAGCCCCTTCAGCAGGCAGACCAAACGCATCCCAGCCGATAGGCTGCAGCACGTTTTTACCCAGCATACGCTGATAGCGGGCGATCACATCACCAATGGTGTAGTTACGCACGTGGCCCATGTGTAGTCGGCCAGAAGGATAGGGAAGCATCGACAGGCAGTAATACTTCTCTTTGCTCTCGTCTTCGGTGACTTCAAAAGTGCGCTTCTCGTCCCAGTGTTGCTGGACTTTCGATTCTATCTCTTCCGGGCGGTATTGCTCTTGCATGGCAGCCAGTGGTCCTGTGTTCAATACAGCTACAAACGTAGCCAATGGATGTGGTAATTCAGATCCGCATAGCATAGCCCAAACGCCCGCGTCAAAACAGCCTTTACCACTAAAAGCGCCTTGCAGGAATTTACGTAGAGTGTGGATGACCTGACAAAGCGGGGCGCAAATAAGGTCTATCATTAGAGAGGTTTACTTACCCGGGAGGCAAAATGATGAACAAGGTTGCTCAATTTTACCGTGAACTGGTCGCCACATTGACAGAACGTCTGCGGAATGGTGAGCGTGATATTGATGCGCTCGTCGAGCATGCACGCGTTAAGGTGATGCAGACGGGTGAGTTAACGCGCACCGAAGTGGAAGAGGTGACCCGCGCGGTTCGCCGCGATCTGGAAGAGTTCGCCCGTAGCTATGGCGAGAGCCAGGAGGAGGCCACCGACAGCGTATTTATGCGGGTGATCAAAGAGAGCCTCTGGCAGGAGCTGGCGGACATTACCGATAAAACCCAGCTGGAGTGGCGTGAGGTCTTTCAGGATCTGAACCACCACGGGGTGTATCACAGCGGTGAGGTTGTCGGGCTGGGGAATCTGGTGTGCGAGAACTGCCATTTCCACATGGCGATTTATACACCGGAGATGCTGCCGGTCTGTCCTAAATGCGGCCACGATCAGTTCCAGCGTCGGCCATTTGAACCCTGAGCATAAACGCAACGATGCGCGAGGTGCGCATCGTTGCGTTTTGGCACTTATTGCGCGCGCTTTATCTCGACAGAGTTAAAGTGCTGCGTGCCGCCCATCTCACTGGCGCTGTTATGCGATGAAGTCAGTACCAGTCTGGAGGCTGACAGGGTGCCTTTATCGCAGGTTTTCAGATTAAATAATCCGCAGCGATAGCCGCCATTCTCAACTTTATTTGCCGTGATATTGAGCGTATCGTCGGCTCTAATCGTGCCGCGGTTGGTAAACCGGGCGTTTTTCGTGTTTAAGGTCATGTTTTTTAACGCGTGAATGGACCCCTCATTCCATAATTCCTGCCCCGAGTTGAGCGTGATGTCGTTGGCGTAAAGGGTGCCCGCGTTCTTGAGGGTCTGATTATTTATTTCAATTGACGGGGCGGTGATATCGCCAAGGTTGGTGAGGTTGTTAACGTTAGCCGTGAACTTATTCCATACCTCAGTGTTGGCTGTCGCCGTCTGCCCGAACATGCCATTGGTCTGCACAATGAGATCGCCCTTTGAAAGCAACTGACCTTCGTTGATGATTGAGCCATTGCTGATGGCATCTTGTGCCTGATTAACGGACTGGATGATCACATTATCATAACCGTACAGGTTGCCGGTAATCTGCATCGCGCTGCCTGAGAAATTCACGCGTACGTTTTGGCCGCTAATGGATCCGCCGTTGAGAACGTTATTCAGCACATTAATGTTAGTATTACCGTTGGAAGAGAGAGTAGAACCATAGTGGGTAATGAGGTTGCCGTAAGCCGTCAACTCCAGCCCTTCCTGGCCTTTAATGTTACCCTTATTCTCCACGCTCCCATAGTTGGACAATATCAACTGTTTGGTCGAGGTGATATTGCCACTGTTAAGCAGATGATTCATACCGCGAATCAGCGTATTGTTTTTGGTGCTAATGTTCCCCGTGTTCTGCAGAACGCCAGCTGAAACCACCTGAGTGGCAAAGCCATTGCTGTTGATAGTGCCTTCGTTCACCAGCGCGCCGTTGCTGGCCATTGCCAGGCTGGTATTCGCAACGATAGTGCCCTTGTTACGCACGCCAAAACCCAGGTTATTACCCATCATGGTAATGGAGTTGGCGCGGACCCCGCCGAAGTTAGCGATATCAATGCTGTAGACCGGATTGTTTAGCTGATCTTCGGTGGCCTGTTTCCGATGGGAGGTTACCACATCGGTTTTTCCATCCATGGTGAAATTGCCCGCGCTCAGATAGGCGTTGCTGGCGTCCAGGGTGCCGGTGAGCTTAATGGCGTCCGCCAGCAGCATGACATAACTGTTTTCGGCGTACATGCCATTGCCGTTGATAGTGACGTTGCCTTTCGTCACGTCATAGCTGCCAATGGCGCCGTTTTCAGCCAGATTCACTTTACCGGTGGTCAGAATGGCTTTATTGGTGTTAATGAAGCTACAGCCTGAACAGGTAATGCCGTTCGGGTTAGCGACAATGACATCGGCTTTTTGGCCCGACACTTCCATAAAACCGGCAAGGAGACTGGCTTTATTTGAGACCACTTCATTGAGGATCACCGATGCCGCAGCGCCATCCAGGTTACTGTTTTTTGCGATGTCGCCATATTTGCTGTGCGTAGCATCTGCCAGGTTGTTATTGAAGATAACGCCTTTGCTGTCAACGTTAAATTCATTATAAATATTATGAGACACACCCGCCTTGTTGGGCTTTTCAATATCGATGACTTTAGGCCCATTTCCCAATTTATAGGTGTTTGGCTCAGCCATGACCACGGATGAACTCAGCGCGGCGGCAAGCGCTACGTAGATGATTTTCATTTTAAACATATTATTTATTCCTTTAAATAGAAGTACTCTGTAGAATTAACGCGAGATTGCTGTATATGTGGCGATTAAAACCTCCATTTTAATGACATGCCTAAATTCAGTGCGTCGCTATGGAAATTATCCGGCTTGACCAGTGGGGTCGCGACGAAGAGATCGTATTGCGTCAGATATTTTTCACCCCGAAGCCCTATTACCGCGCCTGATAATACTTTTCCATTATAATAATTCGGGCTGCCAATGATTCGGCCAATATCTAAACCCAGGTAAAGCTGCTGGTTCGGGTCGGGAAGATCCCAGATGAAATCGTTACGCCAGTACCATCCCTGATGGCCGGAAAGGGTGTTTTCACCGTCGAAACCGCGTACCGTCCAGCGGTTGCCGATATTGAACTGATTGTCGGAAGAGAGGATATCCGGTGAAAATTGCGCGCGAATCTGCGGGGAATAGCTAAATTTATCCCCTGTCAGATCGAATTTCAGTAATGCCTGGATCTCGGCATGGAGTACGCGTGAGAACTTGCTGTAAAGGTTAGCTTTCTCCTCCGGGGTCGGCGTGGAGCGTAGCCACGCCAGGCTGCGCTGAATGCCCAGGCTGGCATCGACCACTTTGCGGTCGAAATAACGCTGATGACGCAGGGTCATTTCCCATCCCGGATTCTGTTTGCGCATGACCTCGATTTCGGTTCCGCCTAAAAAGTAGCTCGACCGGCTTTTAAATATCCGGCCCTCAAGCGTCGTTTTCTGCTGGCGTGTGTGGGAAAGCAGACGAGAGAGCGTGGCGCTGTAATAGCGATTTTTCGAGATGTACTCGCTTGTAGTCCAGTATCCTTTGAAAAGCTGGCGATATTCGCTGTATGCGCCGTAGAGCGCTAACGCCCAGTAGCCAAAGGGGACGGAATAGTAAAGGCTGCCGTTGTGGTTGCCATCTTTGCGCTGGTTGAATTCAACATCACCGCCAGCCGAGAGATAGAAAATGTCGTTCAGACGGGTGATGTCATACAGATAGAGGGCCGCGCCGCCCAGATAGCGGCCGCTGGCGCGGCTGCCTGAGTCGTCCAGCCATGCACCTGCCTGCCACTTTTTTCCCAGTTGACGCGTTAAAGAAATGTCGGTTTCCGCGTGGTGCTCCCCCGGAATAAGCTGCATATGGGCTGAGGAACCTGGAAGACGTTGCAGGTTGGCCATGCCTTGCTCCAGATCGGATAAGCGCAGGGTATCGCCGGAAGAGAAAGGCAAAGTGTTCCAGAGTGCCGTCGTCGCTTTTGTCCCGGGCTGAAAAGCAATTTTCCCGATTGTCCCGTAGGTCAGAATCAGGTGCAGGACACCCCCTTCCAGGGATTGCTGCGGTACGTTGATTAACGAGGTGATATATCCCTTTACCAACAACTCGTTCTGCATGGTATTAGAGAGCAGGCGGATGCCTTTAATACCGAGGCATTTATTCACCCCCTGCCTGGTGATTTTACCCAGCAGCCTGTTGGTTAATTTTTCATCGTCAGATTCAATAATGATTTTACTTATATTTTTGCAGATTGCTTCGTTTGGAAAATTGATAATCCCCGGGCGACTATTTTCACGCGTGGAGGAATGTTCCTGTTCCTGCGGCGTCAGCGCGGAATAACGGGCTTTATCCTGCTCAATTTGGTTAGCGGTGCCGCTTGAAACACTGGCTTCAGCGAGCGGGCAGACTGCGAGTAAAATTAACAGGCTGGAAAGCAGCCTGTTTTTATTAATTAGCATGAAGCAACATCCATTTTGTTTCATTTAATCTGTTGGGGCGCCAGTCCATAAATGTGAGAATCATTCTCAGGATTTATCTGCGGCATGCATAGTTTCAGTGCCGAATGCCGCGAATGCAAATTATGTATATTTTTAGCAAAGCTAATCCTTTTTATTTATTTTAAATGAGCAGGGCTGGTTTTTTCTGAAAAGGGCTGGATAATATCCAGAATTTGTCTTTTCCACCACTCTCAACTATCTCAAGAAAGCATGAATTCATTATTTTCAGCTTTGCTTTTATATATTTTACGGAGAATTATTTGCAGGATAAATGGAAAAAGCGCCCGCCCGGGGTCGGGCGCCGGTCAATTAACGTGAATAAAATGTCAGTTTCTCTGCCAGTAAATCAACAAACGCCTGGCGATCGATATCCAGCATAATGTCGGTATTAGGCGTATTGCCGCTGAGGAAGTAGTAATCGACCACGGTCATTCCCTGGGTATATTTGCCCTGCGTTTCAACCCCAACCCAGCGTTTAGCGGTATTGAAGATCTCTGGTTTTAACAGCCAGGCGATAGTGCAGGGATCGTGCAGCGGTGCCCCCTGGAAACCCCATTTCTCGGTTTTATGGTACTCCATAAAGAAGTCGAGCAGCTCCGCCACGGTGGTTGCCACCGGGTTGCCGATCCGGCGAAAACGTTCGATATCCTCCGCCATAATTTGCGCCTGATGCGTCACATCCAGCCCGGCCATGACCACCGGAATGCCGGACTGAAAGACGATCTCGGCCGCCTCGGGGTCAACAAAGATGTTGAATTCCGCCGCAGGCGTCCAGTTACCCAGCCCCATCGCACCACCCAAGATCACAATCCGGGCGATTTTCGCATGCAGTTCAGGGTGGCCATTCAGCAGCAGGGCGACGTTGGTTTGCGGACCGGTAGAGACCAGCGTCACCGGTTCTGTGCTTTCGCGCAGTACGTTTGCCATCAGCTCCACTGCCGTACAATCCTGCGGCGCAAAATCTGGCTCGGGCAGGGCAGGGCCGTCAAGCCCACTTTCCCCGTGTACATTGTCGGCAATGATCAGATCGCGCATCAGGGGCTTAATCGCGCCGCCTGCCACCGGAATATCGCCGCGTTTCAGCAGGGTCAGCATGCGCAGCACATTGCGCAGGGTTTTGTCAGGGGTCTGGTTACCGGCAGAAGAGGTTACAGCCTTGAGCTCAAGCTCGGGTGAGGCGAGGGCAAGGACGAGTGCTATCGCGTCATCATGACCCGGATCGCAATCGAGGATAATGGGCAGTGCCATAGAAATCTCCATTTCTCAGTGTTGTTTGGCGACAAGGCTAACGCTGAAGGCAGAGGCAGACGAGATAAAGAGATAAAAAGCGTGAAGCGGTGCGCAATCTGAGCGATTGCGCACCGGGGAGATTAATGCAGGATCTTGGCGAGGAAGTCTTTAGCGCGTTCAGACTGCGGGTTATTAAAGAACTCCTCTTTCGCGGAGTCCTCGACGATTTTCCCCTCATCCATAAAGATCACGCGGTTTGCGACTTTACGCGCAAAGCCCATTTCGTGCGTGACCACCATCATGGTCATTCCTTCCTGCGCCAGTTGCACCATAACATCCAGCACTTCATTGATCATCTCCGGATCAAGGGCGGAGGTCGGCTCATCAAAGAGCATCGCGACGGGATCCATACAGAGCGCACGGGCAATCGCCACGCGCTGCTGCTGGCCGCCGGACAGCTGCGCCGGGAATTTATCGGCATGGGCGGAGAGGCCCACGCGCTCCAGCAGTTTCAGCCCTTTCTCACGTGCGGCCGCCTTATCGCGCTTGAGGACTTTGACCTGCGCCAGGGTCAGGTTCTCAATGATCGACAGATGCGGGAAGAGTTCAAAGTGCTGGAACACCATCCCGACGTTGGAACGCAGCTTCGCCAGATTGGTCTTCTTGTCATTCACCCTGGTGCCGTTGACGATGATCTCACCCTGCTGCACCGGCTCAAGACCGTTCACGGTTTTAATCAGCGTGGATTTACCCGAGCCGGATGGCCCGCACACCACTACCACTTCGCCCTTTTTCACTTCCGTGGAGCAGTCGGTCAGCACCTGAAAGTGCCCATACCATTTAGAAACATTTTTCAGGGAAATCATTACACTGTCCTTTTCTTCAGCCAGCTGACCAACAGCGACGCGCTTAAACTAATTGCAAAATAGACCGCACCTGCGAACAGGATCATCTCAACCTGGGTACCATCGCGCTCGCCGATGGTAGAGGCGGTACGGAAGAAGTCTGCCAGGCTCAATACATAAACCAGCGAGGTATCCTGGAACAGCACGATACCCTGGGTGAGCAGCAGCGGAACCATGGCGCGGAACGCCTGCGGCAGAATGATGAGCTTCATCGACTGCCAGTGGGTCATGCCTAACGCCAGCGCAGCGCTGGACTGCCCGCGGGAGATACTCTGGATCCCGGCACGAATAATTTCTGAATAGTAAGCCGCCTCAAACATGGAGAAGGCCACCATTGCCGAGATTAAACGGATATCGGATTTCGGCGACAGGCCTAAAACGTTCTGCAGGAACCCAGGAACGATCAGATAGAACCACAGCAGCACCATCACCAGCGGGATAGAACGGAAAACGTTCACGTAAGCGGTCGCAAACCAGGCCACAGGCTTAAAGCTCGACAGACGCATTACCGCCAGCAGGGTACCCCAGACAATCCCGACAATCACCGCCGTCAGGGTGATCTTCAGCGTGATGATCAGGCCATCGATCAGGTAGGGCATGGAGGGAACAATAGAGCTCCAGTCAAATTCGTACATTATTTGCCCCCCAGGTTGCCCGGCAGGCGAACTTTACGTTCAACCAGGTTCATCACCAGCATAATGACAGCATTAATCAATACATAGGCCAGGGTAATGGCGGTGAAGGATTCCCACGCATGGGCGGAATAATCCAGCAGTTTGCCCGCCTGCGCGGCCATATCCACCAGACCGATGGTCGAGGCGATGGCCGAGTTTTTCACCAGGTTCATCATCTCCGACGTCATCGGCGGCACAATCACGCGGTAGGCATTTGGCAGCAGGACGTAGCGGTAAGCCTGCGGCAGGGTAAGACCCATCGCCAGCGCCGCATTTTTTTGTCCACGTGGCAGAGACTGGATCGCCGCACGCACCTGCTCGCAGACGCGGGCGGCGGTGAACAGGCCCAGACAGAGCATCGAGGAGACGAAGAACTGCACGTTTGGATCCAGTTCCGATTTGAACCACATGCCGATATCTTCCGGCAGCAGTTCCGGGATGACCAGATACCAGGTAAAGAACTGCACGATTAACGGAACGTTACGGAACAGTTCGACGTAGCAGGTGCCAATGGAAGAGAGAAAACGGTTAGGCACGGTACGCAAAATACCGAACAACGAGCCGACAAGAAACGCAATAATCCAGGCGGTGATCGACAGCGCGACCGTGACCTGAAAACCGCTCCACAGCCAGCCAAGATAGGTGGTGTTGCCGAACGGGGCTTGCTGCAGGAAAATGCCCCAGTTCCAGTCAATTGACATAGTAAACTCCAGAAAAAAAAGGGTAGCAGCGCTACCCTCGAAGATTGGTGAGAAGCTTTAATATTCGCGCTGAGTGGGGAACGACCACTCAGCGTTTAGTCTGTCCGCGCTTCCCGACAATCGAGAGGGCAGGAGAACCCGCCCCTTAGTGGTTCTAATTAGTTAAGTGCCTTGTCATTCGGTTCTTTAAACAGTGCTTTCATATCGTCAGACAGTTCAAAGTTCATGTTGAGATTTTTTGGTGGGATTGGGTTTTTAAACCACTTATCGAACCATTTCTCTGCTTCACCGGAGGTCTGAACCTGAGCGATGGTGTCGTCGACGAGTTTCTTAAACTCCGCGTCGTCTTTACGCATCATGCAGCCGTAGGCCTCTTTTGATTGCGCCGTGCCAACGATTTCCCAGTTATCCGGTTTCTTCGCTTTAGCGCGTTCACCGGCCAGCAGAGCATCGTCCATCATAAACGCGACGGCGCGGCCGCTTTCCAGAGTACGGAAAGAGTCACCGTGGTCTTTGGCGCTGATGATACGCATGTCCATTTTCTTCTCTTCATTCAGCTTGTGCAGCAGAACTTCAGAGGTCGTCCCGGAGGTCACAACCACCGCTTTGCCTTTCAGATCGGCGAAGTCTTTAATATCGCCGCCTTTTTTGGTCAGCAGACGGGTACCCACCACGAAGATGGTGTCGGAGAAGGCAGCCTGTTTCTGACGCTCAAGGTTGTTGGTGGTGGAGCCACACTCAAAATCAAAGGTGCCGTTTTGCAGCAGTGGAATACGGTTTTGTGAAGTGATTGGGATCAGCTTCACTTCCAGATCCGGTTTGTTGAGCTTTTTCTTCACCGCGTCGACGATCGCGTTGGAGTAAGCCTGTGAGTAGCCCACGACTTTTTGCGTGTTGTCGTAGTATGAGAACGGAACAGACGATTCACGGTGGCCGACCACAATCACGCCGTTTTTCGCGATTTTTTCCAGGGTACCGCCTGCTGCCGGAGCAGCATCTTCAGCGTGAACGACGCCTGCGGACAATCCCATCACCAGCATTGCTGTGGCCAGTTTACGTAATTGCATATCCAACTCCTTTATTATCAGCGCCAGAGACGCATTGATATTCGGTGTGATGTTGTTATAGCTCGCGCGATACGAGTGCAGTGTTATACCTGTTTGTTAACATTTAGTTTGGCTTAATGTAAAGATTTTGCTGCGTTATTGTTTATTTTTGCGAAGCGCGCCGCACCATTCAGAGGCATAAATCTTTCGTTGCACCGTTTCGGTGCTACCGGTGAGCTACCCTGGTGCGACCGGGTTGCACAGTAAGCCAAATCGCGTTTACGTAAATAGATAAAGCAATCGCCGTGCCAGAGTTGTGTCGCAGTGAGAATTGCCGGATGGCGGCTTCGCCTTACCCGGCCTGCAAGATCGTAGGCCCGGCAAGCGTAGCGCCGCCGGGCAAAGAGGGGGAGGGGACTACTTGCGGCGCTGGCGCAGGCTCATCAGCACGGCGCCAAAACCGAACAGCGCGGTGAGGATCCACAGGGGCCAGTTGCCGGTGCGGGCGTAAGGCGTCAGCCCGGTCGTCGGCGTGACTTTTGTGGTCAGCACGTCGCGGGTGAACTGCGGCAGCATGGCCTGAATTTCACCCTGCGGACCAATCACGGCGGTAATGCCGTTGTTGGTGCTGCGCAGCAGAGGGCGCGCCAGCTCCAGGGAGCGCATCCGCGCCATCTGGAAATGCTGCCATGGGCCGATCGACTTACCGAACCAGGCATCGTTGGAGATGGTCAGCAGATAGTCGGTGTTCGGGCGGAAATTATCCCGCACCTGCTCACCGAGGATGATCTCGTAGCAAATGGCGGCGGTCAGTAAAAAGCCGTGGGCGCTCAGCTGAGGCTGAACGTAGGCGCCCCGGCTAAAGGAGGACATCGGCAGATCGAAAAACGGTGCCAGCGGACGCAGAATCGACTCCAGCGGCACAAACTCACCAAAAGGCACCAGGTGATTCTTGTTGTAGCGGTTCGTCGACTCATAGCTGTAGGGATTGTCTTTTCCCAGCGTGATAATGGTGTTGTAAGTGTCGTAACGGTTCTGCTTGTTCAGCCGCGCGTCAACGATCCCGGTGATCAGCGTGGAGTTTCGCGCCCGCAACAGATCGTCCATCATGGTCAGAAAACGCTGCTGGTTGATCTCCAGATCCGGGATTGCCGACTCAGGCCAGATAATCAGCTGGGATTTGCCCATCTCTTTCTGGGTGGCATCCAGATAAATTTTCAGGGTGTTGATCAACTGACCTTCATCCCATTTCAGCGACTGGGGAATATTACCCTGCACCATCGACACCTGGGTGGCGCGTTCCGGCTCAAGGGTAAACCACTGGATATAACGCAGCGGGAAAGGCAGGGCAAAAAGCACCACAGCCATGACCAGCGCTCGCCCGTTGCGCTGCACCAACGCCAGCACCAGCAGGCCGCTTACCACCATCAGCAGGAAGTTGATCGCCTCGACGCCCATCACCGGCGCCAGGCCCTTTAGCGGGCCATCTATCTGGCTGTAGCCGAACTGCAGCCACGGAAAGCCGGTCAGCACCCAGCCGCGCAGGAACTCGGTAATTTGCCAGACCACCGGGGCGGCAATCGCCACCCGCAGCCAGCTGGTTTTTGGCCACAAGCGGGAGAGGATCCCGGCAAACAGACCCGTGTAGAGCGAGAGGTACGCCGCCAGCAGCACCACGAGGAAAACATTCACCGGGCCTGGCATGCCGCCAAACTGGGCAATACTGACGTAAACCCAGTTAATACCGGAGCCAAACAGGCCCAGCCCCCAGAAATAGCCAATCGCCGCCGCCTGAACAGGGCGTCGGTTAAGGGTCAGCCCCTGGAGTCCCATCAGAGAAAGGAGGGCCGCTGGCCAGAAGTCATAAGGGGAAAAAGCCAGCGTACCGCTGGCTCCGAGGATCAGCGCCAGCAGCAGACGCGTGCGCTGGCGTTCAAGCAAGGGGGCAAATGCCATTTAAATCAATCATCCAGTGTGGGTTGCGGAGCATTGTCCGGCATTCTGACATGAACCTGAATAATACGTCGACTGTCGGCCATCGCCACCTTGAACTGATAGCCGTCAATTTCCACGGTTTCGCCACGCGCCGGCAGGTGACCAAACGCCTGCATCACCAGCCCGCCGATGGTATCTACCTCTTCGTCGCTGAAATGCGTGCCGAAGGTGTCATTGAAATCTTCGATTGGGGCGAGCGCACGCACGGTCCAGGTGTGGCGGCTCAACTGACGGAAGTCGATATCCTCTTCTTCGTCATATTCATCTTCAATTTCGCCAACAATCAGCTCAAGAATATCTTCGATGGTGACCAGGCCCGAAACACCGCCAAATTCATCGATAACAATCGCCATGTGGTAGCGCTGAGAGCGGAACTCTTTCAGCATGCGATCGACCCGCTTACTTTCCGGGACCACTACCGCCTGACGTAACACTTTTTCCATGCTGAAGGCTTCGGCATCGCTGCGCATAAACGGCAGCAGATCCTTGGCCATCAAAATTCCTTCAATGTGGTCTTTGTCTTCGCTGATCACCGGGAAACGTGAGTGAGCGGATTCGATAATGACATCGAGGCACTCATCCAGGGTCTGGTTGCGTTTCAGGGTAATCATCTGCGAACGGGGGATCATGATATCGCGAACGCGCTGGTCGGCGATGTCCATTACCCCTTCAAGCATCTCGCGCGTATCTTCATCGATAAGCTCGTTCTGCCCGGAGTCACGGATAAGCTCCAGAAGGTCATCACGGTTTTTAGGTTCACCGTGGAACAGCTGGCTCAGAAGGAGGGAGAAAAATCCTTTTTTGCTGTTTGGTGTGTCGCTACTGTGTGAATTGTCGTCGCTCATGGCGTTTGTTAAGGGTTCTCATGTTGGTCTGTTGACTGCCGTCGCGGACTTTTGTCATACGCAACGGCACATTATGCCAGTAAGGCGCAAACGCGCCCTACAGACTACTCTTTCTCGGCAATGTACGGATCCTCATAGCCCAGAGCAAGCATTATCTCTGTCTCAAGGGATTCCATCTCTTCCGCTTCGTCATCTTCAATGTGGTCGTAGCCCAGCAGATGCAGGCTGCCGTGCACCACCATGTGCGCCCAGTGGGCCTCGAGGGGCTTCTGCTGCTCCTTCGCTTCCTGCTCAACCACCTGGCGGCAGATGATCAGATCGCCAAGCAGCGGCATTTCGATACCCGGTGGGGCTTCGAACGGGAAAGAGAGCACGTTGGTCGGCTTATCTTTCCCGCGGTAGGTCAGGTTCAGGTCGTGGCTTTCTGCTTCATCCACCAGGCGAATCGTGACTTCTGACTCCTCCTGAAACTGCGGGATGACGGCATTCAGCCACGCCTGGAACTGGCTCTCTTCCGGCAGGCCGGCGTTATCTTCACAGGCCAGCTGTAAATCGAGGATCACCTGACTCATTTCTGCTCTTGCTCCTGGGCTTCGCGTTTACGTTCCGCGGCCTGTTCTGCTTTACGTTTTTGATCTGCGGCTTCCCATGCTTCATACGCCGTGACGATGCGGGCAACCACCGGGTGGCGCACCACGTCTTCACTGTGGAAGAAGTTGAAGCTGATTTCGTCCACTTCGGACAGGACTTCAATAGCGTGACGCAGACCCGACTTGGTGCTGCGTGGCAGGTCAACCTGGGTGATATCGCCGGTGATCACCGCTTTGGAGTTAAAGCCAATACGGGTCAGGAACATCTTCATCTGTTCGATGGTGGTGTTCTGGCTCTCATCCAGGATGATGAACGCATCGTTCAGGGTACGGCCACGCATATAGGCCAGCGGAGCCACTTCGATGACGTTACGTTCAATCAGTTTTTCGACCTTCTCAAAGCCAAGCATCTCAAACAGCGCATCGTACAGCGGGCGCAGGTAAGGATCGACCTTCTGGCTCAGATCGCCAGGCAGGAAGCCCAGCTTCTCGCCCGCTTCAACGGCCGGACGGGTGAGCAGAATGCGGCGGATCTCCTGGCGCTCAAGGGCATCCACGGCAGCAGCCACCGCAAGGTAGGTTTTACCAGTACCTGCCGGGCCGACACCGAAGGTGATGTCATGATCGAGGATATTGGCGATGTACTGCGCCTGGTTTGGCGTGCGCGGCTTAATGACGCCACGCTTGGTCTGAATGTGGATAGCCTTGTCGAATTCCGGCACGCTCTCCGCGCTCTGCTCCAGCACTCGCGATTCTTTGATCGCCAGATGGATCTGTTCCGGCTCAATATCCTGAGTTTCACCGCGCATCGGCGCGGTATCAACGTACAGACTACGGAGAATATCCGCAGCGGCATTGACGCAAATGGCGCGTCCGGTGAGTTTGAACTGGTTATCGCGACGATTAATCTCGATACCCAGACGTCGCTCCAGATGTTTGATGTTGTCATCAAACGGCCCGCACAGGCTCAGCAGGCGAGCGTTGTCTGCTGGCTCAAGGGTAATTTCACGTGTGTCTATATTCAAACCGTTCCTCTTAATGTCTCGGGTGTCATAGGGCAGTGGGTCTGTCTTATGAAAGTATTCACGCCACGGAATAAAGGCGCAAGCATTGCGAAGGATATGGGGGAGAGCAGGGGGAAATACAAGGCCTGTCAGAAACGACAGGCCGAAGGATCACGGCTGATAAACGCTGACGCCGAGATCGTTTTCTTTACGGGTACGGGCAATCACCGATTCCGGCGACTGGGCGACGCGCAGGCCCATTTCATCTTCGGTGCGCACCAGTTTGCCACGCAGGGAGTTGGTCAGCACCTCGAGGATCTCAATATCGACGAACTTGCCCACCAGATCCGGCGTACCTTCGAAGTTCACCACGCGGTTGTTCTCCGTACGGCCAGAGAGCTCCATGATGCTCTTACGTGAAGTGCCTTCTACCAGTACACGCTGCACGGTGCCGAGCATCCGGCGGCTCCAGGCGTTGGCCTGCTGGTTAATGCGATCCTGCAGAATATAGAGACGCTGCTTTTTCACCTCTTCCGGCACGTCGTCAACCATATCGGCGGCAGGCGTCCCTGGACGCGCCGAGAAGATGAAGCTGTAACTCACGTCGAAGTTCACATCACCAATCACCTTCATGGTGCGTTCAAAATCGTCGTCCGTTTCCCCCGGGAAGCCGACGATGAAGTCAGAGCTTATCTGAATATCCGGGCGCGCTTCACGCAGCTTGCGGATAATCGCTTTATATTCCAGCACGGTGTGGGTGCGGCCCATCAGGTTCAGTACGCGGTCAGAACCACACTGGATTGGCAGATGCAGGAAGCTCACCAGCTCTGGCGTATCGCGGTAAACCTCGATGATGTCATCGGTAAATTCGATCGGGTGGCTGGTGGTAAAGCGGATGCGGTCGATACCGTCAATCGCCGCCACCAGACGCAGCAGTTCAGCAAACGAGCCGGTGCTGCCGTCATAGTTCTCGCCGCGCCAGGCGTTAACGTTCTGCCCGAGCAGGTTCACTTCGCGCACACCCTGTGCCGCCAGTTGGGCGATCTCAAACAGGATGTCGTCGCAAGGACGGCTGACTTCTTCGCCGCGGGTATAAGGCACCACGCAGTAAGTACAGTATTTATTGCAGCCTTCCATGATGGAGACGAAGGCGGTCGGGCCATCTGCGCGCGGTTCCGGCAGACGGTCAAATTTTTCGATTTCCGGGAAGCTGACGTCAATAATCGCTTTGCGATTACCGCTTCCGCGTACGGCGTTGATCATCTCCGGCAGACGGTGCAGGGTCTGCGGACCAAAAATAATGTCGACGTAGTGGGCGCGCTGACGAATCAGCTTCCCTTCTTGCGAGGCAACACAGCCGCCAACGCCGATGATGATATCCGGGTTTTTCTGCTTGAGGAGCTTCCAGCGACCTAACTGGTGAAAGACTTTTTCCTGCGCCTTCTCACGGATTGAGCAGGTATTCAGCAGCAGCACATCTGCCTCTTCCGCCACGTCGGTGAGTTGATACCCATGGGTGGCATCCAGCAGATCGGCCATCTTGGATGAATCGTATTCGTTCATCTGACAGCCCCAGGTTTTAATATGGAGTTTTTTTGTCATCGACTTGCTCATGCTCAGGATTGCAGGGCGCGTATTGTAATGCTTTGGTGCGGTTGTGACCAGTATGAAGGTTGTCAGCCTCAAGGCCAAAAAAATCCGGTAAACTTAGGAGATTATCAAATAAGGACAAATGACCATGACTATCCAACAAGCCGGGATCGCCGTCGTCGGCGGCGGTATGGTCGGCGGGGCGCTGGCGCTGGGGCTGGCGCAACACGGGTTCGACGTCACCGTTATCGAACAGGCACCACCTGCTGCTTTTGACGCGTCACAGCAGCCGGATGTACGCATTTCGGCGATCAGCGCCGCGTCAGTTGATCTGCTTCGTGGGCTGGGGGTATGGGACGCGGTGCTGGCCATGCGCGCGCATCCGTATCGTCGCCTGGAGACCTGGGAGTGGGAAAACGCCCACGTGGTGTTTGACGCCGCGGAGATGAAACTCCCGCTGCTGGGTTACATGGTTGAAAATAGGGTGCTGCAACAGGCGCTCTGGCAGGCGCTGGAGGCGCATCCGCAGGTGACGCTGCGCGTTCCTGCGTCGGTGAAGGCGCTCCACCGCCACAACGATCAGCATCTGATTGAGCTGGATAATGGCGAGCAGCTGGCGGTAAAACTGCTGGTTGGGGCCGACGGCGCAAATTCCCGGGTGCGCGAGCTGGCCGGGATCGGCATTCACGCCTGGCAATATCAGCAATCCTGCATGCTGATCACCGTCGCCTGTGAGAACGATCCGGGTGACAGCACCTGGCAGCATTTCACCCCGAACGGTCCGCACGCGTTTTTACCGCTGTTTGACCGTTGGGCATCCCTGGTGTGGTATGACACCCCCGCGCGGATCCGCCAGCTGCAGGGGCTCTCAATGGAACAGCTGCAGCGCGAAATCGCCCACCATTTCCCGTCGCGTCTGGGTAAGGTCACGCCGGTCGCCGCAGGGGCATTCCCCCTGACGCGTCGTCATGCGCTGAAGTATGCCCGCGAAGGGCTGGCGCTGGTCGGCGATGCGGCGCACACCATTCATCCGCTGGCGGGGCAGGGGGTTAACCTGGGCTATCGCGACGTCGAAGCGCTGATAGATGTACTCAGTAATGCCCGCAGCCACGGCGAAGCCTGGGCCAGCCATCAGGTGCTTAAGCGTTATCAGACGCGACGGATGGCAGATAACTTTATTATGCAGTCCGGGATGGATCTCTTTTACGCCGGGTTCAGCAACGATCTCGGGCCGCTGCGCATCCTGCGTAATGTGGGATTGATGGCGGCACAGCGCGCCGGTGGACTGAAACGTCAGGCGCTGAAGTACGCCTTAGGGCTCTAGACATTCCCTGGGCCGGGTAAGGCGAAGCCGCCACCCGGCTTGTTCAGTTCGGGAACGCAGAAAAGCAAAAAGCTCGCCGAAGCGAGCTTTTTTTATGTGGCTGGGGTGCAGGGATTCGAACCCCGGAATGCTGGTATCAGAAACCAGAGCCTTACCGCTTGGCGACACCCCAATTGCGTTAAACAAACACCTTAACGACTTTTTAAATTGGCTGGGGTACGAGGATTCGAACCTCGGAATGCCGGAATCAGAATCCGGTGCCTTACCGCTTGGCGATACCCCAACAATTTTTTTGCTTTACCGACCGGAATCGATACAAGCTGATATGGTGGCTACGACGGGATTCGAACCTGTGACCCCATCATTATGAGTGATGTGCTCTAACCAACTGAGCTACGTAGCCAGACTGCTTTCTTCGATGGCTGGGGTACCTGGATTCGAACCAGGGAATGCCGGTATCAAAAACCGGTGCCTTACCGCTTGGCGATACCCCAATAACCGCGGAGAACCGCAAAATCGAAGAAATATGGCTGGGGTACCTGGATTCGAACCAGGGAATGCCGGTATCAAAAACCGGTGCCTTACCGCTTGGCGATACCCCATCCGTGCAACGCTTACCTGGGAATGGTGCGGGAGGCGAGACTTGAACTCGCACACCTTGCGGCGCCAGAACCTAAATCTGGTGCGTCTACCAATTTCGCCACTCCCGCAAAAAAGATGGTGGCTACGACGGGATTCGAACCTGTGACCCCATCATTATGAGTGATGTGCTCTAACCAACTGAGCTACGTAGCCATCTTTTTTTCGCGTTACCTTATCGGCGTTGCGGGGCGCATTATGCGTATAGACCCTTGCAGCGTCAACACCTTTTTCAACGAAAATGTCTGGAATGTGACTGTTTGGTTAGGTTGCGAACAGCGTGACCGAATATTCGGCAATTATTGGTTATTAATCGTTTTTGTCCAGCGAAACGCGAGGCAAAAAAAGAGGCCCCGAAGGGCCTCATGGCGATCTGACTGATTACTTATAGGCGGACTGATGCACACCCACGGCACGACCTGATGGATCGTTCATGGTTTTGAAAGCTTCATCCCACTCAATGGCTTTCGCCGAGGAGCAGGCGACGGAAGGACCGCCAGGAACACACTCTGCTGCGCTTGGCAGCGGGAACAGCTCTTCGAAGATCTCACGGTACAGATAGGCTTCTTTCGAACCCGGCGTGTTGTACGGGAAGCGGAAGCTGGCGGTTTCCAGTTGCTGATCGGAAATCTGCTTCGCTGCCACCTCTTTCAGGGTGTCGATCCAGCTGTACCCTACGCCGTCAGAGAACTGCTCTTTCTGACGCCATGCCACGCTTGCAGGCAGGTAAGATTCGAAGCATTCGCGCAGAACGTGTTTCTCCATCTTACCGTTGCCGCACATTTTGTCCTGCGGGTTGATACGCATGGCCACGTCGAGGAATTTTTTATCCAGGAAGGGAACGCGCGCTTCAACACCCCATGCAGACATCGCTTTGTTGGCACGGGCGCAGTCAAACATGTGCAGGGCCTGCAGTTTACGCACGGTCTCTTCGTGCAGCTCTTTGGCATCCGGCGCTTTATGGAAGTAGAGGTAGCCGCCGAACACTTCGTCAGAACCTTCGCCGGAAAGTACCATTTTAATGCCCATAGCCTTGATTTTACGGGACATCAGGTACATCGGCGTGGAGGCGCGGATGGTGGTCACATCATAGGTTTCAATGTGATAGATAACGTCGCGGATCGCATCCAGCCCTTCCTGCACCGTAAAGTGGATCTCATGGTGCACGGTGCCCAGGTGATTTGCCACCTCCTGCGCGGCTTTCAGGTCCGGGGATCCTTCCAGGCCGACGGCGAAGGAGTGCAGCTGCGGCCACCAGGCTTCGGAGCGCTCCTGATCTTCCACGCGACGTGCGGCATACTTTTTGGTGATCGCCGAGATAACGGATGAATCCAGACCGCCGGAGAGCAGCACGCCGTAAGGCACGTCCGACATCAGGTGGCTTTTCACTGAACCTTCCAGCGCCTGGCGCAGCTCGTTTTTATCGGTGACGTTGTCTTTAACGGCATCGTAATCGAACCAGTCGCGCTGATAGTACTGGCGAATTTCGCCATCCTGGCTCCACAGATAGCTGCCTGCCGGGAACTCTTTGATGGTGCGGCAAACCGGCACCAGGGCTTTCATTTCAGAGGCAACATAGAAGTTGCCGTGCTCATCATGGCCCATATAGAGCGGGATAATCCCGATGTGGTCGCGGCCAATCAGGTACGCATCTTTTTCGCTATCGTACAGCGCAAAGGCAAACATACCCTGCAGATCGTCGAGGAACTCGGGCCCTTTCTCCTGGTAGAGGGCCAGGATCACTTCGCAGTCAGAACCGGTCTGGAAGGTGTAGCGATCGCCGTACTCCGCGCGCAGCGCCTGGTGGTTGTAGATTTCACCGTTGACCGCCAGGGCATGGGTTTTTTTCTCGTTATATAACGGCTGGGCACCGGCATTGACATCCACAATCGACAGACGCTCGTGCGCCAGGATGGCTTTATCGCTGGCGTAGACACCGGACCAGTCCGGGCCGCGATGGCGCATCAGACGGGAGAGTTCCAGTGCTTTTTTACGCAGTTCGCCTGCGTCAGTTTTGATATCCAGTACGCCGAAAATTGAACACATAACCTTCTCCATTAACCCTGTTGCAGTGTGATGTTGCTTGCTTATGAAAATGCCGCAAAAGCGGAGGGGCGGCAAGCGATTTGCCGGGCAAAAAGAAAAAAGTGCAATACCTGTTGATGAATGTTGAAAAAAGCGTACGCCTTAAGCTGGATTATTGATGTTTATTCAGTAAAAGGCGTTTTTTATTAGATGGATTTCTATTTTTGACGAGGCAAAATGAAAAAACCACGTCCGGAGACGTGGTTTTGGGTTACAGGACATCAATTTCCGCGACCGAGGGGTAAATCCAGCTTGGTCGGAACGGCATCGAATCGATATCGTCCAGGGTGGATACCCCCGACAGGACCAGGATGGTTTCCAGCCCGGCCTGGAAGCCGGCCAGAATATCGGTGCGCAGGTTATCGCCCACAATCACCGTATCTTCCGAATGGGCCTGCATTGTGTTGAGTGCCGCACGAATGATCCACGGGCTGGGCTTACCAACATAAAACGGCATGCGGCCAGTCATCTTCTCAATACCGGCACAGAGCGCGCCGCAGGCCGGATAAAAGCCGCGGCCATGGGTATCCGGGTTGGTGGCGATAAAGCGGGCGCCGTTGGCGACAAAGAAGGCCGCCTTGTGCATCATCTCCCAGTTATAGGAGCGCGTTTCGCCAACGATAACAAAGTCGGGATTGACGTCGGTGATGGTAAAGCCCGCTTTGTACAGTTCATGGATCAGTGCGCCTTCACCGACTACATACGCTTTTTTGCCTTCCTGACGCTTCAGGAAATCTGCGGTGGCCATTGCCGAGGTATAGAAGACGCTGGCGGGCACATCGATACCGGCGGTGGCAAAACGGTTCGCCAGATCCTGTCCGGTCTGCGACGGGAAGTTGGTGAGCAGCACCAGCGGCATACCCTTTTCCATGATGCCGTTAAGAAACTCTGCTGCGCCCGGCACGGCAACGTTGTCGTGCATCAGCACGCCGTCGATATCACAAATAACATTCTTAATGGTCATGAACTTCCCGACATCAAAAAAAGAAGGCGTCACTATAAAGCGCTGTCAGCTTTCCAGCAAACGCTGCAACAGGATACCGTTAAGCATGGCGCGTTTTACCAGGGCAAAAGCGCCAATCGCGGAACGGTCGTTCAGCGCGGAGCGAACCACCGGCAGGTTCTGGCGAAACGCCTTCAGCGCCTGGGTATTGATGCACCCTTCGATGGCAGGCAGCAGCACTTTTTCGGCCTCGGTAATTTCACCGGCGATCACCACTTTTTGTGGGTTAAACAGGTTGATGGCGATGGCAATGGTTTTGCCCAGATGACGGCCAACCTGCTCAATCACTTCACTGGCTAACGCGTCGCCCTTATTGGCCGCCCGGCAGATGGCGCTGATTTTACAGTCATCGAGCGTGACGCGGCTCTGATAACCCTGCTCCAGCAGATGGCGCACCCGCTGCTCAATGGCGGCGTTGGCAGCGACGGTTTCCAGACAGCCAAAGTTGCCGCAGTGGCAGCGCTCACCCAGCGGGTCAACCTGAATGTGGCCAATCTCGCCCACGTTACCGTTACGGCCAATAAAAATGCGGCCATTAGAGATAATACCGGCACCCGTACCGCGGTGAACGCGCACCAGAATTGAGTCTTCACAATCCTGACTTGCACCAAAGTAGTGCTCGGCCAGCGCCAGGCTGCGGATATCGTGACCCACAAAGCAGGTTACGGCGAAACGCTTTTCCAGCGCGTCGATCAGCGCCCAGTTTTCGACCTGAATATGCGGCATATAGCGGATCACGCCGCTTTCGGGATCGACGAGCCCGGGCAGGATCACCGAAATGGCAATCAGCTCGCGGATTTTGCGCTGGCAGGATTCGATAAACAGCTCGATGGCGTTAAGCAGCGCATGTTCGAGGGTCTCCTGAGTGCGTTCCGGCAGGGCATAGTGCTCTTCAGCAATGGCCTTACTGCTGAGATCGTAGAGCGTCAGGGTGGCGTCATGACGTCCAAGGCGCACGCCAATGGCGTGGAAATGACGGGTTTCGGTAACAATTGAGATAGCGCGACGGCCTCCGGTGGAGGCCTGCTGATCCACTTCTTTAATCAGCCCGCGCTCAATAAGCTGACGGGTAATTTTCGTCACGCTGGCGGGGGCAAGTTGGCTCTGTTCTGCAATCTGAATCCGCGAGATGGGTCCGTGCTGGTCAATCAGTCGATAAACCGCCGCACTGTTCAGCTGTTTTACCAGATCAACGTTGCCAATTTGAGCTTGTCCGCCAGGTGTCATACTTTCGCTTACTCTGTAACGACCTCGTTACCATTAACGATGGTCTTGATGATTTTATAATCGTGTGTGAATGCGGTGAGGTTAGCGACCATCCCCGGTGCAATACTGCCCAGCTGTTTATCTACGCCTATCGCGCGTGCCGGATAGAGCGTTGCCATACGCAGCACTTCATCGAGGGCAATGCTGCAATGTTCAACCAGATTGCGCACGCCTTCGATCATGGTCAGAGCCGAGCCGCTTAACGTTCCGTTCTCATCCACACAGAGTCCATTCCGGTAGTATATTGTTTTACCAGCAAAAATGAACTGTTCAATATTTGCCCCAGCTGGTGCCGTGGCGTCTGTTACCAGACACAGTTTGTCACCTTTCAGGCGCTTAGCGTTACGCACGTTGGCGTAATCGACATGTAAACCGTCAACAATAATGCCGCAATAGACATCTGGTTCGTCGAAGATCGCCCCGGCGAGACCGGGTTCGCGTCCGGTAATATAAGGCATAGCATTATAAAGATGGGTCGCGAAGGTGATACCGGCGCGGAAGCCCACTTTGGCCTCTTTTAGCGTGGCGTTGGAATGCCCTGCAGAGACCACAATACCTGCGCCCGCCAGCTTGCGGATCACCTCAGGATCGACCATTTCTGGCGCCAGGGTCACTTTGGTGATCACATCCGCGTTGGCACAGAGAAAATCAACCAGTTCACCGTCAGGTTTACGGACGTAATCAGGATTATGGGTGCCTTTCTTGACAATATTCAGCCACGGCCCCTCAAGGTGCAGACCCAGCGCCTGGTGTGGATATTTCGCCAGATATTCACGCATCACGCGAACGCCTTGCTTCATCAGGTCGTCGCTGGTGGTAATAAGCGTCGGCAGGTAGCTGGTGCAGCCCGATTTTTCATTGGCGCGCTGCATAATTTCCAGCGTTTCAACGGTGACGGCTTCGGCGGTATCGTTGAACTGCACGCCGCCACAGCCGTTAAGCTGTACGTCGATAAAACCGGGGGAGATGATTGCTCCATTGAGCGAGCGTTGTTCAATGTCCGCTGGCAGTTCGGCCAGTGGGCAGACACGTTCAATCAGGCCATTGGCGATAACGATCGCATGGTCATCCAGAATTTCATGGCCGGTATAAATCCGACCGTGGGTTAAAGCGTACATAACGACCCCCGGTTTAAAAATAGCATGCCGTCTCTGCAGGCAGAGACGGCGTCACATTACAGACCTTTAATATTTTCTGCTTCTAATTCGTTGAAATACTTCAACGTCTTCACTTTCAGTTCCATGGTAGACGGTTCATCGCATACCACAACGGCTTTCGGATGCAGCTGCAGACAGCTGATGGTCCACATGTGGTTGACGTTGCCTTCTACCGCCGCCTGCAGCGCCTGCGCTTTTACGCTGCCCAGCACCAGAATCATCACTTCTTCCGCATCCAGCAGGGTACCCACGCCAACGGTCAGGGCATATTTTGGTACCTGATTAACGTCGCCATCAAAGAAACGGGAGTTTGCCACACGGGTGTCATGTGTCAGGGTTTTGATACGGGTACGGGAGGCCAGAGAAGAAGCAGGTTCGTTGAAGGCGATATGACCGTCGTTACCGACGCCACCCATGAACAGGTGGATTTTACCGTAAGCACGGATTTTTTCTTCGTAATGACGGCACTCTGCATCAATATCCGGGGCATTTCCGTCCAGCAGATTAATATTTTCCGGTTTAATATCAATGTGATCAAAGAAGTTCCGGTGCATGAAGCTATGGTAGCTCTCCGGGTGCTCTTTTGGCAGGCCTACATACTCGTCCATGTTGAAAGTGACAACATGTTCAAAGCTAACCTGGCCCGCTTTATGCATCTCAACCAGTGCTTTATAGGCGGTAAGAGGTGTGCCACCGGTAGGCAGACCCAGTACAAAAGGACGATCGGCTGTCGGTTTGAACGCGTTGATACGTTGTACGATATGGCGAGCAGCCCATTTGCCGACTTGTTCTGCGGTTGCCAGGGGGATCAGTCTCATTATTCACCTCTGAAGTTTTAGTAAAAGTTGGCGGATTGCTTGTCGGGGTATGATATAAGCCTAACCTGTTTCACACCGAGAGGGGTCAATCCGTCCTGATTTTTCGTATCATAAAATAAGTTTTCACTGTTTGCCAGTACAGGGGAGGGGAAGAAACAATATTTGGTGACAAAACTCACAAAAAGTACGCGTTTAATTTGCGATACGAATTAATTTTTCAGACACTCTCAAAGCCAGTGAATCATCAACTGTATTTATCGTTCGTTACACAATAAAAAACATAGTTTATGCGCGAGCCTTAACAAAGGGTCTCGTAGGGGGAATAGGATGAATATTTTAGGTTTTTTCCAGCGCCTCGGTAGGGCTTTGCAGCTCCCTATCGCCGTGCTACCGGTTGCAGCGCTCCTGCTGCGATTCGGGCAACCCGATCTTCTTAACGTGCCGTTTATTGCTCAGGCTGGCGGCGCAATTTTTGACAACCTGGCGCTGATTTTTGCCATCGGTGTGGCGTCAAGCTGGTCAAAAGACAGCGCTGGTGCTGCGGCACTGGCCGGGGCCGTGGGTTACTTCATCCTCACGAAAGCGATGGTGACCATCAACCCTGAAATCAACATGGGCGTACTGGCGGGTATCATTACCGGTCTCGTCGGTGGTGCCGTCTACAACCGCTGGGCAGGTATCAAACTCCCTGACTTCCTGAGCTTCTTCGGCGGAAAACGTTTCGTGCCGATCGCGACGGGCTTTTTCTGTCTGATCCTTGCCGCCATCTTTGGCTACGTGTGGCCACCGGTGCAGCACGCTATCCATGCGGGTGGCGAGTGGATCGTTTCCGCGGGCGCAATGGGTGCGGGTATCTTCGGTTTCATCAACCGTCTGCTGATCCCAACGGGTCTGCATCAGGTGCTGAACACCATCGCCTGGTTCCAGATTGGTGAGTTCACCAACGCGGCGGGTGCCGTGTTCCACGGTGATATCAACCGTTTCTACGCAGGCGACGGCACCGCGGGCATGTTCATGTCCGGCTTCTTCCCAATCATGATGTTTGGTCTGCCTGGCGCTGCGCTGGCAATGTACCTGGCTGCGCCGAAAGAGCGTCGCCCAATGGTTGGCGGTATGCTGCTGTCCGTTGCGATCACGGCCTTCCTGACCGGCGTGACCGAGCCACTGGAATTCCTGTTCATGTTCCTGGCGCCGCTGCTGTATCTCATGCACGCCTTCCTGACCGGTATCAGCCTGTTTGTGGCCACTCTTCTGGGTATCCATGCTGGCTTCTCCTTCTCCGCAGGCGCTATCGACTACGTGTTGATGTACAACCTGCCGGCGGCAAGCAGCAATGTCTGGATGCTGATGGTGATGGGCCTGGTGTTCTTCGTTATCTACTTCCTCCTGTTCAGCGCGGTTATTCGTATGTTTAACCTCAAAACGCCGGGCCGTGAAGAGACAAAAGATGACGTCGTAACCAGTGAAGCAAACAGCAATACCGAAGAAGGTTTAACTCAGCTGGCAACCAGCTACATTGCCGCTGTAGGCGGTACCGATAACCTGAAAGCCATTGATGCCTGTATTACCCGCCTGCGTCTGACCGTTGGCGACTCTGCGCGCGTGAGCGATGCCATGTGTAAACGCCTGGGCGCGTCTGGTGTGGTGAAACTGAACAAACAAACCATCCAGGTTATCGTGGGTGCGAAGGCCGAATCTATCGGCGACGAAATGAAAAAAGTGGTTGCCCGTGGGCCGGTCGCTGCTGCCTCAACGGATAGCGCACCCGTGGCTGACGCGCCGGTTGCGAAACCGCAGGCGGTGCCAAATGCGGTAACCATTGCCGCACTGGTTTCGCCAGTCACCGGTGAGGTGGTGGCTCTGGAGCAGGTTCCTGATGAAGCCTTCGCCAGTAAAGCCGTGGGTGACGGTGTCGCGGTTAAACCAACGGAGAAAACCGTTGTGTCGCCTGCGGCGGGCACCATCGTTAAAATCTTCAATACCAACCACGCGTTCTGCCTGGAAACCGACAAAGGGGCGGAGATCGTTGTCCACATGGGCATCGATACCGTAGCGCTGGGTGGCCAGGGCTTCAAACGCCTGGTCGAAGAGGGTGCGGAAGTGGTGGCGGGTCAGCCGGTTCTGGAGATGGATCTCGACTACCTGAACGCCAACGCGCGCTCGATGATTAGCCCGGTTGTCTGCAGCAATATCGATGACTTCAGCGGCCTGGTCATTAAGGCGCAGGGTCAGGTTGTGGCCGGTCAGACACCTCTGTATGAAATTAAAGGCAAATAAGTGCTCCTGAGTAAGCGTTAGTGCCTGAGCGGCGGGGATATCCCCGCCGCTTTTTTTTGCAGCAATCGCCCTCATAATTCTCTTCCGGGACCGTTTTTTGCGTAACTAAAGGTTGTCACTACGCCCGGCTTATAAGATCATATGCCGTTATACGTCGTTTACGCTTTGAGGAATCCACGATGAGTGAGGCTGAAGCCCGCCCGAGCAACTTTATCCGTCAGATCATTGATGAAGATCTGGCCACTGGTAAGCACACCACAGTTCATACCCGTTTCCCGCCGGAGCCGAATGGCTACCTGCATATTGGTCATGCGAAATCGATCTGCCTGAACTTCGGCATCGCGCAGGACTATCAGGGTCAATGCAACCTGCGTTTCGATGACACCAACCCGGTGAAAGAAGATATCGAATACGTAGAGTCCATTAAGAACGACGTGCAATGGTTGGGCTTCAACTGGTCTGGCGACATCTGCTACTCCTCCGACTATTTTGACCAGCTGTATGCTTACGCCGTAGAGCTGATCAACAAAGGTCTGGCCTACGTTGACGAGCTTTCCGCTGACGAAATCCGCGAATACCGCGGCACGCTGACCGCGCCGGGCAAAAACAGCCCGTACCGCGATCGCAGCGTGGAAGAGAACCTGGCGCTGTTTGAAAAAATGCGTGCCGGTGGCTTCGAAGAGGGTAAAGCCTGCCTGCGCGCTAAAATCGATATGGCCTCACCATTTATCGTGATGCGTGACCCGGTGCTGTACCGCATTAAGTTTGCCGATCACCATCAGACCGGCAGCAAGTGGTGCATCTACCCAATGTACGACTTCACCCACTGCATCAGCGATGCGCTGGAAGGCATTACTCACTCCTTATGTACGCTGGAGTTCCAGGACAACCGTCGTCTGTATGACTGGGTGCTGGATAACATCTCCATTCCGGTGCATCCGCGTCAGTACGAATTCTCTCGTCTGAATCTGGAATACACCGTGATGTCCAAGCGTAAGCTGAACCTGCTGGTTACCGACAAGCACGTTGAAGGCTGGGATGACCCGCGTATGCCAACCATCTCCGGTCTGCGTCGTCGTGGCTATACCGCCGCATCTATCCGCGAGTTTTGCAAACGCATCGGCGTGACCAAGCAGGACAACACCATTGAGATGGCGTCGCTGGAATCCTGCATTCGCGAAGATCTGAACGACAATGCGCCGCGCGCGATGGCTGTTATCGATCCGGTTAAGCTGGTTATCGAAAACTATCCTCAGGGCGAAAGCGAGCTGGTGACCATGCCGAACCATCCGAGCAAGCCGGAGATGGGTAGCCGTGAAGTGCCGTTCAGCGCAGAGATCTGGATCGATCGCGCCGACTTCCGCGAAGAAGCGAACAAGCAGTACAAACGCCTGGTGCTGGGCAAAGAAGTGCGCCTGCGTAATGCCTACGTGATCAAAGCTGAGCGTGTTGAAAAAGATGCTGAAGGCACTATCACCACGATCTTCTGCAGCTACGATGCCGAGACTCTGAGCAAAGATCCTGCCGATGGCCGCAAGGTGAAAGGCGTTATCCACTGGGTCAGCGCGGCACATGCGCTGCCGGTTGAGATCCGTCTGTACGATCGCCTCTTCAGCGTGCCAAACCCGGGTGCCGCAGAGGACTTCCTGGAGGTCATTAACCCGGAGTCGCTGGTGATCAAGCAGGGCTTTGCGGAGCCATCCCTGAAAGGGGCTGTTGCCGGCAATGCGTATCAGTTTGAGCGCGAAGGTTACTTCTGCCTCGACAGCCGCTACGCCACAGCCGATAAACTGGTGTTTAACCGTACCGTTGGTCTGCGTGATACCTGGACGAAAGTCGGCGAATAACCGATCATTTTCTGATAAACGCCGCGCATTGCGGCGTTTTTTTTGCCAGACAATCGGGTCAGAATTTAACCATATGTTCGCGTTGCGAATTAATTCCCTTTCTTAAAACTGTTCGCTTTTTCTTCCTTTTCGCAAATTCACCGTAATAGCTATCAGAATGGCTGTTTAATGCCTGCCTGTTAAAAATAACTCGCTAATTATTCCTGTTATTTTAATAAAATATTCTTCTTCCTTTGCTTTGTTACAATTAGCAATCAAATATGTGCGCTTTGTCATAATCCTGACGTTTGATCGCTGAAAAGCATTGATAATTCGCGTCGCGAAAAATAGTCTACAGAGAGGAGATGTAAGCGGGTATTTCTGGTTACCTCCACTTTTTACTTTTTGTTTTTCGCCGTTTTAGGCGCTTTAAATACGTCAAAGAGGATTAATTATGCGTACGTTCAGTGGCAAACGTAGTGCGCTAGCGCTGGCTATTGCCGGTGTAACAGCAATGTCAGGCTGGATGGTTTCTCCGAAAGCCCAGGCCGAAGGTTTTATTGATGATTCCACGCTCACGGGCGGTATTTATTACTGGCAGCGTGAACGTGACCGTAAAGATGTCGAAGCAGATAAATATAAAACTAACCTGGCTCACTCCACCTGGAACGCCAACCTCGATTTCCAGTCCGGCTATGCCGCCGATATGTTCGGTCTTGATCTTGCTGCGTTCACGGCCATTGAAATGGCGGAAAATGGCGACAGCGGCCACCCGAACGAAATTGCGTTCTCCTCCAGCAACAAAGCCTACAAAGAGGACTGGTCCGGCGATAAGAGCGGAATCAGCCTGTATAAAGCGGCAGCAAAATTTAAATACGGTCCGGTCTGGGCGCGCGGCGGCTGGCTGCAACCAACCGGCCAGACCCTGTTAGCGCCACACTGGAGCTTTATGCCAGGTACCTACCAGGGTGCCGAAGCCGGGGCAAACTTTGACTACGGCGACAGCGGGGCGCTGAGTTTCTCGTATATGTGGACCAACGAGTACAAAGCGCCGTGGCATCTTGAGATGGACAAGTTCTATCAAAATGACAGAAAAACCCGCGTTGATTATCTCCACTCATTTGGCGCGAAGTACGATTTCAAAAATAACCTGATTCTGGAAGCCGCGTTTGGCCAGGCGGAAGGCTTCATCGATCAGTACTTTGCCAAAGCGAGCTACAAACTGGATATCGTGGGCGGCCCCCTCTCTACCAGCTACCAGTTCTACGGCACGCGTGATAAAGCCGATAGCGGCACCGTGAACGATATCTACGACGGCACGGCATGGCTGCAGGCGCTGACCCTGGGTTATAAGGTCGGTCAGGTCGACTTACGTCTGGAAGGGACTTACGTTAAGGCGGAAGGGCAGCAGGGCTATTTCCTGCAGCGCATGACCCCAACCTATGCTTCGTCCAACGGTCGTCTGGACGTGTGGTGGGATAACCGCTCCGACTTCAACGCCAATGGCGAAAAAGCGGTCTTCTTCGGCGCGATGTATGACCTGAGCAACTGGAACCTCGCAGGCTGGAGCGTCGGTGCTTCTTATGTTTACGCCTGGGATGCAAAACCAGCAGACTGGCTGATCAACAGCGCGGGCCAGCGTGAAGATATCGCCTCTAACAAGATCAAAGAGTCTGCCTATAGCCTGGATGCGATCTACACCCTGCAGGACGGTCGCGCGAAAGGCACCATGTTCAAACTGCACTTCACGCAGTATGACAACCACTCCGACATCCCAAGCTACGGCGGCGGTTACGGCAACATCTTCCAGGATGAGCGAGACGTGAAGTTTATGGTTATCGCCCCGTTCACCATCTTCTGATGACTCACCCGGCGGGGGATAACCCCGCCGACTGGAGACTGCTATGCTGAAAAAATTCGTACTGGTTGCGCTGCTGGCATCAGGACTGGCCGCCTGCGCACAACCCCAGACCCAGAGAGAAGACACCCGTCTGAAAGAGGCCTACAGCGCCTGTATCAATACCGCTGAAGGTTCGCCAGAAAAAATCGAAGCCTGCCAGAGCGTGCTGAACGTGCTGCGCCAGGAGAAGAAGCACGAACAGTTTGCCACCCAGGAAAGCGTGCGAGTGGCGGATTACCAGGCCTGTATTATGGCGCGCAAAACGGGTAACAATCAGGACGTGACCAAAAATTGCGACAAAATCTGGCAGGAAATTCGCAGTAATAACAGCAAGTAATTCGCTGTTTTTAACGCCCGGTGGCGCGATGCTCACCGGGTCTACCAGGGTGAAATCACCCGTAGGCCCGTGTAAGCGCAGCGCCACCGGGCTTTTTACATTATGACAGGCATAAAAAAGCCAACCGTCAGGTTGGCTCGGAGCAGGCGGATGAATTATTTCGCGTCGTGCGCGTGATCATCTTCGCGGCAGTCGCCTTCGGCACAGTGGCCATAGAGGTAGAGACTGTGGTTGGTCAGACGAATGCCATGACGGGCGGCAATTTCACGCTGACGTGATTCGATAGAGTCGTCGCTGAATTCGATCACTTTGCCGCAATCCAGGCAAATCAGGTGATCGTGGTGATGCTGCTGCGTCAGTTCAAATACGGATTTCCCGCCTTCAAAGTTGTGACGCGTCACGATGCCTGCATCGTCGAACTGGTTCAGTACACGGTAAACGGTCGCCAGACCAATCTCTTCGCCCATGTCGATCAGACGCTTGTATAAGTCTTCCGCACTGACATGATGGTTATCCGGACCCTGAAGCACTTCCAGGATTTTTAACCGTGGAAGCGTGACTTTCAGTCCGGCCTTCTTTAATGCGGTGTTGTTGTCAGTCATGCGGAATCTGTCCTGTTGCTAAACGATTCACTTCTAAAGAAGAAGTGACAGAAAATGCACCTGGGAAATGCGTCTCATTATAGAACTGCCATGACCTAATGAAAACTGCAAGTCTCAAGTAAAGTATGCTTATAAAAACGTGGTACCGCCAACAAACTTGTTACAGGGTGACCCGTTTGAACCTGGATCATTGTACAGGTATGGCAGGAAAAGTTAAAAATTTGTAGCAATTATTTTGATTGATATTACCTATCAATGCGGCGCAACTATGGCGTTGCGCCGCAGTGTGATCAGGCGTTGAGAATATCGTCGAGGTGCAGCTCTTCGCGAACCTGCTTAACCCATTTCTCTACGCGCTCAGCGGTCAGTTCAGGCTGGCGATCTTCATCGATGGCAAGACCCACGAAGTGGTTATCATCGGCCAGACCTTTAGAGGCTTCGAAGTGGTAGCCAGCAGTTGGCCAGTGACCAACGATTACGGCGCCGCGCGGCTCAATGATATCGCGGATGGTGCCGAGAGCGTCGCAGAAGTACTCTGCGTAATCTTCCTGATCGCCACAGCCGAACAGGGCAACCAGTTTGCCGTTGAAATCGATCTCTTCCAGAGACGGGAAGAAATCGTCCCAGTCGCACTGCGCTTCACCGTAGTACCAGGTAGGGATGCCCAGCAGCAGGATATCGTAGCCTTCGATATCTTCTTTGCTGCTTTTCGCAATGTCATGCACATCGGCAACGTCTTTACCTAGCTGTTTTTGAATGTTTTTTGCGATATTTTCGGTATTACCCGTGTCGCTGCCAAAAAAAATGCCGATGATTGCCATGAGTAAAATAACCTCTTGAAACTTAATGGTATGGTGGCGCAATTTAGCCACGGATAAGGGCAATCATAGCAGAACAGAGAAGCCTGCGGAAACTGCAATCACCCAGGACTGCACTCTGTGCTACATGAAAGCAATAAGAAGGGGAGTTTTCTGACTTACGCTTTGCCGTGCCATATCTCGAGCTGCGCAATCAGCATCTCTTCAATCAGCTCACTGCGGCTGATATCACGGGCATTCGCCAGCTCGTTCAGCGCATCGACGGCTTCAGCGTTCAGTTTCAGCTCGACGCGTTTAAGCCCGCGGCTTTTATCGCGTTTAAGCTGATTGCGCTTATTGATGCGCAGCTGTTCATCACGCGAAAGCGGATTGGTTTTCGGTCGTCCCGGGCGACGCTCATTCGCGAACAGATCTAATGTCGTGCGGTCCGTGTGTTCTTTGGCCATGATTTTGAGACTTCGGGGGAAACAAGACACCCTGCTAATGCCCGGGCGATAAGCGCGCCATCATACATCACCGAAAACGGCACGCCAACGACTGGAGGCCCGCTGGCGACCAGTCGCTCTCTTTTTAATCAATTTGCCGTGTCGGCGAGGTAACGACGGATAGCGCGCAGCACCGCGTCCGGTTTTTCGGCATGAACCCAGTGTCCGGCGCCGGCAATGACATGCGCACGCGCCTGAGGGAATTGCGTCAGTAGCGCATCGCGATACGCTTCGGTTACATACGGGGAGTTGCCGCCGGTAATAAACAGCGTCGGATGCGGCCACGCCGGCACCGGCTGCCAGCCGACGATCTGGTCATATTGATCCCAGAGCACCGGCACGTTAAAGCGCCATTCGCCGTCGACGAAGGATTTCAGCAGAAACTGCACCACGCCTTCTTCGTTCAGATGCTCACGCATCAGCGCGGCAGCCTGCTGGCGGGTGCTAACGCCAGCGTCCGTGACGGCGTTGATAGCGGCGAAGATCTCATCATGGCGGCGCACATCGTAATCCACCGGCGCCACGTCGATCACCACCAGGCCCGCAATGCGCTCCGGCGCAAGCGCCGTCAGCGCCATCACCGCTTTGCCACCCATGGAGTGACCAATCAGGGTCGCTTTTTCAATATTATGCTCATTCAGCGTATCCAGCAGATCCTGGGCCATATCGGCGTAGGTCATCTGCGGCGAGCGCGGCGACAGGCCGTGGTTGCGCATATCTACCTGCAGCAGCGCGTGATCCTGCACCAGATCCCGTGCCAGTACGCCAAGATTATCCAGACTACCAAACAGACCATGCACCAGGACGATGGGAGAATTATTGTGCGGCGATTGTGCAGATTGCGCTCGGGTATTCAATTTCATGGCAAAGTTCTTTTTTTACGTATGTCAGGTTAGGGTATCATGTTGACCATTCTGCCGCCCGGCTGCAAGGAAACAGTTAATTCTGACTTTTGCCGCCATCCTGGCTTGACGCTATCCGCTGTTGGGTTTTGACCTTATACTCCCAACGACTTGTATTCAGATAAGATATCGCACTGGATTAAGATGAAAACAATCGAAGTTGATGACGAACTCTATCAGTATATTGCCAGCCAGACGCGGCATATCGGTGAGAGCGCGTCCGACATTTTACGGCGCATGCTCAAAATGGCCGCCGCCTCGCAGTCTGCCGCTCCAGCCCCCAAAGAGACGCGCCAGCCCGTTGCCGTCGTCCAGGAAAAGCCGCTGACGCAGGTAAAAGACAAAGTGCGTGCGATGCGCGAACTGCTGCTTTCTGACGAATACGCTGAGCAGAAGAAAGCAGTTAACCGCTTTATGCTGGTGCTGACTACACTCTATTCACTGGATCACAACGCGTTTGCCGATGCGACGGAGTCACTGCATGGTCGCACGCGTGTCTACTTCGCGGGTGACGAGCAAACGCTGTTACAGAATGGCAATCAAACTAAACCCAAGCACCTCCCTGGTACACCGTACTGGGTGATCACCAATACCAATACCGGACGTAAACGCAGCATGATCGAACACATCATGCAGTCGATGCAGTTCCCGGTGGAATTGATTGATAAGGTTTGCGGAACTATCTAACCCTTGCATCAGAAGGACCAGGCAATGGCAAATCACAATCGTGCGGGTCAACCTGCACAACAGAGCGATTTGATTAACGTCGCCCAGCTTACCGCACAGTATTACGTGCTGAAGCCGGAAGTGGGCAACGCAGAACACGCAGTTAAGTTTGGTACATCCGGGCACCGCGGCAGTGCGGTACGCCATAGCTTTAACGAGCCGCATATTCTGGCCATTGCTCAGGCCATCGCGGAAGAGCGTGCCAAAAACGGCGTCACCGGTCCGTGTTACGTGGGTAAGGATACACACGCCCTGTCAGAGCCAGCGTTTATCTCCGTACTGGAGGTGCTGGCGGCCAACGGCGTGGATGTCATCATTCAGGAAAACAACGGCTATACGCCGACCCCTGCCGTTTCTAACGCCATCCTGGTGCATAACCAGAAGGGCGGCGCGCAGGCTGACGGCATTGTGATCACGCCGTCCCACAACCCGCCAGAAGATGGCGGCATCAAATACAACCCACCCAACGGCGGCCCGGCTGACACTAACGTCACGAAAGTGGTGGAAGATCGCGCCAACGCGCTGCTGGCTGATGACCTGAAAGGCGTGAAGCGCATCTCTCTGGACGAGGCGATGGCCTCCGGCCACGTGAAAGAGCAGGATCTGGTGCAGCCTTTTGTTGAAGGACTGGCAGATATCGTCGACATGGCGGCGATCCAGAAAGCGGGTCTTAAGCTGGGCGTCGACCCGCTGGGCGGTTCCGGTATTGAATACTGGAAGCGTATTGCGGAGCACTACAAGCTGGATCTGACCATCGTTAACGATCATGTCGATCAGACCTTCCGCTTTATGCACCTGGATAAAGATGGTGCAATCCGTATGGACTGCTCCTCCGAGTGTGCGATGGCTGGCCTGCTGGCGCTGCGCGACAAGTTCGACCTCGCCTTTGCCAACGACCCGGATTACGACCGTCATGGTATCGTCACGCCTGCGGGCCTGATGAATCCAAACCACTATCTGGCGGTGGCGATCAACTACCTGTTCCAGCATCGTCCTCAGTGGGGGGCAGAGGTTGCCGTCGGTAAAACCCTCGTCTCCTCCGCAATGATCGACCGTGTGGTTAACGACCTGGGCCGTAAGCTGGTGGAAGTGCCGGTGGGCTTTAAGTGGTTTGTAGACGGTCTGTTCGACGGCAGCTTCGGCTTTGGCGGCGAAGAGAGCGCGGGTGCCTCCTTCCTGCGCTTCGACGGTACGCCGTGGTCTACCGACAAAGACGGTATCATCATGTGCCTGCTGGCGGCGGAGATCACTGCCGTCACCGGTAAGAACCCGCAGGAGCACTACGATGAGCTGGCCGCCCGTTTCGGTGCGCCGAGCTACAACCGTCTCCAGGCCTCTGCCTCCTCCGCCCAGAAAGCGGCGCTCTCTAAACTCTCACCTGACATGGTCAGTGCCAGCACCCTGGCAGGCGACCCGATCACCGCCCGTCTGACGGCGGCACCGGGCAATGGTGCCTCTATCGGCGGTCTGAAGGTGATGACCGAGAACGGCTGGTTCGCGGCGCGTCCATCCGGTACGGAAGATGCTTACAAGATTTACTGCGAAAGCTTCCTCGGTGCGGAACACCGCCAGCAGATTGAGAAAGAAGCGGTAGAGATTGTCAGCGAAGTGCTGAAAAACGCATAACTGCGGTTTGTGCGCCGGGCGGCACTGCGTTTGCCCGGCCTACAACTGCTTCGATTTTGTAGGCCCGGTAAGCGCGAGCGCCACCGGGCTTTTTTGTCAGCTCATTTTGTTCTTCAGTTCAAAGCGCGGTGAAACCAGCCCGTAGAGCGTCCAGCCCATAAAGGTCACCATAGCACCGTACAGCATCGCTTCTTCGCCAGAAGAGTAAAGCGCATAGAAGCTGTAAATCGCTCCCACCAGCGCCACGATATTGGCGATTTTCGCCTTGCCCGGGTCAACTTTTGCCACCTTCTGAATGATCACCAGTGCCGCCATCGACAGAATGTAGGGGATGATGTTGGTCACAACGGCCAGATTGACCAGCACGTTAAACTGGCTGTTCAGCGATGGACTAATGGTCATCAACGACAGACCGCTCTGGAAAATCACAATCGCCAGCATGCCCTGTACCGGCGCATCCGCTTTGGTTACGCGGGAGAAGATTTTCGGGAAGTAACCAGCATCCGCTGATGTTTTGAACACCTGTGCGATGGTGAACTGCCAGCCGAGGAGCGAGCCACAGCAGGACATAACCATCAGACCCATGATCACTTTCCCGACTTCCGGCGTGAACATCTGGGCGAAGGCCAACCCGAACGGTGCGGTGGAGGTCGCGAGATCCATGTTCGGTACGATTCCGGCAATCACGTTAGTGGAGACAATGTAGATCACCGCCGCACCCAGGGTGCCGCCCAGTACCGCAATGGGGACGTTCTTTTCAGGATTATCCACCACTTCAGCGTTAGCACACGCGGATTCCAACCCGAGAAAGGCCCATAACGTCATGGCGATGGAGGAGCCCACCGCGGTGAAGAACGGCACATGATGGGGATTCCAGGAGTTGGCATACAGCGTTGGGCTAAACCAGAACCAGCCAATGATGCACAGCCCGACAACCGGGATAATGACACCCCAGACGGTGATACTACTTAACTGACCCGTGATGCGCGCCCCGCCAAAGTTGGCCACGGTGCAGATCCACAGTACGCCGATGGTCGCCAGCCCAATTTGCACCGGACTGAGCGTGGCACCAAACAGCTCGGTGCCGTAGCCCACCGCTGAAATCGCAATCGCGACGTTGGCGATCAGCAGCGACACGCCGTAGGTATAGTTGGCCATAAAGTTGCCTGACTTACCGAAGGCATACTCGGCGTAACCGCCCATCCCGCCTGACTTGCGGCTGAACATCCCGCACTTGGCAAAAGCCCACGCCAGCGCCATCGATCCCACCGCCGTCACCAGCCAGGAGATAATTGAGATCGTTCCCACTTCCGCGAGTTTGGTCGGCAGCATGATAATGCCCGATCCCATCATGTTGACCATAGTGAGAATGGTGAGCTGCACGACGCCCATTTTGTTGGATTTACTCATAATTTTTCTCCTTTCAGCAGCACAGGCTGAGCGGCAGGTTGTTTGATGACGTAGCAGCGCACCTGTTTGCGACCGTCACACTCCTCGACGTACACCCCCTGTAACTCCGGTGCAAAGCCCGGCAGCAGGTTGATCCCCTCTTCAAGCGCGGCAAAGTAGCGCAGCACGGAACCGCCCCATACTTCGCCCGGGACCACGCACAGCACCCCCGGTGGATAGGGGAGCGCCCCTTCGGCGGCAATCCGGCCTTCCGCGTCGTGCAGCGAGACCAGTTCGACTTCGCCACGCAGATAGGCAATGTTCGCCTCTTGTGGGTTCATCATCACCCGCGGGAAATACGCCTTACGGAACATCTCTTTCTGCAGTTGCTTCACGTTATGGCGGGCATAAAGTTCATGCATCTCCAGGCAAATCTGGCGCAGGGTGTAACCGGCATAGCGTTCCGGGTACTGTTTGCAGATGGATGGCAGAACCTCTTTCAGCGGGGCATCGGTCTGGAGCAGTCTCTCGAAGCGCACAAGCTGGGCGACAAGCTGCTGCAGTTTGCCCATGTCCTCTGCTGGCGTAAGCAGGAAGAGAATTGAGTTGAGATCGCATTTTTCCGGGACGATGCCATTTTCACGCAGGAAGTTAGCCAGAATGGTGGCCGGCACGCCGAAATCCTCATACTCCCCGGTGCGCGCATTGATGCCCGGGGTGGTTAGCAGCAGCTTGCACGGATCGATAAAGTACTGGTGCTCGGCGTAGCCTTCAAAAGCGTGCCATTGCTCACCCGGAACAAAGTGGAAGAAGCGCAGGTTGGTGGCGATGTCGGCGGTGCTGGCGCTTTCCCACGGACGACCATCTACCGTTTCCGGTACGAAGGGACGGATAAACTGACAGTTTTGCAGGATCAGCTTGCGCGCCTCGATGCCGTTCACCACGCAATCCATCCACATATTGCGACCGCTCTGGCCCTCATGCATACGGGCGTTGATATCCAGCGCGGCAAACAGCGGATAGAAGGGGCTGGTGGAAGCGTGCATCATAAAAGCGTTGTTAAGCCGTTTATGCGGAACATAGCGCGGCTGGCCTTTGATATGCCGGTCTTTCTTGTGGATCTGCGAGGTCTGCGAGAAGCCTGCCTGCTGCTTATGCACCGACTGGGTAACCAGGATCCCAGGGTCGTTCTCGTTCAGTTCCAGCAGCAACGGAGAGCAGTCCGCCATCATCGGAATGAACTGCTCGTACCCCACCCAGGCAGAATCAAAGAGAATGTAATCGCACAGGTGACCAATCTTATCCACGACCTGGCGGGCGTTATAGATGGTGCCATCGTAAGTGCCCAACTGGATCACCGCCAGGCGGAACGGACGCTGGTCGCGGGCACGGCCTGGCGCAACCTCGGCGATCCGTTCGCGCAGATAACGCTCTTAAAACAGTGTGCGTCAATACCGCCGATAAAGCCGTACGGGTTTCGTGCAGTTTCCAGATAAACCGGCGTAGCGCCCGCCTGTAACAGTGCCCCGTGATGGTTAGATTTATGGTTATTACGGTCGAACAGCACCAGATCGCCCGGTGTGAGCAGGGCGTTCAGCACGACCTTATTAGACGAAGAGGTTCCGTTCAGTACGAAGTAGGTTTTATCGGCATTAAAGACTTTCGCCGCATGCTGTTGAGCAGTACACGGCGCGCCTTCGTGGATCAGCAGATCGCCCATTGCCACGTCAGCATTGCACAGGTCGGCGCGGAACAGCGTTTCGCCAAAGAAATCGACAAATTGATTTCCCGCAGGGTGGCGGCGGAAGAACTGTCCACCCTGATGTCCCGGGCAGTCAAAAGCGCTGTTGCCTTGCTTAACATAATCTACCAGCGCGCGGAAGAAGGGGGGACGCAGCTGGGTTTCATACTTCTGCGCAGCTGCTTCCAGCTGGCGTCCGTAGAAGTCATTGCAGTTATCGGTACATTCAAAAACGCCCTGGATACGCGATAAATACTCTGCCGGAACAATCTCTTCTTTATGCGTGGAAATAAAAACGGGAATATTGAACCCCGTGGCATCTATTTTTTCTATAGTACCATTGGAAATATCGCTCACCGCCAGGACTACTGCGGCGACATCAATATAATCCGAGTCGTTCACGTCCACCATATCGCGGGTCGTGGTAAAGCAGTGCGGGCAGGTGCGGCTGGTGGCAATTTTTAACGTTTTCATCTTTCGCTCTTTATTTTAAGTAATAGAGGTCCTTCGATTTCCTGTGAAAAAGAAATCGCTATTTGCCGGAAAAAAAGCAAAGTCGGGCCGCTGATAAAAAATCAGTAAATTGCTTTTTGTTGAATAAAATCCAGCCCGTCCGGTTACGGTTAATTCTGGATCAAGGAGAATGAGCGCACTGGTTCACAGTCAACTGACTGTAAAAGAAGCTTTTTCAGGAGTGTGTGTAAGCAAGCGCGCCAGAAGTCGAAGGACTACCGGGCGTTAAAGAGATGAAAGTCAAAGCAGTTGCGGTGGGCAAACTTCATTATATGCGTTACCCGCCTTATATGAGGCATAAAACGGTTGTTATTTTCCATTTCCCTTTTCCTTTCAGTAATTGAAAGCGTGGTCATTTTATCCGGAAAGAGACGGCAAACCGTGAAGAGGATCAACATTAAGCGATCATTTGAAAAATAATTATCCGCATTTTATTTAAAGTGCAGATCATAATTCTGGGTTGTGGGTATTATGTTAATGCGCTGTTTTTTTAGTGTGTCAAGAGACTTGAAATAAGGGTGAATAAATATGAGGCTGATATTTTAAAATAAACCAGGAGAGTAATTGTTTTAAGCGAAATGAGAGTGAATGATTATTCACAGCATAAACCGATAACCGATACCGGTTTCCGTTAATAAATGGCGCGGGCGCGCGGGATCCGTTTCGAGTTTCTGGCGAAGGTGCCCCATATATATGCGCAGGTAGTGACTATGCTCCACCGCATTCGGTCCCCAGACCTGACTTAACAGCTGGCGCTGGGTAAGAACTTTGCCGTGATTGTTGAGCAGGACCGCCAGCAGGCGGAACTCGATGGGGGTCAGGTGGATTTCAGCCTCACCGCGTTGAATGCGGCGCGAGGCCAGATCGACACGAATATCCGAAAAGGTATACACCGGGTCGACGGGGGCGTTGGTCGCGTGGCGGCGAAGGGCGACGCGCAGACGCGCCTGCAGTTCGCCAATGCCAAACGGCTTACTGAGATAGTCGTCGGCACCGGCATCGAGTGCGGCAATTTTGTCGGTCTCCTCCAGACGGGCGGAGAGCACGATGATCGGCATCTGGCTCCACTGGCGCACCTCCCGGATAAAGTCGAGGCCGTCGCCGTCCGGCAGGCCCAAATCGAGGATCACCAGGTCCGGCTTGCGGGTGGCGGCTTCAATCAGGCCTCGCTGTAGCGTCCCGGCATCGTGAACGCGCAACCCTTCACCTTCCAGCGCGGCACGCAGAAAACGACTGATGGCGAGTTCATCTTCAACAATCAGGACGTTAATCACAAATCCTCTGGAAAGTCATTCAGCTCGGGTGGGGCATCAAGCGGCAGTGTAACACAAAAACCGGCCCCCCCTTCGGGGCGATTATGGGCGGTAATGGTGCCGCCGTGCACCTCAACAATCGCCTGGCAGATAGCCAGCCCCAGCCCGACGCCGGGAATGGCGGACTCCTTATTTCCGCGGGCGAATTTATCAAAGATAGCCTCTTCCTGACCCGCCGGAATGCCCGGGCCGCTATCCCAGACTTCCAGCTGGAGCTGGTCCGGGGTGACGCTGGCGTCAATGCCGATTTGCGCTTTGCTGCCCGCATATTTCGCGGCGTTCTCCAGCAGATTAATCAGCACCCGCTCGAACAGCGGGCCATCCACATGGATCAACGCCAGGGGATCGGACATCGCGAGCGCGATATGCCGGCCACCCAGCCCCGGCTCCAGGGTTTTTAAGGCGCTGCCGATCACCTCTTCCAGCGTCAGCCACTCTTTTTTCAGGTTAAAGCCGCCGGACTGGATCCGCGCCATATCCAGCAGGTTGTTCACCAGCCGGGTGGTGTTCAGCACGTGCTGGCGGATCTCGCTGGCCTGGATAGCGTGGCGGGAGCCTTCTGCCGCCAGGTCGAGGGTCAGGATCTCCGACTGACCGAACAGCACCGTCAGCGGCGTGCGCAGATCGTGGGAGAGGGCGGCCAGCAGCGAATTGCGAATGCTCTCCCGCTCGCTGGCTAACCGCGCCTGTTCTTCGCTGGCGGTGAGCGCCAGCCGCTCCAGCGCGCTCGCCACCAGCAGGGTAAAGGTCTCCAGCAGCCGCTGCTGCTCGGGGATCATCAGCTGGCGCAGGTTAGCCGGCTCGACAATCAGTACCCCCTGACGCTGCAACGGCAGAATCTGATAGGGTACACCCGGGAGCGTGTCGGTGCCTGCTCCCGCAGGCTGGCCTTTATCAAAGCTCCAGTGGGCAATGGCCTCATCCCACGGCGTGATGCCCGAAGCCGGGGTGAGGGGGGCGAGTTTGCCTTCGCGATCCGGGAGCAGGATCAGGCTGCGGGCGTTAAAGGTGGAGTGAATAAACTGCTGGCTGGTCTGGACGATATCCTGCGGTGCGCGGCCCACCGCCAGCGCCTTCGACATCTCATACAGTTGGCGGGTGCGTTGCTCGCGGTAACGGGCGATCCGCGCCTGATAGCGCACCCCCGCCGTCAGGTTGCCGATAAGCAAACCTACCGCCAGCATCACGGCGAAGGTGAGGACGTACTGCACATCCGACACCGCCAGGGTGCCGCGCGGGGCGATAAAAAAGAGATCGAAGCTGATGACGTTGATCACCGTCGCCAGCACCGAGGGCCAGCGGCCGTAAAACAGGGCCACGATCACCACACCCAGCAGGTAAATCATCACCAGGTTGGCGGCATCGAAGCCGGGTAGCCACTGGCTGGCAACAAAGGTGATCAGCGCGCAGAGCAGCACCGCCACCAGACAGCCGCGCAGCTGGATCCGCCATTTGTCGCTGAATGCCCGGTTGTCCGGGGTTCTGGCGGGCAGGGCGGCCGGTTTGTCGTCCAGCGCGACGATCAGCAGATCGAGGTCGGGGGCGCGCTGTGCCAGCTTGTCGGCAAAGCTCTCCCGGCTGAACCCGCGGCGACGGGTGCGCCTGCCGATAACAATTTTGCCGAGGTTATGCTCCCGGGCGTAGCGCAGGATGGCTTTCTCTTCCGCCTGCTCGGCCAGGGTGGCGGTTTCGGCCCCAAGCTCCTGCGCCAGACGCAGGGCGCCAAGAATGGCGCGGCGCTGGTTCTCCGGCAGACGGTGCAGCTGCGGCGTCTCCACGTAGACCGCATGCCAGACGCTGCCAAATTTTGCCGCCAGACGCGCGGCGGTGCGCACCAGCTTCTCGTTGCCGCTGCCGTGGCCGATGCAGAGCAAAATCGCATCGCGGGTATGCCACACCTTCTCCTGACCCTGGCGGTCGCGCCAGGCCCGCATCTGATCGTCCACCCGGTCGGCGGTGCGGCGCAGAGCCAGCTCGCGCAGGGCGATCAAATTGCCTTTGCGGAAGAAGTGCTCGATGGCTCGCTCAGCCTGCCCGGCGATATAGACTTTGCCCTCATGCAGTCGCTGGCGCAGATCGTCCGGGGGGAGATCCACCAGCACCACCTCGTCCGCCGCGTCGAAGAAGGGATCCGGGACGGTCTCCCGCACCTGAATACCGGTCACGCCGCTGACCACGTCGTTGAGGCTCTCCAGATGCTGGACGTTGACGGTGGTGAAAACATCAATTCCGGCGTCCAGCAGCTCCTCGACATCCTGCCAGCGTTTGGGATGGCGCGAGCCCGGGGCATTGGTGTGCGCCAGCTCGTCCATCAGGATCAGTGCCGGACGGCGGGCGAGGGCGGCGTCGAGATCGAATTCCGTTACCAGACGCCCACGATGATGAATGCGGCGCGGCGGCTGGGTTGCCAGCCCCGCCAGCAGCGCGGCGGTCTCCTGGCGACCGTGGGTTTCCACGACACCGATGAGAATATCGAGCCCCTGGGCGCGCAGACGCTGGGCTTCACTGAGCATGGCGAAGGTCTTGCCGACGCCCGCGCAGGCGCCGAAGAAAATTTTCAGCTTACCGCGATGGGGCCAGGCGGCCTGTTCCAGCAGTTTGTCCGGGTCCGGGCGCAGAGGCTCGTCAATCATTTACTCTTTCCTTAGCGCGTCCAGCGCCAGATTCAATTCAACAATATTGACCACTGGATTGCCCATCGCGCTGAATAATGGCTTTTGCGTATGGGCGGCCACCAGCTGGCTGAGCTGTTCGGCGCTGAGCTGACGCGCCAGAGCCACCCGTGGGATCTGCCAGGCGACGGCCTGCGGCGTCAGGCTGTAGTCCAGCCCGCTGCCTGAGGCGGTCGCCAGTTCAACCGGCACTGCCGGGCTCGCCTGCGGGTTAGCAGCGCGCAGAGCCGCCACGCGGGCACGAACGGCGTCATCCAGCTCAGGGTTGCTGCCCGCCAGATTGCTGCCGCCCGAGGCCATGGGATTATACGGGCTCTCAGCCGTAGCGGAAGGACGCCCGTGAAAGTAACCCGCCGCGGTAAAGTTCTGCCCAATTAGCCGGGAACCGCGGATCTCCCCCTGCTGGTAGATAAGCGATCCGTTGGCCTGGTCGGTAAACCACCACTGACCCAGCGCGGTGGTCACCAGCGGATAGAGCCCGCCGGTTATCAGGGCCAGCAGAATAAACAACAGTATAGCGGGACGTAACATAGCCATTTGATTTTCCTCTTAAACCAGCCCGAACAGGGTGAGCACGACGTCGATGGCTTTAATGCCGATAAACGGCACCACCAGCCCACCCAGACCGTAAATCCACAGATTGCGGCGTAGCATGGCGGCGGCGGTGAGCGGCTTGTAGCTCACCCCTTTCAGCGCCAGCGGGATCAGAAAGATAATGATCAGCGCGTTGAAGATCACCGCGCTCAGGATGGCCGAGGCGGGGGAGTGCAGATGCATCACATTCAGGGCGTTCAGTTGCGGATAAGTCGCGGCAAACGCCGCCGGAATAATGGCGAAATATTTCGCCACGTCGTTGGCGATACTGAAGGTAGTGAGCGAGCCCCGGGTCATCAGCATCTGTTTGCCGATATGCACCACCTCGATCAGCTTGGTCGGATTAGAGTCGAGGTCAACCATATTGCCCGCCTCTTTCGCCGCCTGGGTGCCGGAGTTCATGGCTACCGCCACGTCCGCCTGGGCGAGGGCCGGGGCGTCGTTGGTGCCGTCACCGGTCATGGCCACCAGCCGTCCTTCTCCCTGGTACTGGCGGATCAGCGCCAGTTTGGCCTCCGGCGTCGCTTCGGAGAGAAAATCATCCACCCCCGCTTCGGCGGCAATGGCGGCCGCCGTCAGGCGGTTATCCCCGGTGATCATCACCGTTTTGATGCCCATTTTACGCAGCTGGGCAAAGCGCTCCTTGATGCCGCCTTTGACGATATCTTTCAGGGCGATCACCCCGAGTACGGTCGCCCCTTCCGCCACCACCAGCGGCGTGGCCCCCTGACGCGCGACGTTCTCTACCAGGGTATCTACCTGCGGCGGGAAGTGGCCGTTATTGGCTGCAATATGGCGGCGAATCGCGTCCACCGAGCCTTTGCGGATCAGGCGGTCCTGAATATTGATGCCGCTCATCCGCGTTTGTGCCGTAAAGGGCACAAAGGTGGCATGCAGGCTTTGCACGTCGCGCTGGCGCAGGTTAAAGCGCTGCTTGGCGAGAATGACGATGCTGCGGCCTTCCGGGGTTTCGTCCGCCAGCGATGCCAGCTGGGCGGCGTCGGCCAGCGTTTGCTCATCCACCCCCGGGGCGGGCAGGAACTCAGATGCCTGACGGTTGCCGAGGGTGATGGTGCCGGTTTTATCCAGCAGCAGCACGTCGACGTCGCCTGCCGCCTCGACGGCTCGCCCGCTGGTGGCGATAACGTTGGCCGCCAGCATCCGGCTCATGCCCGCCACACCGATGGCCGACAGCAGGCCGCCGATGGTGGTCGGGATCAGGCAGACCAGCAGGGCCACCAGCACGGTGACGCTCACCGCCGTCCCGCCATAGGACGAGAAGGGCCACAGGGTGGCGGTCGCCAGCAGGAAGACGATGGTCAGCGCCACCAGCAGAATGGTGAGGGCGATTTCGTTCGGGGTTTTGCGCCGCTGGGCGCCTTCCACCATGGCGATCATCCGATCGAGGAAGGTTTCGCCCGGATTGACGCTGCACTGGATCACCAGCCAGTCGGAAAGAATGCGTGTTCCGCCAGTGACCGAGGCAAAATCGCCCCCGGACTCACGGATCACCGGCGCGGACTCACCGGTGATGGCGCTCTCATCCACCGAGGCGCCCCCTTCGATAACCTCCCCGTCGCAGGGGATAATATCTCCGGCTTCCACCAGAACGATGTCGCCTTTGCGCAGCGTATCCGCTGGCACCGTTTCGCTGGCAGCACCATATTTCGCTTCGCGCAGCTTGCGGGCGAACGCGGTCTTTTGTACCCCTTTAAGGCTGTTGGCCTGCGCTTTGCTGCGTCCTTCCGCCAGCGCTTCGGCGACGTTGGCAAACAGCACGGTGAACCACAGCCACAGGCTGATCGCTGCGGTAAAGGTGGCGCTGCCTGACAGCCATCCGCCTGCCATGGCGAGGGCAAGCAGGGTGGTCAGCAGGCTCCCCAGCCAGACGATAAACATCACCGGATTGCGCCACTGCACGCGCGGATCTAATTTTTTTATCGCATCCATCAGCGCCTGGCGAACCAGAGCAGGTTCAAGCAGGGCCAGTTGCTTACGACTCATGAAGAATACTCCGTAAAATCAGCGTAAAGAGAGGTGTTCCGCAACCGGGCCTAATGCGAGGGCGGGAATAAAGGTGAGGGCGCCGACCAGCAGGACGGTGCCGATCAGCAGACCCACAAACAGCGCGCCGTGGGTAGGCAGCGTGCCGCCAGAGGCGGGCTGGCGGGTCTTGTTCACCAGCGATCCGGCGATGGCTATGACCGGAATAATCACCCCAAAGCGGCCGACCAACATGCAGAATGCCAGCAGGCAGTTCCAGAACGGTGAGTTTGCGCTCAGGCCCGCAAAGGCGCTGCCGTTGTTGTTGGCTGCCGACGACACCGCGTACAGCACCTCGCTGAAGCCGTGGATCCCGGGGTTGAAGATGCCGCTGCGCCCGGCGTCAGTCATCAGCGCCAGTGCGGTGCCGAGCAGCACCAGCGCCGGGGTGACGAGGATCGCCAGCGCGGTCAGCTTCATCTCACGCACGTCGATTTTCTTACCCAGATATTCCGGGGTGCGGCCAATCATCAGCCCGGCGATAAAGACCGCCAGCAGCACAAACAGCAGCATGCCGTACAGGCCCGATCCAACGCCGCCAAACACCACTTCACCAATCTGCATCAGCCACATCGGGATCATGCCGCCCAGGGCGGTGAAGGAGTCATGCATGGCGTTAACCGCTCCGCAGGAGGCGGCGGTGGTGATCACCGCATACAGGCTGCTGGCGAGAATGCCAAAGCGGCTCTCTTTTCCTTCCATGTTGCTGTTGCTGTCCGCGCCGAGCAGCATTAAGTGGCTGTTACCCTGCCACTCCGCCCACATCACCAGCGCCGCGCAGACCACAAAGATGGCGGACATGGTCCACAGGATCGTATGCCCCTGGCGCCGATCGCTGACCGACTCGCCAAAGGCAAAGCACAGTGCGGTGGGGATCAGGAAGATCGCCAGCATCTGCACGGCGTTGGTCAGCGCGGTCGGATTCTCAAACGGATGGGTGGAGTTGGCATTAAAGAAACCCCCTCCGTTGGTACCCACTATTTTGATCGCTTCCTGCGAGGCGACCGGCCCCATCGGCAGCAGCTGCCTGGCCCCCTCCAGCGAGGTGAAGGGCTGATAAGGAAGCAGGTTCTGCAATACACCCTGCTGCATAAACAGCAGGGCGATAACCAGCGACAGCGGCAGCAACACCCACAGGGTGATGCGGGTCAGATCGACCCAGGCGTTGCCAAGCGTAGTGATATTCTGGCGGGAGAAGGCGCGGGTCAGGGCAAAAATCACTGCGATACCGCTGGCCGCAGAGAGGAAGTTTTGTACCGTCAGCCCCGCCATCTGGCTGAAATAGCTCAGAGTTGTTTCACCGGCATAGGACTGCCAGTTGGTGTTGCTGACAAAGCTGACGGCGGTATTCAGCGCCAGATGCCATGAAAGCCCCGGCAGCTGCTGCGGATTGAGCGGCAGAGTGCCCTGAAGCATCAGCATGGCGAAGAGCACAACCAGGCCCACGCCATTAAGCAGCAGAATAGCCAACAAATAATGGCGCCAGCTCATCTCGTCGGCGCGGATCCCCAGCAGGCGCAGTATCCCTGCGTCAATGGCCTGCACCCCGGGCAGCGGCAGGCCGTTAATCATGCGTGCCAGCCACATCCCCAGTGGCCGGGCGAGTATGAACAGTACCAGCAGAAAGCTGGCGATAAGCAGAAATCCCTGAGCAGCCATCAGAATGCCTCCGCGTTAAGCAGGGCATAAATCAGATACCCCAGTAACAGAAACAGCAGCGCGATGCCCACAATTACACCTGCACTCACAATTCACCTCCGGGTGACATTAGTCATGGTGCAAACGGTAAATTTTCTGGCGCAAAGATTTCGCAAAAATCAGACGGGGAGGTGTAAAAAAAGTATAAAAATGGCTAAGACCATAATTTAACTAATGGTTAGTATTAATTTAACTTTTATGTAACTAAATTACGGGATGAAGTGTAAAGATCCCTTTTAGAGGACAAAAAAGTGGTCGGATGAGTAGTAAAATTACAGCCAAAGCGTTACTATTTTCAGCAGATAATCAGTTTTACTTTTCCGGAGCAGATTTCCGGCCAGAAAGAGGGGAGAAAATGATGGAATTTTACAAAGCGTATCCGGCACATATCGTTTTTATTCGCCGCACTTTCGCTGTGTTAGCGGGTGTTCTGGCGTTACCAGTTATGCTGTTCTGGAAAGATCGTGCACGTTTTTACAGCTATCTGCATCGCGTATGGGCGAAGACCAGCGATAAGCCGGTGTGGATGGATCAGGCTGAAAAAGCCATTTGTGATTTTTATTAAGAAAGACTACACACAGCAATTGCAGTAACAAAAAAACCGCCACAGCAATGTGGCGGTTTTTTTATCCCCCGGGATTCGCGGTCCGTTGGGCGGCCTTTTTTATTTCAGTATGGCTACACTTGTTAAAGCAAAGTATCCTCGGTGACTTGTAGATGTTACAGACGATAATACTGGAGTGTTATGGCCACCCATCTGGTCTGGTTTCGCGCCGATCTGCGCATCCACGATAACCTTGCGCTTGCCGCCGCCTGCCGCGACAAACATGCCCGCGTCCTGGCGCTTTTCATCGCCACGCCGCAGCAGTGGCGTGAGCACGCCATGGCGCCTCGCCAGGCCGCCTTTCTTCATGCTCATCTCAACGATCTGCAACAGCAGCTGGCCGACAGAAACATTCCGCTGCTCTACGCGCAGGTGGCTGATTTCGCCGCCCAGGGCGAAAAAGTGGCGCAGCTTTGCGCAGAGCATGAGGTCACCCATCTCTTTTATAACTACCAGTACGAACTGAACGAGCAGCAGCGCGATCGTCAGCTGGAGCGCGCGTTGCAGGAGGTGATCTGTCAGGGTTTTGATGACAGCGTGATCCTGCCGCCGGGCAGCGTCATGACCGGCAGTCATGAGATGTACAAGGTCTTTACGCCGTTTAAAAACGCCTGGCTGCGGCGGCTGAAAGAGGGGCTGCCTGAGTGTGCGGCGGCTCCTGCCGTCCGCGAGGGCGAAAAGGTGACCCCGGCGGCGCTGGATTTCGATTATCCGCAACAGCCATTCGATACTGACCTCTTTCCAGCGAGCGAGAGAGAGGCGATTGCCCGGCTGCGTCAGTTCTGTCAACAGGGGGCAGGGGAGTATGAGGCGCAGCGTGATTTTCCGGCTATCGAAGGGACCAGCCGTCTCTCCGCCTGCCTGGCGCTGGGGGTGCTGTCTCCTCGCCAGTGCTTGCACCGCTTGCTGGCAGAACAACCTGAGGCGCTGGAGGGGGGGCCGGGAGCGGTATGGCTTAACGAGCTTATCTGGCGCGAGTTTTATCGTCATCTGATGACGTATCACCCTGATTTATGTAAATATCGGCCATTCATCCGCTGGACTGATAACGTCGAATGGCAGTCTGACGATGTGCAGCTGAAAGCCTGGCAAGAGGGACAAACCGGCTATCCGATTGTCGATGCAGCCATGCGTCAGCTGAATGAAACCGGCTGGATGCACAATCGCCTGCGGATGATCACCGCCAGCTTTCTGGTAAAGGATCTGCTTATCGACTGGCGTGCCGGGGAACGTTACTTTATTTCACAGCTGATCGATGGCGACCTGGCCGCCAATAACGGCGGCTGGCAGTGGGCGGCATCAACCGGAACCGACGCCGCCCCTTATTTTCGTATTTTTAACCCGACAACCCAGGGACAGAAGTTTGATTCCGACGGCGTGTTTATCCGCCGCTGGCTGCCGGAGCTGGCCACCGTGCCGGACAAGGCCATCCACGATCCCTGGATCTGGGCGGACAAGCAGGGCGTCACCCTCGCGTATCCCCGCCCGGTTGTCGACCATAAACAGGCGCGCGTTGCCACGCTGGCCGCGTATGAAGCCGCCCGTAAAGCATAGGGAGTCATAATGAAAAACAGTGAACTGGAACGACTGATTAACGACAAACTGAACAGCGCCAGCTTCAGCGACTACGCACCGAATGGCCTGCAGGTGGAAGGGCGCGAAACTATTCAGAAGATTGTTACCGGTGTGACGGCAAGCCAGGCGCTGCTGGATGAAGCGGTTCGCCAGCAGGCCGATGCCGTTATCGTTCATCACGGCTATTTCTGGAAGGGGGAATCTCCGGTTATCCGCGGCATGAAGCGCAACCGCCTGAAGACCTTGCTGGAGAACGACATCAACCTCTATGGCTGGCACCTGCCGCTGGATGCGCACCCGGAGCTGGGAAACAACGCCCAGCTGGCGGCGCTGCTCGGCATTAACATCATGGGCGAAATCGAGCCGCTGGTGCCGTGGGGGGAACTCTCCATGCCGGTGCCGGGGCTGGAGCTGGCCTCGTGGATCGAAGCGCGGCTGGGGCGTCGTCCGCTGTGGAGCGGCGATACCGGGCCGGATGAGGTAAAACGCGTCGCCTGGTGTACCGGCGGCGGACAGAGCTTTATTGACAGCGCGGCGCGTTTTGGCGTCGATGCGTTTATCACCGGCGAAGTCTCTGAGCAAACCATTCACTCCGCCCGCGAGCAGGGGCTGCATTTTTATGCGGCAGGTCACCATGCCACGGAACGCGGCGGCATTCGCGCGCTCAGCGAATGGCTGACAGAAAACACCGACCTGGATGTCACCTTTGTCGATATTCCTAATCCAGCCTGATGAGAGGTATCTAAGTGCAGCGAGCACGTTGTTATCTGCTAGGCGAAACCGCCGTCGTACTGGAACTGGAGCCGCCGGTGACCCTGGCGACGCAAAAACGGATCTGGCGCTTGACCCAGCGACTGGGTGAAATCCCTGAAGTGGTGGAAGCCATTCCGGGGATGAATAACATTACCGTGGTGCTGCGCAATCCCCACTCGGTGGCGCTGGATGCCATAGAACGTCTGCAGCGCTGGTGGGAAGAGAGCGAAGCGCTGGAACCCGATTCCCGCGCTATCGAGATCCCCGTGGTGTATGGTACTGCTGCGGGCCCCGATCTGGGCGAGGTGGCGCGACACGCGGGGCTGACCGAGAAACAGGTCGTGGAGCTCCATTCCTCCGCGGATTATGTGGTCTGGTTTTTGGGCTTTCAGCCGGGCTTTCCGTATCTGGGCGGGCTGCCTGAGCAACTGGCTACGCCGCGTCGCGCTGAACCCCGGTTGCAGGTGCCGGCGGGCTCGGTGGGGATTGGCGGGTCGCAGACCGGTATTTATCCCTTAGCCACACCCGGAGGCTGGCAGCTGATTGGGCACACCTCTCTGCCGCTGTTCGATCCCGCTCGTGACGAGCCGGTGCTGCTGCGACCGGGCGACACCGTGCGGTTTATCCCGCAGAAGGAGGGGGTATGTTAAAAATCATTCGTGCGGGTCTTCATACTTCGGTGCAGGATGGCGGACGTATCGGGTTTCGCCAGTCAGGAATCAGCTACTGCGGCGCGCTGGATAAACCGGCACTGCAGATTGGTAATCTGCTGGTGGGCAATGACCCGGATGATGCCGCGCTGGAGATCACCCTGGGGCAATCTATCTTCGAATTTGAACAGGATGGCTGGTTTGCCCTGACCGGTGCGGGCTGTGATGCCCGGCTTGACGGGGCCGCGGTCTGGACCGGCTGGCGCCTGCCGGTGAAAGCCGGGCAACAGCTCACCCTTAATCGTCCCCGCCGGGGCATGCGCAGCTATCTGGCCATTGCGGGCGGAATCGACGTGCCGCAGGTCATGAACTCCCTCAGCACCGACCTGAAGGTGGGGCTGGGCGGTCACGAAGGGCGGCTGCTGAAAGATGGCGATCGCCTGCAGGTTCGGGCCGGTGGGCGTGAATTCCGTGAAGCCCAGGGCGTGAAACAGCTCCTTTGGAGTAACCGCGTGCGGGCCTTGCCGGGACCGGAATACCATGAGTTCGATCAGGCCTCCCAGGATGCGCTCTGGCGTCTGCCCTGGCAGCTCAGCCCACAGAGTAACCGTATGGGCTACCGCCTGCAGGGGCAAAAGCTGGCGCGCACCACCGATCGGGAGATGCTGTCGCACGGGCTGCTCCCGGGCGTGATTCAGGTGCCGCATAACGGACAGCCTATCATTCTGATGAACGATGCCCAGACCACCGGGGGGTACCCGCGGATCGCCTGCATCATCGAGGCCGATATGTACCATCTGGCGCAGGCCCCGCTCGGACAACCTATTCACTTTGTCCCCTGTACGCTGGAAGAGGCGCTGGAGGCGCGGCGCATCCAGAAGCAGTACATCGAACAGCTGGCGTGGAGGTTACATGATCGCGGTTGATTTAAATGCAGATTTAGGTGAAGGGTGCGGCAGCGATGCCGCACTGTTAAAGCTGGTGTCGTCAGCCAATATCGCCTGCGGATTCCATGCCGGCGATGCCGAAACCATGCTGGCCTGCGTGCGCGAAGCGCTAAAAAATGGGGTGGCCATCGGGGCGCACCCCAGCTTCCCGGACCGGGAAAACTTTGGCCGCACGGCCATGACCCTGCCGCCGGAGACAGTCTACGCCCAGATGCTCTACCAGATTGGTGCCCTGGCGGCGATCGTTCGCGCCGAAGGCGGGCAGCTGCGTCACGTAAAACCGCACGGCATGCTCTATAACCAGGCGGCAAAAGATCGCGACCTGGCGGATGCGATCGCCCGCGCCGTTTCGACCGTTGACCCGGATCTGATCCTGGTCGGGCTGGCGGGGAGCGAGTTGATCCGCGCGGGAACGCGCTATGGCCTGATCACCCGGGAAGAGGTGTTTGCCGATCGTGGATATCAGGCCGATGGCAGCCTGGTGCCGCGTACCCAGGCCGGGGCGCTGATCGCCGATGAAGATCAGGCCCTGGCGCAAACCCTGGAGATGATCCAGCGCGGACGGGTGAAGAGTATTACCGGTGAATGGGCAGCCGTGCATGCGCAGACGGTGTGTATCCACGGTGACGGCGAGCATGCGCTGGCCTTTGCCCGTCGTCTGCGCAGAGAATTTGAAGAAAATAATATAAAAATCAGTGCATAACGCACACTTGCAAACACAACGACAGGAAAAAGGTCATGGCAGAGACGCTATCCCTCTGGCCACTCATCGGTATCGCGGTGATTGTGGTCGGGTTTCTCTTACGCTTTAACCCGGTGCTGGTGGTCATTGTCGCCGGGATCGTCACCGGCCTGGCGGCGCAAATGCCCATCGCCACCATTCTCGAAAAACTGGGCGAAGGGTTCCTCAATACCCGTAACCTGCCTTATATCCTGCTGATCCCGCTGGCGGTTATTGGTCTTCTGGAGCGCCACGGCCTGAAAGAGCGGGCCCAGGCGTGGATCGCGAAGATCCACAGCGCCACCGCCGGGCGGCTTTTGATCGTCTATCTCTTCGTCCGTGAAACGTCGGCGGCAATGGGGCTGACCAGCCTTGGCGGACACCCGCAGATGGTGCGCCCGCTGCTGGCGCCGATGGCGGAAGGGGCGGCGGAGAAAAAGTATGGCGAGCTGCCGGGGGCGGTGCGCTATCGACTGCGGGCGATGTCGGCAGCCACCGATAACGTCGGGCTCTTCTTTGGCGAAGATATCTTTGTCGCCTTTGGCGCCATCATCTTTATGCATAACTTTATGCTGGAATCCGGTGGGATCCAGACGGAGCCGCTGCATATTGCCCTCTGGGGGATCCCGACCGCGCTCTGCGCCTTTGCGATCCACGCGACCCGCCTCTACCGCCTGGATAAGCATCTGGAGCGCGAGCTGGCCAAAGTGCAGGGAGAGGTAAAATGAATTTCCAGCAAAGCTATCTCTACTGGCTGGCAGGGCTGATCCTGCTCATCGTGGCGCTGATGTCGTTTCGCGATAAAGCCAACCCGCGACGTATGACCACCGGTCTGTTCTGGGGCATTTACGGCCTGCTGTTCCTGCTGGGGAACTGGACCTACGATCTGGTGGGCGACAAGCGCACCGTCCATATCGCAGTGGGTGTGGCAGTCGTGCTGCTGGCACTGATCGCCGGTTTCGGCGGGGTGCGCCTGGGGAGCTATCACCAGCGCACGCCAGAAGAGCGTGAGAGCAGCGCGAAGCGTCTGGGCAATCGCCTCTTTTTACCAGCGCTGGCCATTCCGGTGGTGACGGTGGTGGGCGTGCTGATGTTCAACCATATCCCGGGCCTGCAGGAGATGCTGTTCGGGCCGGGTAACCACTCGACCCTGGTGACGCTCTTCTCCATGACCGTCGGCTCGCTGATTGGCCTGGCGATGGCGGTTAAAATGACCCATGAGAAAGTGCATCAGCCTTTGCAGGAGGCGCGCCGTCTGCTCGACTCCATCGGCTGGGCCTTTATTCTGCCGCAGATCCTGGCGACCCTTGGCCTGCTGTTTACCGCCGCCGGCGTCGGGGAAGGCATTTCCTATCTCACCCAGACGTACCTGGCGGTCGACAGCCGGTTTATTGCGGTGGCGGTCTACGCCGTGGGCATGGCGCTGCTGACCATGGTAATGGGTAACGCCTTCGCCGCGTTTCCGATTGTCACCGCCGGGATCGGTATTCCCATTCTGGTGCTGCAACACGGCGGCAACCCGGCGGTGATGGCGGCGATTGGCATGTTCTCCGGCTACTGTGGCACCCTGATGACGCCGATGGCGGCCAACTTCAATATTGTGCCCGCCGCGCTGCTGGAGTTACCCGATAAAAACGCGGTCATTAAGGCGCAGGTCCCCACCGGGGTATTGCTGCTGATCGCTAACGTCTTCCTGCTCTACTTCCTGATGTTCCTGTAAGGAGAAATGATGCGAACCGTATTGATCACCGGCTTTGAGCCGTTTGGCGGCGAAACCGTTAACCCCTCATGGGAGGTGGTAAAGCAGCTTGATGGCGCAATTATTGACGACTGCCGCGTGGTGGCGCGGCAGTTGCCCTGCGTGTTTGGCGAGTCGTTATCGGTGCTGAACGCGGCCATTGACGCGCTACAGCCCTCCGTTGTACTGGCGGTAGGGCAGGCCGGGGGCCGGGTGGATGTCACCGTTGAGCGGGTAGCGATCAACGTTGATGATGCCCGTATCCCGGATAACCATGGCCGACAGCCGGTGGATGTGGCTATCGTTGAGGGCGGCCCGGCGGCCTGGTTCAGCACGCTGCCCATTAAAGCGATGGTGGCGGCGCTGCGTGAATCAGGTATTCCTGCTTCGGTTTCGCAGACAGCGGGAACATTCGTCTGCAACCACGTGATGTATGGCGTGCTGCACAAGCTGGCCGACCGCCCGGAGGTGAAGGGCGGTTTTATCCATATTCCTTACCTGCCCGAGCAGGCGGCGGCGCACCCTGGCGCCCCGAGCATGGCGACGCAAACCGTGAAGCAGGCGCTGGAGATCGCCATTACGGTGGCGCTGCGCCAGGAGGCGGATATTAAAGTGGTGGGCGGCGCAACGCACTAACAAGGAGTCATCATGCCAGAAGGACCAGAGATCCGCCGCGCGGCGGATAGCCTGGAGGCGGCGATAAAAGGCAAACCGCTCACCGACGTGTGGTTTGCTTTCCCTCAGTTAAAACCGTTTGAATCCCGGCTTATCGGCGAGACGGTCACGCATCTGGAGACGCGCGGTAAAGCGCTGCTCACTCACTTTTCTAACCAGCTGACGCTCTACAGCCATAACCAGCTGTATGGCGTCTGGCGGGTGGTTGAGACCGGCCAGGAGCCGCAGACCACGCGGGTCCTGCGCGTTAAGTTACAGACCGCGGATAAAACCATTCTGCTCTACAGCGCCTCGGATATTGAGATGCTCTTGCCGGAGCAACTCACTACCCATCCCTTCCTGCAGCGGGTGGGGCCGGATGTGCTCGATTTACGCCTGACGGCAGAGGAGGTGAAAGCGCGGCTGTTGTCGGCAAAATTCCGCAACCGGCAGTTTTCCGGGCTGCTGCTGGACCAGGCGTTTCTCGCTGGTCTGGGCAACTATCTGCGGGTGGAAATTCTGTGGGAGGTGGGGCTGGCGCCGCAGCATAAAGCGTCACAGCTCACCGAAGAACAGCTCGACGCGCTGGCGCATGCGCTACTGGCGATCCCTCGTCTGTCGTATAACACCCGCGGAGTGGTGAATGACAAGAAGCATCATGGGGCATTATTCCGCTTTAAGGTGTTTCATCGGGCGGGGAAAAAGTGCGAGCGGTGCGGCGGGGTGATTGAGAAAACGACGCTCTCTTCCAGACCGTTTTACTGGTGTCCTGAGTGCCAGATGTAAAAAAGCCGGGTGGCGCTTGCGCATACCCGGCTTAGTTCGTTTTTACAGGCCCGGCAAGCGTAGCGCCGCCGGGCATCGCTTTTAGCGTTTAGTCACGTCAGACTCGAAATTACGCTGCTCGTAGCCGGTGTACAGCTGACGAGGACGGGCAATTTTCATCCCTTCGGTGTGCATTTCGTTCCAGTGTGCAATCCAGCCCACGGTACGCGCCATCGCGAAGATAACGGTAAACATGGAAGATGGAATGCCCATCGCTTTCAGGATGATACCGGAGTAGAAATCGACGTTCGGGTAGAGTTTCTTCTCGATGAAGTACGGGTCGTTCAGCGCGATGTGTTCCAGCTCCATCGCCACCTGCAGCAGGTCATCTTTGGTGCCCAGCTCTTTCAGCACTTCGTGGCAAGTTTCACGCATCACGGTTGCGCGCGGGTCATAGTTTTTGTAAACACGGTGACCGAAGCCCATCAGACGGAAGGAGTCGTTCTTATCCTTCGCACGACGGACGAATTCAGGAATGTGCTCAACGGAGCTGATCTCTTCCAGCATCTTCAGTGCCGCTTCGTTCGCGCCGCCGTGTGCCGGTCCCCACAGGGAGGCGATACCTGCTGCGATACAGGCGAACGGGTTCGCGCCTGAAGAACCAGCGGTACGGACGGTAGAGGTAGAGGCGTTCTGCTCGTGGTCAGCATGCAGGATCAGGATACGATCCATTGCGCGTTCCAGAACCGGGTTCACTTCGTACTCTTCGCACGGCGTGGCGAACATCATACGCAGGAAGTTACCGGCGTAAGAGAGGTCGTTGCGCGGATAAACAAACGGCTGTCCGATGGAGTATTTGTAACACATCGCTGCCATGGTTGGCATTTTGGACAGCAGACGGAACGCGGCGATATCGCGGTGACGCTGGTTATTCACATCCAGGGAGTCATGGTAGAACGCGGCCAGTGCACCGGTGATCCCGCACATTACCGCCATTGGGTGTGAATCGCGGCGGAAGGCGTGGAACAGACGGGTAATCTGCTCATGGATCATCGTGTGACGAGTGACGGTGGTTTTGAACTCATCGTACTGTTCCTGCGTCGGCTTTTCGCCGTTCAGCAGGATGTAGCACACTTCCAGGTAGTTGGAGTCAGTCGCTAACTGGTCGATGGGGAAACCGCGGTGCAACAGAATACCTTCGTCACCGTCGATGTAGGTGATTTTGGACTCGCAAGATGCGGTGGAGGTAAAACCAGGGTCAAAGGTAAACATACCTTTAGAACCAAGACTACGGATATCAATAACATCCTGACCGAGCGTGCCTTTTAGCACATCCAGTTCAATAGCAGCGTCACCATTTAGGGTGATTTTTGCCTTAGTATCAGCCATTTACGGTCTCCTTAGCGCCTTATTGCTTAAGACTGCCCATAACCGGATTTGCATTCAGCTGATTTATCATTGTTACCAGTTTGTTATTTGGCTCGCCGCTCAGCTCACGAGGAGAAACCAGGGTACAGAGCAATGGCGCTAGCAGGTAAACAAATGAGAAACCAGAGAAATAACAGCAAATCAGTGTTTGTTCAGTCCGAATTATTCAAACCTGTATATCACTAATAACTGTCCTGATAACTTCGGTCAATACCATCACACTGTTACATAACTTATTCTCAGGTGAAAGAGAGACCTCATAACTTTTGCGCATTATATGCCTTTTCTGGTGATGTTTGTAACAATAATGTTTAACATTTGTCAAATCAGATGATTAAAAATTAAAAAGATGTTGTTATCGTGACCCTGATCACTGTTCCAGAGAAAACCCGACAAACTGTATGTAGGTTAATTGTAATGATTTTGTGAACGGCCTATACTGCCGCCAGGTCTCCGGAAAACCCTGCAATCCCGAGCCAACCAGCGTTGTAACGTGTCATTTGAGCATCTGGAAGCAATGTTTTGCATGACGCACAGTTATATAAAAGGCACGCTGTCTGACCCGCATCGCAGTCCGGAGGAAGGAAACTATAAGAACAGCATGTGGGCGTTATTCATGATAAGAAATGTGAAAAAACAAAGACCTGTCAATCTGGATCTCAAAACGATCCGATTCCCCGTAACGGCAATAGCGTCCATCCTTCATCGTGTATCCGGTGTGATCACGTTTGTCGCGGTGGGTATCCTGTTATGGTTACTGGGTACCAGCCTCTCGTCTCCGGAAGGATTCCAGCAGGCCGCCGACATCATGAACGGTTTCTTTGTGAAATTTATCATGTGGGGCATCCTCACCGCGCTGGCCTATCACGTTGTTGGCGGCATCCGCCATATGCTGATGGATGTCGGCTATCTGGAAGAGACCTTCGAAACCGGCAAACGTACCGCTAACATCTCCTTTGTTATCACTGTCGTGCTTTCACTTCTCGCAGGAGTTCTCGTATGGTAAGCAACGCCTCCGCATTAGGACGCAACGGCGTACATGACTTCATTCTGGTCCGTGCTACCGCTATCGTTCTCACCCTCTACATCATCTACATGATCGGTTTCTTTGCCACCAGCGGCGATCTGACCTGGGAAATCTGGACTGGCTTCTTCGGGTCTGCCTTTACCAAAGTGTTTACCCTGCTGGCGCTCTTCTCCATTCTGATCCACGCGTGGATTGGCATGTGGCAGGTACTGACCGACTACGTTAAATCAATGGCGATTCGTCTCGCGTTGCAGCTGGCTATTGTCGTTGCACTGGTGGTTTACGTTATTTATGGATTTGTTGTGGTGTGGGGTGTGTGATGAAACTTCCAGTCAGAGAATTTGACGCTGTAGTGATTGGCGCTGGCGGCGCAGGTATGCGCGCGGCGCTGCAAATTTCCCAGAGCGGCCAGACCTGTGCGCTGCTCTCTAAAGTGTTCCCGACCCGTTCCCATACCGTATCTGCGCAGGGTGGCATCACCGTTGCGCTCGGTAATACCCATGATGATAACTGGGAATGGCATATGTACGACACGGTGAAAGGCTCCGACTATATCGGTGACCAGGACGCCATTGAATATATGTGTAAAACCGGCCCGGAAGCGATTCTGGAGCTTGACCACATGGGGCTGCCGTTCTCCCGCCTGGAGAACGGCACCATCTATCAACGTCCGTTTGGCGGCCAGTCGAAGAACTTCGGCGGCGAGCAGGCGGCACGTACAGCGGCGGCTGCGGACCGTACCGGTCACGCCTTGTTGCACACGCTGTACCAGCAGAACCTGAAGAACAAAACCACCATCTTCTCCGAGTGGTATGCGCTGGATCTGGTGAAAAACGAAGATGGCGCCATCGTCGGTTGTACCGCCCTGTGCATTGAAACCGGTGAAGTAGTCTACTTCAAAGCCCGTGCCACCGTGCTGGCGACCGGCGGCGCAGGCCGTATTTATCAGTCCACTACGAACGCCCATATCAACACCGGTGACGGCGTCGGTATGGCTATCCGCGCTGGCGTACCGGTGCAGGATATGGAGATGTGGCAGTTCCACCCAACCGGTATCGCCGGTGCGGGCGTGCTGGTAACAGAAGGCTGCCGCGGTGAAGGCGGCTACCTGCTGAACAAACATGGCGAGCGCTTCATGGAGCGTTATGCCCCGAATGCGAAAGACCTGGCGGGTCGTGACGTGGTGGCGCGTTCCATCATGATCGAAATCCGTGAAGGCCGCGGCTGCGACGGTCCGTGGGGCCCGCACGCGAAGCTGAAATTGGATCATCTGGGTAAAGAGGTTCTGGAATCCCGTCTGCCGGGCATCCTGGAACTCTCCCGTACCTTCGCTCACGTCGACCCGGTTAAAGAGCCGATCCCGGTTATCCCAACCTGTCACTACATGATGGGCGGTATTCCGACCAAAGTGACCGGCCAGGCGCTGACCGTGAACGAGCAGGGCGAAGATGTGGTGATCCCGGGCCTGTTTGCGGTAGGCGAAATTGCCTGCGTATCCGTACACGGCGCCAACCGTCTGGGCGGCAACTCTCTGCTCGACCTGGTGGTGTTTGGTCGTGCGGTCGGTCTGCATCTGCAGGAGTCCATTGCCGAGCAGGGGCCACTGCGTGATGCCACCGAAGCGAATATTGAAGCCTCTCTGGAACGTCTCAACCGCTGGAACGGCAACCGTAACGGCGAAGATCCGGTGGAAATCCGTAAAGCGCTGCAGGAGTGCATGCAGCACAACTTCTCGGTATTCCGTGAAGGTGACGCGATGGCCAAAGGTCTTGAGCAGCTGAAAGCGATCCGCGAGCGTCTGAAAAATGCCCGTCTGGACGACACCTCCAGCGAGTTCAACACCCAGCGCGTTGAATGTCTGGAGCTGGATAACCTGATGGAAACCGCATACGCAACGGCGGTCTCTGCAAACTTCCGTACCGAAAGCCGTGGCGCCCATAGCCGCTTCGACTTCCCGGATCGTGATGATGAAAACTGGCTGTGCCACTCCCTGTATCTGCCAGAGACGGAATCCATGACGCGACGCAGCGTCAATATGGAACCGAAACTGCGTCCGGCGTTCCCGCCGAAGATTCGTACTTACTAATGCGGAGACAGGACAATGAAACTCGAATTTTCAGTTTATCGTTATAACCCTGATGTTGATGACGCTCCGCGTATGCAGGATTACACCCTGGAAGCGGAAGAAGGCCGTGACATGATGCTGCTGGACGCCTTAATGCAGCTGAAAGAAAAGGATCCGACACTGTCGTTTCGTCGTTCCTGCCGTGAAGGGGTGTGTGGCTCCGACGGTCTGAACATGAATGGCAAAAACGGTCTGGCCTGTATCACGCCTATCTCGGCGCTTAACCGTCCGGGACAGAAGATTGTCATCCGCCCTCTGCCGGGTCTGCCGGTGGTGCGTGATTTGGTGGTGGACATGGGGCAATTCTATGCACAATATGAGAAGATTAAGCCTTACTTGTTGAATAATGGGCAAAATCCACCCGCTCGCGAGCATTTACAGTCGCCAGAGCAGCGTGAAAAACTCGATGGCCTGTATGAGTGTATCCTCTGTGCATGTTGTTCGACCTCTTGCCCGTCGTTCTGGTGGAACCCGGACAAGTTTATCGGCCCGGCTGGCCTGCTGGCAGCGTACCGCTTCCTGATTGACAGCCGCGATACCGAAACCGACAACCGCCTGGAAGGGCTGAGTGATGCTTTCAGCGTATTCCGCTGCCACAGCATCATGAACTGCGTCAGTGTATGTCCTAAGGGGCTGAACCCGACGCGTGCCATCGGCCACATTAAGTCGATGTTGTTGCAGCGCAGTGCGTAAGTAACAACGCCGGATGGCGCTGCGCTTATCCGGCCTACGATTTTGTAGGCCCGGTCAGCGTAGCGCCACCGGGCAATTTGCAGAAACCTTTAAAAACTGCCCTGAAGTCTAGACAGTTTCTAAAGGTTCCTTCGCGGGCCAAATGAAAAGAGCTCGCAGGTGAACCCCGGCACGTACACGTAGTGTGCGTGGTAGTTTCTACGGCGAAAGTAAGCATAAAAATGCTTAAGGGATCACGATGCAGAACGGCGCAATGAAAGCCTGGCTGGACTCTTCATTCCTCTCTGGTGCAAACCAAAGCTGGATTGAACAGCTCTATGAAGACTTCTTAACCGACCCTGACTCAGTGGACGCTAACTGGCGTTCCATGTTCCAGGAGTTACCTGGAACGGGTGTCAAACCGGATCAATTTCATTCCAAAACACGTGATTATTTCCGTCGTCTGGCGAAGGATGCCTCACGTTACTCTTCCGCTATCTCCGACCCTGACACCAATGCGAAGCAGGTTAAAGTCCTGCAGCTGATTAACGCCTACCGCTTCCGCGGCCACCAGCACGCAAATCTGGATCCGCTGGGACTGTGGAAGCAGGAGCGCGTGGCTGATTTAGATCCGGCATATCACGACCTGACCGAAGCGGATTTCCAGGAAACCTTCAACGTTGGCTCTTTCGCTATCGGCAAAGACACGATGAAGCTGGGCGATCTGCTGGAAGCGCTGAAGCAGACCTACTGCGGCTCCATCGGCGCAGAGTATATGCACATCACCTCTACCGAAGAGAAACGCTGGATCCAGCAGCGTATCGAATCTGTTGCCGGTAAATCCACCTTCAATGCCGACGAGAAAAAGCGTTTCCTGAACGAACTGACCGCAGCCGAAGGGCTGGAGCGTTATCTCGGTGCGAAATTCCCGGGCGCAAAACGCTTCTCGCTGGAAGGCGGCGATGCGCTGGTGCCGATGCTGAAAGAGCTGATCCGCCACGCGGGCAACAGCGGTACCCGCGAAGTGGTACTGGGCATGGCGCACCGTGGTCGTCTGAACGTGCTGATCAACGTGCTGGGTAAAAAGCCGCAGGATCTGTTCGACGAATTCGCGGGCAAACATAAAGAACACCTCGGTACCGGTGACGTGAAGTACCACATGGGCTTCTCATCGGATATCGAAACCCAGGGCGGCCTGGTTCACATGGCGCTGGCGTTTAACCCGTCGCACCTTGAGATCGTAAGCCCGGTGGTTATTGGCTCCGTGCGCGCCCGTCTGGATCGTCTGGACGAGCCAAGCAGCAACAAAGTTCTGCCAATCACCATCCACGGCGATGCGGCAGTTACCGGGCAGGGCGTGGTTCAGGAGACCCTGAACATGTCGAAAGCGCGGGGTTACGAAGTGGGCGGTACCGTTCGCATCGTCATCAACAACCAGGTGGGCTTCACCACCTCTAACCCGCTGGACGCACGTTCCACCCCATACTGCACCGACATCGGTAAGATGGTTCAGGCGCCAATTTTCCACGTTAACGCGGATGACCCGGAAGCGGTCGCGTTCGTGACCCGCCTGGCGCTGGATTTCCGTAACACCTTTAAGCGCGATGTGTTCATCGACCTGTTCTGCTATCGCCGTCATGGTCATAACGAAGCGGACGAGCCGAGTGCAACCCAGCCGCTGATGTACCAGAAAATCAAAAAACATCCGACCCCGCGTAAAATCTATGCTGACAAGCTGGAAGCGGAGAAGGTTGTCACCCTGGAAGATGCCACCGAGATGGTCAACCTCTACCGCGACGCGCTGGATGCCGGCGAATGCGTGGTGAAAGAGTTGCGTCCGATGAACATGCACTCCTTTACCTGGTCGCCATACCTCAACCACGAGTGGGATGAGAGCTACCCGAACAAGGTAGAGATGAAGCGTCTGCAGGAGCTGGCAAAACGCATCAGCACCGTACCTGAAGCGATCGAGATGCAGTCCCGTGTGCAGAAGATCTACGCTGACCGTCAGGCGATGGCCTCAGGCGAGAAGCTCTTTGACTGGGGCGGAGCTGAGAACCTGGCGTACGCCACTCTGGTTGATGAAGGTATTCCGGTCCGTCTGTCCGGTGAAGATGCGGGCCGCGGCACCTTCTTCCACCGTCATGCGGTGATTCATAACCAGACCAACGGTTCAACCTATACCCCGCTGCAGCACGTGCACAACGGCCAGGGCCAGTTTAAGGTCTGGGACTCCGTGCTCTCTGAAGAAGCGGTGCTGGCATTCGAATACGGTTACGCCACCGCAGAACCACGCACCCTGACCATCTGGGAAGCGCAGTTCGGCGACTTCGCCAACGGTGCGCAGGTGGTTATCGACCAGTTCATCTCTTCCGGTGAGCAGAAGTGGGGCCGTATGTGTGGCCTGGTGATGCTGCTGCCGCACGGCTATGAAGGCCAGGGGCCGGAGCACTCCTCCGCACGTCTGGAGCGTTATCTGCAGCTCTGCGCCGAGCAGAACATGCAGGTTTGCGTACCGTCTACCCCGGCACAGGTTTATCACATGCTGCGTCGTCAGGCGCTGCGCGGGATGCGCCGCCCGCTGGTGGTGATGTCGCCGAAATCGCTGCTGCGTCACCCGCTGGCGGTCTCCAGCCTGGAAGAGCTGGCAAACGGCACCTTCCTGCCGGCCATCGGTGAAATTGACGAACTGGATCCGCAGGGCGTTAAGCGTGTCGTAATGTGTTCTGGTAAGGTTTATTACGACCTGCTGGAACAGCGCCGTAAGAACGATCAGAAAGATGTCGCCATCGTGCGTATCGAACAGCTTTATCCGTTCCCGCATCAGGCGATGCAGGAAGTGCTGAAACAGTACGCTCACGTACATGATTTTGTCTGGTGCCAGGAAGAGCCGCTCAACCAGGGCGCATGGTACTGCAGCCAGCATCATTTCCGTGAAGTGATTCCATTTGGGTCTGCTCTGCGTTATGCAGGTCGCCCGGCCTCCGCCTCTCCGGCGGTAGGGTATATGTCCGTTCACCAGAAGCAGCAACAAGATCTGGTCAATGACGCGCTGAACGTCGATTAATTAAAGGATACATAATGAGTAGCGTAGATATTCTTGTTCCCGACCTGCCTGAGTCCGTAGCAGATGCAACCGTCGCCACCTGGCACAAAAAACCAGGCGACGCGGTAACCCGCGACGAAGTGCTGGTAGAAATCGAAACTGACAAAGTGGTACTGGAAGTACCGGCTTCAGCGGATGGCATTCTGGATGCAGTCCTGGAAGATGAAGGTACGACGGTAACCTCTCGCCAGATCCTCGGTCGCCTGCGTGAAGGCAACAGCGCGGGCAAAGAGTCCAGCGCTAAGTCTGAAGAGAAAGCCTCTACGCCGGCCCAGCGCCAGCAGGCTTCTCTGGAAGAGCAGAGCAACGACGCGCTGAGCCCGGCGATCCGTCGCCTGCTGGCTGAGCACAGCCTCGACCCGGCGGCCATTAAAGGCACCGGCGTTGGTGGCCGCCTGACCCGCGAAGATATTGACAAACACCTGGCGAAAGCGCCGTCTGAAGCGAAAGCAGAAGCCAAAGCGCCTGAAGCGGCACCAGCAGCACAGCCTGCTCTGGGCGCACGCAGCGAAAAACGCGTGCCGATGACCCGCCTGCGTAAGCGCGTGGCCGAGCGTCTGCTGGAAGCGAAAAACTCCACCGCGATGCTGACCACCTTCAACGAAGTGAACATGAAGCCAATCATGGACCTGCGTAAGCAGTACGGTGACGCCTTTGAAAAACGTCACGGTATCCGTCTGGGCTTTATGTCCTTCTACGTGAAAGCGGTTGTTGAAGCGCTGAAACGCTACCCGGAAGTGAACGCATCTATCGATGGCGATGATGTGGTTTATCACAACTACTTCGACGTGAGCATGGCCGTTTCTACTCCGCGCGGCCTGGTAACCCCGGTTCTGCGTGATGTGGATACCCTGGGCATGGCTGACATCGAGAAGAAAATTAAAGAGCTGGCAGTGAAAGGCCGTGACGGCAAGCTGACCGTAGATGACCTGACTGGCGGTAACTTCACCATTACCAACGGCGGCGTATTCGGTTCGCTGATGTCTACCCCGATCATCAACCCACCGCAGAGCGCGATCCTTGGCATGCACGCCATTAAAGACCGCCCGATGGCGGTAGACGGTAAAGTGGAGATCCTGCCAATGATGTATCTGGCGCTCTCTTACGATCACCGTCTGATCGATGGCCGCGAGTCCGTGGGCTTCCTGGTGGCGATTAAAGAGCTGCTGGAAGATCCGACCCGTCTGCTGCTGGACGTCTAGTTTTTCGCGGTACTGCCCGGCGGCACCTGGTCTGCCGGGCCTACAAAAGCATGACCTAACGATTACCCTGAAGGATGGATAGAACACATGAACTTACATGAATATCAGGCAAAACAGCTGTTTGCCCGGTATGGCTTACCGGCTCCGGTGGGTTATGCCTGCAATACCCCTCGTGAAGCAGAAGAAGCCGCCTCTAAAATCGGTGCGGGTCCATGGGTAGTGAAATGTCAGGTTCACGCTGGCGGCCGCGGTAAAGCGGGCGGTGTGAAAGTCGTTAACAGTAAAGAAGAGATCCGCGCCTTTGCGGAGCACTGGCTCGGCAAACGTCTGGTGACCTACCAGACAGACGCAGCCGGCCAGCCGGTTAACCAGATCCTGGTTGAAGCGGCAACCGATATTGCTAAAGAACTCTACCTGGGCGCAGTCGTAGACCGTAGCTCCCGTCGCGTGGTGTTCATGGCCTCTACCGAAGGCGGCGTGGAGATCGAAAAAGTGGCGGAAGAGACGCCGCATCTGATCCACAAAGTCGCTATCGATCCGCTGGCAGGCCCAATGCCTTACCAGGGTCGTGAGCTGGCCTTCAAACTGGGTCTGGAAGGTAAACTGGTGCAGCAATTCACCAAGATCTTCATGGGCCTGGCAACCATCTTCCTGGAGCGCGATCTGGCGCTGATCGAAATCAACCCGCTGGTGATCACCAAGCAGGGCGATCTGATCTGCCTCGATGGCAAACTGGGCGCTGACGGCAACGCGCTGTTCCGCCAGGCTGACCTGCGCGAAATGCGCGACCAGTCTCAGGAAGATCCACGTGAAGCGCAGGCTGCACAGTGGGAGCTGAACTACGTGGCACTCGATGGCAACATCGGCTGCATGGTTAACGGTGCGGGCCTGGCAATGGGCACCATGGACATCGTTAAGCTGCACGGCGGCGAGCCGGCAAACTTCCTGGATGTGGGCGGCGGCGCAACCAAAGAGCGCGTGACCGAAGCATTCAAAATTATTCTCTCCGATGACAACGTGAAAGCCGTTCTGGTTAACATCTTCGGCGGTATCGTACGTTGCGACCTGATCGCTGACGGTATCATCGGCGCGGTAGAAGAAGTGGGCGTGAACGTCCCGGTTGTCGTTCGTCTGGAAGGTAACAACGCTGAACTCGGCGCGAAAAAACTGGCTGACAGCGGCCTGAATATTATTGCAGCGAAAAGTCTGACGGATGCAGCTCAGCAGGTTGTTGCCGCAGTGGAGGGGAAATAATGTCCGTTTTAATTAATAAAGATACCAAGGTTATCTGCCAGGGCTTCACCGGTAGCCAGGGTTCATTCCACTCTGAGCAGGCGATTGCCTACGGTACGCAGATGGTTGGCGGCGTAACGCCAGGTAAAGGCGGCACCACCCATCTGGGCCTGCCGGTGTTCAACACCGTTCGTGAAGCGGTAGAAGCGACTGGCGCAACTGCCACCGTGATCTACGTTCCGGCACCGTTCTGCAAAGACTCCATCCTGGAAGCGATCGACGCAGGCATCAAACTGATTATCACCATCACCGAAGGTATCCCGACCCTGGATATGTTGACCGTGAAGGTGAAGCTGGACGAAGCGGGCGTGCGCATGATCGGGCCAAACTGCCCGGGCGTGATCACCCCAGGCGAATGCAAAATCGGCATCATGCCGGGTCACATTCACAAGCCAGGTAAAGTGGGCATTGTCTCTCGTTCCGGTACCCTGACCTATGAAGCGGTTAAGCAGACCACCGACTACGGTTTCGGCCAGTCCACCTGCGTGGGCATCGGCGGCGACCCGATCCCGGGCTCTAACTTCATCGACATCCTGAAGCTGTTCCAGGAAGACCCGCAGACTGAAGCGATTGTGATGATCGGTGAAATCGGCGGTAGCGCAGAAGAAGAAGCGGCTGCTTACATTAAAGATCACGTGACCAAGCCAGTTGTTGGCTACATCGCGGGTGTGACCGCGCCGAAAGGCAAGCGTATGGGCCATGCAGGCGCCATCATCGCGGGCGGCAAAGGCACTGCGGATGAGAAATTCGCTGCTCTGGAAGCCGCTGGCGTGAAAACCGTGCGCAGCCTGGCTGACATCGGTGAAGCACTGAAATCCATCATTAAGTAAATCCTCTCTGCTCCCCGTGCGGGGAGCTTTGACATAATAAATGTCCGTTTCGACATGGTTGGCCATCGCAAGATGGCCTTTTTTTTGCGCGACAGTGTTTACGTGTGGAGACAGAGGCGGGTAGGGCGGATGAAAGTTAAGCAAACGGCCGTGAAAACATTTTTGGTTCGACGGGATGAAACAAATTAGCAACACATGGGTGTTAAATTATAGATTGTTAAAAGTAAAATATTTGTGATAATAATTTTTGATAAAACCCCTGCGGAAAATTACTGTGAATCATCTGACATTAGTAGTACAGGCTTATTAAAAAAATGCTTCGCTGCCTGCGTTAATTTAAATCACCTTTATTTATAATCCCCGCTTTATTTGATAACCATCAAGCGAATATTAAAACATATCATTAACATCATTTTCATTGCATTTACCACGCGTAAACACCCTTAACACGTTCAGGCATTATTGATTTTTATCAATATTTAATACCTGGAAAAGAGCGTCAAAAGGCGCTAAATTGTTCCCGATCAAATTGGTCGGAAAGTGGTAATTTTGCTAAATATTGATCGCTGTCGTAAATCGTAAAAGACTTCCATTAAAAACCTGTTTATTGTAAGGGTTTTGCAGCGTAATATATTTGCGGGATCAATTTCAGTTTTTATCAACGCATCTGTAACCTTTCATCATCGCTTTTTTCCTCCTGCGAGGATTAAGTAACGAAGAAAGGGTGCTGATAATTTTTGGGGCATGTGTGTGGATCCTTCTCTAACGGGATTCACTCTCGGAGTCTTCATGCGATGAGCAAGGAGTCATAATGTTAGACGTAGTCGAACTGTCGCGCTTACAGTTTGCCTTGACCGCGATGTACCACTTCCTGTTTGTGCCGCTGACGCTCGGTATGGCGTTCCTGTTGGCCATCATGGAAACGGTTTACGTCCTCTCCGGCAAACAGATTTATAAAGATATGACCAAGTTCTGGGGCAAGTTGTTTGGTATCAACTTTGCGCTGGGCGTGGCAACCGGCCTGACCATGGAGTTCCAGTTCGGGACTAACTGGTCTTATTATTCCCACTATGTCGGGGATATCTTCGGGGCGCCGCTGGCCATTGAAGGTCTGATGGCCTTCTTCCTCGAATCTACCTTTGTAGGTCTGTTCTTCTTTGGTTGGGATCGTCTGGGTAAAGTCCAGCATATGTGCGTAACCTGGTTGGTGGCCCTGGGCTCTAACCTGTCCGCACTGTGGATCCTGGTCGCCAACGGCTGGATGCAGAACCCTATCGCCTCTGATTTCAACTTCGAAACCATGCGTATGGAGATGGTCAGCTTCTCCGAGCTGGTGCTGAACCCGGTCGCGCAGGTGAAATTCGTTCACACTGTGGCCTCCGGCTATGTCTGCGGCGCGATGTTCGTGCTGGGCATCAGCGCCTACTACATGCTGCGTGGTCGTGACTTCGCCTTTGCTAAGCGCTCTTTCGCCATCGCGGCGAGCTTCGGTATGGCGGCTATCCTCTCCGTTATCGTGCTGGGTGATGAATCCGGTTACGAAATGGGCGACGTGCAGAAAACCAAACTGGCAGCGATCGAAGCAGAATGGGAAACCCAGCCTGCCCCGGCCGCCTTTACCCTCTTTGGTATCCCCGATCAGGATGCGCAGGAGAACCACTTTGCTATTCAGATCCCTTATGCGCTAGGCATCATTGCCACCCGCTCTGTGGATACGCCGGTTATCGGTCTGAAAGATCTGATGGTGCAGCATGAAGAGCGTATCCGTAACGGGATGAAAGCCTACTCGCTGCTGGAAGAACTGCGTTCCGGGACCAGCGATCAGTCTGTTCGCGACCAGTTTAACGACGTGAAAAAAGACCTTGGCTATGGCCTGCTGCTGAAACGCTATACCCCGAACGTCTCTGACGCGACGGAAGAGCAGATCCAGATGGCGACCAAAGACTCGATTCCGCGCGTGGCGCCGCTCTACTTCGCCTTCCGTATCATGGTGGGTTGTGGTGTGCTGATGCTGCTGATTATCGCCGCCTCCTTCTGGTCGGTCATTCGTAACCGTATCGGTGAGAAGAAATGGCTGCTGCGCACCGCATTGTATGCGATTCCGCTGCCGTGGATTGCCATTGAATCCGGCTGGTTTGTTGCGGAGTATGGCCGTCAGCCGTGGGCTATCGGTGAGGTGCTGCCAACTGCGGTGGCGAACTCCTCTCTTACCGCAGGCGATCTGATTTTCTCCATGTTGCTGATTTGCGGCCTCTACACTCTGTTCCTGGTGGCTGAACTGTTCCTGATGTTCAAGTTTGCGCGCCTTGGCCCAAGCAGCCTGAAAACCGGTCGCTACCATTATGAGCAGTCCACCGTTGCTTCTCAGCCTCACTACGAGCAGTCCACCGTGACTACTCAGCCGGCACGGTAAGACAGGAGTCATCAAATGATCGATTATGAAGTATTGCGTTTTATCTGGTGGCTGCTGGTCGGGATCTTACTGATTGGTTTTGCGGTCACTGACGGTTTCGACATGGGGGTGGGCATGCTCACCCGCTTCCTCGGTCGTAATGATACCGAGCGTCGAATTATGATTAACTCCATCGCCCCGCACTGGGACGGTAACCAGGTGTGGCTCATCACCGCAGGCGGCGCACTGTTCGCTGCCTGGCCGATGGTCTACGCGGCTGCGTTCTCCGGCTTCTATGTGGCGATGATTCTGGTGCTGGCATCCTTGTTCTTCCGTCCGGTCGGTTTTGATTACCGCTCGAAGATTGAAGACACCCGCTGGCGTAACCTGTGGGACTGGGGCATCTTCATCGGTAGCTTCGTGCCGCCGCTGGTCATCGGCGTGGCGTTCGGCAACCTGCTGCAGGGCGTGCCGTTCCACCTTGATGAATATATGCGCCTCTACTACACCGGTAACTTCTTCCAGCTGCTGAATCCGTTTGGTCTGCTGGCAGGGGTCGTCAGCGTGGCGATGATCATCACCCAGGGGGCAACCTACCTGCAGATGCGTACCGTGGGCGAGCTGCACCTGCGCTCCCGTGCCGTCTCGCAGATGGCGGCTCTGGTGACGCTGGTTGGCTTTGCGCTGGCAGGTCTATGGGTGATGTTTGGTATCGACGGTTATGTTGTGACCACTGCGATTGACCATACCGCGCCGTCGAACCCGCTGACCAAAGAGGTGGCTCGCGAGGCTGGCGCCTGGCTGGTGAACTTCAATAACACACCGATCCTGTGGGCGATTCCGGTACTGGGCGTCGCGCTGCCGGTGCTGACCATCCTGACCTCCCGCGCGGAGAAAGGGGCACTGGCGTTTGTCTTCTCTTCACTGACGCTGGCGTGCATCATCCTGACAGCCGGTATCGCGATGTTCCCGTTCGTGATGCCATCCAGCACGATGATGAATGCAAGCCTGACGATGTGGGATGCAACCTCCAGCCAGATGACCCTTAATCTGATGACGTTTGTGGCTGCCGTGTTCGTACCGATTATTCTGGCTTACACCGCCTGGTGTTACTGGAAAATGTTCGGTCGTATCACGAAAGAACATATCGAAAGCAACACCCACTCTCTGTATTAAGGAAGGAGCTGAATATGTGGTATTTCGCATGGATTTTAGGAACGCTTCTGGCCTGTGCATTTGGTGTGATTACCGCACTGGCGCTTGAGCACGTTGAAGCGACCAAAGCCGGTGAAGAAAAACACTGATGATCACGTATCTCTACGCGATCATGGATAAGCGCCCGTTAAGGGCGCTTTCCTTAGTGATGGCCTTACTGCTGGCGGGCTGTATTTTCTGGGATCCGTCACGCTTCGCGGCGAAAACCAGCGAGCTTGAGATCTGGCACGGTTTTCTTATTATGTGGGCGGTATGTGCAGGCGTAATCCACGGGGTGGGATTTCGTCCGAAAGCCGTACACTGGCAGGGCATTTTTTGCCCGCTGATTGCTGATATGATCCTGCTGTTGGGCCTGTTTTTCTTTTTCAACTGAATAAGAACTATCCGTTAATATTATGGGCTTACCCGGGCCCATAAAAATTTACTCTCTGTTTACTTTCCCCCATTCCAAACCACCATTCCCGCGCGTATAGTAGCGAAGTTTAAAAGCTCTAACCTTTTTTGCATTACCGGGATGTAAAGTGAATACAACGCTATTTCGATGGCCGGTTCGGGTCTACTATGAAGACACGGATGCCGGTGGTGTGGTTTACCACGCCAGCTACGTTGCCTTTTATGAACGAGCACGCACTGAAATGCTGCGCCATCATCACTTTAGCCAGCAGGTTCTGTTGGCGGAGCGAGTTGCCTTCGTGGTACGCAAGATGACGCTGGAGTATTTTGCGCCTGCCAGACTCGACGATATGCTCGAAGTCCAAACAGAAATAACATCAATGCGCGGAACCTCACTGGTTTTCACGCAGCGGATCGTCAATGCAGAGAACACGGTACTGAACGAAGCTGAAGTCCTGATTGTCTGTGTTGATCCACTCATCATGAAGCCTCGTGCGCTTCCTAAGTCTATTGTCGCGGAGTTTAAGCAGTGACTGACATGAATATCCTTGATTTGTTCCTGAAGGCAAGCCTTCTGGTTAAACTTATCATGTTGATTTTGATTGGTTTTTCAATCGCATCCTGGGCCATCATCATTCAGAGAACCCGTATCCTCAATGCGGCAGGCCGCGAAGCGGAAGCCTTTGAAGACAAGTTCTGGTCTGGTATCGAACTTTCCCGTTTGTATCAGGAGAGCCAGGGCCGTCGTGAAAACCTCTCCGGCTCCGAGCAAATCTTCTATAGCGGATTTAAAGAGTTCGCCCGTTTGCACCGCGCGAACAATCATGCGCCGGAAGCGGTAGTGGAGGGAGCATCCCGTGCGATGCGCATCTCCATGAACCGTGAACTGGAAACGCTGGAAACGCATATTCCTTTCCTGGGTACCGTGGGTTCCATCAGCCCCTATATCGGTCTGTTTGGTACGGTATGGGGGATCATGCACGCCTTTATCGCCCTGGGTGCGGTAAAACAGGCGACGCTGCAAATGGTTGCACCAGGTATCGCTGAAGCGCTGATCGCGACTGCTATTGGTCTGTTCGCGGCGATTCCAGCGGTTATGGCGTATAACCGTCTGAACCAGCGCGTGAACAAACTGGAACTGAACTACGACAACTTCATGGAAGAGTTCACTGCGATTCTGCACCGCCAGGCGTTTACCAGCACCGAGAGCAACAAGGGGTAAACCATGGCCAGACAGCGTGGACGGGGTCGTCGCGAACTGAAGTCCGAAATCAACATTGTACCGCTGCTGGACGTGCTGCTGGTGCTGCTGCTGATCTTTATGGCGACAGCACCCATCATCACCCAGAGCGTGGAGGTTGATCTGCCGGATGCGACAGAATCTCAGGCTGTAAGTACCAATGACGATCCGCCGGTAATCATTGAGGTATCCGGAGTAGGGCAGTACAGCGTGGTGGTGGAAAAAGATCGTATGGATCAGCTGCCGCCGGAGCAGGTCATTGCGGAAGCGCAACGACGCCTGCAGTCCAATCCGAAAACGGTCTTCTTAATCGGTGGCGCGAAAGACGTGCCTTACGATGAAATAATTAAAGCGCTGAACCTGTTGCATAGCGCGGGCGTTAAGTCAGTCGGCTTGATGACGCAGCCTATTTGATTATCTGCGTACACAACAGAGTTTTTGGGAACCCATAGTGTCAAAGGCAACCGAACAAAACGATAAGCTTAAACGGGCGATAATTATCTCGGCGGTGCTGCATGTGATTCTTTTTGCAGGACTGATCTGGAGTTCGTTCGATGAGCATCTGGATGCCGCTGCCGGAGGTGGTGGAGGTTCTTCCATCGATGCCGTCATGGTCGATCCCGGCGCGGTCGTTCAGAACTATAACCGTCAGCAACAGCAGCAGGCGAGTGCAAAACGTGCTGAAGAGCAGCGTGAAAAGCAGGCGCAACAGCAGGCGGAGGAGCTGCGTGAAAAGCAGGCCGCCGAGCAGGAACGTCTGAAGCAGCTTGAGAAAGAACGTTTGCAGGCGCAGGAAGCAGCGAAAGAGCAGGCGGAGCAGCAAAAACAGGCTGAAGCCGCCGCGAAAAAAGCGCAGGAGCAGCAGAAGCAGGCGGAAGAGGCGGCAGCCAAAGCCGCAGCGGAAGCGAAAGCGAAGGCAGATGCTCAGGCAAAAGAAGCTGCTGAAGCCGCCGCAGCCGCAGCGAAAAAAGCTGCAGCCGATGCCCAGAAACAGGCTGAAGCCGAAGCCGCAAAAGCAGCGGCTGACGCGAAGAAAAAGGCAGAAGCGGAAGCGGCTAAGAAAGCCGCTGCCGACGCACAGAAAAAAGCCGAAGCAGAAGCCGCTAAACAAGCCGCCCAGGAAGCCGAGAAAAAAGCGGCTGCCGAAGCAGCGAAGAAAGCGGCTGCTGCGGAAAAAGCCGCGGCCGCTGAAAAGGCTGCTGCTGAAAAAGCCGCAGCCGAGAAGAAAGCGGCTGCCGCAGAAAAAGCCGCAGCCGATAAGAAAGCCGCAGCCGAAAAAGCGGCTGCAGAAAAGAAAGCGGCTGCCGATAAAGCTGCTGCTGACAAAGCTGCCGCCGCGAAAGCCGCTGCCGCCAAGAAAGCCGCAGCAGAAAAAGCGGCCGCATCGGATGTCGACGATCTGTTCGGTGATTTAAGCTCAGGTAAGAATGCGCCGAAATCGGGTGGTGCAAAAGGTAACGGCCAACCAGCAAAAGATAGTGGAACAAGCGGGGCGAATGGTGGTGCGTCAGGCGCTGATATTAGTGCTTATGCTTCGCAGATTCGTAATGCAATTCAGAGCCGTCTATATGGCGCTGATCTGTATGCCGGTAAATCCTGTGTGCTACATATTAAGCTGGCGCCAGATGGCCTGCTGCTGGATGTCACTGAAGAGGGCGGTGATCCTGCCTTATGTCAGGCTGCGCTGACGGCTGCAAAAACTGCCAGAATTCCTAAACCGCCTAGCCAGGCTGTTTATGAAAAAGTAAAAGATGCCAAACTTGATTTCAAACTGTAGCGTTTTTCCCGCTAAAGTTGGCAAAACAGTCTACGTTTGAGGCTGTGGATTGGTAGTTTTGTTTATTTGGGTTTGTTAACATTCTGCTAAATTATGCGGGTAAGGTTACCCGGATATGGGAGATATGATGAAGCAGGCATTACGTGTTGCAATGAGTTTCTTAATGCTGTGGGCAGCGGTGCTGCACGCAGAAGTGCGTATCGAGATCACCCAGGGGGTGGATTCGGCACGTCCAATTGGTGTGGTTCCGTTCCAGTGGAAAGGGCCAGGCGCTGCGCCGGAAGATGTGGGCGGCATTGTTGCCGCTGACCTGCGCAACAGCGGTAAATTCAACCCATTAGACCGTTCTCGTCTGCCACAGCAGCCGGGCACAGCCGCAGAGTTGCAGCCAGCAGCATGGTCTGCACTGGGTATCGACGCGGTGGTGGTGGGTCAGGTGACCCCTAACCCGGACGGCGGTTACACCGTGGCCTATCAGCTGGTGGATACCGGTGGCGCACCGGGTACCGTGCTGGCGCAGAACAGCTACAAAGTGAACAAGCAGTGGCTGCGTTATGCGGGCCATACGGCAAGTGATGAAGTGTTTGAGAAGCTGACCAGCATCAAAGGCGCTTTCCGCACCCGTATCGCTTACGTTGTACAGACCAACGGCGGTCAGTTCCCGTATGAGCTGCGCGTCTCTGACTACGATGGCTACAACCAGTTCACCGTTCACCGTTCACCACAGCCGCTGATGTCTCCGGCCTGGTCGCCGGATGGTTCTAAGCTGGCCTACGTGACCTTCGAAAGCGGTCGTTCGGCGCTGGTTATCCAGACGTTATCTAACGGCGCGGTACGTCAGGTTGCCTCTTTCCCACGTCACAACGGCGCACCAGCATTCTCGCCTGACGGTTCTAAACTGGCGTTTGCCCTGTCTAAAACCGGTAGCCTGAACCTGTACGTGATGGATATCGCCTCCGGCCAGATCCGTCAGGTAACTGATGGTCGCAGCAACAACACCGAACCAACCTGGTTCCCGGACAGCCAGAACCTGGCCTTTACCTCTGACCAGGCGGGTCGTCCACAGGTCTATAAAGTTAATATTAATGGCGGTGCACCGCAGCGTATCACCTGGGAAGGTTCTCAGAACCAGGACGCCGACGTGAGCGCTGATGGTAAGTTTATGGTAATGGTCAGCTCGGCCGGTGGTCAGCAGCACATTGCTAAACAAGATCTGGGCGGGGGCGGCGTACAAGTTCTGTCGTCGACTTTCCTGGATGAAACGCCAAGTCTGGCACCTAACGGCACTATGGTTATCTACAGCTCTTCTCAGGGGATGGGATCCGTGCTGAATCTGGTTTCTACCGATGGGCGTTTCAAAGCGCGTATTCCGGCAACTGATGGACAGGTAAAATCACCTGCCTGGTCGCCGTACCTGTAATAATAATTAATTGAATAATATAGGAATCATAGAAATGCAACTGAACAAAGTGCTGAAAGGGCTGATGATCGCTCTGCCTGTTATGGCAATCGCAGCGTGTTCTTCTAACAAGAACGCCAGCAACGACCAGAGCGGCGAAGGCATGATGGGTGCCGGCACCGGTATGGACGCAAACGGCAACGGCAATATGTCTTCTGAAGAGCAGGCGCGTCTTCAGATGCAACAGCTGCAGCAGAACAACATTGTTTACTTCGATCTGGACAAGTTCGACATCCGTTCTGACTTCGCTGCGATGCTGGATGCGCACGCTAACTTCCTGCGTAGCAACCCGTCTTACAAAGTCACCGTAGAAGGTCACGCGGACGAACGTGGTACTCCTGAGTACAACATCTCTCTGGGTGAGCGTCGTGCTAACGCCGTTAAAATGTACCTGCAGGGTAAAGGCGTTTCTGCTGACCAGATCTCCATCGTTTCTTACGGTAAAGAAAAACCTGCAGTACTGGGCCACGACGAAGCGGCTTACTCCAAAAACCGTCGTGCCGTACTGGTTTACTAAGAGAATTGCATGAGCAGTAACTTCAGACATCATCTGTTGAGTCTGTCGTTACTGGTTGGTATAGCGGCCCCCTGGGCCGCTTTTGCTCAGGCACCAATCAGTAGTGTCGGCTCAGGCTCGGTAGAAGACCGGGTCACCCAACTCGAGCGTATTTCTAATGCTCACAGCCAGCTTTTAACCCAACTTCAGCAGCAGCTCTCTGACAACCAAACCGATATTGACTCACTGCGCGGACAGATCCAGGAAAGCCAGTATCAGCTCAATCAGGTTGTGGAGCGTCAGAAGCAGATCCTGTTGCAGATTGATAACCTGAATAATGGCGGCGCAGCAGCGCAACCGGCAGCAGGGGATCAGGGTGCTGCGGCAACGCCTCAGGCTGACACATCAGCCTCGACCGCTGCGCCTGTGCAGAGCGGTGATGCGAATACTGATTACAATGCGGCAATTGCCCTGGTGCAGGATAACTCGCGCCAGGACGAGGCGATGGCGGCGTTTCAGAACTTCGTGAAGAAATACCCGGATTCGACTTATCAGCCAAACGCAAATTACTGGCTGGGACAGTTGAATTACAACAAGGGTAAAAAAGACGATGCGGCATTCTATTTCGCCTCTGTCGTTAAAAATTACCCGAAATCACCGAAAGCTCCTGACGCGATGTATAAGGTCGGTGTGATCATGCAGGACAAAGGCGACACCGCAAAAGCGAAAGCCGTTTTCCAGCAGGTAGTCACAAAGTTCCCGGGCACCGAAGGGGCAAAACAAGCGCAAAAACGCCTTGCTGCGATGGGATGATTGCCGCATGACCAGAAATCGCTTTATTTCTGGTCTTGCCGCATAATTCGTAAGCAGTTAAGTGATATTCATCAAAATTTTAGTTGCGCAGAATTCTTAAATCAGTAATATATGCCGCCGTTGCCAAGGGATATCAAACACCCCAGAAGCAGCCGAAATAGTGGGTCGTTAGCTCAGTTGGTAGAGCAGTTGACTTTTAATCAATTGGTCGCAGGTTCGAATCCTGCACGACCCACCACTACTTAAGTAGAAAGCAGTAGGTTAGCGTGAAGGATAACGTTGCGTCAGCAACGGCCCGTAGGGCGAGGCGAAGCCGAGTCATCCTGCACGACCCACCACTAACTTAGTAGTAAGTAGTATCCAGCGTAGTATCGGGTGATTAGCTCAGCTGGGAGAGCACCTCCCTTACAAGGAGGGGGTCGGCGGTTCGATCCCGTCATCACCCACCACTCGGGTCGTTAGCTCAGTTGGTAGAGCAGTTGACTTTTAATCAATTGGTCGCAGGTTCGAATCCTGCACGACCCACCAATTTTACTTTCTGACTCAGAGAGTAAACGTGAAGGATAACGTTGCATCAGCAACGGCCCGAAGGGCGAGGCGAAGCCGAGTCATCCTGCACGACCCACCAATGTAAAAAGGCGCCCTAAAGGCGCCTTTTTGCTATCTGTTATTCCAGAATCCAAAATGCGAGGGTTTACGTAGGTCGGGTAAGCGAAGCGCCACCCGACAAATGCTGCCCGCACGCTTTTGGTGTGACTTTCTCTCTCAGATTCGCTATCTTGTTTAGTATATAAAACACAATTGCCATTACTTTGGTTTCCGCCAAAAAATAACGGCAAACTTGTTAAGCCAGTAAAACGAGAAGCCAAAATGAGTGTGATGTTTGATCCAGAAGCCGCTATCTATCCTTTCCCACCAAAGCCTGCCCCGCTGAGCCTGGACGAAAAGCAGTTTTACCGTGAGAAAATTAAGCGTCTGCTCAAAGAGCGTGATGCGGTTATGGTGGCCCATTACTATACCGATCCTGAAATTCAGCAGCTTGCAGAAGAGACGGGCGGTTGTATCTCGGACTCGCTGGAGATGGCGCGCTTTGGTGCTAAGCATCCTGCTTCGACGTTGCTGGTGGCCGGGGTGCGTTTTATGGGCGAGACGGCCAAAATCCTCAGCCCGGAAAAAACGATCCTGATGCCGACCCTGAATGCGGAGTGCTCGCTCGATCTGGGCTGTCCGATCGACGAGTTTACCGCCTTCTGTGATGCCCACCCTGACAGAACGGTCGTCGTCTACGCCAACACCTCTGCCGCGGTTAAAGCACGTGCCGACTGGGTGGTCACCTCCAGTATCGCCGTTGAACTGATTGAGCATCTCGACAGCCTGGGCGAGAAGATTATCTGGGCACCGGACAGACATCTTGGCAATTACGTCCAGAAACAGACCGGAGCGGATATTCTCTGCTGGCAGGGCGCCTGTATCGTCCATGATGAATTCAAAACGCAGGCGCTGGCGCGCATGAAGGGGCTCTACCCGGATGCGGCCATTCTGGTTCACCCGGAATCCCCGCAGGCGATCGTTGATATGGCGGATGCCGTCGGCTCAACCAGCCAGCTGATCGCTGCCGCGAAGACGCTGCCGCATCGCCAGTTGATTGTGGCGACCGATCGCGGCATCTTCTACAAAATGCAGCAGGCGGTGCCAGAGAAAGAGCTGCTGGAAGCACCGACCGCAGGCGAGGGGGCAACCTGTCGCAGCTGCGCGCACTGTCCGTGGATGGCCATGAACGGGCTCAAAGCGATTGCAGACGGTCTGGAGACGGGCGGAGCCGCCCATGAAATCCATGTTGATGCCGCGCTGCGAGAGGGGGCGTTAATTCCGCTTAACCGAATGCTGGATTTTGCGGCTACACTACGTCCTTAAACCACGTAAACGTAACGCTCAGGGGAAAAGATGGATTTTTTTAGCACGCAAAACATTCTGGTACATATACCGATTGGCGCTGGCGGCTATGACTTGTCATGGATTGAAGCGGTCGGGACAATTGCAGGTCTGCTCTGTATCTGGCTTGCCAGTCTGGAGAAGATCGTCAACTACGCGTTTGGCCTGGTGAACGTCACCCTGTTCGCCATTATCTTCTTCCAGATCCAGCTGTATGCCAGCCTGCTGCTGCAGCTGTTCTTCTTTGGGGCCAATATCTACGGCTGGTACGCCTGGTCCCGGCAGAACAGCCAGCAGGAGGCGGAACTGCAGATCCGCTGGCTACCGTTGCCGAAGGCCATGGGCTGGCTGGCTGCCTGCGTGGTAGCCATTGGCCTGATGACGGTCTATATCGACCCGGTGTTCGCTTTCCTGACCCGCGTAGCGGTCTCGGTGATGAATACCCTGGGGCTGAACGTCACCATGCCGGAGCTGCAGCCTGACGCCTTCCCGTTCTGGGATTCATGCATGATGGTTCTGTCGATTGCCGCCATGATCCTGATGACCCGTAAATATGTCGAAAACTGGCTGCTGTGGGTGATCATCAACGTGATAAGCGTGGCGATCTTTGCCCTGCAGGGCGTCTACGCCATGTCGCTGGAGTATATGATCCTCACCTTCATCGCCCTGAACGGCAGCAGGATGTGGATTAACAGCGCGCGTGAACGGGGTTCACACGCGCTGGCACGTTAATGGTGGTGATGATGGGCGTGACCGGACGGGATCTCGTTGAGGTGGCAGTCCGGTCCGTTACAGGGGGTGTATTCCATCTGAATGGTGCTGTGCGCAATGGCGTAATGGTGCTCCAGAAAGTGCTGAATACGCCCCAGTAACGCATCATGATCGTGAGGCGGGATAACCTGAACATGCAGGGTCATCAGCGGTTTTTCTCCCACCATCCAGACGTGTACATGATGCACATCGCGCACTTCAGGAAGGGAGCGCGTTAAGTTGCGCTTCAGCGCCGGGATATCCAGCGTCGCCGGCGCCCCTTCCAGCAGCTCATTGACGCTCTCCTGTAGAAGCCGCCAGGCACTGCGTAACACCAGGCACGAGACTAGAATCGACAATATCGGGTCGATGGGCGTCCAGCCGGTCCAGAGGATCACCAGCGCCGCAACGATGGCTCCCACCGATCCCAGAAGATCCCCCAGCACATGCAGCGCCGCTGCTCGCACGTTGAGATTCTTTTCTCCACTGCCGCGATGCAAAATCCAGAACGCCAGGATATTGGCGATAAGCCCGGCAACGGCTACCACCATCATGGTGACACCCGCGACAGGCTGCGGATGGCGGAAACGCTGGAAGGCTTCCCAGACGATTAAAATCGTGATCAAGACCAGCGCGATGGCGTTGACGAAGGCGGCGAGGGTAGTGAGACGTAGCCAGCCAAAGGTGCGTCCGTGGCTAGGCGGGCGCCGGGCGAATATCACCGCCAGTAGCGCAAACAGCAGCGCAGCGGCGTCCGTGAACATATGACCCGCATCGGCCAGCAGCGCCAGCGATCCAGAAACCAACCCGCCGATCACCTCAATGATCATAAAGGTGGCGGTGACGCCGAACGCCAGCGTTAAGCGTTTAGCATTTTCATCCTGTGAAGAAGGGGCGTGCGAGTGGGAGTGCGCCATGAATACTGTCCCGGTAAATTATTATTTTAAGTGTAGAGTTTTTAACATTTTGCACAAAAAATAAAGGAGAGCCGTAGCTCTCCTTCATCATAACCGCATTACCGTCAATTACTGAGTAGTGCCGTCAGTCTTTTGTTCTTGTGGGGTTCTTTCGGTATCAACTTTGCCGGATTGATCCGGACATTTACCGTCTTTACACATCGAATTCCTGTGCTGATCATCCTTGGACATGCCGTCGTTACTCATCTTACTTGGGTCGTCATTACCCATGACGGAATTAGTGCCGCCAGTGGTTGAACTGTTGCCGGTACCATTGGTCACCCCGGTGCCGCTGGAGTTCGTTCCATCTGGATTGAGCATGGAACCCGTGCCAGTCCCCGTACCCGTACCTGTTGTGCCTGTACCTGTTGTGCCGGTGGTGCCGGTTGTACCAGAACCGGTGTTAATCTGGCTGTTGCCGGTGTTATTTGGAGCAATATTCTGGCGTGCGTCAGGCGCAACGGCCCCTGCATCAGCGGCGGCATTCGCCTGGCCATTATTGGTGTTAGAGCCGGCGGCGCTATCAGCAGCCAGTGCCGCACCGCTCGCCATCGTGAGCGAAGCTGTCAGGAAAAGGGTTGCGAGTTTAGTCATTTTCATCATGCTGCTCCTGTTCTGGTCGTTATGTTCTGGATAACTTCTTTCCACAGTGCATATGCGAAATCGATATACTGCTCAGTGGTTAAAGATGCCATGATCCCTACTTAGGTCAGTATGGAATCGCGATAAAATTTATAAATGCAGTGCATACAGTTAAAAAGTTTAGGGTGTATCTCGTTTTTCGCTACTTTGTTGCGTTTTTTAAGCGAATTCCAGGATTTATCTGTGCGTAGTGTAAAAGTGAGTTTACACTTACTGACTGACAAGATAGATTGGAGGGATTGCATTCATTTATAAAAGTATGGCAACGCTGGAACGAACATGAATTATCAGAATGACGATTTACGCATTAAAGAGATCAACGAGTTATTACCCCCTGTAGCGCTCCTTGAGAAGTTTCCCGCCACCGAAAACGCCGCCAATACCGTTTCTCATGCCCGTAAAGCGATCCATAAGATCCTGAAAGGTAATGACGATCGTCTTCTGGTGGTTATCGGTCCATGTTCCATTCACGATCCTGCGGCGGCAAAAGAGTATGCGGCGCGACTGCTGACCCTGCGCGAAGCGCTGAAGGATGAGCTGGAAATCGTCATGCGCGTCTACTTTGAAAAGCCACGCACCACCGTAGGCTGGAAAGGGCTGATTAACGATCCGCATATGGATGGCAGCTTCCAGATCAACGACGGTCTGCGCATCGCCCGTAAGCTGCTGCTGGACATCAACGACAGCGGTCTGCCTGCGGCGGGTGAGTTCCTCGATATGATCACCCCACAATATCTCGCAGACCTGATGAGCTGGGGCGCCATTGGCGCGCGTACCACCGAGTCTCAGGTTCACCGCGAGCTGGCGTCAGGGCTCTCCTGCCCGGTTGGTTTTAAAAACGGCACCGATGGCACCATCAAAGTGGCGATTGACGCCATTAACGCTGCCGGGGCGCCGCACTGCTTCCTCTCCGTCACCAAGTGGGGTCACTCCGCGATTGTGAACACCAGCGGGAACGGCGACTGCCATATCATTCTGCGCGGCGGCAAAGAGCCTAACTACAGCGCGGCGCACGTCGCCGAAGTGAAGGCGGGCCTGGAAAAAGCCGGTCTGGCGGCGCAGGTGATGATCGACTTCAGCCATGCCAACTCCAGCAAGCAGTTCAAAAAGCAGATGGATGTGGGCACCGATGTCTGCCAGCAGATTGCCGGCGGTGAAAAGGCGATTATCGGGGTGATGATTGAAAGCCACCTGGTGGAAGGCAATCAGAATCTGGAAGGCAGCGAGCCGCTGGTCTACGGTAAGAGCGTCACCGATGCCTGCATTGGCTGGGACGATACCGAAACGGTACTGCGCCAGCTGGCGAATGCGGTGAAAGCCCGTCGCGGCTAAAAAAATGCCGGATTCGCATCCGGCATTCAGAACGCAGAGCCCGGTCATCGCGACCGGGCTTTTTTATTACTTGGCTTTACCCTGGTTCGCAACGGCCGCCGCTTTAGCCGCGATTTCGTCAGCGTTACCCAGATAGTAGTGCTTGATTGGTTTGAAGTTTTCGTCGAACTCGTACACCAGCGGCACGCCGGTCGGGATGTTCAGCTCGAGGATCTCGTCTTCACCCATGTTGTCCAGGTATTTCACCAGCGCGCGCAGGGAGTTACCGTGCGCAGCGATGATCACGCGCTCACCGCTTTTCAGGCGTGGCAGAATGGTTTCGTTCCAGTAAGGAACAACGCGATCGATGGTCAGCGCCAGGCTTTCGGTAGTTGGCAGCTCAGCGTCAGTCAGGGATGCGTAACGCGGATCGTGGCCTGGGTAACGCTCGTCATCTTTGGTCAGCTCTGGTGGGGTGACCGCGAAGCCGCGACGCCACTGTTTAACCTGCTCGTCACCGTATTTCTCTGCGGTTTCGGCTTTGTTCAGACCCTGCAGCGCACCGTAGTGACGCTCGTTCAGCTTCCAGGACTTCTCAACCGGCAGCCAGGCCTGATCCAGTTCGTCCAGTACGTTCCACAGGGTATGGATGGCACGTTTCAGCACGGAGGTATAAGCAAAATCGAAGCTGAAGCCTTCGTCTTTTAGCAGTTTGCCCGCTGCTTTCGCTTCGCCAACACCTTTTTCGGACAGGTCAACATCATACCAACCGGTAAAGCGGTTTTCGTTGTTCCACTGGCTTTCGCCATGACGTACCAGAACCAGCTTAGTTACAGCCATATTTTACTCCTCCAGAACAAGCATTATTTGAATGATAACAATTCTCATTATATTGCTGCGGCTGAGCCGCGGGCAACGCTTAACCCTAACCATAGCGAAAATAGTGTCGCAGTGTAAGATGCTTGTGAATGAGGGGTTGTGATTTTGTCGGTGACTGGCGCTATTTTCAGCAAGATGGATAAAAAAAGCCCTCCGGCAGGAGGGCTGGTTTTTATTGCGCAATAAAGTGATATTCGGTAACGCTGATGTACTCTTCGCCCGGGCGCAGTATGCAGTCAGGCTGCGGCCATTCCCCATGATTCGGGCTATCGGGTAAGAACTCGCTCTCCAGCGCCAGACCCTGCCAGGCCCGGTATTCTCCATCTTCGCGCGCCGGGGTACCCTCGAGGAAGTTACCAGAATAGAATTGCAGGGCAGGGGCGGTGGTATAGACCGTCATCTGCAGCTTTTCATCGGCAGACCAGAGATGCGCCGCGGGCTGGCTCAGATCGCCCTGGGCATCAAGCAGGAAAGCATGATCGTAACCGTTCACCTTGCGCTGGTGGTCATCCGCCAGGAAATCCTGGGCGATAGCTTTGGTAGTGCGGAAATCAAAGCTGGTACCCGCCACCGCTTTTAATCCTTCATGGGGAATCCCCATTTCATCGACCGGCAGATAGCGCTGGGCCAGCAGTTGCAGACTGTGGTTACGCACGTCGCTGCAGTCGCCGTCGAGGTTGAAGTAAGCGTGGTTGGTCAGATTGACCGGGCAAGGTTTATCCACGGTGGCGCGGTAGGTAATGGCGATCCGGTTGTCCTCCGTTAAGCGATAATGGACGCTCGTCGAACAGTTGCCAGGGTAGCCCTGGTCGCCATCCGGGGAGTCGAGGGCCAACAGCGCTTCGCCATCGTTCTGCTGCACAATGCGCCAGCGGCGCTTGTCAAATCCATCCGGGCCGCCGTGGAGCTGGTTTTCGCCCTGGCTTGGCAGCAGGTCATAGCGCACGCCGTCCAGTTCAAAGCGGCTTTTGGCGATACGGTTGGCATAACGGCCTACCGAGGCGCCCAGGAAGGCCGTTTGCTCCACATACTGCTCAGGTGACGCACAGCCGAGCAGGGTTTCGCGGACGCTGCCGTCGGTCATCGGGACGCGGGCGGAGAGCAGCGTCGCACCCCAGTCCATCAGCGTGACGACCATCCCTGCTTCGTTGCGCAGGGTGATCAGGCGATACGGCAGGCCGTCAGGGGCGAGAACAGGTGTTTCGTTTAGCACTGGCCAGCTCCTTGTGATGCATTACAAACATAGAAAGTCTCTTTGATACCGGTTTTGGCTTCATACTGTTGTTCCACGGCTTGCTGAACAACCGGCACCAGTTCCTCCGGTACCAGCGCCACCACGCAGCCGCCGAAGCCGCCGCCGGTCATACGCACGCCGCCTTGATCGCCAATGGCGGATTTCACAATCTCAACCAGGGTGTCGATCTGTGGAACGGTGATTTCGAAGTCATCGCGCATGGAAGCATGCGACTCGGCCATCAGCTCACCCATCCGTTGCAGATCGCCTTTCTCCAGCGCAGCCGCTGCTTCTACGGTACGGGCGTTTTCGGTCAGGACGTGACGAACGCGTTTTGCCACTACCGGGTCCAGCTCGTGGGCCACTTTATTGAACTCGGTGAGCGAGACATCACGCAGCGCAGACTGCTGGAAGAAGCGCGCGCCGGTTTCACACTGCTCACGGCGGGTGTTGTACTCGCTGCCCACCAGGGTGCGTTTGAAATTACTGTTGATGATGATCACCGCCGCGCCTTTCGGCAGGCTGACCGCTTTGGTGCCCAGCGAGCGGCAGTCGATCAGTAACGCGTGGCCTTTTTTGCCCAGCGCCGAGATCAGCTGATCCATGATGCCGCAGTTACAGCCGACGAACTGGTTCTCTGCTTCCTGGCCGTTAAGGGCGATCTGCGCACCGTCCAGCGGCAGGTGATAAAGCTGCTGGAAGACGGTGCCGACAGCCACTTCCAGCGAGGCAGAGGAGCTCAGGCCCGCACCTTGTGGGACGTTGCCGCTGATCACCAGATCTGCGCCGCCAAACTCCTTGTTACGTTTTTGCAGATGCTTCACCACGCCGCGGACGTAGTTAGACCACTGCTGGCTGTCATGGGCAACAATCGGCTCATCCAGCGAAAATTCATCGATCTGGTTGTCATAATCCGCAGCCATCACGCGCACCTTGCGGTCGTCGCGTTTTGCGCAGCTGATCACCGTCTGGTAATCAATGGCGCAGGGCAGGACGAAACCGTCGTTGTAGTCGGTATGTTCGCCGATGAGGTTAACGCGGCCTGGCGCCTGGATTGCGTGAGTGGCGGGATAACCAAATTTTTCAGCAAACAGGGCGTGGGTTTTATCTTTCAGACTCATTGTTATTCTCCGGATTCGCGAAAATGGACATCACTCACTGCACGCAGACGCTCTGCGGCCTGCTCCGCCGTCAGGTCACGCTGGGTTTCTGCCAGCATCTCATAGCCGACCATAAACTTACGTACGGTGGCGGAGCGCAGCAGCGGCGGATAGAAGTGGGCGTGCAGCTGCCAGTGTTGATTCTCTTCGCCATTAAACGGTGCGCCGTGCCAGCCCATGGAATAGGGGAAGGAGCACTGGAACAGATTGTCATAGCGGCTGGTCAGTTTTTTCAGCGCCAGCGCCAGATCGCTGCGCTGGGCGTCGCTCAGATCGGTTAACCGCAGAACGTGGGCTTTCGGCAGCAGCAGGGTCTCGAATGGCCATGCCGCCCAGTATGGCACCACCGCTAACCAGTGTTCGGTTTCCACGACGGTGCGGCTGCCATCAGCCAGCTCGCGCTGGACATAGTCCAGCAGCATGGACGACTGCTGCTCAGCGTAATAGGCTTTTTGCAGGCGATCTTCCCGCTCCACTTCGTTAGGCATAAAGCTGTTGGCCCACACCTGGCCGTGGGGATGGGGATTCGAGCAGCCCATCGCCGCGCCTTTGTTCTCGAAGACCTGCACCCAGGGATAGGTTTGTCCCAGTTCGGCGGTCTGTTCCTGCCAGGTTTTCACCACTTCGGTCAGCGCTTCTACGCTCAGCTCCGGCAGGGTTTTGCTGTGATCCGGCGAGAAACAGATTACCCGGCTGGTGCCGCGCGCGCTTTCGCAGCGCAGCAGCGGATCGTCACTCTGCGGGGCGTCCGGCGTGTCGGTCATCAGGGCGGCAAAGTCATTGGTAAAGACGAAGGTGCCTTTGTAGTCCGGGTTGATATCGCCGGTGACGCGAGTATTTCCCGGACAGAGGAAGCAGTCCGGATCGTGCTGGGGCAGTGTCTCGCTGGACGGTGTCTCCTGCGCGCCCTGCCAGGGGCGTTTGGCGCGATGCGGAGAGACCAGGATCCACTGCCCGGTTAATGGATTAAAACGACGATGCGGGTGATCGACGGGGTTAAATTGGGTCATGACAGGTCCTTAGTCCGGATAGCCTTGTGGGTGGCGAGACTGCCAGCGCCAGGTATCCTGTGCCATTTCGTCAAGCGTGCGGGAGACACGCCAGTTAAGTTCTTTATCCGCCTTCGAGGCATCGGCCCAGTAGGCAGGCAGATCGCCGTCGCGACGCGGGGCGAAGTGGTAGCTCACCGGTTTGCCGCAGGCGGCGCTGAAGGCATTCACCACATCCAGCACGCTGCTGCCGACGCCCGCACCGAGGTTGTAAATGTGAACGCCCGGTTTATTGGCCAGCTGCTGCATGGCGGCGACGTGGCCGTCGGCGAGATCCATCACGTGAATGTAGTCGCGAACGCCGGTGCCGTCCGGGGTAGGGTAGTCGTTGCCGAAGACCGCCAGCGAGTCACGACGGCCTACCGCAACCTGGGCAATATAGGGCATCAGGTTGTTAGGAATGCCCTGCGGATCTTCACCCATGTCGCCGGATGGGTGCGCGCCCACCGGGTTGAAATAACGCAGCAGGGCGATGCTCCACTCCGGCTGTACTTTTTGCAGGTCGGTCAGGATCTGTTCCACCATCAGCTTGCTCTTGCCGTACGGGCTTTGCGGCGTACCGGTCGGGAAGCTTTCAACATAAGGGATTTGCGGCTGGTCGCCGTAGACGGTGGCGGAAGAACTGAAGATCAAGTTTTTGACGCCCGCCGCGCGCATGGCAGAGACCAGGCGCAGCGTGCCGTTGACGTTGTTGTCGTAATATTCCAGCGGCTTCGCCACGGATTCGCCCACCGCTTTCAGGCCAGCAAAGTGAATCACCGTATCAATGGCGTGATCGTGCAGGATCTCAGTCATCAGCGCTTCGTTACGAATATCGCCTTCAACAAAAGCAGGCTGTTTACCGGCCAGGCGCTCCATAACCGGCAGCACGCTGCGTTTACTGTTGCACAGGTTATCAAGGATGATGACGTCATGGCCATTTTGCAGCAGTTGCACACAGGTATGACTTCCTATGTAACCGCTACCACCTGTTACCAGAACTCGCATATTTCGCTCCATTAGGCTTATGGTATGAGATAATCCTAGCATAACAGAGAGCAGGAAAGTGTGACATGGGATAAAATAGTGGAATCGTTTACACTGCACAAAACGCAGCTGCTCTCCGGCTAAAAAAGGATTGTAGATCAAAGCGCTTGGGGTGGGATGTTGCAGGTTGTCCGAAAAAGAGCGGGGGCGTGGCCCCCGTCAGGATGTCAGATGCGGCCAACCTGGTAGCGATAGCCGTCGCCGTTGGCGACAAATTCCAGGCGGTGGGTGATACAGGCGGGCGCGTCTTCGGCATGGTGAGAAACAAACAGTAGCTGCGTTTCACCTTCGCTAATCAGGACATCAACAAAACGGCGAATAAGCTGGCGGTTCAGGGGATCCAGCCCCTGTAGCGGCTCGTCGAGGATCAGCAGCGTCGGGTGTTTCACCAGCGCGCGCACGATGAGTGCCAGCCGCTGCTGGCCCCACGACAGGCTGCTGAACGGGGCATCCGCAACCCGGTTATCCATCCCCAGAATATCCAGCCACTGCTGCGCCAGCTTGTGCTGCCGGTCAGACACCGCCTGATAAATCCCGATGGAGTCGAAATAACCGGACAGGATGACGTTGCGCACCGTGGTACTGACGCGGTAATCGAGGTGCAGGCTGCTGCTGACGTAGCCAATATGTTTTTTGATATCCCAGATGGTTTCGCCGCTGCCGCGACGGCGGCCAAAGAGGGTGAGATCGTTGCTGTAGCCCTGGGGGTGATCCCCGGTAATGAGGCTAAGCAGGGTCGATTTCCCGGCGCCATTAGGGCCGACAATCTGCCAGTGCTCGCCGGGATTTACCGTCCAGCTTAACTGGTTGAGGATCGGACGATCGTTATAGGAGACCACGCCGTTATTCAGCACAATCCGCGCCTCGCCCTCCGGCAAACCGTGACGCGCAGATGGCGCATCCGGTTCGGGCAGGGTAATGCCGTTCAGTTTTTCACTGTGCGCCAGTTGGGCAATCAGCGCCTGCTTCAGCAGAGCCGCTTTTTCGCCCACCGCCGTCAGGATGCAGTCGGCCAGCACCCCCGCGTGCTGGACAAAATCGGGGATCTCGTCAAAACGGTTCAGGACCAGCACCAGGGTATAGCCCTGCTGATTAAGCGAGGCCAGCAGATCCGCCAGCTGGCTGCGGGATTGCACGTCGAGGCCGTCAAAAGGTTCATCCAGGATCAGCAGGTCGGGGTCGGCCATCAGGGCCTGGCACAGCAGTGTTTTGCGGGTTTCACCGGTAGAAAGATACTTGAAACGTCTCTCCAGCAGGTAAGTGATGCCGAACTGTTCCGCCAGCTGGCGGCAACGGACGTCGTCTTTCATCTCGTCCTGAATGATTTCAGCGGCCGTTCGGCCAGTATCATCTTCATCGGGGCTGAGCATATCGGTGTTGTTACGCTGCCACTCGTCGCTGACCAGTTTCTGCAGTTGCTCGAAGGAGAGGCGGGTCACGCGGGTGAAACTGCTCTGGCGTTCGCCCTTCAGCAGCGTCAGCTCGCCAGCCAGGGCGCGGGCGAGGGCAGATTTACCGCTGCCGTTACTGCCCACAAAAGCCCAGCTTTCACCACCATTCAACGTAAAATCAGCGAGGGTGAGCGTGCGCGTGTCGCTAAGACGAAACGTGCCTTGCGAAATTTGCAATGATGACATGATTTATCCCATTTTTTGCAGCAATAAGCATCAGGGATAACCCACTGTCGGCACACATGTCAATGCGCTTAGCACAACGTGGCGATAATCACCCGGTCGGCATTAAAATATGCGGTCGCCTCAGCACCTTCTTCTAAATCCTGGCTCTGGGCCGCAGGCACGGTGGCGCAGAGCGTCTGGCCGTCGGGCAGGGTCATCAGCACTTCACACTGCTCGTCGCCACGGTCGATATGGTTGATAACTCCCTGTAGCTGGTTATCCGCCTGTTTTGCCGTTTCCCTGTCCAGCGTGATGTTGACCCATGGCGCTTTCAGCAGCACCAGCACCTCTTTGCCCTCATCCAGCCCCAGCCGCTTGCCGCTCTGGGCCGTAATGGCAACTTTCAGGCGGGTGGTGCCGTCGGCGAGTAAAATATCGACATGCTGCTGGACCTGGTCATCATCGCGGGCGGTGACCGTGCCAAACCATTGGTTGCGGGCGCTGGTTTGCAAAGAGAAACGCGAGATGGCGCCGAGCAGGCTGTCCAGCGGCAGGGCGTCGTCATCGCTTAAAACATCAAAGGCCTTTTGCTGGATCTGCGCCAGCAGGTCATAGAGCTGGATCAGCCGCTGCCCGTAGCGCGTCAGGATGGCACCGCCGCCGCCTTTGCCGCCGGTGGCGCGATCGACCAGGGTCTGTTCGCTCAGCGTGTTCATCTCGTTGATAGCATCCCACGCGCTTTTATAGCTAATTCCGGCGTTTTTTGCCCCCTGGCTGATGGAGCCGGTTTGCTCAATTTGCTTGAGCAGGGCAATGCGGCGGGGATCGGCGAATAGTTTTTGCGAAAGACGTAGGGTGAGGAGAATTTCGGCCTGCATAACAATGTCCTGGCAAAAAGGTTATTGTGACGTAATTCGTTTCGGGCGCAAACAGTACCGCACAAAAGGGGATGTAATTCTCGCTTTTCCGGTTAGAATAAGGCAATTCACATTGTCTGGAGAAAGCCATGTTAGAGTTGCTGAAAAGTCTGGTATTCGCCGTGATCATGGTACCAGTGGTGATGGCTATCATCCTCGGTGCCATCTACGGCCTGGGTGAGGTGTTCAACATCTTTTCCAATGTCGGCCACAGAAAACAGCCGAAAAAACAGCATTAATTCCCTTTTAAAACGCCCGGTTCCGCCGGGCGTTTTGCTCTCAAGTTTCCCCCTTCCTCGCCGATACTATTTTCAGGACAAAATTGATCTACTCCCCGATCGGTACGATTTAACGCTGGGCAAACCTGACGGTTATCGTTATATTTGAATTTATATAACGGTCTTTGCAGGAGCTTTAAATGAAACGTACATGGTCAGGACTGGTTACCGGCGTGACGCTGACACTCACGCTGGCCGGCCAGGCGCTGGCAGACGAAGGCAAGATCACCGTCTTTGCCGCCGCATCACTGACGAACGCAATGCAGGATATTGCCGCGGTGTATAAAAAAGAGAAAAACGTCGACGTGGTGTCGTCATTTGCCTCTTCGTCCACTCTGGCGCGACAGATTGAAGCAGGCGCCCCTGCCGACCTCTTTATATCGGCCGATCAGAAGTGGATGGATTACGCCGTCGATAAAAAAGCGGTTGATGCGGCGAGCCGTGTCACCCTGCTCGGCAACAGCCTGGTTGTGGTGGCGCCGAAAGCCAGCGCCCAGAGCGAGGTGGCTATCAACAAGGAGACGCCCTGGAGCAGCCTGCTGAAAGGGGGGCGTCTGGCGGTGGGCGATCCGGAACACGTTCCGGCAGGCATTTACGCTAAAGAGGCGCTGCAAAAACTGGGTGCCTGGGAGACGCTGGCTCCTGAACTGGCGCCTGCGGAAGATGTGCGCGGCGCGCTGGCGCTGGTGGCGCGCAATGAAGCGCCGCTTGGGATCGTCTACGGTTCCGATGCGGTTGCTGAAAAAGGGGTGAAAGTGGTGGGTACGTTCCCTGAAGACTCGCATAAGAAAGTGGAATATCCTGTGGCCATCATTGATGGACATAAAAACGCAACCGTCAGCGCCTTTTACGATTATCTGAAGGGGCCGCAGGCGTCTGCCATCTTTAAACGTTACGGATTTACGACGCACGAATGATATTGACCGATCCCGAATGGCAGGCCGTGCTGCTGAGCCTGAAAGTCTCTTCCCTCGCGGTTGCATTGAGTTTGCCCTTTGGGATCTTTTTCGCCTGGTTACTGGTTCGCTGTCAGTTTCCGGGCAAAGCACTCCTCGACAGTATTTTGCACCTTCCTCTGGTGCTGCCGCCGGTGGTGGTAGGGTATCTGCTGCTGATTGCCATGGGGCGGCGCGGTTTTATCGGCGAGCGCCTGTATGAGTGGTTTGGCATTAGCTTTGCCTTCAGCTGGCGCGGCGCCGTGCTGGCGGCGGCGGTGATGTCATTCCCGCTGATGGTACGGGCGATCCGCCTGGCGCTGGAAGGGGTCGATCTTAAACTTGAACAGGCGGCCCGTACCCTCGGGGCCGGGCGCTGGCGCGTCTTTTTCACCATTACGCTTCCCCTGACGCTGCCGGGCATTATTGTCGGCACGGTGCTGGCATTTGCCCGCTCGCTGGGGGAATTTGGCGCCACCATCACTTTTGTTTCCAACATTCCGGGCGAAACACGCACTCTCCCGTCGGCCATGTATACCCTGATCCAGACCCCGGGTGGCGAGGGGGCTGCGGCGCGGTTGTGCCTGATCTCCATTGTGCTGGCGCTGGTGTCGCTGCTGGTGTCGGAGTGGCTGGCGCGCATCAGCCGTGAACGGATGGGGAAATAATCATGCTGGAACTCAATTTTACCCAGACGCTGGGCGATCACTGCCTGACCCTCAACGAAACCCTGCCAGCCAGCGGCATTACCGCCATTTTTGGCGTCTCCGGCGCGGGCAAAACGTCGCTAATCAACGCGATAAGCGGGCTGACGCGACCTCAGACGGGGCGGATCGTACTCAACGATCGGGTGCTGAACGATGCCGAAAAGCGTATTTTTCTCGCGCCAGAAAAGCGCCGGATTGGTTATGTCTTCCAGGACGCCAGGCTGTTTCCCCATTACAAAGTACTGGGCAACCTGCGTTACGGCATGGCGAAAAGCATGGCCGGGCAGTTCGATAAGCTGGTGGCTTTGCTGGGCATTGAGCACCTGCTTGACCGGCTGCCGTCGTCGCTGTCGGGCGGCGAAAAGCAGCGCGTGGCGATAGGCCGGGCGCTGCTTACTGCCCCGGAACTGCTGCTGCTGGACGAACCGCTGGCCTCCCTCGATATCCCCCGTAAGCGCGAGCTGCTGCCTTATCTGCAGCGCCTGGCCCGCGAAATCAACATCCCGATGCTCTATGTGAGCCATTCGCTGGATGAGATCCTGCATCTGGCCGATAAGGTACTGGTGCTGGAAAATGGCAGCGTGAAAGCGTTCGGTAATCTGGAAGAGGTGTGGGGGAGCAGCGTAATGCATCCCTGGCTGCCGCAGGAGCAGCAAAGCAGCATTCTGAAGGTGAGCGTGCTGGAACACCATCCGCACTATGCCATGACCGCCCTGGCTATCGGCGATCAGCATGTCTGGGTCAACAAGCTGGATAAACCGCTGCAAACCAACCTGCGCATTCGCATTCAGGCGTCCGATGTCTCGCTGGTACTCCAGCCGCCGCTACAGAGCAGCATCCGTAATATTCTGCGCGCCAAGGTCGCCCAGTGTTACGACGACAACGGTCAGGTGGAGGTGCAGCTGGAGATTGGCAGCCGCACGCTGTGGGCCCGCATCAGCCCGTGGGCCAGAGATGAACTGGGGATCAAACCTGGCCTCTGGCTCTACGCGCAGATCAAGAGCGTCTCCATCACCACCTGATCACAGCAGACGGGTATAGATAAATTCGGCGATGCTGTTGGTGGTGTTATCGCCGATCACCACATTCGCGCGCGCTTTGACGGCGTCGTCCGCATTCCCCATCGCCACTCCGGTACCAGCCGCTTCCAGCATGCTGATGTCATTGTAGTTATCGCCAAAGGCAATGACGTCCTTCATGGAGCCGCCGATGGATTCCACATACTCCGTCAGGCGTTTCCCCTTGCTGTTGCCTTTACGGGCGATATCCACCTGATCGTGCCACGACCATTCGCACTCCAGCCCCAGCGTCTGCTCAACCTGTGTGGCAAAGTCGTTGAGTTTGCCTGTGTCCTCACCGGTCAGGGCAAATTTCCAGATCGCGTTGACCTCACGGGCGGCCTGGGCGAGGGACGGCACCTGCGTGAAGACCGGGCGCTGCGCTTCCGGCAGCGCCTGTGCCCAGGTGCTGGTGCGAATCACGTGGCCGGTAGGACGCTCGTACAGCATCGCGTCGTCAACATACATCAGGCCGTGAATGGCATGCTCATCGAGCAGATCGATCAGTTGCAGCGCCTGCGGAACCGGTAAGGGATCGGCTTGCAGAACCTTTTTTGCTTGATAATCATACAAATAGGTTCCATTACAACAAATTGCAGGTGTATCTAACGCCAGTGCCTGATAAAAAGGATGAATAGCAACGTGATGCCGACCCGTTACGATGAGGAGTTGATATCCCGCCTCCTGGGCACGCTTCAGTGCTTCAAGCGAAGAGGGGAGCAGGGTTTTTTGCGGCGTTAACAGCGTACCGTCTAAATCCAGTGCAATCACACGCGAGGTCATTTGATATTCCGGGTTAATGTTGAAAGGAGGGGATGCGCAGATGGTACACCGTGCAAGTAACGCTGCAAAATTCCTGGTTAAAATTCAGCATTCACCGTTAAAAACGACTATCCTGGTACATTACTTTTACGCGCAGTGAGGAAAGGAGCATTCATGAAACAAACCGTTTATACCGCCAGTCCTGAAAGCCAGCAGATCCATGTCTGGCGTCTGAATCCCGAAGGTTCGCTCACCCTGGTTCAGGTTGTCGATGTTCCCGGCCAGGTTCAGCCGATGGTGATCAGCCCGGATAAACGTTTCCTGTATGTGGGTGTTCGCCCGGAGTTCCGCGTGCTCGCGTACCGTATCTCGCCTGAAGATGGCGCTCTGACATACACGGCCGAAGCCGCGCTGCCCGGCAGCCCGACGCATATCTCCACCGATCTGCAGGGACGCTTCATTTTTAGCGGCTCCTACAATGCCGGCTGCGTCAGCGTAACCCGTCTGGATGATGGTATTCCTGGCGAAACCGTTGAGGTGGTTGAAGGGCTGGAAGGGTGCCACTCGGCGAACATCTCCCCGGATAACCGCACTCTGTGGGTGCCGGCGCTGAAGCAGGATCGCATCTGCCTGTTTACGCTGGGCGATGACGGCAAGCTGACCGCGCAGAACCCGGCGGAAGTGGCTACCGTTGAAGGGGCCGGTCCGCGTCATATGGCATTCCATCCGAATCAGCAGTACGCCTACGTGGTGAATGAGCTGAACTGCACGGTAGACGTCTGGGCCCTGCGCGATCCGCACGGCAAGATTGAGTGCGTGCAGACCCTGGACATGATGCCGTCTGATTTCACCGATACCCGTTGGGGGGCAGATATCCATATCACGCCTGATGGCCGTCACCTCTATACCTGTGACCGTACCTCCAGCCTGATCACCGTGTTTAGTGTTTCGGAAGATGGTAGCGTGCTGGCTATCGAAGGCTTCCAGCCAACCGAAACGCAGCCGCGCGGCTTCAACGTCGATCACAGCGGTAAATTCCTGATTGCGGCGGGGCAAAAATCGCACCATATCGCGCTGTATGAAATTCAGGGTGAGCAGGGGCTGCTTGAAGAGAAGGGACGTTACGCCGTCGGCCAGGGGCCAATGTGGGTGGTGGTTAACGCGCACTAAGACGGATGAAATAAAAAAACCTCGCGAATGCGAGGTTTTTTTATGCCCGGTGGTAGCCGGGTGAGCACATCAACATAAACCAACCGCCTTATATTAGCGTCGTACTGACCCTTTGCACAACGTCAGTTGCTTAATCCTGGAAGAGTGACTCGTAGTGATATTAACTTAAATTTTTGAATAATATTGATTTTAACCGCGCTCCTTTATAAATTCCTATTTGATAAAAGACTGTTTAAATATCCAGTCTCGTCTGCTTATAATCAGAACTGTTGGTGTAGATGTGTGGCAGTCCGCAATCTGGGATCACTTTTAAGTCCTGGCTGGCGGGTGGTGCCGTCAGTGCCTTAACTGCGGAGCACATCAACATAAACCAACGCCCACTGGCGACAGGCAGCGGAAAGGTAAGTCAGTGGAAGTGCTCCTGACCCAAGGAGTGGCGTATGAGCATGATGGGATGGATAATTCTGTTCCTGCAACTCATGGTTGCAGTTCTGCAACTGCTGGATGCGTATCTTAAAACCGGTGCCTGACGTGTTCAGCCGCAGCATTAAGGGGGAGTTGCTCCCCCTTTTTGCTAAATATTTACTGCTTCGGCTCTGCGATCACTTTACTTCCCACGCCGCGGTTGTTGTATTCCCACATGCGGTTGAAGTTAGCGTCGTTGAGGTTACGCTGCACGTTGCCTTTCTCATCCACCGCACCGGTGTTACCCGCATACGGACGCTGAGAGATGGCGGCGTTGCCCCACGGTTTAGCCATATTAAAGCCTTCGTTGATCACGCTGTCGCGGATCACCACCTGACCGTTAGTGGCGGAATCGACATCCAGGGAGCGGCCGAGTTGTGCCACGCCGTCGCCCATCGCGGTAAAGCGGCTGTTCACTGCCAGGAAGCCGTAGAACAGATTGGACTGCGTCGCAGGGGCGAAGACGTAGCCTTCCTGCTGGGTACGGGTGTTCATGACGCGGAAATCGGTGTTATCAAACACCACGGCACCGCGACCAGAAACCATATCCACATCCCCTTCAATGTAGCTGTTGGTCACCAGCGTACGGGTGATACGGTTGTTTTTCAGGGTGTTGTCAACGCCGCTGTTAGTGACGAAGAAGGTGTTCTGGCGACCCAGAATGTTCACCTTGTCGATTTGCACCCGATCGCCATCGCTGCGCAGAGCCACCGCCTGGTGGTTTCCGGCATCCACGCTGTCACCCAGATTGTTTTCAATGGTCAGGTTCTGCAGCTGCAGACCGTTGTTCTGCGACCAGAAGACCGCGGAACACATCAGGCCAACGGTGGCGCTGTGCTTGCTCTGGCAACGGTCGAACATATACCAGGCCGGTTTGCCCGGCATATATTTGCCGCCCGGGTTAACCAGGTGACGCCAGGTTGCGGTGTCGATCTCGGAGTCGATCGCCAGACCAATTTTGACATCGATCGGTTTTTCACCCGTACCGTAGATCGTCACGCTCCCCGGCGCGGCGGGCACATACACAGTACCTTCGTATTCGCCCGGTAAAATGGCGATGTACTGACGGGAGCTGCTGTGCTTAGCAATGGCAGCATCGACTGCCGCCTGGATGGAGGTGTGCGTCACGCCCTGGGTTCCCGCCGGGCCAACCACAAAGTTCGGCTGCTCAGGCAGGCGGATGGCATAAGGACTCCACGGCGCCGCGTTCGGATCCATGGCCGTAAAGTAGCGAGCCTGCTGGAAGTTTTTCGCTTCGTCAGCGGAGAGGATCGGACGGGAAGCCGTGCCCGGCGCAACCTGCTCTGATGGCAGTTGATCCGGCGGAGTAGAGCTGCACGCCGATAACGTCACGCCAAATGCGAGTGCCAGCGCCAGACGAGAAATCCTGGAAATGTTCAAGGGAAGCTCCTGCAAAACATATCAATAGGGGGACAACTGAAATAGCCTGCTTTTTTATACTAAGTTGAGCGAAACGGGAAGATGAAAAGGCAAAAATACATCTAACTAAAACTTAGAAAATCTTTATATGGTGCTGCCTACATCTCATTCTGTCGAAAAAACGAGAAAGATCGCTTAATGGTCGATGTAAATTGCAAATGACTTCGCTTTTTAATCGCATTCTACTTGAACACCGTGTGCACATTACAGATAAGTGTGGTTTAGAGCAAACGTGATGAAAAAGTTTTACTGGTGACGTGGTTGCGTACATAGTAAATGTACAAAGTTGAATAACGCTCAAAGTTATCTATGTTCCTGATCTTCAAGAAAATTAGACGCCTTCATCAATCAGGAATAAGCTCTGATAGGGGCTGGCAAGGAATCGCCACGGCTTCGGTAGCCATACTCCAAATGGGAGATGCTTTTAATTTCCGCTTTCGCTCGAAATACCCCCCTCAACTGACCGATGTGCAGAGCGCACGCTTAATAAGTGCTTTTCGAACTAATCTTTTTATTGGCCGCTCCGCTGGTGCAGGTGATGTTTGGTCACTGGTGCCATCGTAAGCTGATGCTTACGGACATCGCGTTATTGCTCTGGCGCCGGGCATTGCCTTGTGATCTGGTGGCATCGGCTTTGGGCTCGGCGGGTTTATCCGGTAGCGGGGTTCTATGGGCTGGACGGGATGTCTATGGCCTTTATTTTGCTGGCGATGGTCAGACTGCGGCTGTCGGAAAACTCAGAACACCCATGATGCTGGCAAATCCTTGTAAAAATGAGACTGAGCCCTGTCTAAGCGATGCTTAGATTTTACAGTCTTCGGTATCTGGACAGACCAACAGAGACATTAGAGAACGCAGCAATGGAATACCTGGTCTCTTTTTATTTTGCACTTAAGCTAAATTGGCTATTCCTCAACCTGATTATCCATTTCGCTACTTTTTACCTCCTGCTTTTCCCTGTCTCATTAATAAACCATTGCTATGTTCGCATAGCTCCGTGAGCCTGACGAAAACTGGATAACGGTACTGGTCTTATAGCGCTTCCCCAAGGGCAATATTATTCAGCTGATATCAGTAGTTTCATCACTATATTATATTTAATTAAATCAATTAATGATGTTTAACATATTCATGATAGTTATAATCTATCATTTGGTTGCTTTTTGATCGTCACAAACGATGTGACGAGCTGCGAATTTAATTGAATGCTATTGGCTGAGAGCAAGCTCAGAGTGGCTTGCCGGGCGAGATTAAAGCCTTTGGGAAAGGCAGCTGGATTAGCTGCTATTTTTTGATTACTTAGGGAATTGGTATGCGTAAGCTTCTTTGGGGTGTCGGTCTGGTTACTTTACTGACAGGGTGTGGTGATGACGGGATCTATGGAACATGGAAAAACACCTCATCAGGCCTCGTAATCAAGATCGAAGAAAAGAATATTAAAATGCCGGGCATAGGAAATGTTGCTGTTCAAAAATGGGATGTGAGCAAAGACCAAAAAGAGTATGTAGCTCATACTACCTATACCACATTAGATATTGAAAAAACAAAAAATGGAATAGCAATCATGGGCGTAGAGTATGAACGTCAATAACCCTATGACAACGCTACTATATACATATTAAATACCTGTAAGTATTTTCCTGTTTTACTAATTCAAAGGATAGACTATGCGCAAGTCCATTATGTTAGCAGTAGGATTTTCTGTTGTTCTCTCAGGATGTGATAAAGCTGTTGAAGATAAACCAATCAATGAACTCACCAGCGAGGAAGCAAATGCTATTTGTAAGCGCCCCGAAATTATTTCGCAATTAGAAAACAGTTTCAAAAAAGGAAGCATCGAATTCTTAAATCGTAATCCACTAGGCTATTCTCCATTTATGGATAGATATAAATCAGAAGCAGGATACCTTGATGGCAATGAAAGGAAAAAATTGAGAATTGACGCTAGTTATCATTATACGGCGGATGATTTTTCTAAAGGATTTGGCTCGACAGATAAAGTACAAATCAATAATGCATCGCTTACTGCTAGCGGTCAAGATGAGCTGTCATGTAGTGCCAAAATTGAGTTTAGCTCTGATGAAATCTATGGCGTATTATTTTCAAACGACATTTCATATAATGTGAAAAAAGAAAATAACAAATTCTTTACTGATGCCGAGCTTTCTCTGCAGAAATTAGAACATCATAAAACTGAACCGACGTCACAACAAAAAACGTGGCGCGATAAACTTGAAGCAAAACTCAACGCTGATGATGATGCGTTAAGAAATATTTCTGATGCTGATTTTAAAGTCGTTTCTCAGGATGATATTTATTATGTCTATTTTGCTCAGACGCCACGCCAGTTTAGTGACGATGAATTAATGGATTTCTTTAGTTCTAAGTGGAACAATACTACAGATGTATTTGCTAAAGAAGACATTAAAAAAGAAGAGCTTCCAAAAATCAAAGCTAAAATTAATCAATATAAAGATGTAAAAAACATTTTAGCTTACTCGACATTTAGTCTAAATAGTCAAATTGCTGAACAATCTGCTCTTAAGACAGAAAATGGTGAAAAGTCAATTCCTGCCTCTGACGGCTGGGTTTCGGCAAGGGATAGCTATGACATTGCTAAAAAAGGTTTCAAATATAATGCAGCCGGTTGTGATATGAACGGCGGTTTAACGATCGAGCGTCGTGGGATTAAAGTCTCTACAGATGACGTATTACGTGGCTGTACTGTTGTTGTGCCAGATGATAAAGCTCGTGAAGTTTCGGCTAAATTTGCAGCTATTAATAGTAAAGGACTCGATGTAGGCTCTTTTGTAAAATCCTATCTTCATATCTCGAAGGTTGATGGTGATAGTAACACTATTCATACAACAATTATTAGAGATGAAGTCAAAGTTTACGATCCTGAAACTAATGAAGTAATCATTGATACCGTTGTAAGATAATTACTGCGAGGGAGCTTCAAGGCTCCCTTTAATATTGAATTAAAATGAGAGAACCACCATGAACTCATTAATGATGACTATTGTTATAGCATTACTGATGAACATTCCCGCAATATTACCTGTTTTATTTTTAAAAATAGATAAGTCTCACAAAACGGGAATAGCTATACGTGTATATCTTGTATCTGTCTTATTGATTTTTTCATTGGTAACACTAACATCTAATATCACTAATGAATACTCACCATTCCCGTTCTGGTTGCCAATTGCATCTGTAGTACTTTTTATGATTGCGTTGGTAAACTGTGTAAAACATATTCGTAAGTTTGTTACAAAGTGGAAAAGAAGAACCATAATTCTAACTTCGTTTATTATCGTCTATGCTATCAGATTTAATGTCATATTCATTAATACAGGTTTGGGGTTTGAAATAACATCATTTGGTATAGTTTGGTCAGCATTTTTCGTTTTCGCTTGTTTACTTGCCTATATAGGTACATCCGACACGCAAAAATTAGATTCAGCCTACAATGCGTTAAGCAATCACTCGTCGGAAACTCGCGTAGACAAAAGTTATGCTTCGCAAACTGATATAGACTATGATGTAAGTATTAAGGGAAGAAGCGTATTGAACGATCCTAATCTTTCACTTATCGAACAACAGCGCTACAGAGATGCGCTTCAGAAAAAGGAAGATGAAGGTGGGTCCGGTTGGTAAATAATAACCGTGAAATGTTTTACTAGTTATAAAAAGGCAAACAGGGCATCCGTTTGCCTTTCTATTTTTCTATATCGTGGAAAAATCAATATTTAATGGCTGGGCTTCGGCAACTAAGTATTAAATATTTTTCGAGAAACTACTAATAATGATGGTGTGTTAGAAGCATCAATTAGTAAATTTCATTAAAGTCAAACAAGGCTGCCAGGGAGCGGATCAGTGCAGAGTTAAAGTCACCGCCATCTATGAGATCACGCTGTAATACCATTTCAATGGATGATGTCCCGCGGGGGAGTACTGACGGCATAATCTCCCGTGCCAAAAACTTTATTCGATGTAGTTCACCTGCGAGAAATCGTTCGCATTATCACAGAATTGTAATGTTAGCGGTAGGCAACAGCCCACCGCTAACTCATTTAACACGTCAATACGGAAAAAATATTAACTAAAGTACGGGAAAAACTTAAATGATCCCCAAAGACCACTATTAAGCGACACCAGCCCAACGGCTATATAGGCCAGCACTGCAATAAATGCGAAGCTATACAATACTTTTTTCTTTAACTTCCGCCAGAATTTAACTACCAGAAATGACAGTACAACTCCCACCCCTAGCTGAATAAGCAATCGCGTTGCCAGGTCACCAACTTCAAAGAGGTAAGCGAACTGAAGAGGGGCAAATAGGATGACATAAACAATATAAAGGATTGAAAAAATTATCCTTGCCAGGATTGAGGTAAGCCCCCCTTCATATATGAGCATTTGCGCAGCCTGTAGCCCTGGCACTAAAATAACGCCCCATAGCGTAAACCAGATAATAATTGAGGCGAGAACTTTGCGCGCGCCACTGGCGAAAGCCAGCTGGTCTTCATAAGACATGGACGTCGATGTTGATGTTGGCTGCTGGATAGTTCCCCATGAATTATTAACCGGCTGGTTTGGTTGGCTGATGGGGGCTTCCCAGCTAGCTGCGTTATCAGCACGCCATTTTTCATCATACTGCTTAAAAGGCTGTCCACTTGTCACATATTTTCCGTCGCTATCTCTTCTGACGCTCATTGTTAACCCTCGCAATTAAATTGGTATAGCGTTTTATGATTAATACTTAACTGAAATTTCTATATTCATATACGACATATTAACGATTATAACGTATCTAAAATAAATCAGAAGATTAAGCGTTAAGTTAAAATATAACCCGTCTGCATGCGAATTACTCTTTGTCTTTGGCGTCTAACCGTCTTCCGTTACGTCATCTACCGTCTCTTCAACATACTCTTTGCCTGCGGCCTGTTCAGCTCTTCCTGAAAGGCCATCAGCTGCGCGTGGCACTCCGCGCGAGCATTGGTAATAGCTTCCATCTTTATTTCATCCGGTATTTAGCGGGTAATATATTTATCCAGTACTTCAGCACTAAATACATTACTCTGATTTCGCCAATCTTGGCGTCGGCTTGGCAAACAGAAAATATCCTGCGTTAAAACTGTTTTGTACAGGCTGCCAGGGAAAACGATTGAACTACTGGCTGCGTTAGATAGTCGTTTTCACTGCCTGGATCTCGTCGGTGTTGACCTGACAAGTGCAGCCGGAAGAATGACTATGCAGGAACGTCGGGATAAAGACAGACGTCACTAAAAAAGCACCTCCGAGTATCGCACGAATATCCTGGCATGAATCAAATCTTCCTGTTAAAGGCAACCGGTTCAAAAAGAACAACGGGACAGGGCCGCTTGATGCTTTTGCAAATGTTACGAGTATATCTGCAGCCTTGACGGCGCGTTGTTTAGCTGGTCCCAAGGGCTCAACATCAGGCGAGATGCCACACAGCCAGATGACGCGAAAAACACACGCCCAGAAGGTGGGGGCTAGCCTAAAACCGTGCACATGGAATATGGGCAGGTCAGATTCTTTAAAACTTTATCAATGAGGTCCGGTTTACGCCCTAATGCGTTGAGCGAAGAAAGCGCTCTGGATAATATCCTTGATATTTTCAATGTTGTGACGATACAGGATGAAGGCCTTCGGTTCAAACACTTGCACCCTTTCACTGGTGAGCAGCATGAGTACGCCTTTGATGGGCATGGACCGCTCAACGCTTAAAGAACCATCATCAACCACCTTTACCTGACCCCTTCTGACTCTATCGTTCGCATACTAATCTACTTTTAAGTATAGGTGCCGAGCCAGTTATGACTAATGAAAGGAGCATGTAGTAATGCTCTAAAAATACTGCTGAAACTTTTAGTTGAGTGCAAAAAAGTTGCTTTTTCTTCCCGCGGTTAGCGAGGAAGTTGTCACAAATAAATAACAATCTCGGTAAAGGCGATTGACAGGGCGACAGGAATGAAAATAAATGTCTATACAACCCATGACAAGTGGAAGCCCGATGCTGCAACTTTATCCTGACGATCTGATCTGGCGTAACCTGCGCCTCGCGACGCTGGATCCCGACCACGACACCCCCTATGGCCTGCTGGAAAACCGGGCATTGATTGTGCGCGGTGAGACCATCCTGGCCATCGTGCCGGAATCTGACCTGCCGGATGATCTGCCCAACACCATCGATTTACAGGGGCGGCTGGTGACGCCGGGCCTGATCGACTGCCATACGCATCTGGTGTTTGGTGGCGATCGTGCCGCCGAATGGGAGCAGCGACTCAACGGCGTCTCCTATCAGACCATCAGCGCTCAGGGCGGCGGGATTAACGCCACGGTCACTGCCACCCGGGAGAGCACGCCTGAGCAGCTCGAACAACTTGCGCAGCAGCGCTTGCAGCGCTTAATGCGCGAGGGTGTCACCACCCTCGAGATAAAGTCGGGTTACGGCCTGGATGACGAATCCGAAGAGAAGATGCTGCGCGTGGCCCGGCGTCTTGCACAGACCAACCCGGTGGAGATCAGCCCGACGCTGCTGGCGGCCCACGCCGTGCCGAAGGCGTATCGCCACGATCCGGATGCCTACATCGACCATGTTTGCCAGCATATGCTGCCTGCACTGTGGGAAAAAGGGCTCTTCGAAGCTGTGGATGTCTTCTGCGAAAATGTCGGGTTTACGCCCGAACAGAGCGAGCGGGTGTTCCAGGCGGCGCAGACGCTGGGCATCCCCATTAAAGGCCACGTTGAGCAGCTCTCCAGTCTCGGCGGCACTGCGCTGGTGAGTCGTTACCATGGGCTCTCCGCCGATCATATTGAATATCTCGACGAGGCTGGTGTCGACGCGATGGCGCAGAGCGGCACCGTGGCGGTGTTACTCCCCGGCGCATTTTACTTTTTACAGGAGCGACAGCGCCCGCCGGTTGCGCGGTTACGCCAGCGGGGGATACCGATGGCGGTCGCCACGGACTACAACCCGGGCACCAGTCCGTTCGCCAGCCTGCATCTGGCGATGAACATGGCCTGCGTGCAGTTTGGTCTCACCCCGGAAGAGGCGTGGGCAGGGGTAACCCGGCACGCGGCACGGGCGCTGGGGCGCGGCGACACCCATGGCCAGTTGAAGGCGGGGTTTGTGGCGGATCTGGCCATCTGGGATGCGAAAAACCCGGTTGAGATGGTCTATGAGCCGGGTCGTAACCCGCTTTATCAGCGCGTATTCAGAGGAAAAGTAGAATGAACCTATGGCAGCCGGTTTCACCTGAGGTCTGGCAGGGTCGCGACGACAGCAGCGAGGCCAGCAACGCGCTGCGCCTGTTCCAGACCGTGCAACTTAGCGACACGCCAACGCCGACCGGCGACGGTATCGCCCTGATTGGCTTCGCCTGCGATGAAGGGGTCAGGCGCAATCAGGGCCGAACCGGTGCCGCACAGGCGCCGGACGTAATACGCCGGGCGCTGGCGAACATGGCCAGTCATCAGGGTCACGAGCGGCTGACCGATATCGGCAACATCCGCGTGGAAGGGGAGGCGCTGGAGGCGGCCCAGCAGGCGCTGAGCGAGACGGTCACCGCCTGTCAGCGGGGCGGGATGCGCACCCTGGTGTTCGGTGGCGGGCATGAAACCGCCTGGGCCCATGGCCGCGGCGTGCTGGATGCCTTTGCCGGCGAGCGTGTAGTAATCATCAACCTCGACGCGCATCTCGATCTGCGAAATGCCCGCCAGGCGACCTCAGGGACACCGTTCCGCCAGCTGGCGCTCTACTGCGCACAACAGCAGCGTGAGTTTCGTTATGCCTGCTTCGGGGTCAGCCGGGCGGCCAACACCCAGGCGCTGTGGGATGAGGCTGCGCGCCTTAACGTTACGCTGGTGGAGGATCTCGATTTCCGCCAGCAGGCGCTTGACGCGCTCACAACGCTTCTGGAACAGGCAGATCGTGTCTACCTGACCCTCGATCTCGACGTGATGCCTGCCGGGGAGATGCCCGCCGTGTCGGCCCCCGCCGCGCTGGGGGTTCCCGCCCGTGATCTGCTCCCGGTTATCGAGCGGATCTGTCGCAGCGGCAAACTGCAGGCGGCCGATCTGGTTGAGTTCAGTCCCGGCTTCGATCGTGACAGTCAGGGGGCGAAGCTCGCCGCACGGCTGGCGTGGCAAATCGCTCACTGGTGGGCATAAAGCTTGTATATACTCGATTTTTTATGACGGCTTAAGGAATTGCTATGTTCTCTCGCGCCCCGCAGCAGCAGGCCAGTGCGCCAGCCCCTTTCTATGAAAAGGTCAAGCAGGCGATCAGCCATCAAATCGCCACCGGCGTCTGGCGTCCCCACGATCGTATCCCCTCCGAGGCGGAGCTGGTGGCCCAGTTCGGCTTCAGCCGGATGACCATCAACCGCGCGCTGCGGGAGCTGACCGATGAGGGACTGCTGGTGCGCCTGCAGGGGGTCGGCACCTTTGTTGCCGAGCCAAAAGGGCAGTCAGCGCTGTTTGAGATCCGCAGCATTGCCGATGAGATCGCCTCCCGCAACCATCAGCACCGGTGTGAAGTGCAGTTCCTCGAAGAGACGCAGGCCAGCGCCGCCCAGGCGGTAGCGTTGAACGTCAAAGAGGGATCGCGCATCTTTCACTCCCTGATGTTGCACTATGAAAATGACGTCCCGGTGCAGATAGAGGATCGCTGCGTCAATGCCGCACTGGTGCCGGACTATCTTCAGCAGGACTACACCACCACCACGCCCCATGCTTATCTGTCGCGGGTTGCGCCGCTGACGGAAGGGGAGCATATCGTCGAGGCGGTGCGGGCCACGCCGAAGGAGTGCGAACTGCTGCGCATCAAGGAGCACGACCCCTGCCTGCTGATCCACCGCCGCACATGGTCAGCCTCCCACATCGTCTCCCATGCCCGGCTGCTCTTCCCCGGCAACCGCTACCGGCTGCAGGGCCATTTCATGTCATAAGCGAAAAGCGTGATTGCTGACGCAATATAACAAAAATGTATCGTAATTGTTAAAACCGCTCTTGTGTGCACTTGTCTATACAAGTATATCTTACTGTATATTCTGTCCCCTATGAGGAGCACACAATGTCGTCAGGTAAGTTTCGCCAGCAAGAGATCCGCGCCCCACGTGGCACCCGGCTGACTGCCAAAAGCTGGCTCACCGAAGCCCCGCTGCGCATGTTAATGAATAACCTCGATCCCGACGTGGCGGAAAACCCTCACGAGCTGGTGGTCTATGGCGGGATTGGCCGCGCCGCGCGCAACTGGGCGTGCTATGACGCCATTGTCGCCGCGCTTACTGAACTGGAAAGCGACGAAACCCTGCTGGTGCAGTCCGGCAAACCGGTCGGCGTGTTCAAAACCCACGAAAACGCCCCGCGCGTGCTGATCGCCAACTCCAACCTGGTGCCGCACTGGGCCACCTGGGAACACTTTAACGAGCTGGATGCGAAAGGGCTGGCGATGTATGGCCAGATGACCGCCGGCAGCTGGATCTACATTGGCAGCCAGGGCATCGTCCAGGGGACCTACGAGACCTTTGTCGAAGCAGGCCGCCAACACTATAACGGCTCCCTGAAAGGCCGCTGGGTGCTCACCGCGGGTCTGGGCGGTATGGGCGGCGCACAGCCGCTGGCGGCAACCCTGGCGGGGGCTTGCTCCCTGAATATTGAGTGCCAGCAGAGCCGCATCGATTTCCGTCTGCGGACTCGCTACGTCGATGAGCAGGCCGAAACGCTGGACGACGCCCTGACACGCATCCAGAAATATACCGCCGAGGGACGGGCCGTCTCCATTGCCCTGTGCGGTAACGCCGCCGACATCGTACCGGAACTGGTGGCGCGCGGCGTGCGCCCGGACCTGGTCACCGACCAGACCAGCGCCCACGATCCGCTGCACGGCTACCTGCCAAAAGGCTGGAGCTGGGAAGCGTACCAGCAGAAAGCGCAGCAGGATCCGGAAGGCACCGTGCTGGCGGCGAAGCGTTCCATGGCTGACCACGTTAACGCGATGCTGGCCTTCAGCCAACAGGGTGTACCGACTTTCGATTACGGCAACAACATCCGTCAGATGGCGAAAGAGATGGGCGTGACCAACGCCTTCGACTTCCCGGGCTTTGTCCCGGCCTATATCCGTCCGCTGTTCTGCCGCGGGATTGGCCCGTTCCGTTGGGTGGCCCTCTCCGGCGACCCGGAGGATATCTACAAAACCGACGCCAAAGTGAAAGAGATCATTCCCGATGATGAGCACCTCCATCACTGGCTGGACATGGCCCGCGAGCGCATCAACTTCCAGGGACTGCCGGCGCGGATCTGCTGGGTCGGGCTGGAGTGGCGCCAGAAGCTGGGCCTGGCCTTCAACGAAATGGTGCGCAGCGGTGAAGTCTCCGCGCCCATCGTTATTGGTCGCGACCATCTCGACTCCGGCTCGGTAGCCAGCCCGAACCGCGAAACTGAAGCGATGCAGGACGGCTCCGACGCGGTCTCCGACTGGCCGCTGCTGAACGCGCTGCTCAACACCGCCAGCGGCGCCACCTGGGTCTCGCTGCACCACGGCGGCGGGGTGGGCATGGGCTTCTCCCAGCATGCCGGGATGGTGATCGTCTGCGACGGCACCGATGAAGCCGCGGCCCGTATTGCCCGCGTCCTGCACAACGATCCGGCGACAGGCGTTATGCGCCATGCCGATGCCGGGTATGACATTGCCATCGACTGCGCGAAAGAGCAGAGACTCAACCTGCCGATGATCGCGGCCACACAAGGAAAGCACTAATGAACGCCTTAACCCTGACGCCCGGCTCCCTGACCCTGGCCCAGCTGCGCCAGATCTGGCAGCAGCCGCACCAGTTGACGCTTGATGAGGCGGCCCATAAGGCGATTAACGACAGCGTCGCCTGCGTGGAAGCCATTGTTGCCGAAGGGCGCACCGCCTACGGCATTAACACCGGGTTTGGCCTGCTGGCGCAGACGCGCATCGCCACCCACGATCTGGAAAACCTGCAACGTTCGCTGGTGTTGTCCCACGCGGCGGGCGTGGGCGACCCGCTGGATGATGACATGGTGCGCCTGATGATGGTGTTGAAAATCAATAGCCTGGCGCGCGGTTTCTCCGGCATCCGCCTGAGCGTGATTGAGGCGCTGATTGCCATGGTCAATGCGGGCGTCTACCCGTGGATCCCGGCCAAAGGCTCGGTGGGTGCCTCCGGCGACCTGGCGCCGCTGGCGCACATGTCTCTGACCCTGCTCGGCGAAGGCAAAGCCCGCTACCGTGGCGAATGGCTCCCGGCCGCCACCGCCCTGCAAAAAGCGGGGCTGGCCCCGGTGACGCTGGCGGCGAAAGAGGGGCTGGCCCTGCTGAACGGCACCCAGGCCTCCACCGCCTTTGCCCTGCGCGGTCTGTTTGAAGCTGAAGATCTCTTTGCCTCGGCGGTGGTCTGCGGGGCGCTGACCACCGAAGCGGTGCTCGGCTCCCGGCGTCCGTTTGATGCCCGCATCCACGAGGTGCGCGGCCAGCGCGGGCAGATCGACGCCGCGGCGCTGTTCCGCCACGTTCTGACCGACACCAGCGCCATTGCCGACTCGCATCATAACTGCGACAAGGTGCAGGATCCCTACTCCCTGCGCTGTCAGCCGCAGGTGATGGGCGCCTGCCTGACCCAGCTGCGCCAGGCGGCAGAGGTGCTACTGGTGGAATCCAATGCCGTCTCCGACAACCCGCTGGTCTTCGCGGCGGAAAGTGAGGTGGTCTCCGGCGGCAACTTCCATGCCGAACCGGTGGCGATGGCGGCGGATAATCTGGCCCTGGCGATTGCCGAGATCGGCGCGCTCTCTGAACGCCGTATCGCGCTGATGATGGATAAACATATGTCCCAGCTGCCGCCGTTCCTGGTGCGCAATGGCGGGGTGAACTCCGGCTTTATGATTGCCCAGGTCACCGCCGCGGCGCTGGCGAGCGAGAACAAGGCGCTGTCCCACCCGCACAGCGTGGACAGTCTGCCCACCTCCGCCAACCAGGAAGACCATGTCTCAATGGCCCCGGCAGCAGGCCGTCGCTTATGGGAGATGACGGGTAATACCCGTGGCGTGCTGGCGGTCGAGTGGCTGGCGGCAGCGCAAGGCTGCGATTTGCGTGATGGCCTCACCTCCAGCCCGCTGCTGGAGCAGGCGCGTCATATCCTGCGGGAGCAGGTGGCGCACTATGATGATGATCGCTTCTTCGCCCCGGACATTGATGCAGCGATGGATCTGCTGAAGAAAGGGAGTCTGGCGGCGATGTTACCGGCCTTCCTGTAATACACGCCCGGTGGCGCTACGCTTACCGGGCCTACAAATGCCAACGTAGGCCGGGTAAGGCGAAGCCGCCACCCGGCAAATGCCCGGCGGCGCTGCGCTTGCACGGGCCTACGGTTTTGTGCGGTTTCCGGGACTGCTTTTTTATGAATACATCGCCGTGATGGAGGCACTTCCCAGGGTGTGGAAATGGACGTTAAAGCCCACCATTGCACCGCTCGCCTCCTCATCTACCTCAATCCTTTCCACATCCAGCGCATGCACCGTGAAGATATAGCGATGGGTTTCGCCCTTAGGGGGTGCCGCGCCGCCGTATCCCGCTTTGCCAAAATCGGTGCGGGTCTCTACGGCACCCTCCGGCAGCGCCACCAGCGACGAGCCTGACCCCTGCGGCAGCACGCGGATATCGGCCGGGATATTGGCGACAACCCAGTGCCACCAGCCGGAGCCGGTAGGGGCGTCCGGGTCATAACAGGTCACGACAAAGCTTTTGGTGCCCGGCGGCACCTCGTCCCACGCCAGATGCGGAGAGATGTTATCTCCCTCATAGCCCATACCGTTAAACACGTGGCGCAGCGGGAGTTTATCGCCGTCGCGCAGATCCTTACTGATGAGTTTCATACTGTTCCTCCGTAATAAGCTCAGCCAGAAGTGTAACGCATAAACTAGATCGTAAAGTGCGCAGGTTCCTGTACGGCATCCACCACCGCGGCGGTCAGCTTGCTGAGCTGGTCACGGCTGATCGGATACGGCGGCATCAGATAGATTAGCTTGCCGAACGGCCGCACCCAGACGCCGCGCGCCACAAAGAAGCGTTGCAGCGCCGCCATGTTCACCGGGTGAGTCGTTTCGACGACGCCAATGGCCCCCAGCACCCGCACGTCGGCGACACATTCTGCCTCCCGCGCCGTCGCCAGTTCATCCTTCAGCTGGGCTTCGATGGCGGCCACCTGGGTCTGCCACTCGCCGCTCTCCAGCAATGCCAGACTTTCACTGGCGACGGCGCAGGCCAGCGGGTTACCCATAAAGGTCGGACCGTGCATAAAGCAGCCCGCCTCGCCGTTGCTGATGGTCTCGGCCACCAGGCGGGTGGTGAGGGTGGCGGAGAGGGTCATGGTGCCGCCGGTCAGGGCTTTGCCGAGGCAGAGAATGTCCGGCGTAATCCCCGCGTGCTCGCAGGCAAACAGTTTACCGGTGCGCCCGAAGCCGGTGGCAATCTCGTCGGCAATCAGCAGGATACCTTCCCGGTCGCACATCCTGCGGATGCGCTTCAGCCATTCGGGATGGTAGATGCGCATGCCGCCGGCACCCTGCACGATGGGCTCAAGGATCACCGCGGCAATCTCGTGGCGATGGGCGGCCATCAGGCGGGCAAAGCCGACCATATCCTTCTCATCCCACTCGCCGTCAAAGCGGCTCTGCGGCGCCGGGGCAAAGAGGTTCTCCGGCAGGTAGCCCTTCCACAGGCTGTGCATCGAGTTGTCGGGATCGCAGGCCGACATCGCCCCGAAGGTGTCGCCATGATAGCCGTTACGGAAGGTGAGGAACCGCTGGCGGGATTCGCCTTTGGCGTGCCAGTACTGCAACGCCATTTTCATCGCCACCTCCACCGCCACCGAGCCGGAGTCGGCCAGGAACACGCACTCCAGCGCGTCGGGGGTCATTGCCACCAGCCGACGGCAGAGATCTACCGCGGGAGGATGGGTGATCCCGCCGAACATCACGTGCGACATGCGGTCAATCTGCGCTTTCATCGCGCTGTTCAGCCGGGGGTGATTGTAGCCGTGAATGGCCGCCCACCATGAGGACATCCCGTCTACCAGCTGTTCGCCGTTGGCCAGCGTCAGCTCGCAGCCGTGGGCTTCCGTCACCGGATAAACCGGCAGGGGCTGGGTCATGGAGGTGTAAGGATGCCAGATATGTTGCCGATCGAAGGCGAGATCGTCCGTTGTCATAATCGACTTGTAAACCATTTTGAAAACATTTAGGTTTACAAGCATAAACCGAAACCACGCTGAACTAAACCCCTTTGGAGATGCCCCATGGCTCACCAGACTCGCTGGACAATGTCGCAAGTCACTGCATTATTTGAAAAACCCCTTCTTGAACTGCTGTTTGAAGCGCAGCAGATCCACCGTCAGCATTTCGATCCGCAGCAGATTCAGGTCAGTACGCTGCTGTCGATCAAGACCGGCGCCTGCCCGGAAGACTGTAAATACTGCCCGCAAAGTGCGCGCTACAAAACCGGCCTCGAATCCGAGCGGCTGATGGAGGTGGAGCAGGTGCTGGAGTCGGCGCGTCAGGCGAAAAACGCCGGGTCGACCCGCTTCTGCATGGGCGCGGCGTGGAAAAACCCGCACGAGCGCGACATGCCTTACCTCGAACAGATGGTACAGGGCGTTAAGGCGATGGGGCTGGAGGCCTGCATGACCCTCGGCACGCTGGATGACAGCCAGGCGCAGCGCCTGGCCTCGGCGGGGCTCGATTATTACAACCACAACCTCGACACCTCCCCGGAGTTCTACGGCAATATCATCACCACCCGTACCTACCAGGAGCGGCTGGACACGCTGGATAAAGTGCGTGAGGCGGGCATTAAGGTCTGCTCGGGCGGCATCGTGGGGCTGGGCGAAACGGTCACCGATCGCGCCGGTCTGCTGTTGCAGTTGGCGAACCTGCCGACCCCGCCGGAAAGCGTGCCGATCAACATGCTGGTGAAGGTGAAGGGCACTCCGCTGGCCGATAACGACGACGTTGACGCCTTTGATTTCATCCGCACCATTGCGGTGGCGCGGGTGATGATGCCAACCTCTTATGTGCGCCTCTCGGCGGGCCGCGAGCAGATGAACGAGCAGACCCAGGCGATGTGCTTTATGGCCGGGGCCAACTCTATCTTCTACGGCTGCAAACTGCTCACCACCCCGAACCCGGAAGAGGACAAAGATGTCCAGCTGTTCCGCAAGCTGGGGCTTAATCCGCAGCAGACCGCGGTTCTCACCGGCGATAACGAACAGCAGCACCAGCTGGAACAGCAGCTCTTCAACGCCGATACCGACCAGTTCTATAACGCGGCGACGCTATGACCTGGCAGCAACGTATTGATGCCGCCCTCGACGCCCGTCGGGCGGCAGAGGCGCTGCGCGTGCGCACCCCGGTGGAGAACGGCGCAGGCCGTTTTCTCACCTGCGACCAGCGGCGCTACTCTAATTTCTCCAGCAACGACTATCTCGGCCTGAGCCAGCATCCGGCCCTTATCCGCGCCTGGCAACAGGGGGCGGAGCAGTATGGCGTGGGCAGTGGCGGCTCCGGCCACGTCAGCGGCTATACCCGCGCGCATCAGGCGCTGGAGGAGCAGCTCGCCGACTGGCTCGGCTACCCCCGGGCGCTGCTGTTTATCTCCGGCTTTGCTGCCAATCAGGCGCTGATTGCTGCCCTGACCGGCAAGGACGATCGCATTGTGGCCGACCGCTTAAGCCACGCCTCCCTGCTGGAAGCGGCCAGTCACAGCCCGGCCCAGCTCCGGCGCTTCGCCCATAACGATGCCGCTCAGCTCGCTTCGCTGCTGGATATACCCTGCGAGGGCCAGCAGCTGGTGGTGACCGAGGGGATCTTCAGCATGGATGGCGACAGCGCCCCGCTGGTCGATATCCATGCTGTGGCCCGGCGTCAGGGCAGCTGGCTGCTGGTGGACGATGCTCACGGCATTGGCGTCACCGGGCCAGAAGGGCGCGGCAGTGCGGCACATCTGGGCGTCAAACCCGAGCTGCTGGTGGTCACCTTTGGCAAAGGCGTTGGCATCAGCGGCGCAGCGGTACTGTGCAGCGACCCGGTGGCTGATTATCTGTTGCAGTTTGCCCGACATCTCATCTACAGCACCAGCATGCCCCCTGCCCAGGCGGTGGCGCTCCTGGCAGCCTTTAACCTTATTCGCAGCGACGAAGGGGAGGCGCGGCGGCAGCGGCTCTCGGGGCTTATCAGCCAGTTCCGCGCAGGCGTGAGCGGCCTTCCGCTTGAGATCACCGCCTCGCAAAGCGCCATTCAGCCGCTGATTGTGGGCGAAAACGCGCGCGCCCTGCATCTGGCGCAGACCCTCAGAGAGAAGGGGATCTGGGTGACGGCCATTCGTCCGCCTACCGTACCGGCGGGCACGGCGCGCTTACGCCTGACCCTGACGGCGGCCCATGAAGCGGCAGACATCACCGCGTTACTGGAGGCGCTGCATGTCGCAAGTGAATAAACAGGCCATTGCCGCCGCCTTTGGCCGGGCGGCGCAGAGCTATTCCCGCCACGACGCGCTCCAGCGGCAAAGTGCTGACGGGCTACGGGCGCTGCTCGCAGAAAACGCCTTCCCCAGCGTGCTGGACGCCGGCTGTGGCCCGGGCAGCAACAGCCTCGCCTGGCGCAGAAGTGGCAGCGTGGTGACGGCGATGGATCTCAGCGCCCCGATGCTGGAGGAAGCGCGCCGCAACCGGGCGGCCGACCACTATCTGCAGGCGGATATCGAAGCCATTCCGCTGGCGGATGCGCAGTTCAGCCTGGTCTGGAGCCATCTGGCGGTGCAGTGGTGCGCCAGCCTGCCGCAGGCGCTGACGGAGCTCTGTCGCGTGGCGAAGCCCGGAGGCAGGGTGGCCTTTACCACGCTGCTGAACGGCTCCCTGCCGGAGCTGAAGCAGGCCTGGCAGGCGGTAGACACGCAGCCGCACACCAACCGCTTTCTGAGCCGGGAAGAGGTAAACGATGCCCTCGATGGCTGGCGGCACCGCTGTGCGGTCCAGACCATCACGCTGCACTTTGATGATGCGCTCAGCGCCATGCACTCCCTGAAGGGGATCGGCGCCACCCATCTGCACGCCGGGCGGGCCGCCAGGCCCTTAACCCGGGGACAGCTGCAGGATCTGGCGCAGGCCTGGCCGCAGCGTAATGGCAAATACCCGCTCTCTTATCAACTTTTTCATGGGATTATCGAACGTGACTGAACGCTATTTTGTCACCGGCACCGACACCGAGGTCGGAAAAACCGTCGCCAGCACCGCCCTGCTACAGGCGGCACGTGCGCTGGGCCGCAACACCGCCGGGTATAAGCCCGTGGCCTCGGGCAGCGAAATGACCGCGGAAGGGCTGCGTAACAGCGATGCGCTGGCGCTACAGCGCAACAGCAGCGTGGCGCTCAGCTATCAGGCGGTGAACCCTTACACCTTCGCGGAGCCCACCTCGCCGCATATCGTCAGCGCGGAAGAGCAACGACCCATCGAGTTCAGTGCGCTTTCAGCCGGGCTACGCGCGCTGGAAAGCCAGGCCGACTGGGTGCTGGTGGAAGGGGCGGGCGGCTGGTTTACGCCGCTCTCCCCGGAGCAGACCTTCGCCGACTGGGCAATCGCCGAGCGCCTGCCGGTGATCCTGGTGGTGGGGGTGAAGCTGGGCTGCATCAACCACGCCATGCTGACCGCCCAGGCGATCCGCCAGGCGGGGCTGCATGTTGCAGGCTGGATAGCCAATGGGGTGGTAGCCCCCGGCAAACGTCATGGCGAATACATGGCAACGCTGAAACGCGTACTGCCTGCACCGCTGCTGGGCGAAATCCCCTGGCTTGGCGAGCAGGCCGACACGGCGGATATCGGGCGTTATCTCTCTCTCAGCGCACTGGCGCCGTCGGCCCCATCCAGTGGGCAATAAGCGGGTCATCCAGCTCGCTGACGCGGCCCTGGGCCACGTTTCGCCCGCGGTAAAGCAGGCAGAAGCGCTCCGCCACCCGGCGGATCAGCGACAGGTGCTGCTCGGCGAGCAGCACCGTTAGCCCCAGTTCGCGGTTAAACCTGAGCAGCAACTGCGCCAGCCTGATGCTAAACAGCGGACTGGCGCCACGGCTGGGCTCGTCGAGGATCAGCAGGCGAGGGCGGGTGACCAGCGCGTTCGCCAGTGCCAGCTGGTACTGCTGGTTGTCGTTCAGTCCTGACGCCCGCTGCTGACGTAGCGGGTAAAGCTCCGGAAAGAACTCAAAAATTTCGCTACTCACCGACCCGCCCACGCTCCCTTTTGCCATCCGCGCGATATGCAGGTTCTCTTCTACCGTCAGCTGGGAAAAAATCCGCCTCTCCTGTGGGACAAAGCCAATTTCTGCGCCCGGAAGCCACTCACAAGGGGAGGCTCCGGCGTCATGCCAGACCATCGTACCGCTGGCAATAGGCAGCAGGCCGGCGATGCAGTTTACGAGGGTGGTTTTTCCCATTCCGGGCAGTCCGACCACCCCGGTACAGACGCCGGGCGGCAGATCAAGGTCAACGTTCCACAGGGTGTGGCGATCCCCGTAATACTGATTAACGGCACGCAGGCTCAACATGGTGTTTCTCCTTAACAGGCATCGATGACCTCGGGTACAGTGCAAGACTCTTGCCATCGACCTGAAAAGGAGGATTAAACCCCGTTTTTTCGGAATCCCCTCAGTAAACAGCGCAGGTAGCCAGGAAGCGTGCACTGCCCCGGTGCCCCAAAGGGTGAGCCTGGTGCAGCGACTATTTGAACAAAATGTGAGCAGTGTCTCGTCAATTCGTTATCCAATTTTTGGCAACAGATCGCCAAAATTGGGCGATAAAAAATTTTTACCGTCGCGCTGTGGGTAAAAACCGGGAATTAGCCGAGTCACGCTCCGTATGGGCTGGAGGCAGTTATCCACTATTCCTGTGGATAACCATGTGCATTAGAGTTAGAAAACGCGAGGTAAGCGAGAGAATACGCGGCCTGCGCCTGAATTGCTGCGAAACGCGTCTTTTTGAAAAGATTAAATTAAATCAATGCGTTAAATAAAATCAATCGTTGTCATTAAACGGTCACGATAATGCGCTTAAGTCCGGCGTCTCGCCTTGACAAATGTTAAAAAATAAAAAGTTCTGGGGATAACCGTGCGTTGATGGAATTTTATCCCGTCGCAGCCGAAATTTTGTGCAGCTTCGTTTGATTCTTACCCAGGGTGGCACAAAACGACGCGGTTGCCACTGGATTTATGTCCAGTATAATTTACTGGCAAAAATAGCCATCAGGAGTAAAATTACTCACCTGCCGTATTAACCATCATCAGGTCGCCGTTCATGAGTAAACCGTTCAAACTGAATTCCGCTTTCCGTCCTTCCGGCGATCAGCCTGAAGCGATTCGCCGTCTGAAAGAGGGGCTGGAGGATGGACTCGCGCACCAGACGCTGCTGGGGGTGACCGGGTCGGGTAAGACCTTCACCGTCGCCAACGTGATCGCCGATCTCCAGCGCCCTACAATGGTGCTTGCCCCGAACAAAACCCTGGCGGCGCAGCTCTACGGCGAGATGAAAGAGTTCTTCCCGGAGAATGCGGTGGAGTACTTCGTGTCGTACTACGACTACTATCAGCCGGAAGCCTACGTTCCCAGCTCGGACACCTTTATCGAGAAAGATGCCTCGGTGAACGAGCATATCGAGCAGATGCGTCTCTCCGCAACCAAGGCGCTGCTTGAGCGCCGTGACGTGGTGGTGGTGGCCTCGGTGTCGGCTATCTACGGCCTCGGTGACCCGGATCTCTACCTGAAGATGATGCTGCACCTGACCGTGGGGATGATTATCGATCAGCGCGCCATTTTGCGTCGCCTGGCCGAGCTGCAGTACACCCGTAACGATCAGGCGTTCCAGCGCGGCACGTTCCGCGTGCGCGGCGAAGTGATCGACATCTTCCCGGCGGAGTCGGACGACTTCGCGCTGCGCGTCGAGCTTTTCGATGAAGAGGTGGAGCGGCTGTCGCTGTTCGACCCGCTGACCGGCCATGTGGAATCGACCATTCAGCGCTTCACGGTCTACCCGAAAACCCACTACGTCACCCCGCGCGAGCGCATCGTGCAGGCGATGGAGGACATCAAGGTTGAACTGGCGGATCGTCGCAGGGTGCTGTTAGAAAATAACAAGTTGCTGGAAGAGCAGCGTATCAGCCAGCGTACCCAGTTCGATCTCGAGATGATGAACGAGCTGGGCTACTGCTCCGGTATCGAAAACTACTCGCGCTATCTCTCTGGCCGTGGGCCGGGCGAAGCGCCGCCAACCCTGTTTGACTACCTGCCGGCGGATGGCCTGCTGGTGGTGGATGAATCCCACGTCACCATTCCGCAGATTGGCGGGATGTATCGTGGCGACCGGGCGCGTAAAGAGACCCTGGTGGAGTACGGCTTCCGTCTGCCGTCGGCGCTGGATAACCGTCCGATGAAGTTTGAAGAGTTCGAGGCGCTGGCGCCGCAAACCATCTACGTGTCGGCTACGCCAGGTAACTACGAGCTGGAGAAGTCGGGCGACGAAGTGGTGGATCAGGTGGTGCGTCCGACCGGCCTGCTGGACCCGATTATCGAAGTACGCCCGGTGGCCACCCAGGTAGATGACCTGCTCTCGGAGATCCGCGCCCGGTCGGCTATTAACGAGCGTGTGCTGGTGACGACCCTGACCAAGCGGATGGCGGAAGACCTGACCGAATACCTCGAAGAGCACGGTGAGAAGGTGCGCTATCTGCACTCGGATATCGACACCGTGGAGCGCATGGAGATTATCCGCGATCTGCGTCTTGGCGAGTTCGATGTGCTGGTGGGGATCAACCTGCTGCGTGAGGGGCTGGATATGCCAGAAGTGTCGCTGGTGGCGATTCTGGACGCCGACAAAGAGGGCTTCCTGCGTTCCGAGCGCTCGCTGATCCAGACCATTGGCCGTGCGGCACGAAACGTTAACGGCAAAGCGATTCTCTACGGGGATAAGATCACCCCGTCGATGGCGAAAGCGATCGGCGAAACCGAACGCCGTCGCGAGAAGCAGCAACGCTATAACGAAGAGCACGGGATCGTTCCGCAGGGGCTCAACAAGAAGGTGGTGGATATCCTGCAGCTCGGACAGAATATCGCGAAAACCAAAACCAAGGGTCGCGGCAAGTCGCGCTCACCGGTTGAGGCCGATACCGTGGCACTGACGCCGAAAGCGCTGCAGCAGAAAATCCACGAGCTGGAAGGGCAGATGATGCAGCACGCACAGAACCTGGAGTTCGAAGAGGCGGCGCAGATCCGCGACCAGCTGCATCAGCTGCGGGATTTATTCATAGCCGCGTCGTAGTTTGTACCCGGTGGCGCTTATCGGCTCAACAGCGGCACGCTGCCTGTAGGCCCGGTAAGCGAAGCGCCACCGGGCATTACAGGCCGCACAAGCTAACCCAACGCCTGAATCGCCCTCTCCAGCGCCACGCGGAGCAGATGCCGGTCGTGACGGTACTTGATGTCGCTTGCTTCGAGCGGCTCCTGCACCACCACCCGGCCCTCCATACCTGAGATATCCTCTTTCGGCCCGACCACTACCGCATCGACGATCTTTTTACCGACATACTGCTCCATCAGCGCCAGCTTTGCGGCCAGCGAAAGCCCGGCGGCGGCCGGACTGAGTTCGCGACCCAGATTGCCGATATAGACCACCGGGGCGGGCGTGCGCCGCAGCGCCTGGGCCAGCTCTTTAATCAGCAGGAGCGGCATCAGGCTGGTGTAAAAACTGCCGGGGCCGATGAGGATCAGATCCGCTTCACCAATCGCTTCTACCGCTTCGCGGGTCGCCGGGACAGTGGGGTAGAGCATCAGCTCTTTCGGGGGCAGGGCAAGCTGATCGATATTCACTTCGCCATACACTTCATGGTCGTTGCAGTCGATTGCCATCAAATCAACCGGAAGCTCGGACATGGGGATGAGAAAGGCGTCCACTTTAAGCAGGTTGCGGATTAAATTGATCGCCTCCAGAGGCCGCACGCTGAGGTGATCCAGCGCCTTTAACATCAGATTTCCAAGGTTATGCCCGGAAAGCTCGCCATTACCGGCAAAACGATACTCAAACATGGCCGAAGCCACGCTCGGTTCCGTGATAAGCTGATTTAAACAGTTGCGCATGTCTCCCCAGGCGATACCGCCTTCGGAGCGGCGGATGCGCCCGGTTGAGCCGCCATTATCGGTGGTCGTGACGATCCCTGTCAGGCGGGAGCCGAGCGATGACAGGGAGGACATGACCCGGCCCAGTCCATGGCCTCCGCCGAGAGCGACCACCCGGTCAAGATCCGCAAAAGTGCGATTGCGCATAAAAATTCCTTATTAAGACCAACATGTAAACAGTAACGCAACTACTCCTAAATGACGATGCTGCGACCCGCGCAAAATGACGTATATCAATGCAAAAATGTGATAATGACGTATTCTGAACCGAAATTGCACGATTAGCTCTCTATATACATTTTTATATAGCGTAAGTCGACGATAGCGAACCTCGCTTTAACACGCTACTATCGACATAACCACGTTTTCATCATTGAAAACATACACTCTAGCCTTTGCGCCTGTGTCGACAGATATGGCGCTCTGGCCGTGGCGCTTTTGCCACCAGGGTACAGGAAGAAATGACTGTGCCTCCCGTATCAGGAAAGGTGTACATGGCTTCACAACTTACCGATGCATTCGCGCGTAAGTTTTTTTACCTGCGTTTGTCGATTACCGATGTGTGCAACTTCCGTTGCACCTACTGCCTGCCGGATGGCTATAAGCCTGGCAGCGTCACCAATAACGGCTTTCTCTCCGTGGATGAAGTGCGCCGCGTCACGCGCGCGTTTGCCGCCATGGGAACGGAGAAGGTCCGTCTTACCGGCGGCGAACCCTCGCTGCGCCGGGACTTCACCGATATTATCGCGGCGGTGCGTGAGAACGACGCCATCCGCCAGATTGCGGTCACCACCAATGGCTATCGTCTGGCGCGCGATGTCGCGCAGTGGCGCGACGCGGGGCTGACAGCCATCAACGTCAGCGTCGACAGTCTGGATGCCCGCCAGTTTCACGCCATCACCGGACAGGATAAATTCCACCAGGTGATGGAAGGTATCGACGCGGCCTTTGCGGCCGGCTTCGACAAGGTGAAGGTCAACACCGTGCTGATGCGCGATGTGAACCACCATCAGCTGGATACCTTCCTGGCGTGGATCAAGCCCCGCCGCATTCAGCTGCGCTTCATTGAGCTGATGGAAACCGGCGAGGGCAGCGACCTCTTCTCCCGTCATCACATCTCCGGCATGGTATTGCGCGATGAACTGCTCAAACGCGGCTGGATCCACCAGCTTCGCCAGCGCAGCGATGGCCCGGCGCAGGTCTTTTGCCACCCCGACTACGAAGGGGAGATTGGCCTTATCATGCCGTATGAAAAAGACTTCTGTGCCAGCTGTAACCGCCTGCGCGTCTCGTCGGTGGGCAAGCTGCACCTCTGCCTGTTTGGCGACGGCGGCGTCGACCTGCGCGATCTGCTGGCCGATGATGCGCAGCAGGCGGCGCTGGAAGCACGCATTTCTGAGGCGCTGATGCACAAAAAACAGACCCACTTCCTGCATCAGGGCAACACCGGGATCACCCAGAACCTGTCATACATTGGCGGGTAATCGCTACAAGGAACCAGAAGATGAGTCAGGTAAGCGCTGAATTTATCCCGACGCGTATTGCTATTCTTACCGTTTCTGAACGCCGCGGCGAAGAGGATGACACCTCCGGCCACTGGCTGCGCGATGCGGCCCACGAGGCCGGGCATCAGATCGTCGACAAGGCCATCGTCAAAGAGAACCGCTACGCCATTCGCGCGGAAGTGTCGCGCTGGATCGCCAGCGATAACGTCCAGGTGGTGCTGATCACCGGCGGCACCGGTTTTACCGCAGGCGATCAGACCCCGGAAGCGCTGCTGCCGCTTTTCGATCGCGAGATCGAAGGCTTCGGCGAGGTGTTCCGCATGCTCTCGTTTGAAGAGATTGGCACCTCGACCCTACAGTCGCGCGCTGTTGCAGGGATCGCCAACAACACGGTGATTTTTGCCATGCCAGGTTCCACCAAAGCGTGCCGCACCGCGTGGGAAAACATTATCGCCCCGCAGCTGGATGCCCGCACGCGTCCGTGTAATTTCCATCCTCACCTGAAGAAATAAGCTATGTCGCAACTGACCCACATTAACGCCGCGGGCGAAGCCCATATGGTGGATGTCTCCGCCAAGGCCGAAACCGTGCGTGAAGCCCGCGCGGAAGCGTTCGTCACCATGCTCCCGGAGACGCTGGCGATGATTATCGACGGTAGCCACCACAAAGGGGACGTCTTCGCTACGGCGCGGATCGCCGGCATTCAGGCCGCCAAACGCACCTGGGAGCTTATCCCGCTGTGCCATCCGCTGATGCTCAGCAAAGTGGAGGTCAACCTGCGGGCCGAACCGGAGCAGAACCGCGTGCGCATCGAATCATTGTGCCGCCTGACCGGGAAAACCGGCGTGGAGATGGAAGCCTTAACTGCCGCCTCCGTGGCGGCATTAACCATCTACGACATGTGCAAAGCGGTGCAGAAAGATATGGTTATCGGCCCGGTTCGCCTGCTGGCGAAAAGCGGGGGAAAATCGGGTGATTTCAGGGCACAAGAGCATGATTAAAGTACTGTTTTTTGCGCAGGTGCGCGAGCTGGTGAATACCGACAGCCTGACGCTGGATATCGAGGTGGAAAACGTCGAAGCGCTGCGGGCGCATCTGGCGGCGCAAAGCGACCGCTGGGCGCTGGCGCTGGACGCGAGCAAACTGCTGGCGGCGGTAAACCAGACGCTGGTGGAGTTCACGCATCCGGTCAAACCGGGCGATGAGGTGGCCTTCTTCCCACCGGTGACCGGGGGCTGAGATGAGTGACACCAAAATCCTGGTCGAACCGGCGCGTTTTAACGTCGGCACGGAGTATAACTGGCTGGCTGAGCGTGACGAAGATGGCGCGGTGGTCACCTTCACCGGCAAGGTGCGTAACCATAATCTCGGCGACAGCGTAAAAGCGCTGACCCTTGAGCACTATCCCGGCATGACGGAAAAAGCGCTGGCGGAGATCGTTGAACAGGCGCGTCAGCGCTGGCCGCTCGGCCGCGTGACCGTCATCCACCGCATCGGCGAGATGTGGCCGGGGGAGGAGATCGTCTTCGTTGGCGTCACCAGCGCCCATCGCGGCAGCGCCTTTGCGGCGGGTGAGTTTATTATGGATTACCTGAAAACCCGCGCCCCGTTCTGGAAGCGCGAAGCGACCCCGGAGGGCGATCGCTGGGTCGAGTCCCGCGACAGCGACAAGGAAGCCGCCAACCGCTGGTAGCCGGATTGCCGGGATGTGTTAGGCTTTAACAGTGTGTCCACTTAAAAAGGAGTGTGTTATGGACAGATTTCCCCGTTCCGATTCCATCGTGCAGCAGAGCCGTACCGGGCTGCAAACCTACATGGCCCAGGTCTATGGCTGGATGACCTGCGGCCTGCTGCTCACCGCGTTTGTCGCGTGGTTTTCCGCCAATACCCCTGCGGTGATGATGTTTGTCTTCTCCAGCAAAATCACCTTCTTTGGCCTGATCATCGCCCAGCTGGCGCTGGTGTTTGTCCTCTCCGGGCTGGTGCATAAGCTCAGCGCCGGGATGGCCACCACGCTGTTTATGCTCTATTCGGCGCTGACCGGCCTGACGCTCTCCAGTATTTTCCTCGTCTACACCTACTCCTCCATCGCCAGCACCTTTGTGGTGGCCGGCGGGATGTTTGGCGCGATGAGTCTCTACGGCTACACCACTAAACGCGACCTGAGCGGCTTTGGCAACATGCTGTTTATGGCGCTGATTGGTATCGTGCTGGCGTCGCTAGTGAACTTCTGGCTGAAGAGTGAAGCGCTGATGTGGGCGGTGACCTATATCGGGGTGATTGTCTTTGTCGGGCTGACGGCGTATGACACCCAGAAGCTGAAAAACATTGGCGAGCAGATTGACGTGCGCGACAGCTCTAATCTGCGTAAATACTCCATTCTGGGGGCGCTGACGCTCTATCTGGACTTCATCAACCTGTTCCTGATGCTGCTGCGCATCTTCGGCAACCGTCGTTAAGTAATATGCCCGGCGGCGCTGTGCTTGCCGGGCCTACGGTCTTCCTGGCCGGGTAAGCGCAGCGCCACCCGGCCAGTCCCGCCACTACTTCGCCATCTGTTGTTCGTTTTTGGCCCGCAACTTCTTCGCCCGGCTCTCCAGCACCAGATAACAGACCGTCGCCAGCCCCAGAGGCAGGAAATAGTAGAGCATACGATAGGCCAGCAGGGCGGCGATGATGGTACCGTGAGAGACATGCTCCCCCGCTAACAGGGCGATAAACACCGCTTCCAGCACCCCAATCCCGGCCGGGATATGGACAATCACCCCGGCGATACTGCTCACCAGCAGCACGCCCAGCACAAAGAAGTAGTTGATATCTTCACCCATCAGCAGCCAGATAATGGCCCCCATCGCCATCCAGTTGGCGGCGGAAATGCCCATCTGCGCCAGCGCAAAGCGCCAGGAGGGGAGCACAAGCTTTTGCTTTTTGATGGTTACATGGCGCCGCTTAGCGAACGCGCAGGCCCACAGATAGAACCCAATCACCAGCAGTAGCACGATGCCAATAATGCGCAGCGTCGACTGATCGATATACCAGTGAGCAGGCAACTGCACCACGCCCGCGGTGAAGATTACCCCACCCAGCAGGACGTAACCCAGCCAGTTGGTGGTAATACTCAGGGAGAAGATGCGGGTGATGGTGCTGCTGGGCAGTCCCAGGCGGGAGTAAAGCCGGTAGCGCATGCCGATGCCGCCCACCCAGGTGCTCAGGGTCAGGTTAAAGGCGTAGCAGATAAACGACACCAGCATGACCTGGCGCTTGGCCAGCTTATGCCCGCAGTAGACTCGTCCCAGCAGGTCGTAACAGCCATACAGCAGGAAGCTCAGTATCACCAGCGCCACGGCGCCCATCAGCGACACACGGTCGTAGTCGCGGATGACCTTCCACACCTCACCCCAGTCGACTTTTTTGGCGTAAATGACCAGCAGCACTGCAACGGCTATAAAAAATACCCAGGTGAGGATCTTTTTTGCCAGACGCCAGCGCGAATGTTTTTTGCTCATCAGGGTTTTACCCCCGTGTTGCTCGCCTCAACGCGATCCTGAGTCTCCATCTCGGGTTGTACCGGCGGGGGGACCTGCGCCAGTTTAGGCGTATGCGCAGGCAACCAGCCGACCAGCGCCGGGAAATGGCGCAGGAAGTGGAACACCACCACGCTTTTGCCCAGATTCCACCAGGTGCGTTTCGGCACCATCGACTCATCCACCCGGACGCAATCCTCGGCGATGATGGCGGTGAGATTGTCACGCAGGGTCTGGTTAAACTCGCGATCGTGAATAATCAGGTTGGCCTCCAGATTCAGCGACAGGCTAAGGGGATCGAGGTTGCTGGAGCCGACAGTTACCCAGTGATCGTCCATCAGCGCGACCTTACCGTGCAGCGGACGGCGGCGGTATTCGTAAATCTCGACGCCGCCTTTCACCAGATAGTTGTAGAGCAGGCGGGCGCCCACGGTCACTATGGGCATATCCGGCTCGCCCTGCACAATCAGCTTAACCCGCACGCCGCGCCGGGCTGCGTTACGCATGGCGTGCAGCAGGCGATACCCCGGGAAGAAGTAGGCGTTGGCGATAATCACCTCCCGACGGGCGTTGGTCAGCATCTTCAGATAGTGCCGCTCAATATCGTCCCGGTGCTCTTCATTATCGCGCCAGACAAACAGCGCCTGCGCTTCGCCCGGTTTGGTATTCTCTTCGGCGCGATGACGCCGCTTCCACCAGCGACGCACTGCGGCTTTGCCGGGGAGGTTTTCCACGACAAACTGCAAAATATCCTGTACCACCGGGCCTTCGACCTGAACGGCATAATCCTGTTTGGCTTCAGGACCGTAGTCCGACATATGTTCCGCGGAATAGTTAATCCCGCCCACAAAGGCCACCTGATCGTCCACCACCACAATTTTACGGTGCATGCGGCGGAAGACGTTGGTACGCATACCCAGCAGAGGCGGGCGTGGATCGTAGTAGCGGAATACCACCCCTGCTGAGGTGAGTTCCCCCACGAATTCATCGCTGAGGTCGGGGGAGCCGTAGCCGTCCAGCAGCACTTCGATATGCACCCCGCGCTGGGCCGCCCGCAGGATCACCGAATGCAGTTTTCGCCCCACGTTGTCTTCAAACCAGATAAAGGTTTCAAGCAGTACCCGGCTTTGCGCTTTCTCGATGGCGGCAAATACCGCCGGGTAATATTGATCGCCATTTTCCAGCAGCTTTATCCGGTTGCCGCTTTGCCATGAACATTTCATAGATGAATCTCCGCACTTAACGGCGCATGGTCGGAAAGGTGACGCCAGTTGCTCAGGGCCAGCGCGGTGGGGCTGCTGGCGTGAGCGTTTTTGACATAGATCCTGTCCAGACGCAGCAGCGGGAATCTCACCGGGAAGGTACGGGCGGGCCTGCCGTGGGCGAGGGTGAAGATCTCTTCTAACCCGGCCCCCGTTTTCAGCGGATGGTTGGCGCGCTGGCGCCAGTCGTTAAAATCTCCGGCGACCACCACCGGTTCGCCTTCCGGCAGGCCGTTGACCCACTCGGTCATCATCTGCAGCTGGGCCTGGCGGTGCGCTTCGCGCAGGCCAAGGTGGACCGAGGCCACATGCAGCGATCTGCTCAGCTCCGGGATCGCGACACGGCAGTAAAGCAGCCCACGTTTTTCACTCTCGCCCACCGAGACATCGTGATTTTCATAGTGTTCGATAGGGTAGCGGGAGAGAATGGCATTGCCGTGATGCCCCTCGGGATAGACGGCATTACGCCCGTAAGCGTAGTCGCTCCACATGGTGTCGGCGAGAAATTCGTAGTGGCTGGTATCGGGCCAGTTTTCCACATGCAAAGGATGAACTTCATGCGCGCCCATCACCTCCTGCAGGCAGACGATATCCGCGCTGACGGTTCGTACAGCGTCACGCAGTTCGGGCAGAATGAAACGGCGGTTAAAAGCCGCGAATCCTTTATGAATATTGATTGTTAACACTTTAAGCGAAAAATGCCGGGTTTGTTGGGCCATACACTCCTTCCCGCGTCACTATCCTGATGAAAATAAAGTGTAGTCGTCGTCACAAAAAGGTGCTGTGTTACGGAATTTTCCGTAAAGTGCGATAGTCTGAACAGGCAGAGTAAAATCCTTCAGGAGAGTGCCATGAAGTGGCAACAACGCATACGCGTCGCAACCGGCCTGAGTTGCTGGCAGATTATGTTGCATTTATTGGTGGTGGCCGTGCTGGTGATGGCCTGGATGAGCGGTACCCTGGTGCGGGTCGGCTTAGGATTATGCGTGCTGTACGGCGTGACTGTCCTGTTGATGCTCTTTTTACAGCGTCATCATGAAGCGCGCTGGTGCGAAGTGGCGGATGTGCTCGAAGAGCTCACCACCACCTGGTATTTTGGCGCGGCACTGATTGTGCTGTGGCTGTTGTCCCGCGTGCTGCAAAACAACTTTTTGCTGGCTGTCGCAGGGCTGGCTATCCTTGCTGGGCCCGCGATCGTTTCCCTGTTAACCAAAGACAAAAAGCTACGCGATATTCCGCCTGAACATCGCGTACGCCACTGAACCCGTCACGGCCGCTATCACCAGTAGCGGCCACAAACTCCCCCAGACAATATCCAGACTCGCATCCTTGAGATAGATCTGCTTGGTGATATCGGTGAAGTGCCGGATCGGATTCACCCAGGTTAAGTTCTGCAGCCAGACCGGCATGTTCTCCACCGGCGAGACGTAGCCCGAGAGCAAAATGGCGGGCATCATAAAGACGAACACCCCGATAAACGCCTGCTGCTGGGTCGAGCAGAGCGCCGAGATCAGCAGACCAAACCCCACCAGCGACAGCCCGTAAATCACCATTGTGAAGTAAAAGAGCAGAAGCGATCCGGCAAACGGGATGTGATAGGCCCAGATGCCAATCGCCAGCACAATACTGGCCTGGAAAGTGGCGACAATCAGCGCCGGGACCGCCTTACCGACAAAGATTTGCCAGGTCGCCAGCGGGGAGACCACCAGCTGATCGAAGGTGCCCTGTTCGCGCTCCCGGGCCACCGACAGGGAGGTGACGATCATCACCCCAATGGTGGTGATCATGGCGATCAACGACGGCACCACAAACCATTTGTAGTCGAGGTTCGGGTTATACCAGTTGCGCACCACCAGCTCGCTGTTGTTCGGTTTCGGTTTGCCCGCCATCAGCTCCTGCTGGTAATCCTTTACCACCTGTTGCAGGTAGTTGGCGGCGATTTGCGCGCTGTTGGAGTTACGCCCGTCGAGAATGAGCTGCATAGGGGCAGTTTGCAGGGTGTCGAGGTTACGGGAAAAATCGGCCGGGAAGCGCACCAGCAGCAGCGCCTTTTGCGTATCGATGGTGGGCTGGATCTCCTGTGGGCTCTTCAGGATCAGCACATGGGTAAAGGCTTTGGCGCGGGCGAAACGCTGGGTCAGCTCCACCGAATGTTTGCCGTTATCTTCGTTATAGACAGCGATCGTGGCGTTGGTCACCTCCAGGGTGGCCGCCCAGGGGAAGAGCAGCACCTGGATCAGCACCGGCAGAATCAATATCGCCCGGGTCTGCGGCTCGCGCAGCAGGGATTGCAGCTCTTTGCGAATCAATGTCCATAAACGGTAAAACATAGTGTCGTCCTCTCGTCGGGTGGCGCTATCGCTTACCCGACCTACAAAATCAACGGGCCTTGTAGGCCCGGTAAGGTAGCGCCACCGGGCACAATCGATGCACGACGGCTAATCCAGGCGCCGTTTGGTTTTCATCCATGTCAGGCCGATAAACATTACCGCCGAGGCAATCAAAAACAGCAGGTTCACCATCAGCACCACCGGAATATTGCCCGCCAGGAACAGGCTTTGCAGGGTGCTGACGAAATAACGCGCCGGGATGATATAGGTCACCGCGCGGATCACCTCCGGCATACTGTCGATCTGGAAAATAAACCCGGACAGCATTATCGACGGCAAAAACGCGGCATTCAGCGCCACCTGGGCGGCATTAAACTGGTTGCGGGTGATGGTGGAGATAAGCAGCCCCATCCCCAGCGTGCTGAGCAGGAAAAGGCTGGTGATGGCGAACAGCACCAGCAGCGAGCCGCGATAGGGCACGCCGAGAATAAATACGGATACCAGCATGCAGAGCAGCATCGCCAGCATTCCGAGGAAATAGTAGGGGATCAGCTTGCACAGCAGCAGTTCCGTGCGCGTCACTTCGGTGGAGAGCAGCGCCTCCATGGTGCCGCGCTCCCACTCGCGGGCAATCACCAGCGAGGTCAGAATGGCGCCGATCACCGTCATGATAATGGTTACCGCACCGGGAATAATAAAGTGCTGGCTGATGGCCGCCGGGTTAAACCAGTAGCGGGTCTGGACGTCAATCAGCGGCTCAAACGTCTCGCCGCGATCGTCCGCCCGCTGCATCTGCCACAGCTGCCAGATCCCCTCTGAGTAGCCCTGCACGAAGTTGGCGGTATTGGGCTCGCTGCCGTCGGTGATCACCTGGATCGGAGCGGTATCGTTCGGGCGCGCCATGCGGGCGGCAAAATCCCCCGGGATCACAATCATCCCGCGAATGCGTCCGGCCTGCATCATCTGGGTGAGCTTATGGCGATCGTCACTGATGGTGGCGTCGATGTAGGGCGAGCCGGTGAGGGTATGGGTGAAGTCCAGCGCCTCTTCGCTGTGCTGCTCCAGCAGGATCCCCACCCGCAGCTTGCTGGAGTCGAGGTTTATGCCGTAGCCGAAGATAAAGAGCAGCAGCAGGGGGATCACCACCGCAATCAGCCAGCTGCTCGGGTCACGCACAATCTGCCGCGTCTCTTTGATGCACAGGGCGCGGACCCGACGCCAGGAGAGGGCTTTGTCAGACATGGCCATGCTCCTTATCCCAGTCGTTAATGAGCGTGATAAACGCCTGTTCCATGGTGGGATCGGGCTGCTGCGCATCCGCCACCTGGGCTTTCAGATCGTCGGGTGTGCCGTGGGCAATCAGCTTGCCGCGATAGACCAGCCCAATCCGGTCGCAATACTCCGCCTCGTCCATAAAGTGGGTGGTCACCATCACCGTAACCCCCTTTTCCACCATGCTGTTGATATGCAGCCAGAACTCCCGGCGGGTGAGGGGATCGACCCCGGAGGTGGGTTCATCAAGAAACAGAATGTCCGGCTCGTGCATCAGCGAGCAGGCCAGCGCCAGCCGCTGCTTGAACCCGAGCGGCAGCGCGTCGGTGGCCTGGCCGGCGACCTGGCGCAGGCCAAACGCCTCGCTCATGCGGGCGATTTTTTCATTCTGCACCCGCCCGCGCAGGCCGTAGACGCCAGAGAAAAAGCGCAGGTTTTGCTCAACCGTCAGGTTGCCGTAGAGCGAGAACTTTTGCGCCATATAGCCCAGATGCTGGCGCGCTTTGCCGGAGCTGACCTTCAGATCCATATCCAGCACCAGCGCTTTGCCGGCGGTGGGCACCAGCAGGCCGCACATCATTTTAAAGGTGGTGGATTTACCCGCGCCGTTAGGGCCCAGCAGGCCGAAGATTTCGCCGCGTTTTACCGTAAAGTTCACATTGTCGGTAGCGGCAAAATCACCAAATTTTTTGGTCAGGGATTTGGCCTCGATCACCGTCTCGCCGGGGGTGCCCTCCACGGTATGCAGGATCGCCCCCAGCGGCGATTCGGCGGTGCCTGCGCCGCCGAGCAGATCGATAAAGGCATCTTCAAACCGCGGCGCAGTCTCATCAATCGCCAGATCCGGCAGATCCGCGTTTCGGCGCAGATCGTCGGCGCGGGCCTCTTTTTTGAGGATCACCCGCACCGATTTCCCCTGGATCATGCCGTCGCTCACCTGGGGCAGCTTCAGCACCCGTTGCAGCAGGCGGCGGTTGTTCTCGTGGGGAGAGTGCAGCAGCACGCTGCGCCCGGTCATGCTCCGGGTCAGGGCTGTGGGATCGCCCTGATAGAGCAGTTCACCTTCGTTCATTAGCAGCACGTCCCGGCACTGTTCCGCTTCGTCGAGATACGAGGTGCTCCAGAGGATCAACATCCCGTCGCCTGCCAGCTCATGCACCATCTGCCACAGCTCGCGACGGGAGATGGGATCCACGCCGACGCCGGGTTCGTCCAGCAGCAGCACCTTCGGTTGCCCCACCAGCGTACAGGCCAGCCCCAGCTTCTGCTTCATGCCGCCGGAGAGCTTGCCCGCCAGCCGGTCGGTGAAGGGGCCGAGCGACGTAAACTCAAGCAGGCGCTGAAAGGTTTTCTCCCGGGTTTCGCCGGTGACGCTGCGCAGGTCGGCATACAGGGTCAGGTTCTCCATCACCGTCAGATCTTCATACAGTCCGAACTTCTGCGGCATATAGCCCAGCATCGCATGCAGGGCGCGATCGTCGCGAACCGGGTCCAGCCCCAGCACGCTGGCGCTGCCTTCGTCGGGCTTCAGCAGGCCGGCAAGCATCCGCATCAGGGTCGTTTTGCCCGCGCCGTCCGGGCCGACCAGCCCGGTGACGTAGCCTTTATGCACCGTGCAGTCGAGCGGCGCGACGGCGGGTTTGTCCATCCCGGCAAAGCGTTTGACCAGGCCGGTAAGCTGGATCACCGCATCACTCATGGGCTTGCCCATTGTCGAAGCTGACGGTCACCGGCATTCCCTGGCGTAGGGCATCGTCGGCATCGTTCACGATAATGCGCAGGCGATAGACCAGATCGGTACGCAGGTCCGGGGTTTCGACGGTTTTCGGCGTAAATTCCGCGGTCGGGGAGACAAAGCCGATTTTCCCGTGGTACGGCTTGTCGGGGCGACTGTCGGTATAGAGCAGCACTTCGCGCCCCGGTTTCGCCTCGCCGAGACTGGCTTCATTGACGTAAGCCCGCACCCATACCGGACGCGTCAGGGAGAGGGTCAGTACCGTACTGCCCGCGTTCAGCATACTGCCGGGCTCCATGGCGCGTGTCAGCAGGGTACCGTTGGCCGGGGCCACCAGGGTAGTGTCGTGCAGATCCAGCTGCGCTTGCGCCAGCTGAGCCTGGGCCTGTTCGAGGCTGGCTTTTGCCTGGGCGATATCCTGCTCGCGGTTGCCGGAGCGGTACTGGCGCAACTTATCCTGGGAGGATTTCAGCGTCGCCAGAGCCTGATCCCGCGAGGAGCGGGCGTTCTCCAGATCGTTGGCCGACACGGTGCGGCTTTTCCACAATCCCTGCTGACGGACAAAGAAGTTCTGCGCGTAGTCATAGGCGGCCTGCGCCTGTTTAACGGCGGCGGCGGCCTGGGCGACCTCTTCGTCACGGTAGCCCGCCTGCATTAAGTCGTATTGCGCCTGTGCCACGGCAACCCCCGCCTGGGCCTGCAACAGCGCATTCTGGTAGGGCGCCTTGTCCAGCGTGCCCAGCGTCTGACCAGCGGTAATGGCATCACCTTCATCCACGCTCAGGGAGGCGAGCCGTCCGCCGACGCGAAAGCTCATGTTCACGGTGCGGATATCGACGTTACCGTACAGGGTCAGCGTTTTATCCTGCTGGCTCTGATACCACAGCCAGCCGCCGATACCGGCTGCCAGCACAACCACCACAGCCACAATAATGGCGACAGGTTTTTTCATGACTCCAGGCTCCTTTGCGTTAAGCCCTGCAGGATCAAATCGACATGACAGGTGATGACCTGACTGATTTGCAGCGCTTTATCCTCATCAAATTCGGTCCAGCCGGTGCGTAACAGAATGGTTTCACGCCCCAGGCGAAAGGCGAGCACTTCCCCCAGCAGGGCATGGGTATGCAAAATGGTCTGCGTATCAAGAGGGTCACGCCCGGTATAGGCCGCCACCAGCCGGGTCAGGTGGGAGTGCATCGGGGCGATAACCTGATCGTGGACCAGCTGGTAAGCGGCAGAGGGCGAGAGTTGCTCGCGTGAAATAAACTTACTCAGGTTCAGCGTATCGTCATGGGTCAGCAGCTGAATCATGTTGTTGCAGGCGGTTAAGATCAGGCCACGAATGGCCGCGCGATCCGGCGACGGCTCGGCAAGCAGCGTGGTGGCTTCCTCCACGTGGGGGCGAAACTGGGTGCCAATGAAGTCGGCGATCCACTGGGCGCAGGCGAGGTAGAGATCCTCTTTCGAGCCAAAATAGTAGGTAATGGCGGCGATATTCTGCCCCGCCTGCGCGGCGATATCGCGGGTGGTGGCATGCAGCCCATATTCGCCAAACTGCGCCAGCGCGGCGGCGATTAACTGGCTTTTCGCCTGCTCACCTTTGGTGGTGGTCGGGATCGGATTCATAGCGGCACACAAAATTAATCAATCGATTGATTAAGAGTATGACTGTTTTTTGAGCTTGTCCACTTTTGTCGGCACGTTTTGCGCCGGGCGGCACGGCGTTGCCCGGCACAGGTAATAACGCGGAGTTATGAGTTTGCAGGATAATTTATGCGCCAAGTCACAAAAGCTGCTACACTCCGCTGCTTCGCGACACCGTGGTTTTTGTCCTTTCATTTGTTATATCTCCCTGAAAACTACACCTGAAAATGGTCGGGGCGGTTCGGAGTTGTTATGTCTTTTGATACCCTTGGCCTGAACCCGGAAATTCTGCGCGCTGTAGCGGAGCAGGGTTACCGCGAACCGACCCCTATCCAGCAGCAGGCCATTCCCGCTGTACTGGCAGGCCGCGATCTGATGGCCAGCGCCCAGACCGGGACCGGTAAAACCGCCGGCTTTACCCTGCCGCTGCTGCAACGCCTCATCTCAAGCGAACCGCACGCCAAAGGCCGTCGCCCGGTACGCGCCCTGATCCTGACCCCAACCCGTGAACTGGCCGCCCAGGTGGGTGAGAACGTGCGTGAGTACAGCCGCTATCTCAACATCCGCTCGCTGGTGGTGTTTGGCGGGGTGAGCATCAACCCGCAGATGATGAAACTGCGCGGCGGCGTGGACGTGCTGATCGCCACGCCGGGCCGCCTGCTCGACCTGGAACACCAGAACGCCGTTAAGCTCGACAGCGTGGAGATTCTGGTGCTCGACGAAGCCGACCGCATGCTGGACATGGGCTTTATCCACGATATTCGTCGCGTGCTGGCAAAATTGCCGGCCCGCCGTCAGAACCTGCTCTTCTCTGCAACCTTCTCCGACGAGATCAAAGGCCTGGCGGAAAAGCTGCTGCACAATCCGCTGGAAGTGGAAGTGGCGCGTCGCAACACCGCCTCCGAACAGGTGACCCAGCATGTTCACTTTGTTGATAAAAAGCGCAAGCGCGAACTGCTCTCCCAGATGATTGGTGAAGGCAACTGGCAGCAGGTGCTGGTCTTTACCCGTACCAAGCACGGGGCGAACCACCTGGCGGAACAGCTGAACAAAGACGGCATCCGCAGCGCGGCCATCCACGGTAATAAGAGCCAGGGGGCACGTACCCGCGCGCTGGCCGATTTCAAATCGGGTGATATCCGCGTACTGGTGGCAACCGACATCGCCGCCCGCGGTCTGGATATTGAAGAGCTGCCGCACGTGGTGAACTACGAGCTGCCGAACGTTCCGGAAGATTATGTCCACCGTATCGGCCGTACCGGTCGCGCGGCGGCAACGGGCGAAGCGCTGTCGCTGGTCTGTGTTGATGAGCACAAGCTGCTGCGCGACATTGAACGCCTGCTGAAAAAAGAGATCCCGCGTATCGCCCTCGAGGGCTATGACGTTGATCCGTCCATCAAGGCCGAGCCGATCCAGAACGGGCGTCAGGGCGGGCGTGGTCAGGGCGGTGGACGCGGGCAGGGCGGCGGTGGACGTGGTCAGCAGCAGCCGCGCCGTAGCGAAGGCGGCGCGCCGAAAGCGGCAAATAAACCGCCGCGTCGCGATGGCGAGGGCAAACCGGCGGGTGAAGGCCAGCGTCGACGCCGTCCGCGCAAGCCGTCAGCAGCGCAGTAATCTGGAAGCCCGGTCGTAAAGCCGGGCTTTTCTTTTGCGGCCCGCTTGAGAAAGTGCCACAATAGTGGCTGTTTATACAGTACTTCAGGTTCATCATGGCTTTAACCGCCGCGCTGAAAGCGCAAATTGCCGCCTGGTATAAGGCGCTACAACAGCAGATCCCCGACTTCATTCCCCGCGCACCGCAACGGCAGATGATTGCCGATGTGGCAAAAACGCTGGCCGGTGACGAGGGCCGACATCTGGCAATTGAAGCCCCGACTGGCGTCGGTAAAACCCTCTCTTACCTGATCCCCGGCATCGCTATCGCCCGGGAAGAACAAAAGACGCTGGTGGTCAGTACCGCCAACGTCGCCCTGCAGGATCAGATCTACAGCAAAGACCTGCCGCTGCTGCGCAAAATTATTCCCGAGCTGCGCTTCACCGCCGCCTTTGGGCGTGGGCGCTATGTCTGCCCGCGCAACTTAGCCGCCCTTGCCAGCACCGAGCCCACCCAGCAGGATCTGCTGGCCTTTCTGGATGACGAGCTGACCCCCAACAATAAAGCTGAGCAGGAGCAGTGCGCCCGGCTTAAGGCCGATCTCGATAGCTATAAATGGGATGGCCTGCGGGATCACACCGATCAGGCGCTCAGTGACGATCTCTGGCGCAGGCTCAGTACCGATAAGGCCAGCTGTCTGAACCGCAACTGCCACTACTATCGCGAATGCCCGTTCTTTGTTGCCCGCCGCGAAATTCAGGAGGCTGAAGTGGTGGTCGCCAACCATGCGCTGGTAATGGCGGCGATGGAGAGCGAAGCGGTGCTGCCGGATCCGAAAAACCTGCTGCTGGTGCTGGATGAAGGCCATCACCTGCCGGACGTCGCCCGCGACGCGCTGGAGATGAGCGCCGAGATAACTGCCCCCTGGTTCCGCCTGCAGCTCGATCTGTTCTGCAAGCTGGTGGCGACCTGCATGGATCAGTTCCGGCCGAAAACCATTCCGCCGCTGGCGATCCCGGAGCGCCTCAGCGAGCACTGCGAAACGATCTATAGCCATATCGCCTCGCTGAATAACATGCTCAATCTCTATCTGCCACCCGGCCAGGAAGCAGAGCACCGCTTTGAGATGGGCACGCTGCCGGAGGAGATCATGGATCTTTGCCGCGAGCTGGCGCAGCTTATTGAAAAACTGCGTGGGCTGGCGGAGCTGTTTTTAAACGATCTCAGTGAAAAAACCGGCACCCATGACGTGGTGCGTGTCCACCGGGTGCTGCTACAGATGAACCGTGCCCTGGGTATGTTCGAGGGGCAGAGCAAGCTGTGGCGGCTGGCGTCGATGGCCCAGGCCTCCGGCGCGCCGGTCACCAAGTGGGCGACGCGGGAGGTCCGGGAGGGGCAGGTGCATCTCTTCTTCCACTGCGCGGGTATTCGCGTCAGCGATCAGCTGGAAAAGCTGCTCTGGCGCAGCGTCCCGCATGTGGTGGTGACCTCCGCCACGCTGCGCTCGCTGAACAGTTTCTCCCGCCTGCAGGAGATGAGCGGTCTGAAGGAGAAGGCGGGCGATCGCTTTGTGGCCCTCGACTCGCCGTTCAACCACTGCGAGCAGGGCAAGCTGGTGATCCCGCGCATGCAGTATGAGCCGCTGATCGACAACGAAGAGCAGCACCTGGCCGAAATGGCGGCCTACTTTCGCGAACAGCTGGAAAGCAAAAAGTATCCCGGCATGCTGGTGCTGTTCGCCAGCGCCCGGGCAATGAACCTCTTTTTAACCTTTGTCACCGACCTGCGCCTGTTGCTGTTGGTTCAGGGGGATCAGCCCCGCTACCGGCTGGTAGAGCTGCACCGTAAACGTATCGAGGCCGGAGAGCGCAGCGTGCTGGTGGGGCTCCAGTCCTTTGCCGAAGGGCTGGATCTGAAGGGCGACTACCTGACCCAGGTGCATATCCATAAGATTGCCTTCCCGCCTATCGACAGCCCGGTGGTGCTCACCGAAGGCGAGTGGCTGAAAAGCCTGAACCGCTTCCCGTTTGAGGTGCAGAGTCTGCCTGCGGCGTCGTTCAACCTGATCCAGCAGGTCGGGCGCCTGATCCGCAGCCACAGCTGCTGGGGCGAAGTGGTGATCTACGATAAGCGGCTGTTGACCAAAAACTACGGCAAGCGGTTGCTGAATGCCCTGCCGGTCTTTCCCATCGAACAGCCTGAGGTTCCCAAAGTAAAAAAACGCCCGGCTAAGCTTGCCGCCGGGCGCAGGAAAAGCATCCGTGCTAAGGGGCGTGGTCCTACTGGTAAGTGAAGGTAAACAGCACCGTGCTTGAAAACTCCCCCGCGTGGACCGGAACGTACGAGGCGTAATAGCGTGCCGCCATCGGGAAATCGGCGCTGTGGGTGATCGGGTCAATTACCGCATTGAAGCGCGCTTCTGGCGCCAGAATGATCGAGTCGGTGCGGTCGCCCAGTTCCAGCGCCAGCCCTTTCGCCGTACCGGTGTTGGCGAACTTGAACGGATGAAGCCTGTCGCGCTGCCCCTCCAGGTTGATCGTCGCCAGGGTGAGGCTTTGCGGGCAATGCGAAATGGTGATATCAAAATTTTTCCACACGCCGACATCCCCCGGCGCTTTAAAATCACTGGCCACCGCCTGGCCGAGATTGACCACTTTATTCTGGCTGGTGCTGTCCACCTCGCAGGCCGTATCGTAAATATTGCCTTTGATGCTGAGGAGCACGTCGGTGGCTGAGGCGGGCAGGCTGGCCAGCAGCACGAGCAGGGCTACATATTTCATCGGGATCTCACTGATATTCAATGTCGATGGTGGCAATGGTATTGGCTCTTCCGGCAGTCGCCTGAACGCCAGTCTGGTAATACTGCACCCTGAAGGGCAGGTCGAACGGCTGGTTGGGAACGGTCTGGTCGCCAAAGGGGATAGGGTAGTTGTAGCGTAGCGCCACGCCGCCAACCATCATTCGCACCCCGATGCCCGTGGCGCTGTCGCTGCCCGGTGTCAGGTTCAGCACGTCATTGCCGTCACCGAGCGAGGTGCTGCCGTTGGCGCTGGTAACCCGGGCGGTCATGGTCACCGCGTCGGTACAGGTTGCCGTCAGGTTAAAGCTTTGCCAGCCGCTGGTGCTGCCGATGTGGGTAAAGAGAGTGACCGGAAAATTCCCCAGCATAATGACCAGGCTTCTCGGATCTACGGAGCAGGTGGTGGCCTTCAGCGCCAGGCTGCCGCCGTAGCGCACGGCGTTCAGTTGACCCAGCTGTTGATCGGGGTAGATACCCAGGGACCAGATGCCGTTACGCACCGTCGTTGACGTCTGCTCTTTGGTGGTGCTTGCCGTTTTGATCAGCTGCATCCTCAGCGATACGTTGAAGCTGCCGGAGCCGTCACTGCTGACGTACCCCAGGGGCGTGCTTCGGCTGTCACAGTGGGCGTTACGGCCCCGGACCGGCTGGCCGGCGCTGTTCAGCAGTTCAATACCAATCCCCTCGATACCGCTGCGCCAGACGCCCGGCATCCCCGGAATTTCATCGCCTTCGCCCAGATGGCAGGCGGTGATTGGCTTACCGCTGTCGGCAGCGTCACAGTGGCCTTTTACCGTGTGCGTGCGGGCGGAGCCCGGGATAGCATTGCCCACCCCCAGCGTGGCGGGCACCGTCAGCGCACCCGGCGTGGTTGTCCAGGGCAGATCTGCGGTAGAGCATGCTGCTTTAGCCTGCGGCATAAACAGAAACAGGGCGGCAAACAGGGCCAGTACAGAGCCGTAACGGAAGGGTTTCATCTTTTCCTCGATGCTGTCACGAGCACTGCGCGGTGACGCTAATCACCGGGTCAGCGGATCGGGACGGCAGTTGATAGTGGGCGGAGCAGTGCGCGCCTGCGCCTTTGCCCCAGCTGACGTTGACACTGCCCCGGGCGTGCATCCCGGTCAGGTAGACCTGGCCGCCATCACCAACGATAAATTCGCCGCTCTCATGGGCCGGCGCCGCCGTGGCACCAAAGGGCACCGGGCGTCCATCGGCGCGGGTGAGGGTCAGCAGCACCCGGCTGCCGACGCGGGTATTGAAGTGGGTACGCACCACCGCCCCACGGGTTGGGGTAATAATTTGGGCCGCCTGGCCGACGTCGGCGCCTGCAGGCAGGCTCTCGGTATCCAGTGACACGGTATTGTGATGGTACGGCGTGACGTAAGGCACAATGGCATAGCCACGATAGTCGGTTTTAACCCCGGTCTGGTTTTCGATCCCGGTGCCGTTGGCCCCCGGCGCCTCTACCAATGCCACCGTGTCCCCCATCGGCTGGCCGAGGGTGATGCCGTGGGCATGAGCAATCATGCTCCCCTGTACGCCGAGGTTGAGCTGGCGCTGCTGGTTATCCTGAGAATAGCCTGCCGTCATCTCGCCGTAGGTGGCTTTGTAATCGCTGTTCAGGTTGGTGCTATAGCCGGAAGTGTGGCTGTGGCCCTGCTGAATCCCCCAGCTGAGGTTATCCCCCGCCAGCGCGGTGCCGTTCAGGCCGACGCTCTGACTGGTGTCATGCTTGCTGTTGTTAAAGGTGTAATTGACCCAGGTATTGCTCAGCCAGCGATCCAGCGGAACGGAGACGTTAAAGCCGAAGGTCTGCTCGTTCTCCCGCCGATCGTCGTTATCCTCTTCATCCTGGACGTTTTTGCTCAGGCCATAGTTGATACCGTAGCTGATGCCGTGCCAGCTGCCGTTATAGCCGATGCTCAACGAGGTCATACTCTGGTCGCTGTGCCAGTAATTCTCTTTGACCAGGCTTAACGTCATCGAGCCCAGGGAGCCGCCCAGGGATTGATCGATAGTGGCTTCCTGGCGGTTGCGGCGGCGATCCGTCGGGCTCCAGTCGTCGTCGTGGGTATGGGAGTTAAGGACGTCTGCCATGGTGTCAAACCCGGCGCTGTTGTAGCGATACCCGGCCACCGTAAAGTGGGTGCCGGTGGTCGCGAAGTCTTTGCTATAGCGCACTCGCCAGGCGCGGCCACGGGAGGTTTTTTGCCCCTGCATCTGCGATTTTGCCGCGGTCATATCCACCGAAAACGCTCCCCAGTCACCGATGTTTTTACCGGTGCCGAGCGCCAGGGCATCGTAATACTGACTGGTCTGGATACCGCCGTAGGCGGTGATATCGTACGGCAGGCCATAGATCCCGGTGCCCTGCAGGAACGGTGTCTTCTCCACGCTGTGGTCATAGCTGCGGTAGCGCCCGCCAGTCAGGCTGTACTTGAAGCGGCCTTCACGCTGTAAAACCGGCACCGAGGCGTAAGGCACCACAAAGTGCTGCTCGCTGCCATCGGTCTCTTTGACGGTAACGTTCAGATCGCCGCTGCCGCCGGTAGGGTAGAGATCGTTAATTTCAAACGCGCCGGGGGCGACGTAGTTCTGATAGATCACGTAGCCGTTCTGGCGCACCACCACCTGGGCGTTACTGTGCGCCACGCCGCGAATGCGCGGGGCGAAGCCCTTCAGGCTGTCCGGCAGCATGTCATCGTCGGAGGCAATCTGCGCCCCGGTGAACGACAGGCTGTCAAACACGTCGGAGGGGGTAGAGCTTTCTCCGAGAGTAACGACGCTGCCCAGCGACAGAATATTGCGCTGGGCATAGCTGTAGACCGGCGAGAAGTCGTGCTGCGTGGTACGATCGTCCCGGGTGCGGCTCCAGGTGGAGTAGTTGCGTAGACGCCAGGCGCCGAGGTTCAGTCCCGGCCGCAGGTTGAGATATTCATTACGCTGGTGGCTGCCCTCTTCACCCCGGCTGCGGCTATCCCCGGCGGAGTAGCTGTAGTTCAGCAGGAAAGCGTTGATCCCGTTGTCCATCTCATCCGGCGCCACATAACCGTGAGGCACGGGAACAATGGCCGCCTGGGGGATGCTCAGCAGCAGCTGCTGCTGGCCGGGGCGGAAAGTGGCGCTGGCGGCCGGTAACCCAGAGAGATCGACACAGCCGTCATCCTTGGTGACGCTGAATTTATCGCTCTGGATACCCAGGCTCTTCAGGGTTTCTGGCGAGAGGCAGGGTTGCAGGGTGGCCGGACCGCTGGCTGGCTGTTGCAGGCCAAAGGCGATCTTTCTGTTAGCCACTTTATTATTATTCACATAGACATCCACCTGATAGCTCCCCGGCGCGATGCCCGGGCCCTTCTCATACAGCGAGAGGTCGGTTTTGCCCTGGCCGGGCGTGTCGATATCCAGCAGTGCCGGGTTGAAATAATCCTCCGCCAGCACCTGCTGTACCCCCACGTTCAGCACCGCGCAGCCCAGGGCAATCAGCAGGGTGCGTACGGGATTACGGGGGGCTTTGGTGGAGTAGTCCCAGGGCATGGCGGCGTCGGGCTTATTGCAGTGGTGCAGACAGGGCGTGGCTCACCGCGCCATAATCGTTGATAATTTTCCAGGAAACCGTGTTGCCGGTGATGCCGCCCGGCACGGCAAAGTGCGCGTCGCTGTCGGGAGCCACCCAGGTGACATTGCTGACTTTTTTGCCGCCTACGGTGATGGACTGGAAGTTCATGTAAAACGGTGTCGGGTTGCTCACCACCAGGTTATTCCCCTGTTTATGCCAGCGTAATTTATCTGCCACCTCATCCGGCTTGCCGCTCACTCCTCTCGGACGGTAGATCAGTTTGATCCGCGTTTTAATGGCGATTTGCAGGGTGTTGCTGCTCTCGTTCGGGGAGGTAGAGGGGATAGATTTAATATTCAGCCAGTAGAGCGATTCGCGATCGGCTGGCAGATTGCCCCCGGTGCGCACGACGCGCAGGACGTTGTCCTGTCTGCCATCGAGGCGAAACAGCGGCGGGGTGATAAGAAACGGCGCTTTATCCCGCCCGGCATCAACGTTCTCTACCCAGGACTGCACCAGGTAGTCGAGGTTATCCGGGTTGGAAATCCCTAACGACGCTTCTTTTTTATCTCCCTGATAAATTAAACGGGTCCCTTCGATAATCACCCCGGCGTGAGCGGCGGTGGTCATGACTAACAGGGAGGCGATGAAAATAGATTTACGCATGGTGGGACTCTGAATAAAGCTGACAGCGCCTGGCCGCAGGGGCCAGGCGTAACAGGATTAGTTGTACATTACGGTAAAGGTGGAGACGGCATTCGCCGGACCGGCGGTGATGGTGCTGCCGGTCTGGATATAGCGTGCGCCAAATACCAGATCGTTGGTAGTGGTGCCAGACTGCAGGGTATAGCTGGTCGAGGCGGTATAGAGGCTCAGCGGATTTTCGGTTTTATCCAGCAACTGAATACCCACGCCGGTTGCCGCACCGGTGCCTGGGGTGACGGCCAGCACGTTGGCGTTGGTGCCGTCAGCGGAGCCACCAAAGGTGATGGCCGCGCTGGTGATGGTTTCCGGGCAGTCTTTCAGTTGAATATCAAATCGGATGGTGCCGGTGGTGGAACCAGAACCGGTGAAGGCCGTTTGTGACACTTTGCCAAGGGACACATCCAGCGGGCTGCTGACGCCATTGACCACCTGGCAGGCGGAATCAATGATCTCACCCGTAAAATTAATTTGCCCCTCGCCGCTGGTTGCAGCCCAGGCAGAGACAGAACAACATAATGCAGTGGCAATAAAGGTGCCGGAGACAATTTTACGCATAATAATTCCTGAGTGAATTCCGGTGTTTATAACATCCGTTGTGATTAGTTTTTGGAAAAAAGCGGGGCGACTTTTTATCGGGGGCTAATTTACGTAATTTATTGCAGAATAATAAACATCGGCCTGGTCAATAGTAATTTCATTAGCGGTTGCAATATAATTTTTACTGAAAATACAACGTGTTAATTTTGATTTTACCCGATAGCGATAAGAGAAATGTCTGTTCGATGGCCCCTTATCAACGCTATAGTGTTAATAAGATGTCACAAGGAGAACGATCGTGGATTATCGCAAAATTATTAAAGAGGTCGGTCGAGGGAAAAATCATGCCCGCGACCTGGATCAGGAGACCGCCCGGGCCCTCTATACCGCGATGCTGAACGGTGAGGTGCCGGACCTGGAGATGGGCGGCATTTTGATTGCGCTGCGCATTAAGGGTGAGGGCGAAGGCGAAATGCGGGGCTTCTATGAGGCGATGCAGGCACAAACCCTGCGCCTGACGCCCCCGGTCGCAAAGCCGATGCCGGTGGTGATCCCAAGTTATAACGGGGCGCGTAAGCAAGCCAACCTGACCCCGTTGCTGGCGATCCTGCTGCATAAGCTGGGTTTCCCGGTGGTGGTGCACGGCGTGAGTGAAGATCCGACCCGCGTGCTGACGGAAACCATTTTCACCCTGCTGGGCATTGAGCCGACCCGTCACGGCGGCCAGGCGCAGGCGAAGCTGGATGGGCATCATCCGGTCTATATCCCGGTGAGTACTCTCTGTCCGCCGCTGGAAAAACAGCTGGCGATGCGCTGGCGTATGGGGGTGCGTAACAGCGCCCATACCCTGGCGAAGCTGGCGACGCCGTTTGCAGAAGATGCCGCGCTCCGCCTTTCCAGCGTGTCGCACCCGGAATATGTCACCCGCGTGGCGACATTTTTTGCCGATATCGGTGGCAGAGGGCTTCTGATGCACGGGACGGAAGGCGAAGTCTATGCCAACCCGCAGCGCTGTCCGCAGCTAACGCTGATTGATGCGGCGGGCACCCGGGTGGTGCTGGAGCGCGGCGAAGAGAACAGCGACGTTGTTCTGCCGCAAGCGAAGGATGCTGAAACCACGGCTCGCTGGATTGAGGGCTGCCTCGCCGGGCGCGAAGCGGTGCCGCACTCCCTGAAGCTGCAGATGACCTGTTGCCTGCTGGCGAGCGGCCAGGTGGAGACGGTGGAGGCCGGTCTGGCGCGGGTTAACCAGAGTTTTTAACTAAAAAAAGGCCCGTCCAGCGATGGACGGGCCAAAAAAATAACAACAGGGTCAATGAGGGTTGGAACATCTCGCCAGCGAACCGGCGAGCAGAGCAGAGATAAGGGTCAGGTTATTTGTAGATAACCGCGGTGCCGCTCAGCTTGTTGTTGGTATTAGCGGAGGTAATGGTATAACCGGTCGCGCCCGCGGCTTCAGCTTTCGCCGCCAGGCGTGCTTCCAGGCCATCCAGCGTGGTCGCGCCTTCTGCACTGACCACACCGATTTTATTCATGCTGTTTGCCTGGGCAGCGGTCACAGATTCCGCAGCGAAAGCACCGAAAGAGAGAGTGGTCAGGGCAACAGCAGCGACAGCATATTTGATGGTTTTCATGGTCAGTATCTCGCAGGTTATTCTGTTAAGGGGACGTTGTTCCGTCGATGTGATAAGTATCACGTTTTTTTGCGAGAGATAAAATCGAAGAGAATTGACGCCATCCTTCGAAAAATTTGAATGACAAATAAGTTATTGAATATTAATAAATTCAGTGAATGGATTTACGTTTCTTGCCGTTGCGCTTTACAGACGGGACGGAGAGGGCACATTTTGCCAAACCAGGGGCTAAAATTCGTGCACAAAAAAGTAATCGCTTGCGTGGCCTCATAGCCAGCATAGCAGTCAGCGTAACTGGCTGTCTTTCGATCCTCTGCGATTATATCCTGCATGTGATGCATTATGTGAATCTTTCTCCTGCTGACAGGCGATGCAAAGCCGCACGCCAGGCACCGCCTTGCGCCGCGCTTCGGGGATCGGCTCTTCACACTCTTCGCAGAATTTCAGGCTTTCGCCTCGCGGAATTTCGCCCCGCGCCCGCGCCACTGCATCTTCAATGGTACTGTTGATCTGTTCGTTAACGGCATCATCATTCGCCCAACCGGAAGCCATAGACCCCTCCTGACAGGTTATTGCGCTGTTCCGTAACTATGGGGCCAAAAAACGTACAATCAAGGCGAACGGCTAGATTTCAGACCATTCACGCAGCAGGTTGTGATAGAGATTCAGCAGGGAGAGCACTTCGTCGCTTTCGCCGTGACGGGCACGAAGGGTCTGGATGTTGCGATCCAGCTCGAACAGCATGCCGCGCTTTTTATCGTCGCGGATCATCGACTGGATCCACATAAAGGAGGCTACCCGCACACCGCGGGTGACCGGCGTGACGCAGTGCAGGCTGCTGGAGGGATAGAGTACCAGATCGCCCGCCGGGAGCTTGACGCTGTGCTGGCCGTAGGTGTCGTTCACCACCAGCTCGCCGCCCTCGTAGCTGTCGGGGTCGCTTAAAAAGAGGGTGGCGGAGAGATCGGTCCGCATCCAGCCGCTTTGCGGATGGCTTCGCACGGCGCCGTCAACGTGAAAACCGTAGGTCTCCTGCTGCTGGTAGCGGTTAAACAGCGGGCTTGAGATCTGGCGCGGCAGAGCGGCGGCAAAAAAGAGCGGGTGCTGATTCACCGCCTGCAATACCGCGGCCTGTAGCGTGGCATACAGCGGGCTTTGGGTGTCTACCTGCTGGTTGTTTTTAACCTGCGCCCCCTGGTTGCCTACCGTGGCGCGCCCGTCAATCCACGGGGCCTGCTCCAGTTGGGCGCAAAAGTGCGCTACCTCATCGGCGTTCAGCACGCCCGGAATGTGATACATCATAATAATTCTCCGAAGCGTGGGGCTAAAGCCCCACGCGGATCAGACGTGCACTGAAGCATGGGGAGCCAGCCCCCCCAGAGGATCAGAAGTGCATGTTCGCCGTTAACATAAAGGTGCGCGGCTCGCCCGGATGGTAACGGTAGCCGCTCTTGTTGATGGAGGCGACATAGTCTTCATCAAACAGGTTGTAGACGTTGAGCTGCATGTCGAGGTTGCGGTTGACGCGATAGCCCAGTTTGGCATCCGCCACCCAGTACCCTTCGGTGAACGACGGCGTACCCACCGCGCCGTCAGCGCCGCGGTGCATGCTGCCAATATAGCGGGCGCCTGCGCCAACGGAGAGATCGTCCGTGGCCTGGTACTGGCTCCACAGGGTAAAGGCATGTTCCGGGGTATAGGGCAGAGATGAGGTGCCATCCTGCGCCACGTCATTGCCGGTGCGCACGCTGGCGCGCTGCTGGGTATAGCCGCCGATCACCTGCCAGGCCGGGGTGATGTTACCGGCTGCCGACAGCTCATAGCCTTCGACGCGTTTTTTACCGTACTGGGAGTAAGTGCCGTCGTCGTTCTGCTCGACTTCGTTTTCGATGTCGGTGCGGAAGACTGCCGCGGTCAGGAGCAGACGCTTATCGAGCACTTGCCATTTGGTGCCCAGCTCGCTGGTTTTGGCCTTCTGCGGCTTAAAGTCGGTGCGGTTGGCGCTGCTGCCTGTTCCGCCCTGGGCCAGCGCGAAGTTGTTGCCGCCCGGCGGCTGCTGGGAGATGGCGTAGTTCACATAGACGTTGCCGTATTCGTTCAGGTGATAAAGCGCCCCAGCCTTCCAGTTGACCAGGTTACCGGAGGTAGCGGTATCGATCGTCGTGACCGGGGAACCTTTCGGCGTGCCGGCCGGGCAGGCCACAGCCCCACGCCCCGTGCCGCCGCAGATGCTGGCGCTGTCATAGTCGGTATGGTAGGTATCGAGACGAATCCCGCCGTTCAGCTCGAAATCACGGGTGACCTGCAACGTATCGAAGGCGTACAGACCGAAGGTATCGGTCCGGCCATTGGCATTAGCGCCATTGTTGTTCAGGCCGCCAATATCGACGTTGCTGTTCGGATGATAGATATTGACCGGCGGCGGGGTGATGGCATCCACGCCGTAGTTGGTCTGGGTTTCACGGGTGAACTCCACTCCGGTACTGATATCGTGGCCGACGCTGCCGGTATAGAATTTAGTGGTCAGGTTGGTCTGGTTGGTCAGGATCTTATTGCTGACATCTTTGGTGTTGGCGAGGCGCGACCAGGTCCAGGTGTCCACATTATTACGGTCAGGCTGGGTGATGTTGCTGGCGCCACCCATTACGGCGGTCATCAGATAATCCTGCTTCACCCGCGACCAGCGCGTGGTGTTGCGCAGGGTGGTGTTGTCGTTAAAGTCGTGCTCAAAGCGCATCGTGGCGGTGTCAGACGTAGAATCGTCATAATCGGAATCGGTGCCGTAGAAGTTGCTGGTGTTCACCTTGCCGGAGTGATTCAGCGCCGCGGTGCCCGCCGAGGGGGCAGAGTAGCCCGGCAACCCGATAGTCGGGATCCCGCCGTCCGGGGTGTTGTGCTGGGTGACATGCAGGTAGTTCAGGTAGAGGCGGTTTTCCGTTCCCAGCCCCAGGGCGAGGGAAGGGGCCACGCCGTAGCGCTCGTTTTTAACGTTATCGCGCCCTTCATCGTGAGTTTTTTCACCCATCAGGTTCAGACGAAACGCCGAGGTATCGCCCATCACCTGGTTAATATCGAGGGTTCCACGGCGCATATAGGCGCTGCCAATGCTGGCAGAGGCATCAATACCGGAATCCAGACGCGGCTGTTTGCTGATCATATTGATCGAGCCGCTCGGGGCGCTGCGTCCGTAATCGCTGCCGGACGGCCCTTTGATCACTTCCACCTGTTCGGTGTTGAAGGTGTCACGGGTGGTGGTGCTGATGTCGCGAATACCGTCAACGTAGATGCTGTTCGAGGTATCCACGCCGCGCATGTAGACCGCGTCGCCGGTGGTGGAGTTGCCGTTTTCACCGGCGAAAAAGGCGCCAACACCCGGAACGTTTTTCAACGCGTCGGTCAGATTGGTGGTGCCCTGATCCTTCAGCACCTGCTCGGAGATCACCGTCATGGTACGGGTGGTGTCTGCCACCGGGCGACTGAATTTGGCGTCGGCAGATTTCTGCGGGGCATAGAGCGAAGGCTGGGCGGCCTCCACCACCAGGGTATCGTCAGGTTTGTTATCCGTGCTGTCTGCGGCAAGCGCTGTCGCCACCGGGGAAAGGCCGATACACAGACCCGCAAAAAAGGTCAGCGAGTTAAAGCTGTTCGGAACGTTGCGATTTTTATCCATAATGTTTAGCGACTTATAATTTTTAGTATTGAGTTTTCATTACGTTGTCAGGCAGGTCTGCGCCTTATCCTGTGCCACGCTACATCCGTAATGAGCCTACAAATGATAATTATTGTGATAAACATTATCATTTGGCGTCACTTTTTATCACTCTCGTCAACAAAATGAAATACGTAAATTTACATTGCCTGCTAAAAAACTTCACAAAGTGGATTTTGGGCAAAAAATGAACTGCACCCCGGGGGATGCAGTATGCAGTGCAGAGCGGGGGATTACTTGTAAATCGTGGCGGTACCGAACATGGTGTTGTCGCCGCTGGCAGAATTCACCACGTAGCCTTTAGCACCTTGTTCACGCGCTTTTTCAGCCAGTTTGTCCTGCAGATCGTCAAGGTCTCTTGCGCCAGAAGCCTGCACGGTTCCGGCGGGTCTAAGTTGACCGGTATCGCCATTGCTGAGTGATTCGATTGACCATGCAGCAAACGACGCACCTGCCAGTGAAGCGGCAGCGAGCATTACCAGGTATTTTTTCATAATCACTTCCTCTGATTGACAACGGGTGATGCACAGTAAGTGTAGAACGGCTCAGAGCGTGATTTAGGGCAAAAAATTGATGATGATCTGCTTATTTTTTGAACGACATTTTTTGACAATTCCATGACAAATCAGCGACATACAGGTGACTGATTTCTGGTGTTTTATTCTGCGGCGCAGAGAAATATTTACCGTTGCGCCCGCAACGGGTATCTTACGCCGCTGTTTACAGGAGAACGCCATGACATCCCAGAAGCCGGGGTTGCATCCTCGCAACCGCCACCGTAGCCGTTACGACATGAATGCCTTATGCGAGAGCTGTCCGGCGCTGCGCGAATTTATCACCCAGACGCCCACAGGCGAGCCAACGGTGAACTTCGCCGATCCACAGGCGGTGAAGACGCTGAATAAAGCGCTGCTGATGCATTTCTACGGGGTGACGCAGTGGGATATTCCGGACGGCTATCTCTGCCCACCGGTGCCGGGGCGTGCCGACTACATTCACCATCTCGCCGATCTGCTGGCGGAGGGTAACAACGGCGTCGCTCCCGCAGAGGCAACCCTCCTGGATATCGGCACCGGCTCGAACCTCATTTACCCGCTGATTGGTGTGCATGAATATGGCTGGCGCTTTACCGGCAGCGAAGTGGACCCGCAGGCGTTTGCCAGCGCCACGGCCATCATTAACGGTAACCCCGGCATGAGCCGCGCCATCCGTCTGCGTCGTCAGAAAGAGGCCTCGGCAATCTTCACGGGTATTATCCATAAAAACGAACAGTACGATGCCACCCTGTGTAATCCGCCGTTCCATGATTCCGCTGAATCCGCCCGGGCGGGCAGCGAGCGTAAGCGTCGCAACCTCGGCCAGGCGGCCAATGCCGCGCTGAACTTCGGCGGCCAGCAGCAGGAGCTGTGGTGCGAAGGCGGCGAAGTGGCCTTTATCACGAAGATGATTGCCGAAAGCGCCCAGTTTGCCCGTCAGGTGAAGTGGTTTACTACCCTGGTCTCCCGCAGCGAAAACCTGCCGCCGCTCTACCGCGCCCTGACCGATATCGGTGCGGTCAAAGTGGTGAAGAAAGAGATGGCCCAGGGACAGAAGCAGAGCCGCTTTATCGCCTGGACCTTTATGGACAACGCCAAACGCCGCCAGCGTTAACCGCTTCTCCCCGGTGGCGCTGCGCTTACCGGGGCTACAGGGTGGGCTCCTGCGGTGACGGTGGTGTCGGGCCCGGCGACGGCAGCAGCTGATACATCTGCACCGGCATCCGCACGTTCGCCTGGTCAAAGTGTTTTTTCACCATGCTGTCGAGGGCGAAACGCACCGTCCACTGTTTCAGCGGCTGGGTGGTGAACGACACACGCAGGGTAAAGGCGGTGCTGGTCAGGCCGACAATCCCGGCAAACGACGGCTCGCCGATAATCAGCCCGCGAATATCCTCCCTCTCCAGCAGCTCATCCACCGCCGCTTTCAGCGCGTCTTTCGCTTTTTCGGCATCTTCATGCCTGTCCACGTCATAGTTCGCCACCACCGACCCGATGCCGCGGACAAAGTTGGCGAAGGTAGTGATCGATGACCACGGAATAATGTGATACGCCCCGGTATCCTGCCGCACCCCCACCGAACGAATCGACATCCGCTCCACCGTGCCGGTCAGCGGCCCGATGGTCACCAGATCCCCGGTATTCATCCCGTTTTCAAACTGAATAAAGATCCCGGTGATGATGTCCTTCACCAGCGTCTGGGAGCCAAAAGAGATCGCCAGCCCCAGCGCCCCGGCCCCTGCCAGCAGCGGAGCGATGTTGACGCCAATTTCCGAGAGCACAATCATGATGGTAATGGTGCTGATGACCACCGCCAGCGCGTTACGGAACAGCGTCAGCAGCGTTCGGGCGCGGGCGCTGGGCAGTGGCCGGCCATGAATATCTGACGCCAGCCGGTTCTCGATCAGGCTCGCCAGGATCGTCCAGCCGATGGCGGAGAAGAAGAGGATCAGCGCGATACGGATCAGAATATCGACCGTCTTCTCCCCTGCGCCGTTGTGCAGCCAGTTCCAGAAGTCGAACAACCCCCAGGCGCTGAGCAGCAGCATAATGGCGACGCAGACTGTCAGGAACCGCGCCACCTTCAGCGACACGGAGATCCAGCCGTTGAGCCGTTTTTGCAGCTCCGGATAGCTGCGCTGCACGTGCGGCGAGAGGGTGATGGTTTTAGCCAGCCAGCGCGAGAGCAGCCCCGACACGAAGGCGGCAATGCCGACGATGGCCAGGCTGCGGAAGGTCGCCCCCATCATAAATTTCAGGCTGTTGCCCGGATCGAAGAGGGAGAAGAAGCAGAGCACAATAAAATAGGCGCTCGCCAGCCAGTGCCACACCAGCGCGAAAGCGCGAATAAACAGGCTGAAGAAGGCCAGCGAACGGTCGGCAAGGTGGAGCAGCCCTTCGGTAATGGCGCGCTTGTTATGAAAGATCAGGTACAGCGCCCAGACGGTAATACAGAGCATGATCAGCACGTTGGCCAGAGCGCCAATCTGCACGTTGACCTGATTGGAGATAATCGGCACCGCTACCAGCAGGCCATAGCCGATAAGGCCGCTCAGAATACTCAGGCGTAGCGACCAGTACTGCGCGGCGCTGTCGTTAATGGCGAAAGGTCGTAGATCGGGCACCCGCGGGCAAAATATCAACCGCAGGATCGCTTTAAAGAATTCAATCAGCGCGAAGGCATTGAGGAACAGCGCCTGCTGGAAGGCAATGGTCGGGTTGCCGGTGTTGAGATACTCACGCAGCATCTGGCCAATAAACAGGGTTAGCGCCAGCAGCAGCAGATCGATAATAAAGGCCGCGGCGATGGTCAGCGGCAGATGAACCCAGCTGCTGGTTTCGCGGTTCTTTTTGCGCCCCCAGCTCCCCATTTTGCGGTACAACGGCCAGGCGCAGAGCCTCACCATCCAGTAAAAGGCAAAGACCAGTCCGGCCAGGATCAGAAACTGCTGCGCGGCGGCGGTGAAGGTTTGCGGGTTAAAGGCCTTATGCGGGGAGCCGATCAGGTTGCGGTAGAGCTGGGCGAAACGGGAGGCGAGGGCATCGCCATAGTGACGGCTGATATCAGTGACGTTCTCCAGCACCGTTTTCTCGTCGGTGATCTCCGGTGGGGTTATTTTAGGCACCGGTGTCTCAGGCGGTGTGGCAGCCACGCTGCGCAGCTGATCGATCAGCTCCTTGCGCGAGGCGTCATTTTCCAGCACATCAGCCAGCGCCGAGTAGGCCGCCTTTTTCTGCTCAACGTCCGGCTCCGGTGGCGGCGTGCTCTGCTCGCTGGCGGTGGCGGCGGGAATGCCCGGCAGGCTGACGGCCTGGGCAGGCAGACAAAACAGGCTTATCAGGAGCAGCAAAATCCACGGCACGATGTCCTCCGGTGACAAAATTGTGCAAAGTGATAAGTATAGAAGGCGCGCGGGGGCGGGGGGTTTTTGGGAGAATTCCGGCAATAAAAAAGCCGGGTGACGGCTACGCCTACCCGGCTTACAAAGGGCAAAAACTTACGCAACGTGCTGCAAAAACTCCTGCAAACGCTGGCTCGGTGGGTTCTCAATCAACGTCTGCGGATTGCCATCTTCGGCAATACGGCCTTTGTCGATAAAGATCAGGCGTGAGGCCACTTTCTCGGCAAAGCCGATTTCGTGGGTCACGATCACCATAGTCATCCCTTCTTCCGCCAGATCCTGCATAACTTTCAGCACTTCGTGGCGCAGTTCCGGGTCGAGGGCCGAGGTTGGCTCATCGAAGAGCATCATCTTCGGTTTCACCGCCAGCGCACGGGCGATGGCCACGCGCTGCTGCTGACCGCCGGAGAGCTCGGACGGGTAGTGATGCCCGCGCTCCGCCAGCCCCACTTTCGCCAGCAGCTCTTTTGCAAGCCGCTCGGCTGCCGCTTTGTCGGCGCCGCGCACGCGCAGGGGGCCAAACATCACGTTTTCCAGCGCCGTCAGGTGCGGGAAGAGATAAAACTGCTGGAACACCATGCCCGCTTCCTGGCGGATCAGGCGCTCGTCCACTTTCGGGTCGTTAACCTTCAGGCCATCGACAATCAGATCGCCGCTGGTGATCTCCTCCAGCTTGTTGATGCAGCGCAGCAGGGTCGATTTGCCGGAGCCGGACGGCCCGATAATGACCACCACTTCGCCGGTCTGAATAGTCAGGTCGATGTTGTGCAGCACCTGGGTCTGACCGAAGTGCTTGGAGACGTTTTTAAATTCAATCACAGGATTTTCATCCTTCTTTCAAGACGACGCAGCACGAAGCTCAGCGCCAGTGTAATAATCAGATAGACCACGGCCACGGCGCTCCAGATCTCCAGCGCACGGAAGTTACCGGCAATGATCTCCTGGCCCTGACGGGTCAGTTCAGCCACGCCGATAACAATGAACAGGGAGGTATCTTTAATGCTGATGATCCACTGGTTACCCAGCGGTGGCAGCATGCGGCGCAGCGCCAGCGGCAGGATCACGTGGCGGATGGTTTCGCGACGGGAGAGACCCAGCGCCAGACCGGCCTCGCTGAAGCCTTTGTGGATCGACAGTACCGCACCGCGGGTGATCTCGGCGATATAGGCGCCCGAGTTGATCATGATGGTGACCACCGCCGCGCTGAACGGGTCAATCCGCAGGTCGGTAAAGGCCATCGGCAGGGCGAAGTAGATAAACATCACCTGCACCACAATCGGCGTCCCGCGGATAACTTCGATGAAAACCAGCGCTACGTGGTTGGCTATCCAGCCGCCGTAGGTGCGGGCAAAACCGGCGACAAGGCCGATAATCAACCCGCCAACCAGACCGAGGACCGAAATCCACAGGGTCATTTTGGCGCCTTCAAGCAAAAGAGGAATGGCGGGCCAGATGGCGCTCCAGTCAAACTGCATGATGAGTTCCTGTATACCGTGGTGAAAACAGACAATTAACCATCAGGGGGATGGTTACAATTGTAGGCCCGGTCAACGCAAGCGTCACCGGGCAGTACAGTTCCTGTTTAACAGGCTGTTTTATTTAGGTTCAGTACCGAACCATTTTTTATAGATTTCGTTGTAGGTGCCGTTCTCGCGCAGGGTTTTCAGCGCGCCATTCACTTTAGTACGCAGCTCGTCGCTGCCTTTCGGGAAGGCGATACCGTATTCCTGTGCTTCCAGGGAATCACCTACCGCTTTGAACTTGCCATTGCCTGCGGTTTTGATGAAGTAAAGGATGTTTGGCGTGTCGTGCAGCACGGCGTCAGCACGGTTGGTGCCGAGTTCCATGTAGGCGTTGTCGATGTTCGGGAACTGGCGCAGATCTTTCGATTTGATATTTGCCTTGGCGTAATCAACAGAACCGGTGCCGCTCTTCACCGCAACCACTTTGCCGTCGAGATCTTTCACGCTTTTAACGTCGTTGTTATCCGCTTTCACCATCACCAGCAGGCCGCTTTTGTAGTAGCCGTCAGAGAAGTCGATCGCTTTTTTACGTGCGTCAGTAATGGTGATACCGGCCAGCGCCAGGTCAACGTTTTTGGTTTGCAGGGCCGGCACGATACCGCTGAAGTCCATTGGCTTCAGGGTGTAGTCCAGCTTCAGTTCTTTGGCGATAGCCGCCCACAGATCCACATCAAAACCAACGTACTGGTCGCCCTGTTTAAATTCGAACGGTACGAAGGCGGTGTCGGTGGCAACAATCAGTTTCTTATCAGCAGCCTGAGAAGAGACCGCAAAAGCCAGGGTAAGTGCAGCCAGTGAAACTTTTAATACAGACTTCATAGCATTTCCTTTTATATCCACGGGGCGATCCCCTGCGAGAACGAACGCTCTATGAAAAAATCGTGCCAACTTTACAACGTGTTGTTTTTGCAAGGCCAGGACGGATTTCATTGCACAAAAAAGGTCACAATGGCGGTCAGTTGCACCATAACGAAGCACTGTTTTGGTGCAGCGAAACGCCATCACTAACGGTTATGCTATTTAGCGCAAATATTGATGAGAAAACAATCTTTCATTAACGATTGTGTGAGGTGATTATTACAAATGCTTTACGTTTGCCGGGGGAGAGGAGAAATGACTGCACCATGAAAGTGCAAAACCCCCGCCGAGGGCGAGGGTGTAATAGCAAAAAGCTATGGATTACTCGATGTTAGATTCGATGAACCACAGGAACTGATCCAGGTCGCGGGAAGCCGCGGTGAGGATATCCGCCGTGTCTTCGTCTTTCACTTCGCCAATCGCTTTACGCACATCGTTAGCGACCACGGCATAACGATCCGCCAGCTCTTTCAGGTGGTCCTGAACGCTGTGGATATCCAGCGGGTAGCTCTTCAGCGGCGTTTTGCTGTTAATCACCTGGGTAGTACCCAGCGCCACACCGCCCAGCTGCACGGCACGTTCGGCCATGGTATCCAGGTGGGTAGTCAGTGCAGTGCGGAAGCCATCCAGCATCTCATGCACAGCAATAAAGTTGGCACCGCGCATATTCCAGTGAGCCTGTTTAGTAATCAGAGACAGGTCAATGAACTGGATCACCTGGCGATTCAGCAGCTCAATCGTCGCTTTCTTATCGCTGTCTGACACATCGTTACGGGTATACAGCAGATTAGGTGCTTTTGTTTTTACCAGTTTAGCGGTAGGCATAATCTCATTTCCTCTTGATGTTGGCGTCCAAAGTTATTTCGAGATTAAGTATAGCACTGGCTATAGATAGCGCGACCGGGTACTGCCTATCGGTTTAATAGTGAAAGGTTGGTTGTTATATGTAACCTATTGAAAATAAAACAATATGGATATATGCGGGTAAATTAATCTTATTTTTTAAGGGCTTTGAGGGAGGGGAGGGAGATATTTCAAAATAATGACGCTAATGCGAATGGGAATATTTTGCCGGGAAGCCGCTCCCCGGCAAAATAACGCCTGCTAGCGGATATCCACCTCTTCGACTTTACTCTCCCGGCGCAGGGTAAGGGTCGAACCCATCGAGGCGGCAATGATTGAGCAGAGCGCCAGAGTCTGGGTGAAGGTCAGGGATTCGCCAAGAAACACCATCCCGGATATTGCCGCCAGCGCCGGTTCCATGCTCATCAGGGTGCCGAAAATACGCGTCGGCAGGCGTGTTAAGGCAATCATCTCCAGTGAGTAGGGGAGCGCGGTGGAGAGCACCGCCACCGCCAGCCCCACCGGCAGGATTGACCACTGCCAGATCGATTCGGTGGCCTGAGCCATCCCCAGCGGAACGAAAACAATGGCGGCGATAAGCGATCCGAGGGCGACCGTGGCCGGGCCGTGCTCTTCTCCTGCGCGCTGTCCGGTCAGAATATAGATGGCCCAGCAGGCACCGGCCCCCAGCGCCAGCGCCGCACCAGTGAGATCAACGTGCGAGACGTCCTGGCCCAGCGGCAGGAGAAACCATAGCCCGAGCACCGCCAGCACCACCCAGATAAAGTCTACCGGACGTCGGGAGGAGAAAAGGGCTACCGCTAGCGGGCCGGTGAACTCCAGCGCCACGGCGATCCCCAGCGGCACCGTCTGAATCGACAGGTAGAAGAGGTAGTTCATCGCCCCCAGAGAAAGCCCGTAAAACAGCAGGGGCAGGCGCTGCTCCTTCTGAAAGCGCAGCCGCCAGGGTTTAAAAATCACAACCAGAATGAGGGTGCCGAGCGCAATACGCAGCGCCGTCACGCCAGGGGCACCCACTAGCGGAAAGAGCGATTTTGCCAGCGACGCGCCGCTCTGAATGGAGAGCATAGCAATAAGGATAACGATGACGGGCAACCAGACCGGCGCCCTGCGAGACAACCCAGGCATCCTTTCTCCTGTCAGTTTGTGTCAAAGGAAGTAAAGAGGAGGAGTGTAAAGGAAATAACGCCGGGCGGTTGAGACTTTGTTGAAAAAAAGTCGTCACAAATCCGTAAAATGGCGTCACACGAGCGGATGATTTCTGTAACAGTTTAGGAATCGTCTGGATGAATGTATTGTGACTGACGCGCAAAATTAGCTGATTGAAACACAAATCTGGTGTTTTTTGAATAAGATAGCTGCTGGTGGAAATGTTTAGTTACATGAAAACCCGCGTTAGACATCATGAATCACAAAGAGTTTCACAAGTTTTTTTGATATATTTAAAACTTACGGATTTACTTGAAGCACATTTGAGGTGGTTATGAAAAAAATTGCATGTCTTTCAGCACTGGCGGCAGTTCTGGCTGTTACCGCAGGTTCCGCAATGGCGGATACTTCTACCGTTACTGGCGGTTACGCTCAGAGCGATATGCAGGGCGTGATGAACAAAACCAACGGTTTCAACCTGAAATATCGCTACGAGCAGGATAACAACCCACTGGGTGTTATCGGTTCCTTCACCTACACCGAGAAAGACCGTTCTGAAGACGGCGCGTACAACAAAGGTCAGTACTACGGCATCACCGCTGGCCCGGCTTACCGTCTGAACGACTGGGCAAGCATCTACGGTGTTGTGGGTGTTGGCTACGGTAAATTCCAGCAGACTGAAAACCAGGGCTTCAACCGTACTGCAAGCAACAGCGACTACGGCTTCTCCTATGGCGCAGGTATGCAGTTCAACCCAGTTGAAAACGTTGCGCTGGACTTCTCCTATGAGCAGAGCCGCATCCGTAACGTTGACGTTGGCACCTGGATCGCGGGCGTAGGTTACCGCTTCTAATCACTTCGGTGAGCCAATATAAAAACCCGCTTCGGCGGGTTTTTTTGTTTTTGTCCTTCCCTGTGCGCTGAAGAGCCACCAGGAATATTTCGCGTCTACAGCAATGATCAAATTCTAAAAAAAATCGCTAACTTACAGCGGCTCCCTGGTCCGGCTGAAAATCGCCGAAGCGTTTCCGGAAGGCCGGGGCGAGGCGCATGCTCTCCCTCACCCCAACCCTCTCCCTCAAGGGAGAGGGAGCAGACCATGGTTGCGGACCGATAGGTGGGGGCTAACAACCTACCGGCTTTTCGTCTCAAAGAGATCCGTCCCCAGATGGTTGTAATCCACTTTCTGTAATTTAAAGTTGGTCACATACACCGGCGGCGCTTTGTCGTTTGACAGGAAGCGGTACTTATTCGCGATCTCTTTGGCCGTGATCCCCGTCCACTGCGAGAAGAAGCTCAGGAAATCATTCGCCGAGCGGCGCGTTTTGATGATGCGATGGGCTTTGTCATCGCTCGACAACACCATAAACGGCACCTGGAAGTTCTGCTGATAAGCGTCGTCGTGCGCCAGATACTGCACCTCTTTTCCACGCTCCTTGAACGCCAGCCCGTGATCGGAGAAATAGACCATCGAGAAGCTCTCGCCGGTGTTTTGTAGCTGGGCATAGAGCTTGCTGAGCAGGTCATCGGTCTGGGTCATGGTGTAGAGATAGCACGAGGTCTCTTTCGACTGCACGAACTCGGCATATTTCCCCTGAGTGCGATCGCAGGCCTGCGGGTGGGAGCCCATCAGGTGCAGAACGATCAGCTGCGGCTGGGTGCGATGGCTGCTGAAGACCTGTTCGGTCATCTTCAGTAACGCCTCATCCCGGGTATTTTTATCCGCCTCGAAATCACCGCTTTTCAGGAAATGCACTTCGTCAGCCCGTTTGGCAATGCTGGCGATGGCGGTATCGTATTCCCCGATCTGCCCCTGGTTGGAGAACCACCAGCTCTGGAAGCCCGCGCGGTTGGCGAGGGTCACAAAGTTATCCTGATACTGTGGCTTGTTATCCACTACCCGGTTAAGCGTCAGCCCCAGCGACTTCTGGGTTGAACCGCTGGCGGCAATGTAATCGGTAAACAGGGTGCCGTTGACCTTGCTGGCAAACGGGGTGTTATTCCAGTGGCCGCCAAACGCCCCCAGCGCATCGCGGCGGGCACTTTCACCGATCACCACCATATAGATGTGATACTTCGGTTTTACCCCCAGCACGTTCCAGGTGTCCTTCATCTGTGACAGTTCGGCCATCCGGGCCTGCTCTTCAACCACTTCCTGGTTGTTCACCACCACATCTTTGACGAAGCGAAACACCGGATAGCCGGTATCTTTCAGCTTGAAGACGCCGCCCCAGGCCAGGTTCTGCACCGGGGCGACGAAAAAGGCCACCACGCTGAAGACCAGGCACAGACTGTCGATTTTGCTCCACGCGTTTCTGGGCTGGGGCTTACGGCGCACGGCAATCACGCCGAGCGCAAAGATAAACAGGGCGACAATATAGCTGTACCACGGGAAGATGGTGAGGATCTCCGTCGACTCTTCCATGTTGGTGGAGTGCATCGCCAGCAGGGTATTAAAGTTTGGCGCGCCGTAGGCCTGACCAAACGGGAAATACATGGCCGCCACCAGCGAGCAGATCCCAACCACCCCTTTCTGCAGTCGCGGCGCGCCGAGCCATAACAGATGCAGGATACAGGTGAAGGCAACGGCATACAGCAGGCTGAATTCGTAGCCCAGGGCAAAGTTAATCAGCAGCGACTGTAAAAAATAGAATCCCGTCCACGGGCTTAAGGCCCGGCTGCGGGTAATGAGCGTCTCTTTCAGGGTTAAATTCATAGGTCACTATCGCGAAAACGCCATGTGCTCACCCTGGCGCCAAGGGTCAAAACCTGCCTGAGAATGCGTAGAAGGGGGATTGAGGTCCGCATCTGCGAGCCGCAAAAAGTGCAGGGCTGCAAGAAGATAGAGCCAGTAAGGTATAACGTCAACAGATATAAAAGGGGTGTTTTGCGAAGAGGGCTGCATTTCCGTAAAAAAGATCGGGGAATAGCCGTCCGCGAGGGAGTATAGCGATGATAAATGACAAAAAAATGAAGCGGCGTACCGCGACGCCGCTTAGTGGGAAGGTTTGTTCTGCTCTGGCTTGCCGTTGATGATGTCGCAAATCATATTCAGCAGCATTAAGCGTACCTTAAAGGGAGAGTGGCTAAACACGCGCATACACCTCTTGAATTCGTTCATGTGACCTCCTGCGGGTTGATCCCTTCGATCCCTGAAGGGTGACTGCATTACATACAGATATAGCACAGGCTATGTTGTATAGCTATGGCTATTACGTTAATTTTTTGTGCTTGTGTAGCGATGGTTTACAATGGCCGCTTATGCATTGATACGCTTGATGTGTCACCGGATTGAGGAAGCACAATGAATCGCCGTGCAGGTAAACCAACAACAAAAAAAATGACGCAACTGGTCAATGTCGAAGAGCATGTCGAAGGCTTTCGCCAGGTTCGCGAAGCGCATCGCCGCGAACTGATTGATGACTATGTCGAGCTGATCTCGGATCTGATCCGCGAAGTAGGGGAGGCCCGTCAGGTGGATATGGCGGCGCGTCTCGGCGTCTCGCAGCCGACGGTGGCAAAAATGCTCAAGCGTCTGGCCACGGTGGGCCTGATCGAAATGATCCCCTGGCGCGGCGTCTTTCTCACTCCGGAAGGGGAAAAGCTGGCGCAGGCGAGCCGCGAGCGCCATCAGATTGTCGAAAACTTCCTGTTGGTGCTGGGCGTAAGCCCTGAGATTGCCCGCCGGGATGCTGAGGGGATGGAACACCACGTTAGCGAAGAGACGTTGCAGCAGTTCCTGGCCTTTACGCTGAAACACGGATCCGCCGCAGAATGACCTTTCCAGGCCTGCGGGCGCTGGCCCGCGATCGCTTCTTTCATCTGTTGCTGGTAGTCGGGATTGGACTCAGTTTTCTGGTGCCCTTCGCACCTGAGCGCTGGCCTGCCGCCATCGACTGGCACACCATTATTACCCTCGCCGGACTGATGATGCTCACCAAAGGGGTCGAGCAGAGCGGCTTTTTTGACGTACTCGGGCGCAAGATGGTGCGCCGTTTCGCTACCGAGCGGCGCCTGGCGCTGTTTATGGTCTTCTCTGCCGCGCTGCTCTCCACCTTCCTGACCAATGATGTGGCGCTGTTTATCGTGGTGCCGCTGACGCTCACGCTGCGCAAGCTGTGCGAAATCCCGGTCAACCGGATGATCATCTTCGAGGCGCTGGCGGTTAACGCCGGGTCGCTGTTGACCCCGATTGGTAATCCGCAAAACATCCTGCTATGGGGGCGCTCCGGGCTGTCGTTCGCCGCCTTTACCTGGCAGATGGCGCCGCTGGCGCTGGTGATGATGCTCACCCTGGCGCTGCTGTGCTGGTTTGCTTTCCCGGCAACGCCGCTGCGCTACCACAGCGGCAGCGCCGTCGCCCAGGCGAAACCGCGGCTGGCGTGGAGTTGTCTGGCGCTCTATCTGGTCTTTCTGGTGGCCCTCGATCTGAAGCAGGAGCCATGGGGAGTGCTGCTGGTAGCGGGGGGCTTCCTGCTGCTGGCGCGTCGGGTGCTGATAAGCGTCGACTGGACGCTACTGCTGGTGTTTATGGCGATGTTTATCGATGTGCACCTGCTGATTCAGGTCCCGGCGTTGCAGGGCGTACTGCAAAATGTCACCCATCTGTCGCAGCCGGGACTGTGGTTGACCGCCATCGGGCTGTCGCAGTTTATCAGCAACGTGCCCTCTACCATTCTGCTGCTGAACTATGTGCCGCCGACGGCGTTGCTGGCCTGGGCGGTAAACGTTGGGGGCTTTGGTCTGCTGCCGGGATCCCTCGCTAACCTCATCGCCCTGCGGATGGCAAACGATCGTCGTATCTGGTGGCGCTTCCATCTTTGGTCGCTGCCGATGCTGGTCTGGGCCGGGTTCGTCGGTTTCGGATTATTCCTTCTCATATAGTGCCCTCTTTGTCAGTTTTTCCTGGCAAATGTATAGCAACGTCCTAACTTTAGTGAGCGGTATAAATGGTGATACCGCTCACTAACAGGATGGATGCTGTTCTATGGCCGAAGAAAACCACACCTCTGACGACGCAGATAATAAAGACAATAAAGAGACTGAACGTAAACGCCCCGGCAAAAAACCGCTGATTATTCTGGGTATTGTGGTGATCGTGATGGTCATCGTGGCCCTGGTCTGGTGGATGATGACCCGAAACCAGGAGACCACCGACGATGCCTTCACCGAAGGCGACGCCGTCACCATCGCCCCGAAAACCGCAGGCTACGTCACCGAACTGCGGGTGCGGGATAACCAGCGGGTGAAAAAAGGCGATCTGCTGGTGACCATCGATCCCCGGGATACGCTCGCCCAGCGCGATCAGGCTAAAGCCCAGTTGGGTCTGGCCGAGGCCCAATTGCATCAGGCCCAGGCGCAGCTTGCCCTCTCGAAAGTGCAATATCCCGCCCAGCGCGACGAAGCGAATGCCCAGGTGATTAAAGCCCAGGCCGATCTCGCCAATGCCCAGGCGGAGTATCGCCGTCAGCGCGGCGTCGATCCCCGCGCCACTACCCAACAGAGCATCGACGCGGCCAATGCCCAGCTGCGCAGCGCCCAGGCCCAGCTAGCCAGCGCCAAAGCGCAGCTTGAGGTGGCCTCCCAGGTGCAACTGCAAATTCGTCAGCAGGAGACCAACGTCGAAGCCCGGGAACGTCAGGTGGAGCAGGCGCGCGCCCAGCTGGAGACCGCCGAGCTGAACCTCTCTTACACCCAGGTGCGTGCTCCCTTTGATGGCTACATCACGAAGCGCAACGTCCAGACCGGTACCCTGGTGCAGGCGGGCACCGCGCTCTTTTCTCTGGTTTCGAGCGATATCTGGGTGGTGGCCAACTTCAAAGAGTCCCAGCTGGAGCGGATGCGCCCCGGGAATAAGGTTACGCTGAGCGTGGACGCCTGGCCGGATATGGAGCTGGAAGGGCATGTCGACTCTATCCAGCAGGGGAGCGGCTCGCGCTTTGCCGCCTTCCCGTCGGAGAACGCCACCGGTAACTTCGTGAAGATCGTCCAGCGCGTGCCGGTGAAAATTGTCATTGATAAAGGGCTGGACCCTAATAAGCCGCTGCCGCTGGGCCTGTCGGTTGAGCCGAAGGTAACCGTGGAATGACCGACCACAGCCATGAAAACTGGCGGCCCGCCAGCAACCCGTGGGCGGTGGCGATCGTCGTCACCCTCGCGGTGTTTATGGAGATCCTTGATACCACCATCGTGAACGTGGCGCTGCCCCACGTGGCGGGCTCACTCTCCGCCAGCTATGACGAATCCACCTGGGTGCTCACCAGCTATCTGGTGGCGAACGGCATCGTGCTCCCCATCTCGGCGTTTCTGAGCCGGCTTTTTGGCCGCAAGCAGTTCTTCCTGATCTGCATTGTGATGTTCACCATCTGCTCCTTCCTGTGCGGGATCGCCACCGAGCTTTGGCAGATCATCCTGTTCCGTATTCTGCAGGGCTTCTTCGGTGGCGGGCTGCAGCCGACCCAGCAGTCGGTGCTGCTCGACTACTTTAAGCCGGAAGATCGCGGCAAGGCTTTTGGCCTGTCGTCCATCGCCATTATTGTCGCCCCGGTGCTGGGGCCGACGCTCGGCGGCTGGATCACCGATAACTACTCCTGGCGCTGGGTGTTCTTTATTAACATTCCGGTGGGGATAGTGACCGTTCTGGCGATCTATCAGCTGCTGGAAGATCCGCCCTGGGAGAGTAAATCGAAGGAGAAACTCTCCGTCGACTGGACCGGCATCGGGCTTATCGCCCTTGGCCTCGGCTGCCTGCAGGTGATGCTCGACCGCGGGGAAGACGAAGACTGGTTTAACTCGAACTTTACGCGTACCTTCGCCGTCCTGACGTTGATCGGCATTATCGGCGCCATCTACTGGCTGCTGTATGCCAAAAAGCCGGTGGTGGATCTGCACTGCATGAAGGATAAAAACTTCGCCGTCTCCAGCCTGCTGATGGCCGGTATGGCGATGATCCTCTACGGCAGTTCGGTGGTGATCCCGCAGCTGGCGCAGCAGGACCTGGGCTATACCGCCACCTGGTCAGGGCTGGTGCTCTCGCCCGGCGCGATCCTCATTGTGCTGACCATCCCGCTGGTGCTGAAGCTGATGCCGATTGTGCAGACGCGCTGGATCATCGCCTTCGGCTTTGCCTGCCTGGCGACGGCCTTCTTCTGGTCGCGGACGCTGACGCCGGATATCGACTTCGAGACCCTGGTGCTGTTCCGCAGCGCCCAGTCGATTGGGCTGGGGTTCCTGTTTGTGCCTCTGACCACCATCGCCTTTATCTCGATCCCCCGGCGGCTGAACGCCGACGCTGCGGCGCTTTTTACCATGTTCCGTAACGTAGCGGGGTCGATCGGTATTTCGCTCTCGACGGCGGCCATTACCGAGCGCTCCCAGGCCCACAGCGCGCATCTCGCCACGCATACCTCGGCGTTTGATGAGCCGTTCCAGCAGACGATCCGCGAGATGGCCCAGGCGATCCAGAACTTTACCACCCAGGTGGGCGACCCCACCGGCATCGCCACCGGGCGCATGTACCAGGCGATGATTGAGCAGTCGCGTTTCCTGGCCTACGTGGACGTCTTCACCATTCTGAGCGCGGTGGCCCTCTTACTGATTCCGTTTTGTTTGTTGCTCTCGCCAGTTAAGAGCGAGGGGAGTGCAGGAGCACACTGATGATTCGACGTTTAAGCCCCCTGATGTTAATGCTGCTGCTGGCAGGCTGTGCCGTAGGGCCTGATTACCAGCAGCCCGCGCCGCAAACCCCGAGCCAGTGGAACGATCCGGGTGATGGCGGCGTGAAATCACAAACCGCGTCGAGCGCCATCAATCCTCGCTGGTGGAAATCGTTCGGCGATCCGCAGTTGGACAGCCTGATTGAGCGCGCCATCGCCGGCAACCTGTCGCTACAGCAAACCGTGCTGCGCATCGCCGGGGCGCGGGAACAGATCAACCAGGCGGGCGGCGCCTTCTTCCCGGCGGTGAACGGCAACCTGCAGGCTACCCGGCAGCAGCTGGGGCTGGAGGGGGAGCTGAAATCCCACGGCGTGTACGACCAGCTTGATGATGTCGACCCTGAATTGCGCGGGGCGCTGGGGCCGCTGACCCAGCCGATTAACCTCTATCAGGGCAGCTTTGACGCCCAGTGGGAGCTGGATCTGTGGGGCAAGGTGCGCCGCCAGGTTGAAGCCGCCAACGCTCAGCAGCAGGCGGCTATCGAGCAGCGCAACGATGCGCTGGTGTCGCTGGAGGCGGAAGTCGCCCGCGCCTGGCTCCAGCTGCGCGGTGCCCAGAGCAGCATCGCGACGCTCAACACCCAGATCGAGAGCGCGCAGCAGACTCTGGATCTGACCAGCAGCCGCCAGCGCGGCGGCCTGTCGCCGCAGATGGACGTGGAGAACGCCCGCGCCCAGCTCGGCAATCTGGAGGCGCAGCTTCCGCAGTATGAAGCCCAGGCGCGGCAGGCGATGAACGGCATGGCGATCCTGCTGGGCAAACCGCCGGGGGCGCTGGACGGCGAGTTGCAGGCCAGCAAACCGCTGCCCGCGTTGCCGGAAATTGTTCCCACCGGGATCCCGTCCACGCTGGCGCGACGCCGGCCGGACGTGCGTGAGGCCGAGGCGAATCTGCATGCGGCCACCGCGCAGATCGGCGTGTCGGTGGCGCAGCTCTTCCCCAGCGTCTCTCTCAGCGGCCAGTTTGGGCTGCGTAACAGCGAGGCCAGCTGGCTCACCGACTGGAGCAGCCACTTCTACAGCGTCGGGCCGCAGGTCTCTATTCCCATCTTCCAGGGCGGACGGCTGGTCTCCAGCGTGAAGGTCGCCCGTGCCCAGCAGGGTGCCGCCGTGCTGGACTATCGTCAGACGGTGCTTACCGCGCTGGGGGATGTGGAAAATGCGCTGGTCAGCTACCGCACCGACCAGAAGCGGGAGGCGGGATTAAGCAAAACCATCGATGCGCTGCAAAACGCTTTCGATCTGGCGAGCAGCAGCTATCGTCAGGGGATCGCCACCTTTATCGACGTGCTTGATGCCCAGCGCCAGCTGGCCCAGGCGCAGCAGCAGCGGGATCAGGCCCGGGTACAGAGCGCGCTGGATCTGGTGGCGCTTTATAAAGCGCTTGGCGGGGGATGGGAGCCGTATCAGGAGGTGCAGCTGCCGGATTATGCTGTGTTTGGGGATGCGCCGAGGGGATGATTTAGCGCTTTGGAAAGAAATTGCATATTCGCCTTTCAGAGGCAAGTTCCGTTCACTTTATGACGGATAGAATATGACGTTCCATCACACGTGAACGGGAAAAGGGGGCCACCGCGGCCCCCTTTTCAATCCCCGCGGCCCCGCAAGAAATCGGTGCTTCGCACTGCGCTCACCTCCCGACCTGCTGCCTGCGGTCGGCTCAACTCGTGATTACTCGTCCCGTCCCTGGGACTCGCCCCTTCGGGGCCAACGCAAGCGTTGTTCAAAATTGCTCCCAGCAATTTTGTCTGTCTCGATTCGCCTCTGGCCGCCATCCCTGGCGTCCAGCCCTTGTCATCCGGTCTCCGGTTCGCCGATTTCAGCGGGAACTCAACCCCCGTGCCACATTCAGGCAATGAAATAAGGATTTAAATAATTTATTCAAAAAATTCTGAAGGCGGAGGGAGCGTAGGTCCGGCTGAAAATCGCCGAAGCGTTTCCTGTAGGCCGGGGCGAGGCGCATGGATGCGCCGAGAGGGCGTGACCTACATGGATGTAGGATCACGCCCGACCCGAAAGCCGGAAGGAATAAGCTGAAGACAAAATTGCCGGGAGCAATTTTGGACAGCGCTTGCGCTGGCCCCGAAGGGGTGAGCCCCAGGGATGGGGCGAACAATCCGCGAAGCGGCGATTTTCTTTGCCGGGAGCCGGGATTGTTAAGGGGGCGGCGATAGCCCCCTTAACACGTTCACCGCAGCGGGGTGAACATAATGCAGAGATGCTTTAGTGAACGGAACAATTCCACTGTTTCAGCAGAATTGTTCCTATTACCATCAGTTCAACCGAACCGGCATCCCCGAACGATTCTGAATCGCCTGATCCACAATCGTCGCATCCACATCCTGCTGGCCGGTCACCGCCTGCACATTGCTGGTCAGGGTAATTGGCACAGTCACGTTATTGTCGATCTGCTCTTCGCTGGTAGAGAGCGGGTTATGCACTTCGAGGTAACGGCTGCCATCTGGCTCGGTGGTCGCTTTTACCGGCTCGTTGATGAACTGTACGCGAGTACCCACCGGTACGTTTTCGAACAGGAATTTGATGTCGTCGTTACGCAGACGCACACAACCGTGGCTCACGCGCAGGCCGATACCGAAGTTGGCATTGGTGCCGTGAATCGCATACAGACGGCCAATATAGAGCGCGTACAGACCCATTGGGTTATCCGGGCCCGCAGGCACAACGGCTGGCAGCGGCTCGCCCGCGGCAATGTATTCCGCGTGCATTTTCGCGGTTGGGGTCCAGGTTGGGCCCGCTTTCTTACGCTCAACTTTGGTGGTCCAGTTCATCGGGGTATCTTTACCCAGCTGGCCGATACCGATTGGCAGCACGATTACGGTGTTGGTGCCTTTCGGGTAGTAGTACAGACGCATTTCGGCGCTGTTGATGATGATACCTTCATGCACGGTATCCGGCAGGATCAACTGCTGAGGAATGTTCAGCACGGTGCCGCCTTTCGGCAGGTACGGATCGACGCCCGGGTTAGCTTCCATCATGTTGGAGAGGCCAAGTTGATATTCTGCTGCGAAATATTCCAGCGGCTGGCTGTTGCCTTCTTCAATGGTCACAACCTGGTTCTGACCGACCAGACGGCTACCGTCGGTTGGCAGTGGATAGGTGACAGCAGAAGCGGTCTTGCAAAACCCTACTACGGCAAACGCCGCCGCAAAAAGCGAAGTTAATTTCATATTCATGTTGTGCGAGGTATCTGTGCCACGTTGGCAGGTTGTTTAAAAGTCAGAACGGTTTAGGGAGCGCATTATATGTGCATTCCCACCCGCATGGAATTCGGATGTGTACTAAATCACACTTTTTTCAATTCTGTTAAGTGTAGCGCTACGTTGTTAAGCGGGATCTCATTTCGGAATTGTGGCATAATGCCGGGTTTATCACACTTCTCGCAGGAATCTCCCGTGTTAGTTACCAGCAACGTCACTATGCAGTTTGGCAGTAAGCCGCTGTTCGAAAACATTTCCGTCAAGTTTGGCGGCGGCAACCGTTACGGCCTGATTGGTGCCAACGGTAGCGGAAAATCCACCTTCATGAAGATCCTCGGCGGCGATTTAGAGCCGACCCTGGGCAACGTTTCTCTCGATCCGAACGAGCGCATCGGTAAGCTGCGTCAGGATCAGTTCGCCTTTGAAGCGTTTACCGTGCTTGATACGGTGATCATGGGGCACGTTGAGCTGTGGGAAGTGAAGCAGGAGCGCGATCGCATCTACGGCCTTGCCGAAATGAGCGAAGAAGATGGCTATAAAGTGGCCGATCTCGAAACCCAGTACGGCGAAATGGACGGCTACTCCGCCGAAGCCCGCGCCGGTGAGCTGCTGCTCGGCGTCGGTATTCCGGTTGAACAGCATTACGGCCCGATGAGCGAAGTCGCGCCAGGCTGGAAGCTGCGTGTTCTGCTGGCGCAGGCGCTCTTCTCCAACCCGGATATCCTGCTGCTCGACGAACCGACGAACAACCTGGACATCGATACCATTCGCTGGCTGGAGCAGACGCTGAACGAGCGTAACAGCACCATGATCATCATCTCGCACGACCGTCACTTCCTGAACATGGTCTGCACCCACATGGCCGATCTCGACTACGGCGAGCTGCGCGTTTATCCGGGCAACTACGACGAGTACATGACCGCCGCGACCCAGGCGCGTGAGCGTCTGCTGGCCGACAACGCCAAGAAAAAGGCGCAGATTGCCGACCTGCAATCCTTCGTCAGCCGCTTTAGCGCCAACGCCTCTAAATCCCGTCAGGCCACCTCCCGCGCCCGTCAGATTGACAAAATCAAGCTGGAAGAAGTTAAAGCCTCCAGCCGTCAGAACCCGTTCATCCGCTTCGAGCAGGATAAGAAACTGTTCCGTAACGCGCTGGAAGTGGAAGCCCTCACCAAGGGCTTTGAAGAGGGGCCGCTGTTTAAAAACTTCAACCTGCTGCTGGAAGTGGGTGAGAAGATCGCGATTATCGGCGCCAACGGCGTGGGTAAATCCACCATGCTGAAGACCCTGGTGGGCGAACTCCAGCCGGACAGCGGCACCGTGAAGTGGTCCGAAAACGCCTCTATCGGCTATTACGCGCAGGATCACGAGTATGAGTTTGAAAACGACCTGACCGTATTCGAATGGATGAGCCAGTGGAAATCAGAAGGCGACGACGAGCAGGTGGTGCGCAGCTTCCTGGGCCGTCTGCTCTTCAGCCAGGACGATATCAAAAAACCGGCGAAGGTCCTCTCCGGGGGTGAGAAGGGCCGTATGCTGTTCGGCAAGCTGATGATGCAGAAACCGAACATTCTGGTGATGGACGAACCGACCAACCACCTGGATATGGAATCGATCGAATCGCTGAACATGGCGCTGGAGATGTATCAGGGCACCCTGATCTTCGTCTCCCACGACCGTGAGTTCGTCAGCTCGCTGGCGACCCGCGTAATTGAAATTACGCCGGAGCGCGTGGTGGACTTCAGCGGTAACTACGAAGACTACCTGCGCAGCAAAGGTATCGACGGCTAATCACCCGTTTCTGACCCTTCCCGTCCGGGGAGGGTCTGCTTTCCCCCTGTCTACACGCTTTCCCCCGCATTTTTCATAACTTCTTGTTTATAAACACAATATCAATGCGTTTATATAATTGGTATACCAATTATGGCACCATTTCACCTGTCATATAACTATCGGAAAATTGGTATAAAAACTTAAAAGAAAGGAGAACCGGCGGCGAGCGGAAATCAGGCAGTTTCGTGCAAAAAGCGGGATAAAAGCGGCACACACTTTGTAACCGTTATGCGGTGAGACATCATGACCTGTTGTTTGCGTTAAGAAAAATGATTTTTAACGTAACCGGAGCGCGGTCACAAAATTACCGGGGGGAGATTAAGCGGGGCGGCGACGCCCATACTGGACGCGCCGCCATAAAGGGGTCAGGCCATGCCGAGTGCGCGCTTGCCGTGAATGTTCAGATCATCAACGGTAAAGCGTGACTGCCACGTCGCTTCATAATCTTCACGCGGGAAATCGCCCGGCGAGGCGCCGGTTTCCAGCGCCGCTTTTACCTTCTTCGCATAGGCGAGGTTTTTCTCGCACATCGGCGCCGCCGGAATGTACATCACGTTGCCCCAGCCCTGCTGGTTCTCAACCGGGGCCACCGAGTGGATCACATCGCAGTGCCACCACACGGAGTCACCTGCTTCCAGAGCCGGAATGCTGGTCAGGGCTTCCATTAACAGCGGATGCCACTTCTCGGAAATCGGCAGCACGCGTCCTGGCGCCACGCCGCAGAGTTCATCTTCCGGCACATCATCCAGCAGCGGACGCAGCAGAATGTACGCCATCGCTTCCGGGATCGGCACCACGTGCAGCAGCCCCTGATCCGGGATCATGTCGGAGAGCGCCGTCCAGCCCTGGAAGGTGCGGAACACCGAGCATTTGGTGGTGTTATCCACGGTGTACTCTTCCACTTCGGTGCGGTGGGCGGCATCCCACGGATCGTACTGCTCGATATTGCCATCAAAGACCCGGGCGAAGACCTGCTGATAGGCCGGAAGCAACCAGCGCTCCAGCGCGCCGGAGTCAGTGTGCGCCCCCAGACCCTTCGAGGTGGTTCCCGGCGGACGGCGACGAATGCGGTCCGGGTAGATCACGCTGACGTCCGGGTTAAACCACTGTTTGCCGTTGCTCTCAAAAGTCCATAAACGGTTCAGGAACGACTGCACCTGGGCCATCTCTTCGCTCTGACGGGCTTCCATCTGGGCGTGCGACCAGTAGATCGGGTAGATCTCCGGGCGGGAGGCGGTGAGGGTGCCAAAGAAGTTATCCCCCGGACCTTTATAGACATCATCAAAACGGTTGAGATCCAGATAGTCGAGCATCGCGTTATCCCACGCCAGCGCCTGCTCACGCGGGAAATGACCTTTGATTACCGCACAGCCCCGGCGTTTCACCGCCTCGCGCTGCGCCGGGCTGATGTTACCGCTCTGCACGTCGGCAAAGGGGATCACCGGCCAGACAGGATCGCCTTTGCTTTTCAGGGCATTAATTTCTGCCACGCGGCTGGCAATTTTATCGCTCAGGCGATCAAACACGCCCTGCACGTCGCCAATCTGCGCCCGCAGGTCACGTTTCATCTGGCGGATGGCCGCTTTGTGATCAGCGGGCAAAGTTTCACTGGTAAACGTTAAGGTCATAACAGCCTCGCTATCTTTCATTCGAAAGTAAAAGTAATTACAAGTGATACTTTAGGTTAAAAAAAAGTTAATGCAAGTTAAATAACTTGATGAAGTGCACAACCCGGAGAAAAAGAGGGAGGTTCGCCGGAGGAGGCTCCGGCGGGAAAATCAGTTGCTGAAAGGCGGGGTGTTATCGAGGACGGCCTGAATCACGTTCAGCGCGCCCTGGTGGTTGTTGTCGTCGGTCTGATAGCGGGTGATGGCTTTGATATTTTCGCCCGCGTTACCCATGGCGAAGGAGTAGTGGGCAAATTTCAGCATTTCGGCGTCATTACCGCTGTCGCCAATGGCGACGCACGCCTGCGGGGAGATGTGCCAGCGTTTCAGCAGGCGGCTGATGCCGTTGGCTTTATGCAGGCCGGGAATGATCAGATCGACAAAGCCAAACCCGCTGGTCACCGGCTTCATGATGCCGTCGAGGGAGACATGCAGGGCGTCAATCAGGTTCGGGATATCGCTGTCCGGCAGGTTCAACGAGAACTTGAACAGTACGTCGTCGATGTCGCGATAGTCGCTGATGCGCTGTAAGCGGTGATAGTGTTTTGACATCAGGTCGACGAAGGCATCGGGTGCCTTGTCGCTGACGTAAGCACTCTCCAGACCGCAGGCGACAAAATTCAGGGCGCTATCTTTCAGCAGTTCGCCAATGACAATCTGCGACTCATGTTTGGTCAGTTCGCCGTGGAAGATCTGCTCGCCGTGATCGAACACCAGCGCGCCGTTCTCCGCCACGAAGGAGATCTGCGATTTCAGCTCCGGGAAGAAGGAGATGAGCTGGTAATACTGGTTGCCGCTGGCGACAACGAACTCGATATTGCGGGCCTGAAGTTGCTGGAACTGCGCCTGAAAGCGGTCACGATCGTACTGCTTGGCGTCATCAAGAAAAGTTCCGTCCATATCGGTGACGATAACTTTAACGGTCATACATTGCGCTCCTGGATATAACTGCGACCAGCAACATTCTAATAACAATGTGACCAAAACCACAAATTTAATTTCGAATGAAAGTGAAAAGCCGGGTGGCGCTGACGCTTACCCGGCCTACGGGGGGAATTGTAGGCCCGGTAAGCGTAGCGCCACCGGGCAATGGGGTTACAGCGTATGCTCAGTACGCGCAATAATATCGTCCTGCGCATCCGGTGACAGGGCGGTGAAGAATGCCGAGTAACCCGCCACGCGCACCACCAGATCACGATACTGATCCGGGTGTTTCTTCGCTTCCAGCAGCGTTTCGCGCGACACGATGTTGTACTGGATATGCCAGCCTTTATGCACCTCGAAGAAGGTGCGCAGCAGCACCATCAGCTTCTGGCGGTCGCTGTCGTTATCCAGCGTCGCCGGGTTGAGCTTCTGGTTCAGCAGCACGCCACCCAGAATCGCCTCGGTCGGCAGTTTGCCCACGGAGCCGATAACCGCGGTTGGGCCCAGGTGGTCCGTACCGGAGGCCGGGCTGGCCCCTTCCGCCAGCGGAGTATGCGCTTTACGCCCGTCCGGGGTCGCCATGGTTGCCGCGCCAAACGGCACGTTGGCGGAGATGGACGAGGTGCCGGCATAGTAGTTGCCGCCAATTGGACCGCGACCGTAGCGCGGGTTATGGTACTGCTTCAGCTCTTCGATGTAGGTCTGGTAGGCACGGGTCAGCAGCAGATCCACGCTGTCGTCGTCGTTGCCGTACTTCGGCGCGCCGTTGATCAGACGCTGGCGCAGCTGCTCGTGGGTCAGCCCCTCGTAATCATCCGCAAGGGCCGCCGCCAGCTGCTGCTGACCAATCGCCCCCTCTTCAAAGACCAGCTTCTTCACCGCCGCCAGGCTGTTGCCAAGGTTGGCGATGCCCACCTGCAGGCCGGATACCCAGTCGTACTTCGCGCCGCCCTGCTTGATGCTCTTCGCGCGCTCGATGCAATCATCCACCAGCGCCGAGCAGAGAATGTCGTGGACGTTCTCTTCCAGCATGGTGTCCACCACATATTCGATTTCGATGGACTTGCGGGTGTAGTAGCGGATCTGGCTATCCCAGGCGGTCATCACTTCGTCAAAGTTGTTGAAGTTGCCCGCCGAGAGCGCTTTTTCCTGCGGCAGGAATACTTTACCGCTGGTGGCGTCGCGGCCACCCTCCATCGCCGCCAGCATCACGCGGGCGAAGTTAATGAAGCTCATGCCGGTGCAGCGATAGCCCCACTTGCCGCCCACGGCGGTTTCGATACAGCCGATGGCCGCATAGTCGTAGGCGTCCTCTTTCTCTACCCCGAGCTTGATAAATTCCGGGATCACAATCTCATCGTTGTTGAAGGCTGGCATCCCGAAGCCACAGCGGATCACCTGCACGCAGGCGTCGAGGAAGTCGTTGCTCATGCCTGCATGGTAGCGCACGCTCAGGTTCGGCTGGGTGGAGCGCAGACGACCGCAGGATTCCAGAATCGCGTAAGAGAGCGGGTTCACCGCATCCATCGCCATACCGTTCACCAGTTTCTGTCCGCCGATGGTAACGTTCTGATACAGCGGGCTACCGGCAGAGGCTTTGGAGTGGGAGCCGGAGCGGATCTTGTTCACCTCCAGCAGCTTCAGCCAGCAGCTGTGCAGCAGCTCAATGGCGTGCTCACGATCCAGAGACTGGTTCAGCTCCACGTCGCGGCGGTAGTACGGGTAGAGATACTGGTCCATCCGGGCAAAGGAGACCGAATGGCCGTTGGACTCAATCTGCAGGATCAGCTGGATGAAATAGCACAGCTGCAACGCCTGCCAGAAGGTTTTTGGCGGTTCGTGGGCGATCACATCGCAGTTTTCCGCCATGGCCAGCAGTTCGTCGCGGCGGCGTTCGCGGGTTTCGCTGGCGGCCATCTCACGCGCCAGGTCGGCAAAGCGTTCGATATGCATACTTACCGCTTCCAGCACGATATCGATCGCTTTCAGGAACTGTTCACCGTGCAGATCATCCAGTACCGTCAGGTTGATGCGGGAGCGGCGCTCGGCCACCTTGTGGCGCAGGCCGTCGAGCCCCTTTTCCAGCAGCAGCGGGAAGTTCACCGCCAGGTGGGCGTCGCCGGAGGTCATGTTGCCTTCGGCTTTAATAATCCCGGTTTCCAGCAGGCCTTTTTGCTCATCGGTGAACATACCGTAGCAGCGATCCTGCACCGTCTGGCCACGCCACCACGGGCAGAGTTCATGCAGAACGCGTTTGTTCTCTTCGCTTACCGCAAAGCCCGCGCCCGGACGGTCGGCGAGATCGTCGATCTCTTTTTCAATCCACGAGACGGTGTATTCCGGGAAGATCGGCGCGGCGCGCACTTCGCTTGCCTGGTTACCCATAATCAGTTCGTCATGTTTGATCCAGATGGTGCGCTGCGCCAGGTGATGCGCCAGGGCCAGCGCGCGGCGGACCGGGATCGGCTTATCCATATGCTGCTGGTACATTTCCGTATAGTGCTGCGCACGTTCGGTACAGACCGGCGGCTTTACAATATGGACCAGGGCAGTTTTATGCGCCTTAATGCGATCGCTCAGGGTAGTAAGATTCAGCTGTGTCATAACATTATCCTCGTAAGGTCGCGGTTAACCCTTTCTGGGCGGCGTACTGCCGGGCAAAGTCCAGTAATGCAGGATTATCGAGCGGTTTATCTGGGGCAGAGTAGGGTTGGCCGAGCAGGGTGTATTTGTTCATGCCCAGCGTGTGATACGGTAAAAAATGGATGTCACGGACGTTCAGTTCATCCGCGGCAAAATTGGTAATCGCGGTAATCGACGCTTCATCGGCGTTAAAGCCCTGGATCAGCGGCACGCGAATGGTGAGCGTTTTCCCGGCGGCGGCGAGGCGTCTGAGGTTATCCAGCACCCGTTTCGCCGAGCCGTCGGTCCACTGCTTAAAGACCGCGCCGTCGACATGTTTCAGGTCGGTGAGAAACAGATCGATGTACGGTAACGACGGTTCGATATAGTGCCACGGCACGTGCAGACAGGTTTCCACGGCGGTATGAATGCCCGCGTCGTGGCTGGCCTGGAAGAGGGCGCGGGCCAGCGTCGGGTTCATAAAAGGTTCGCCCCCGGAGAGGGTGACGCCGCCGCCGCTGCGATCGTAAAACGGCTTATCCCGCAGGACGGTCGCCATGATCTCCTCCACCTGCTTCTCTTCACCGCAGACGGTCAGGGCCTGAGTCGGGCAGCAGTGGGTGAGGGCATCCAGATGGGTATCGTCGAGTTTTTCGCGGTGGATCACCAGGCCATTCAGCGTGCGGTGGATGACCGCGGGCGCCGCCTGCTGGCAGAGGTTACACCCCTCCAGGCACAGGCGAGCGTCGAACAGCAGATCCCGCGAGCGTTCGCGGCTTTCAGGGTTCTGACACCAGCGGCAGCCCAGGGAGCAGCCTTTCATAAAGACCACGGTACGAATCCCCGGGCCGTCGTGTGTCGAATAACGCTGAATGTTGAAGATCATAATGTCGCCTCTTGTTGCGTATGAAGATTAAATTACTTTCGAATGAAAGTTATCTTGACGCAAATCAACTCTGAGGCAGGTTTTGCCGTGATAGGGTTACGGCATAGTCATTTTTGAGGACCCCATCATGGAACTGTATCTCGACACATCCGACGTCATTACTGTTAAAAAACTGGCCCGCGTCTTTCCGCTGGCAGGCGTCACCACCAACCCAAGCATTGTTGCCGCGGGCAAAACGCCGCTGGAAGTCCTGCTGCCGCAGCTGCAGGAGGCGATGGGCGGCCAGGGCCGTCTGTTTGCCCAGGTGATGGCGACCAGCGCGGAAGGGATGGTGGAAGATGCGCTGAAGCTGCGCGGTATCGTCGCGGATCTGGTGGTCAAAGTGCCGGTCACGGCGGAAGGGCTGGCGGCCATTAAGATGCTGAAAGCGCAGGGTGTGCCGACGCTCGGTACGGCGGTCTACAGCGCGGCGCAGGGGCTGATGGCGGCGCTGGCGGGGGCGGAGTATGTCGCGCCCTATGTCAACCGCGTGGATGCGCAGGGCGGGGATGGCATTCAGACGGTGGCGGAGCTGCAACAACTGCTGACGCTCCACGCGCCGCACGCCAAAGTGCTGGCCGCGAGCTTCAAAACCCCGCGTCAGGCGCTGGATTGCCTGCTGGCGGGCTGTGAATCCATCACCCTGCCGCTGGATGTGGCCCAGCAACTGATTACCTCTCCGGCGGTGGACGCGGCGATTGCAAAATTTGAGCAGGACTGGCAGAACGCCTTTGGACGGACATCGATCTGACCTTATTGCCGGGCGGCGCTAACGCTTGCCCGGCCTACGGTTCGAGGTTTTTGTAGGCTGGGTAAGGCGAAGCCGCCACCCGGCATGTTTTACCCCCCGCACACCTCACACCCCGGATTGCGCATCAGCTTCATCTCGCGGAACTGGCAGGTCATCGCGTCGTACATCACGATTTTCCCCGCCGCGGGCGTGCCGTAACGGGCCAGCACCTTAATCGCCTCCATCGCCTGCATCGACCCGATCACCCCCACCAGCGGCGCCATCACCCCCGCCTCAACGCAGGTCAGGGCGTTTTCGCCAAACAGACGGCTCAGGCAGCGGTAGCAGGGCTCGCCCTCCGCGTACGTAAAGACGCTCACCTGTCCTTCCATACGGATCGCTGCCCCGGAAACCAGCGGTGTCTTATGAGCGAAACAGCCCGCATTGAGCTGATTGCGAATGGTGACGTTGTCGGTGCAGTCGAGCACCAGATCGTGTTGGGCTATCTGGTCAGAGAGCGCGGCGTCGTCGAGCAGGGCGTTGAGCAGCGTAAACTGCACGTTAGGGTTGATGCGCGAAAGCGATGCCTGGGCCGAGACCACTTTCGGCTCACCCAGGGTCGCATCGCTGTGCAGGGTCTGGCGTTGCAGGTTGGAGAGCGACACGGTGTCGAAATCGAGCAGCGTCATGCGCCCGACACCGGCCGCCGCCAGATACTGCGCCGCGGCGCAGCCTAATCCGCCGAGGCCGACCACCAGCACATTCGCGGCCTTTAACGCTTCCTGGCCGTCGAAATCAAAGCCGCGCAGCACAATCTGGCGATTGTAGCGCAGCATCTCGTTGTCGCTCAGCTCCACCGTCATGGTTAGCCTCCAAACAGGGCGTTAAACGGCTCGACTTCCACCCACTCACCCGCTTCCACGTTACCGCGTTCGCGCTCAAGCACGATAAAGCAGTTCCCCTGGCTGAAGGAGCTGAAGATATGCGAGCCCTGATGTCCGGTGGAGCGCACCTCCAGCTCGCCCTCGGCGTTACGCGCCAGAATGCCGCGCTGGAAGTCGAGACGGCCCGGCGATTTTTTCAGGCGGGTGGCGGCGCGGACGCGCTGGCGGGCAGGCAGGCTGTGCGCCCGGTTGCCGGAGAGCTTCGCCAGCAATGGTTGTACCAGCTGATAGAAGGTGAGCGCCGCAGAGACCGGGTTCCCCGGCAGGCCGCAGAACCAGCTATCCGGCAGTTTGCCGAAGGCGAAAGGTTTGCCGGGCTTGATGGCCAGTTTCCAGAAGCCGATCTCACCCAGTTCATCGAGGATCGTTTTGGTGTAGTCCGCTTCGCCCACCGAGACGCCACCGGAGCTCAGGACCACGTCGGCCACGCGATCGGCTTCGATAAAGGCCTCCCGCAGTTTTTGCGGATCGTCAGGAATAATGCCGAGGTTGATCACCTCACAGCCGAGCTGCTCCAGCATCAGGTGCACCGCCAGCCGGTTGGTGTCGTAGATCTGCCCTTCGGCCAGCGGCTGGCCCGGCAGCTGAAGCTCATCGCCGGTGGAGAAGAGCGCCACGCGCACCTGGCGCACCACGGCGATCTCTGCAATGCCCAGCGAGGCCAGCACCGGCAGTTCGGCGACGGTCAGTTTTGTCCCCGCCGGGAAGACGGTCGCGCCGAGGGCAATATCTTCCCCGCTGCGGCGGATATTTTGTCCCGGCTTAACGCTGGCGGTAAAACGCACGCCATCGTCGGTCTGCTCGGTCTCCTCCTGCATCACCACCGCATCGCAGCCTGGCGGCACCGGCGCGCCGGTCATAATGCGCACGCAGCTTCCGGCAGGCCATTCACCCTGGAAAGGCTGACCGGCAAAGGCTTTTCCCGCCACCAGCAGCGCGGTGCCTGCCGCCAGATCCGCCAGACGCACGGCGTAGCCATCCATCGCTGAGTTATCAAAGCCCGGCACGTTCAGGGGAGAGATGATGTCGGCGGCGGTCACGCGGCCAAAACAGCGCAGCAGCGGCAAGGTTTCCTGCTCTGTAAGCGGAGAAATTCGATCGAGCATCTGGGTGAGTGCCGTCTCAAGCGGCATCAGTCCGGCGGTAAAATCCATGGGTCACTCCAGGGAGAGAATAACGAAGGCGGCCATTATGGCAGAAAAGTGCCGTTAACTGTATGACACCATGGGCTTACCCTTTACATCACGGTGACGTCTTTCTATATTCAAAAATTATATGAATTGTCAGCCACGATAATGATATTTATAAAAAAAGCGGCCATTACGTGCCCAAAGGTAAAGTAAATGGGGAAGGCAGTCATCGCAATCCACGGCGGCGCCGGGGCTATCACCCGCGCGCAGCTTAGTCAGGAGCAGGAGAGGCGTTACGTTGAGGCGCTCTCATCGATTGTGGAAACCGGCCAGCGGATGCTGGAGGCGGGCGAAAGCGCGCTGGATGTGGTTACCGAGGCGGTACGCCTGCTGGAGGAGTGCCCGCTGTTTAACGCCGGGATTGGCGCGGTATTCACCCGGGATGAAACCCACGAGCTGGATGCCTGCGTGATGGACGGCATTAGCCTGAAAGCGGGCGCCGTGGCCGGGGTCAGCCATCTGCGCAACCCGGTGCTGGCCGCCCGTCTGGTGATGGAGCAGAGCCCGCACGTGCTGCTGGTCGGGGAGGGCGCCGAGAAATTTGCCTTTGCCCACGGCATGGAGCCGGTGTCGCCGGAGATTTTCTCTACCCCGGAGCGCTATCAGCAACTGCTGGCGGCCCGCGGGGCGGATGAAACCCGGCTCGACCACGCCGCCCCGCTGGACGAGGCGAGCAAAATGGGGACCGTGGGCGCCGTCGCGCTGGATAAAGCGGGGAATCTGGCTGCGGCCACCTCCACCGGGGGAATGACCAATAAACTGCCTGGCCGGGTGGGCGACAGCCCGCTGCCCGGTGCAGGCTGCTACGCCAATAACGCCAGCGTGGCGGTCTCCTGTACCGGTACCGGGGAGGTGTTTATCCGCACCCTGGCGGCCTATGACATTGCCGCGCTGATGGATTACGGCGGCTTAAGCCTGGCAGAAGCCTGCGAGCGGGTGGTAATGGAAAAACTCCCGGCGCTGGAGGGCAGCGGCGGGCTGATTGCCATCGATCGCGAGGGCAATGTGGCACTACCGTTTAACAGTGAGGGCATGTACCGTGCCTGGGGATACGCAGGCGATACGCCGAGCACCGGGATTTACCGTGAATAAGGGGGAGAGGCATGCCGCACAGTGATGAACTGGACAGTCAGCAGGTGCTGGCGGTACACAACCTGAACGTTGCCTTTTCCGACAACCGTCAGTCGATCCCGGCGGTTAAACACCTTTCTTTTTCGCTAAAACGCGGCGAGACGCTGGCGATTGTCGGTGAGTCCGGTTCCGGTAAATCGGTGACCGCGCTGTCGCTGATGCGCCTGATTGAACAGTCCGGCGGGCAGGTGGCGTGCGATAGCCTGCTGCTGCGCCGTCGCAATGGCCAGGTGAGCGATCTCACCGCCCTGAACCCCTCCCAGATGCGCAGCGTGCGCGGCGCGGATATCGCCATGATTTTCCAGGAGCCGATGACCTCCCTCAATCCGGTTTTTCCGGTGGGGGAGCAGATCGCCGAATCCATTCGCCTGCATCAGGGTCTGAACCGCGATGGGGCGCTGGCCGAAGCCCGGCGCATGCTGGAGCAGGTACGGATCCCGGAGGCCGACGCCGTGCTGTCGCGTTATCCGCACCAGCTTTCCGGCGGCATGCGCCAGCGGGTGATGATCGCCATGGCGCTCTCCTGTCGCCCGGCGGTGCTGATTGCCGATGAACCGACCACCGCGCTGGACGTCACCATCCAGGCGCAGATCCTGCAGCTCATCAAGGTGTTGCAGGAGGAGATGGAGATGGGGGTGATCTTTATCACCCACGATATGGGCGTGGTGGCGGATATCGCCGATCGGGTGCTGGTGATGTATCAGGGCGAGGCGGTTGAAACCGGCACTGTGGAGCAGGTTTTCCATGCCCCTGAGCACCCCTATACGAAGGCGCTGCTGGCCGCGGTGCCACGTCTGGGGGCGATGAACGGCAGCGATCTGCCCCGGCGTTTTCCGCTGATCTCCCTTGCCGAACCCGGCCATCAGGAGGCCGAAACCGAGCAGGATACCGTGGTGCCCGGCGAGCCCATTTTACAGGTGCGCGACCTGGTAACCCGCTTTCCCCTGCGCGGCGGCCTGTTTAACCGCGTCAGGCGCGAAGTCCACGCGGTGGAGAGCGTCAGTTTCGATTTATGGCCCGGCGAAACGCTGTCGCTGGTGGGCGAATCCGGCAGCGGCAAATCGACCACCGGCCGGGCGCTACTGCGGCTGGTGGAGGCCCAGGAGGGCACCATCACCTTTAACGGTGAGCGCATCGACACCCTGCCGGCCGGGAAGCTGCAACCCCTGCGGCGGGATATTCAGTTTATTTTCCAGGATCCCTACGCCTCCCTCGATCCCCGCCAGACGGTGGGCTATTCGATTATGGAGCCGCTGCGGGTGCATAACCTGCTGGACGGGGATGCCGCCCAGCGGCGGGTGGCGTGGCTGCTGGAGCGCGTGGGTCTCAAACCGGAACATGCCTGGCGCTATCCCCATGAATTTTCCGGCGGCCAGCGGCAGCGGATCTGTATTGCCCGCGCGCTGGCGCTGAACCCGAAGGTGGTGATTGCCGACGAGTCCGTCTCGGCGCTGGATGTCTCCATCCGGGCGCAGATCATTAATCTGCTGCTCGATTTACAGCGCGAGATGGGCATCGCCTTTCTGTTTATTTCCCACGATATGGCGGTGGTGGAGCGCATCAGCCACCGGGTGGCGGTGATGTACCTCGGGCAGATTGTCGAGATTGGCCCGCGGCGGGCGGTGTTTGAAAATCCGCAGCACCCTTACACCCGCAAACTGATGGCGGCGGTACCGGTGGCCGATCCGGCTCACCGGCAGGCCCGACGGGTGCTGCTGCAGGACGAGCTGCCGGGCAACATTCGCCAGCGGGGAGAACCCACCGAGCGCGTGGCGTTGCGGGAGGTCAGCCCCGGCCATTTCGTCGCGCCGCCGCGTCAGGACAATGCTTTTTCGCGTTTATAACTTAAGACAGCAGGGAACAACAGGAGAAGAACATGACAAAATTTGTTGCTCGCAGATGGCTGTTAGCCGCGAGCGTAACGGCGGTCCTCGCGGCCACGCCGGCCTTCGCAGCAAAAGATGTGGTCGTGGCGGTGGCCTCCAATTTCACCACCCTCGATCCCTATGATGCCAACGACACGCTCTCCCAGCAGGTGGCGAAGTCGTTTTATCAGGGGCTGTTCGGCCTCGATAAAGAGATGCAGCTGAAAAACGTACTGGCCGAGAGCTACACCGTCTCTGATGACGGGCTGGTCTACACCATCAAGCTGCGCAGCGGGGTGAAGTTCCAGGACGGCACCGACTTCAACGCGGAAGCGGTAAAGGTCAACCTCGATCGCGCCAGCAACCCGGACAACAGCCTCAAGCGCTACAACCTCTATAAAAATATCGCCAGCACCGAAGCCGTCGATCCCACCACGGTAAAAATCACTCTCAAAGAACCCTTCTCCGCCTTTATCAACATTCTGGCGCACCCGGCCACGGCGATGATCTCCCCGGCGGCGCTGAAAAAGTATGGCAAAGAGATTGGCTTCCATCCGGTGGGTACCGGGCCGTATGAGCTGGTGACCTGGAACCAGACCGACTTTGTGAAGGTGAAGAAATTTGCCGGTTACTGGCAGCAAGGGCTGCCGAAGCTGGACACCATCACCTGGCGTCCGGTGGTGGATAACAACACCCGCGCGGCGATGCTGCAGACCGGCGAAGCGCAGTTTGCCTTCCCGATCCCCTATGAGCAGGCTGCGCTGCTCGGCAAAAACAGCAAGCTGGAGCTGGTCGCCAGCCCGTCCATTATGCAGCGCTACATCAGCATGAACGTGACGCAAAAGCCGTTCGATAACCCGAAAGTGCGCGAGGCGATCAACTACGCCATCAACCGCGAGGCGCTGGTGAAGGTGGCCTTTGCGGGCTATGCCACTCCGGCAACCGGGGTCGTGCCGCCCACCATCGCCTATTCCCAGCAGTACCATCCGTGGGAATACAATCCGACAAAAGCGCGCGCGCTGCTGAAAGAGGCTGGCTACCCGAATGGCTTCAGCACTACCCTGTGGTCGTCGCACAATCACAGCACCGCCCAGAAGGTGCTGCAGTTTACCCAGCAGCAGCTGGCGCAGGTGGGCATTAAGGTGAAGGTGACGGCAATGGATGCCGGACAGCGTGCCGCCGAAGTGGAAGGCAAAGGGCAGAAAGAGAGCGGGGTGAGGATGTTCTACACCGGCTGGTCGGCCTCTACCGGCGAAGCCGACTGGGCGCTGTCGCCGCTGTTCGCCTCGCAAAACTGGCCGCCAACGCTGTTCAATACCGCGTTTTACAGCAATCCGCAGGTGGATAAAGATCTGACGGATGCCCTGAAAACCACCCAGCCGGAAGAGAAAGCGAAACTGTATAAGGACGCGCAGGATACCATCTGGAAGGAGTCGCCGTGGGTGCCGTTAGTGGTCGAGAAACTGGTTTCGGCGCATAACAAGGCGCTGACCGGGTTCTACATCATGCCGGATACCGGCTTTAGCTTTGACGACGCGGATCTGAAATAGAGCACTCATTCCCGCAGGCATGCCCCTGCGGGATGAGAGGAATGTGCATGCTGAATTATGTGATTAAACGCCTGCTTGGCCTGATCCCGACGCTGCTGATTGTCGCGGTGCTGGTCTTTTTATTTGTGCATCTGCTGCCAGGCGATCCGGCGCGGCTGATTGCCGGTCCGGAAGCGGATGCCACGGTCATTGAGCTGGTGCGTAAGCAACTGGGGCTGGATCAGCCGCTTTACCGGCAGTTCTGGCACTACATCACCAACGTCCTGCAGGGGGATTTTGGTACCTCGATGGTCTCCCGTCGGCCCGTTTCCGCGGAGATCGCCAGCCGCTTTATGCCCACCTTCTGGCTGACCCTCGCCAGCATGGCCTGGGCGGTGCTGTTTGGCCTGATGGCCGGGATTGTGGCAGCCGTGTGGCGTAACCGCTGGCCGGACCGGCTGGGTATGGCGCTGGCGGTGACCGGCATCTCCTTCCCGGCCTTTGCGCTGGGGATGCTGCTGATGCAGATCTTTTCCGTGGAGCTGGGCTGGCTGCCCACCGTGGGTGCGGACAGCTGGCGGCACTACATCCTGCCTTCGCTGACGCTCGGCGCGGCGGTGGCGGCAGTGATGGCCCGCTTCACCCGCGCCTCGTTCGTGGATGTGCTGAATGAAGACTATATGCGCACCGCCCGGGCGAAGGGGGTGAGCGAGAGGTGGGTGATCCTCAAGCACGGCCTGCGCAATGCGATGATCCCGGTGGTCACGATGATGGGACTACAGTTCGGTTTTCTGCTCGGCGGCTCCATCGTGGTGGAAAAGGTCTTCAACTGGCCGGGGCTTGGGCGCCTGTTGGTCGATTCTGTCGACATGCGCGACTACCCGGTGATCCAGGCGGAAGTGCTGCTCTTTTCGCTGGAGTTTATTCTTATCAACTTAGTGGTGGATGTCCTGTATGCCGCCATTAATCCGGCTATCAGGTATAAGTAAGATGCGACTGTTAAACTGGCGCCGGCAGGCCATGTTAAAGGCGATGCCGGGGCTCAAACCGGATCAGATCCGCACCCCGTGGCATGAATTCTGGCGACGTTTTCGTAAGCAGCCGGTGGCGATCGCCGCCGGGCTGTTCGTGCTGATGCTGATCCTTGTGGCGATACTGGCACCGTGGATCGTCCCGTTCGATGCGGAAAACTATTTCGATTACGACCGTCTGAACGAGGGGCCATCAATGATACACTGGTTCGGCGTGGACTCGCTGGGGCGTGATATCTTCAGCCGGGTGCTGATGGGGGCGCAGATTTCGCTGGCGGCGGGCGTGTTTGCGGTGCTGATTGGCGCGGCCATCGGTACGGTCCTGGGCCTGCTGGCGGGCTACTATGAGGGCTGGTGGGACCGGATTATCATGCGCATCTGTGATGTGCTCTTTGCCTTCCCCGGCATTCTGCTGGCGATTGCGGTGGTGGCGGTGATGGGCAACGGCATGGCCAACGTGATTATCGCCGTGGCGATCTTCTCCATTCCGGCCTTCGCCCGTCTGGTGCGCGGCAATACCCTTGTATTGAAACAGCAGACCTTTATCGAGTCGGCGCGCAGTATCGGCGCCAGCGACACCACGATTCTGTTTAATCACATCCTGCCGGGCACCGTCTCCTCCATCGTGGTCTATTTCACCATGCGTATTGGGGTGTCGATTATCTCCGCCGCCAGCCTGTCGTTCCTCGGCTTAGGCGCCCAGCCGCCCACCCCGGAATGGGGCGCAATGCTTAACGAGGCGCGGGCCGATATGGTGATTGCTCCGCACGTGGCGCTGTTCCCGAGCATGGCGATCTTCCTCACCGTGCTGGCGTTTAATCTGTTGGGTGATGGACTGCGGGACGCGCTGGACCCGCGCATTAAGGGGTGATCGGGTGCTCGCATTTATGCCGGGTGGCGCTGACGCTTACCCGGCCTACAAACGGCATTTAACCCGTAGGCCCGCGCAAGCGCAGCGCCGCCGGGCAAGGGCAGAGATTACTTGTCGACGCCGAAGCCCTGCTTAATCAGGGCTGGCAGTACGTCCGGGAAGTAAATGTGCTGGTAATAACCGCTCACGCTTTCACTCCAGGTTTCGCCGTCGGTACGGTTAATCGCCTGCCAGTGTTCGGTCATCTGCTGGTTGTAGCGGGTGATTTTCGCTTCCAGCCCGTCGGTGACATAGGCTTCGTCGTGGCGGAAGGTCTCCAGCGGCAGACGCGGTTTGTGATGGGATGGCACATCGACATGACCAATCACCACGCCCGCGACCGGGAAGGTGTGTTCCGGTAGCTCAAGCAGTTCAATCAGCTCTTGCGGCTTCAGACGGATCCCGCCAATCGGCACAATCCCCAGCCCTTCAGAACGGGCCGCCGCCATCACCGAGCCCAGGGCAATGCCCACGTCGGTCGCGCCTGCCACCAGGCTTTCGATACTCTGGTGCGCCACCTGCTCGTTACCCGCCAGCTTCATGCCAACCTCGGTTTTGTACATATCCAGCACAAAGGTGATAAACACCGGGGCTTTGGCAATCCACGGCTGGCCGCCGGCGATCTGTGAAATTTGCGCCCGCTTTTCGGCATCGCGCGTGACAATAACCGACACCTGCTGGGAATGGACGGAGGTAGGAGCACGGTAAGCAGTGCTGATAATGCGTTCGAGCGTGGTGTCATCGATGGCTTGATCGGTAAAGCTGCGCTCGCTTTTATGGTCGTTAAACAGGTCAATAATGGTGTTCATGCGTTCTCCCGTGTGAAGCGCAAAATCTTAACAGCCTGAAACTGTTTTGCATTTAACACTCTTTGCGGTTCACGCAGGCGAAAAGCCCGGCCAGCGGCCGGGTGGGGAGTTAGCGCAGCGCAGCAACCAGCGCTTTGGCCGTCTCTTCGGAGCTTGCCGGGTTCTGCCCGGTGATCAACTGGCCGTCTTCGACAATAAAGGATCCCCAGTTCGGGCCTTTCTGGTAGTTCGCACCCAGGGCGATCAACTCATCTTCCACCAGGAAAGGAACGATGTCGGTCAGCTCGACGTCGGCCTCTTCGCCATTGGTAAAACCGGTCACCTGACGGCCCTTGACCAGCGGCTCGCCAGAGGCGGCCTTCACATGGCGCAGAACGCCCGGAGCATGGCAGACGAAGCCGGTGAGTTTACCCGCGCGGGTGAAGGCTTCAATCAGGGAGATGGAGGTCTGGGATTCGGCCAGATCCCACAGCGGGCCGTGGCCGCCCGGATAGAAGACGGCATCAAAATCGTCCTGACGCACGCTGTCGAGCTTCAGGGTATTGGCGAGCTCGCGCTGGGCCGCCGGATCGGCTTTGAAGCGCCGGGTCAGTTCGGTCTGAAAATCGGCGGAATCACTTTTGGGATCCAGTGGCGGCTGGCCGCCCGCCGGGGAAGCCAGCACCACCTCGGCACCTGCGTCTTTGAAGACGTAATAGGGGGCGGCAAACTCCTCCAGCCAGAAGCCGGTTTTCTTGCCGGTATTGCCCAGTTCACTGTGAGAGGTGAGAACCATTAAGACTTTCATTGTTTTCTCCGGTGATGTGGATAGCTATAAAGGTAGCCTGGTTCAGCGAAGCCATCCCCGGAGGGAGGGCTGTTTCAGAATGATTACGGCAGCTTCCAGACAATCCTTGTTATCATCGGGAGATATCAGACACATCAAGGATCACATCAATGATTAAGGTGCGTGAAGCGAAAGCGGAAGATTACGCAGCATGGTTAGCGCTGTGGCAAGGCTATCTCGATTTTTACGGCACCGCGCTGGATGAGGCGGTGACGCTGGCGACCTGGCGCCGGGTATTATCCCCGGATTCGGGACTGTTTTGCCGACTGGCAGAAACGGAACAGGGTGTAGTGGGTTTTGCCATCTGCGTGCTGCATGAAGGCACCTGGGTAACCCAGCCGCTGTGTTATCTGGAAGATCTGTTTGTGGATGACGCGGCGCGCGGCAAAGGGGCGGGCAGGGCGCTGATCGAAGCCATTATTGCTGAGGCCCGGAATAAGGGCTGGTCGAAGGTCTACTGGGTGACCCGGGAGGGCAATCCGGCCCGGGCGCTCTATGACAAGCTGGCCACGGTGGATGATTACGTTCGCTACCGGATTACGATCTAACTCGGTGCATAGTCAGCCCCTCTCTTTAGAGAGAGGGCTGGAATGAGAGGAAATCCCTTAGCCTAATTTGACGTATTCAGCCTTCTTTGTTGGACCCACGAGATCCCTCTCTTTTTCACGCTGGCCTACTTGTGCAAGTTTGTTGCCGTCAATCGTTGCCCAGAAGTCTGCGGCGCGTTGGGCCGCAGCCATCGCTTTGGTGGAATCAATTTTTTTGTTTTGCTTGATCATAACCTCTCCCGGTTAGTTTTTGACCATTGCATCTGAGTTTACAGCGGTCGTCTTTGCCTGACAAACAGTCCATTTTTATGTCAGGTCATACTCATCACTTTACGTCGAATCATTGCCTGAATATCTGCTACTGAAGAAGACATTTTATTGGGTGCGTAAAAAACTTGTGAGAACCCATATGCTCGATATCGTGGTTTTATCTCCTCCAATGGATTTTCTATAACCACATCCTCAAGTTCCATCATGCTGCAAAATATTGTCGAATAGACCAGTGCAATGATAAAGACGTTGCCTGTAAGTGCGGAGTGTTCATCAGTTATCAGATTTTCCAGCATACAAATGGCGAACTCTTCCCGGCGAGCATCATATTTGCAAATTATCGCTGCATGCAGGGCGCCGGGATCGTTAGCCTTCGTACTTTTTAGGCTGATATCTAAAATGCCGTCATCGTTGGCGCTTCCATGATAATGCTCCATCCCCCATCGCCAGTTGAGAACAGCGTTATCGCTCTCTTTATGAAGATAATTTTTGTCTGTTTGACTTAACGCGCTGACTACAATGCTGCCCCAACCGAAACCCTGTATGATTTTTTGGGTAGTGTTAAGGCACTGCTCGTGTATTTCCTGGAGCGATAAATTGCGCATTTCATCAGCCTTCCTTAGCTGTCATCTTCTCACGTTGTCGTGAGAGAAAACGGTCATAACCCGATTCGGTTTAATGTTATTGGCGTACAAACACCCTACGCCGCAAACAGGCACGGTTAAAGCAGGGAAATAGCGCAGAATTCAATCCTGCGAGGCGCCTTCAGAAAAGATGTAAATCTACCCGGCCTGGGCATTGTTCCCCCCGCTGGCATTCTGTGCACTCCTCCACAAAAGCGCACATAACCCGCCGTCGCGTTCCCTCCGCCCGCGCATTTGCGGGCATCATATCCCCATGACACTCCAGTTGTGGGATAAGCCATGCGTAATGAAATCCTGAGCTTTTTGGCCAACCAGACCGATTTTTTTGACCCGCAAAACCTGAGTGAGGTCTTTACCGCCAGCTATCTGGCAGAGCGGTTTGATCTCAAACGCAACACCGCCAGCCACTATCTGAACCAGCTGGTAGCGCAGGGCGAGCTGGTTAAAATCAATACCCGGCCGGTCTACTTCCTGCACAAGAAAGCCTTCAGCCAGCAGTTCTCCCCTCTGTCAGGTAACGAATACGACAGCATTGCGCAGCTGCTTAACGACGGCACCAGTGAACAGGCGCCCCCGGATCACTTTTCGCTGCTGATCGGTCATGATGGCAGCCTGAAGAAGGCCATTGCCCAGCTGAAAACGGCGCTCTTTTACCCCGATGGTGGTCTGCCGCTGCTGATCACCGGGGAGAGCGGCACCGGCAAAAGCTATATGGCGAACCTGATGCATGCCTACGCCATCTCGCAGGGGCTACTGGCGGATGATGCCCCCTTTGTCAGCTTCAACTGCGCCCAGTACGCCAGCAACCCGGAGCTGCTGGCGGCAAACCTGTTTGGCTATGTGAAAGGGGCTTTTACCGGCGCGCAGACCGACAGGCAGGGGGCCTTTGAGGCCGCCGACGGCGGAATGCTGTTTCTCGACGAAGTGCATCGCCTGAATGCCGAAGGCCAGGAGAAACTCTTTACCTGGCTCGATCGCAAGGAGATCTACCGGGTGGGGGAAACCGCCCAGGGTCGTCCCATCACCACCCGGCTGGTCTTTGCCACTACCGAGGATCTGCACAGCACCTTCTTAACCACCTTCCTGCGGCGTATCCCCATTCTGGTCACGCTGCCCGACCTTAACGCGCGTTCCCGCCAGGAAAAAGAGGCGTTGATCCTTCAGTTCTTCTGGCGGGAAGCGAAGAAGCTGGATGTTCCCCTGACTCTTACGCCCCGACTGCGCCAGGTGCTTCTCCACGTCCTTTATCGCGGTAACGTGGGCGAGCTGAAAAACGTGGTTAAGTATGCGGTCGCCGCGGCATGGGCCAGGCAGCGGGGGCAGGAGACAATTAGCGTTACCCTTCAGGATCTGCCGGAGAAGGTGCTGGCTGCCATCCCGACGCTGAGCGATGCGCCCGTGGTGGAAGAGCCGCTGACGATAGCGCCGCAGACCAACCTGCTGTGGCTGCTCCGCGCCCACGACCGGACCCAGGGGTTGATCCATGACACCCAGTGTCAGGTGCTGGCTCTGTACGAAGAGGTGATCGCCGGTCGGTCAGACTGGGAGGATGTGCACCGGCGGATGGGGGAAGAGATCGAAACCCTGTTCGACAGGCTGGTGTTCCATCATCGCGAGACTACCGCCTCGCCACTGTTGCAGCTCACCACCCAGCAGGTGCGGGAGGCGTTTTACCGCCTGGAGCAGCAGTTTAACGTGCAGTTTAACGGCAATGGGATCTACGCCCTGAGCCACTATCTTGTGCATCGCGCCCATGGGGGGCTCTCGGCCCTGAGCCAGGAGCGTGTCCGTCTGCTGGATGATTTCCTGGCGCAAAAGTACCCCCAGCTGTACCGTTTTTGCCAGGCGATGATCGCCGCCCTGACGCAAAAACTCGATATCGACGCCCAGCGCATCGATGCCCTGCTGCTGGTGCTGTGGCTACATAAAGCCGGGGCGGTAAGTCAATCCCAGGTGACGCGGGCGGTGATCCTGGCCCACGGCTACGCCACCGCCAGCAGTATTGCTAACGTGGCGAATCGCTTACTGAAACAGACCGTTTTTGAATCCTTCGACATGCCCCTCGACGTTACGCCGGAGGCGATTGCCCAGCAGGTCATGCACTACATCGAAAGTAACGCCGTGACGTCTGGGCTGATGATCCTGGTGGATATGGGGTCGCTTAATGCTATCCATAGCCACTTTCAGCGTCGCCTCTCGACCCCGGTGGCGATTGTGAATAACGTCTCCACCAGCATGGCGCTCTATGTCGGAGAGCGGATCCTGCAAGGGCACCACATTGAAGCGATTGCTCAGGAGGTTGGCGCGGATTTACCGGTGGAGCACCAGATCTTCTGGCCGCAGGCCAGTAAACCCCGGGTGATCCTCACCACCTGCATCACCGGAATCGGCGCGGCGGCCAATCTCTGTCATCTGCTGAAGGCCAGCATCCCGGAGGCGCTGGGGATAGAGGTGATCGCCTGCGATTACGAGATGCTCAGCGCCCCCCAGGAGCGGACGGTGGCCTTCAACCGCTACGACATACTGGCGATTGTCGGCACCTTCGATCCACAGGTGCCCGCTGTGCCGTGGATCTCGCTGGATTCGCTGATTGCCGGGGAGGGGACGCGACCGCTGATGCGCATCTTTGGTGACATTGCCACCCAGGAGCAGGTGGACGAGATTAACAATCTGCTGCTGAAGAACTTCTCCCTGCGGCGGGTGATTGAGTCGGTCACCATTCTGGATACCACCAAAGTGATTAACCAGGTGGAGCAGTTTGTCTTTCGCTATGAGCATCTGGCTGGCTACCAGGTACCAAACGAACGCAAGGTGGCGCTCTATGTGCACATTAGCTGTCTGATCGAGCGGCTCATCCGCAACGCGTCACCTTCCACCTATGCCGGACAACAGTGTCCTGAAAGCGAGCTGGCGCTGCTGCGCCAGGCCTTTAGTGTCATTGAGAGCAGTTATAGTGTCAAAATCCCCGTCGTCGAGCTCTGTTATATCCACAATATTCTGACCCTGGATACGGAATTTATTCAGGCAGATCAAGAGTTTTAAACCCTCCCATCCTTCTCTCCTCCCACGCGCCACTTTTTCTGGCACGTGGGTTGCACTCTCTGTTTAGCACATCGCTGCACAGTGGAATGAGCTTTCGAGGACAGGATGAAACGACATTACATTTTTGCCAGTCACGGCACCTTTGCCCGCGGGTTACTCGATTCGGTTGAGCTGATCCTCGGCAAGCAGCAGGACATCCATACGCTCTGCGCCTACGTCGACGAGAACCGCGATTTAACCGAGCAGGTAGAAACCTTACTCGCCAGCCTGCCCGAAGAGGATGAGGTGATTGCGATCACCGATATTTTTGCCGGTAGCGTCAACAACGAATTTATCCGCTTTTTGCACCGGCCAAATTTTCATTTGATCGCAGGCCTCAATCTCCCGTTGGTGATCGGCTTGCTGATTTCAGCGGATGAGCAGGATAGCGAGAAATTAATTCACGAAGCGTTATTCAGTTCCAGAGAGAGTATTCAGTATTGCAACCAGTCTATTGCCAGTGCGCTGCAGGCGGATAAAGACTTCTGATCGAGAGGAAGAATAATGATTACGTTATTACGCGTTGACCACCGATTATTACACGGACAGGTCGCCTTTTCCTGGACCCAGTATGTCGGGGCGGATTGCATATTAATTGCCAACGACAGTGTGCCCAATGATGAATTACGTAAAACGACCATCAAGCTGGCAAAACCGCCCGCGGTGAAGCTGGTGATTAAAAATATCAACGACTCCATTGAAGCCATTAAAAGCGGCGTCACCGATAAATATCATCTTTTTATCGTTGTGGAGTCCGTAGACGATGCCTGGCGTTTAGCTTCGGCGGTGGACGGTATTAAAAGCATTAATCTTGGCGGCATTAAAGCGAAAGAGGGGGCGCGCAATATCTCTAAGGCCATTAATTTGCTGCCGGACGAAATAGAAAAACTTACTCAACTGGTCGGCAACGGTATTGAAGTCGAAATACGCCAGGTGCCGAACGATCGCAAGCAGTTATTAGCCGAAACGCTGTAATTCATGAGGACTCACTATGGTAGAGGCACTTTTACTCGGACTGGTGGCGTTTATCGCCCAGTCTGAATATGCCCTCGGCACCTCGCTGCTCTCCCGGCCCATTGTCACCGGCCTGTTAACCGGGCTGGTGTTGGGCGATGTGCAGACGGGGGTGGTGATGGGCGCGACGCTCGAGCTGGCGTTTATCGGCTCGTTTTCGGTGGGGGCGTCGATCCCGCCGGACGTGGTCACCGGCGGGGTGCTCGGCGTGGCATTCGCCATCACCTCCGGGGCGGGAACGGAAACGGCGCTGCTGCTCGGCCTGCCAATCGCCACCCTGACGCTGGTGCTGAAAAACGTCTATCTCGGCATGTTTATCCCCATGCTCAGCCAGAAGGCCGACAGCTATGCCGAACAGGCGGATACCGGCGGTATCGAGCGGATGCACCTTATCGCCGGGTTTGGTCTGTCGCTGATGCTGGCGGCGGTGGTGACGGTGTCATTCCTGGTGGGCAGCAGCGCGGTGAAATCATTGCTGGATGCCATCCCGGAATTTATTAAGCACGGGTTAAGCGTGGCGACGGGGATCATTCCGGCGCTGGGCTTTGCCATGCTCGCCCGGCTGTTGATCAACAAAAAAGTGGCCCCGTTCTTCTTCCTCGGCTTTGCCCTGATGGCGTACCTGAAAATACCCGTCACCGGTATCGCCATTCTCGGTGCCATTGTGGCGGTGGTGATGGTCAATATGACCGCCCCTAACGCTCCCCGTACAACGACCGATCAAGGAGTCGCTGATGACGACGAAGATTTCTGAAGAGACCCTGCCCGAGACGCAGGATGAGAACGCGATTAACGCCCGCGATCTGCGCCGGGTGTTCTGGCGGTCGTTCCAGATGGAGTTTTCCTGGAACTATGAGCGGCAGATGAACCTTGCCTTCGTCTATGCCCTGATCCCGGTGCTGAAAAAGCTCTATCCGCAAAAGGCCGCGCTGGCGGCGGCACTAAAACGCCACCTGGTGTTCTTCAACACCACGCCGCATATCGTCACGCTGCTGCTGGGCATCACCACGGCGATGGAGGAGAAAAACAGCCAGCAAAACGAGATGGACGGCACGGCAATCGACAACGTGAAGGCGTCGCTGATGGGGCCGCTGGCCGGGCTGGGGGACTCCTTCTTCTGGGGGACGCTGCGCCTGATCGCCACCGGGATCGGCACCAGCCTGGCGCTGCAGGGCAACATCCTGGGGCCAATCCTGTTCCTGCTGGTGTTTAACGTGCCGCACATTCTGGTGCGCTGGCTTTTTACCCGCTGGGGATACGTGCTGGGCACCGGGGTGCTCCATCGGGTGCAGAAGAGCGGGATGATGGAGAGCCTTACCTACGGGGCGTCGATTATCGGGCTGATGGTGGTGGGGGCGATGGCCGCCTCGATGATCAACATCACTATCCCTGTCTCCTTCGGCGCGGGAGAGGCGAAAACCGAGGTCCAGGGGATCATCGACAACATCATGCCTTGTCTGCTGCCCCTTATCAGCTTCGGCATTGTCTACTGGCTGCTGGGGCGCAAGGTAAAACCGCTCACCATCATCGGCGGCATGGCGCTGGTGGGCATTCTGGGTTCGTGGATCGGTCTGTTTTAAGCGGAGAAAACGATGCAACCAACAATGATGACCTATATCGAGGAGCAGCCTGCGGCGCTGGAGAATATTCTCCGGCACTATCCGGCTCATCTCGAATCGCTGGAGGCCTTTGCCCGTCAGCACCCGGTACGCCGTCTGCTGGTGCTGGCGACCGGATCGTCGCTCAATGCGGCGATGTGCGCGCGCTACTTCTTTGAACACCGCTTCGGCCTGCTGGTGGAAATCAAGGAGCCGTACAACTTTGTGCATTATGAAGCCATCGACCCGCACACCGACATGGTGCTGGTGGTCTCCCAGAGCGGAAAAAGCGCCTCGACGCTGGCGGCGATGGAAAAAGTGCAGGCCGCCGGGCTGCCGGTGTTCGCCCTGACGTCAGACCCGGATAGCCCGATAGGCCGCCGCTGCGATCGTGTGCTGGATATCCATACCGGGATCGAGAAGGTGGGGTTTGTGACCCGCGGCTTTAGCGCCACGGTGCTCAATCTGCTGCTGGTTGCGCTCACGCTTGCCCAGGCGCAACAGCAGATTGATGAACGGGAAGCACAGGACTACCTGAAGGCGCTGCACCAGCTTGCAACGGCGATCCCCGACACCATCGCCCGCACGGAGACGTTTTTCGCGCACCATCAGCACACTCTTCGGGAGGGCACACGCTTTGTTGCCATCGGCGAAGGGGCCCTGACCGGGGTGGCGAAGGAGTTCGAAACCAAGTTCACCGAAACGGTGCGGGTGCCGTCCGGCGGATTTGAGCTGGAAGCCTACATGCATGGCCCCTATCTGGAGGCCAACGCAGAGCATGTGATGTTCTTTATTGAGGATGCACCAAACCCACGCCTGCGGGCGCTCAGGGACTATATGGCCCCGGCGGTTAAACAGACGTTTCTGGTGACGCTGACGGGCGAGGAGCAGGAAAATACCCTGGCGCTGAACTGCGGCCTGCCGCATCTGCTCTCGCCGCTGCTGTTGATTGTCCCCATGCAAATTCTGGCCTGGCGTACCGCCTGCGCCAAAGGCATCGATCTCTCGGTGCGTATCTTCGATGACTTCGATCGGGTTTTAAAAAGCAAAATATAGCAGGAGAACAACTATGTTAGGTTTTAATCAGGACGAGTACCTGACCAGTGCTCGTGAGATTGTTGCTGCGCGTAAACAGGCGGAACAGGTTGCTGATGAGATTATTCAGCAGGGCTTCAGCACGTTATTTTTCGCCTCGGTAGGGGGATCGCTGGCGCCGATGATGGCCATTAACGCCTTCGCCCGGGAATTAACCGAAATACCGGTTTACCTTGAACAGGCGGCAGAATTAATTCATGCCGGACATAAACGCTTAAATAAAGATTCCGTGGTGATTACGCTGTCGAAATCGGGGGATACCAAAGAGTCGGTGGCGATTGCCGAATGGTGCAAGGCGCAGGGGATCCGCGTGGTGGCGATCACCAAAAACAGCGACTCACCGCTGGCGAATGCCGCCACCTGGCATATTCCGATGCGGCACAAGAACGGCGTGGAATATGAATATATGCTGCTCTACTGGGTATTTTTCCGCTTACTGCATCGTAACGGGGAATTCGTGGATTACGACCGCTTTGCCAGCCAGCTGGAGCTGTTACCTGAGAATCTCCTTAACGCCAAAAAGCAATTTGATCCACAGGCGGATGCCATCGCGCAAAAATACCATACCGCCGATTATATGATGTGGATTGGCGGCGCGGAGATGTGGGGCGAAGTCTATCTCTTCTCGATGTGCATTCTGGAGGAGATGCAGTGGAAGCGCACCAAATCGGTTTCGTCTGCGGAGTTTTTCCACGGCACGCTGGAGCTGCTGGAGAAAGAGGTGCCGCTGTTCCTGGTCAAAGGCGAGGGCAAATGCCGGGCGCTGGACGACCGCGTCGAACGTTTCGCGGCGAAAATTACCGATAATCTGGTGGTGTTTGATCCGCGTGATTACACCCTGGCGGGCATTGACGATGCGTTCCGCTGGCTGCTGGCGCCGTGCGTCATCTCAACCCTGCTGGTGGACCGTCTTGCCGCCCACTTCGAGCATTACACCGGCCACAGTCTGGATATCCGCCGTTATTACCGGCAGTTTGAGTATTAATCACAATAAAAAAGGGGACGTGACGTCCCCTTAATCTATGTAGCTGTGTGATTAAACCCGGCTGCCCCACAGGTCATATTCGTCAGCATTTTCAACCTTCACGCGCACGATATCGCCCGGTTTCACCTTCGTTTCACCGTTCAGGTAGACCGCACCGTCGATTTCCGGGGCGTCGGCCATGCTGCGGCCAATGGCGCCTTCTTCATCCACTTCGTCGATGATCACCAGAATTTCGCGGCCCACTTTCTCCTGCAGACGTTCAGCAGAGATCTGCTGTTGCAGCTGCATGAAGCGGTTCCAGCGCTCTTCTTTGATCTCTTCCGGCACCTGATCCGCCAGTTCGTTGGCGGTCGCGCCTTCAACCGGGCTGTACTTGAAGCAACCCACGCGATCCAGACGGGCTTCTTTCAGGAAATCGAGCAGCATCTGGAAATCTTCTTCGGTTTCACCCGGGAAGCCGACGATAAAGGTGGAGCGCAGGGTCAGATCCGGACAGATTTCACGCCACTGCTTGATGCGCGCCAGCTGGCGGTCAACGGAGCCAGGACGCTTCATCAGCTTCAGGATGCGCGGGCTGGCGTGCTGCAGCGGGATATCCAGGTACGGCAGGATCTTGCCTTCCGCCATCAGCGGGATCACGTCGTCCACGTGCGGGTAAGGGTAGACGTAGTGCAGACGGGTCCAGATGCCCAGCTTAGCGAGCTGTTCGCACAGGCCGACCATGCTGGTTTTCACCGGCTCGCCGTTGTGGAAACCGGAGCGGTGCTTCACGTCCACGCCGTAGGCGGAGGTATCCTGAGAGATCACCAGCAGCTCTTTTACGCCCGCATCGGCCAGACGTTTGGCTTCGGCCAGCACTTCGCCAATCGGACGGCTCACCAGATCGCCACGCATCGACGGGATAATGCAGAAGGTGCAGCGATGGTTGCAGCCTTCGGAAATTTTTAAGTACGCATAGTGACGGGGCGTCAGCTTCACGCCCTGTTCCGGCACCAGGCTCAGGAACGGGTTGTGCTTTGGTTTTGGCACGTAGTGGTGCACATGTTCCAGCACCTGCTCATAGCTGTGCGGACCGGTGATTTCCAGCACCTTAGGATGGACTTCGCGGATCTGATCGACTTTGGCACCCAGGCAACCGGTGACAATCACCTTGCCGTTTTCGGTGAGTGCTTCACCGATGGCTTCCAGAGACTCCTGTACGGCGCTATCGATAAAGCCGCAGGTGTTAACGATCACCATATCGGCGTTGTCGTAGCTTGGTACCACGTCATAGCCTTCGGTGCGAAGCTCGGTCAGGATACGTTCGGAATCCACCAGGTTTTTCGGGCAGCCCAGAGAGACGAAGCCGATTTTCGGCTGGTGCGTAACATTGCTCATAGATTAAAAAGTAGTCAGTTATGGAGTTATCAGGGCAGGGATTGTACAGATTTCCGCGGCGAATTTATAGCGATCTGTGCAGCGGCAGACGCAGGTAGCCTGATATTGCGCACCGGAAGAAGAATAAGGATTTAAGCGCCTGCGGGTCCGCCTGTTTTTGGCGATACCCATCCGGGACAATTTAACATTGTAAATGTCAGTCATCCGCCGTGGATTATTGACCTGACGCATTAAACTGCGCAAAAAATAGACATAATCTAAGAGTGTACTAAGGCTGACAAGGGGGGAAAAAGCATGTCCGTTGACAGACTAAAACGCGATCTTCTTAACAAGATGATCAACGCCCGAATCGATCTCGCGGCCTATCTGCAGTTAAGGAAAGCGAAGGGGTATATGTCAGTCAGCGAAAGCGACCATCTGCGTGACAATTTTTTTGAACTTTGTACTTACATGCGTGAAAAAGCGCCTGAACTGAGGGCGCACTGCAATGCTGAGGAGCAGGCGATGCTCTATCGTGCCGCCGGTTCGCTCACCACCGCAGGCGTCTGTATGATGACCGGCAACCATGATTGCCCGACATTCATCGCCGTCAACGCAGAGAAGCTGGAAAGCTGTCTGAACGATCTCACTCTCTGCATCCAGTATCTGAAATCGCATACACCGCTGATTCGGAGCTGACCCCGGGGGAGGCAACTCCCCCAACTGCTTAAGCTTTTGTAAAAGTGATAATGCCCCTGCGCTGAGTGGCTACCTTTAAGTCATACCTTGTAAAGGAGTGCATTATGCGTCGATCCTCGCTTATTTCCCTGCCATTGTTACTGATCTCTGCCTCGCTGTTTGCCGCGTCAGCCGACGTGAAGGTTTCGGTACTGCAAAATAAACTCGATCATCCGTGGGCGCTGGCGTTCCTGCCGGAAGATCAGGGGATGTTGATCACCCTGAAAGGCGGGCAGCTTAAGCGCTGGCAGGCGGGCAAAGGGCTCTCCGATCCCATCGTCGGCGTGCCAAAGGTCTGGGCTAACGGCCAGGGCGGGTTGCTTGACGTGGCGCTGGCCCCTGATTTTGCCACGTCGCGTCGGGTCTGGCTGAGCTATGCCGAAGCGGGGGATGACGGTAAAGCGGGCACCGCGGTAGGGTATGGCCGTCTCAGCGACGACAATACCCGGCTGGAGGGCTTCAAGGTGATCTTCCGCCAGCAGCCAAAACTCTCCACAGGCAATCACTTTGGTGGCCGGCTGGTGTTCGACGGGAAAGGCTATCTCTATATCGCCCTGGGGGAGAATAATCAGCGGCCCACCGCCCAGGATCTGGACAAGCTGCAGGGCAAAGTGGTGCGTCTTACTGACCAGGGGGCCGTACCGGACGATAACCCGTTCGTAAACCGTCAGGGCGCACGACCCGAGATCTGGTCTTACGGCATTCGTAACCCGCAGGGGTTAGCGATGAACCCGTGGAGCGATACGCTGTGGCTTAATGAGCACGGCCCACGCGGCGGCGATGAAATCAACATTCCGGAAAAGGGCAAAAACTACGGCTGGCCGCTGGCGACGCACGGCATCAACTACAGCGGATTGCCGATACCGGAAGCGAAGGGCGAGCAGGTGGCAGGCACCGAGCCGCCGCTGTTTGTCTGGAAGCAGTCCCCGGCCCTCAGCGGCATGGCCTTCTACAACAGCGATGTTTTCCCGCAGTGGAAGAACAAACTCTTTATCGGCGCGCTGAAAGACAAAGATGTGATTGTGCTGAACGTTAACGGCAATCGCGTGACGGAAGAGGGGCGTATTCTGGGGGATCGCAATCAGCGGGTGCGCGATGTGCGGGTCGGGCCGGATGGCTATTTATACGTGCTGACCGATGAGTCGGACGGGCAGCTGTTGAAGGTCAGCCCGTCCGGGACATAGCTTAGCTGACCGGGATCATCACCACGTTGCGGTATGCCGGTCGCTCGCTCAGGTTGGTCAGCCAGCGCGCCAGATTGGGGCGCGGCGTCCACTCAAGATCGACGTTGGTGAGGTTCCAGACAAACGGTGCGACGGCGATATCCCCCACGCCAAACGCATCGCCCGACAGCCACGGTTGCGTTGCGAGAGCCTCATCCAGCATGGCGAACAGGGATTCGCAGCTCTCTTTTGCTGCGTTAATCGCCGCATAGTTACGTTCGGCTTCCGGGGTTCTCACCAGCCCCATCAGGATCACCCGGTGGGCGGGGGAGAGCGTCTGGTTAGCCCAGTCCATCCACTTCTCACCCACGGCACGCTTCGCAGGGGCATCGATCCACAGCCTGTTCTGTCCATATTGCGCCGCAAGGTAGCGCACAATAGCGTTGGACTCCCACAGCGTCAGATCGGTTTCGTCATCGCGCAGCAGCGGTACCAGGCCATTGGGATTCATCGCCAGATACTCCGCCTCTTTATTCACCCCGTACTGCATTCCCGCCATGATCTGGTTGAAGGGTAAATCGAGCTCTTCCAGCGTCCAGAGCACCTTTTTGACGTTCGTTGAATTGTTCCGGCCCCACAAAGTAATCATAATAACCCCTTATAATTAAAGCCGATATCAGGATGAGATCCGTGTGTAGGGCTTCCATGTTGGGATAAACCTAACAAATACGCAACAGAGACGAAAAAAATCGATGGGGTCAAAGCTTATCGGATTGTAATTGCGTAAACTTTAAAAAAGTTTACCAGGTTTTAGTTTTTTTAAAGCCATTAGTACGTTATTAATCAACGTTTCTTGCGACACGGCGGTATGACGTGATTTTTGGAATGGACATTCGGGTGGCAACATGATGCGAAAAACTTCTTATTTACGTGGTCTGGTAGCAGGTAGTGCGCTGCTGGTCCTTTTTGCACCTTCGCTGTACGCAGCGGAACAGGCGGCGCCAGAGGCACCGCCGGTTGATGCGCGCGCCTGGATACTGATGGACTACGCCAGCGGTAAAGTGCTGGCCGAGGGCAACGCTGACGAGAAACTTGATCCTGCAAGCCTGACCAAAATCATGACCAGCTACGTGGTAGGGCAGGCGCTGAAAGCGGGCAAAATCAAGCTCACCGACATGGTGACCATCGGTAAAGATGCCTGGGCGACCGGTAACCCGGCGCTGCGCGGCTCCTCGGTCATGTTCCTGAAGCCTGGCGATCAGGTGGCGGTTTCTGACCTGAACAAAGGGGTAATCATTCAGTCAGGAAATGATGCCTGTATCGCGCTGGCCGATTATGTGGCCGGCAGTCAGGATTCTTTTATTGGTTTGATGAATGGCTATGCCCAGCGACTGGGCCTCACCAACACCACCTTTAAAACCGTTCACGGTCTGGATGCGCCGGGCCAGTTCAGTACCGCCCGCGATATGGCCCTGCTCGGTAAGGCACTGATTCATGACGTGCCGGAAGAGTATGCGATCCACAAAGAGAAAGAGTTTACTTTCAACAAAATCCGCCAGCCGAACCGTAACCGCCTGCTCTGGAGCAGCAACCTTAACGTTGACGGGATGAAAACCGGAACCACGGCGGGGGCTGGCTACAACCTCGTGGCGTCGGCGACCCAGGGCGATATGCGTCTGATCTCAGTGGTGCTGGGCACCAAAACCGACCGCATCCGCTTTAACGAGTCGGAAAAACTGCTGACCTGGGGCTTCCGCTTCTTCGAAACTGTTACCCCTATCAAGCCGGATGCGACGTTTGTCAGCCAGCGCGTCTGGTTTGGCGACAAGAGCGAGGTTAAACTCGGCGCCGGGGAGAGCGGTTCCGTGACCATTCCGCGCGGCCAGCTGAAAAACCTGAAGGCCAGCTACACCCTCACCGACAAACAGCTCACTGCGCCGCTGAAGAAAGGCCAGGTGGTCGGTACCATCGACTTCCAGCTGAACGGCAAATCCATCGAACAGCGTCCGCTGATTGTGATGGAGGCGGTGGAAGAGGGGGGCTTCTTTGGCCGGATGTGGGATTTCGTCATGATGAAATTCCACGAATGGTTTGGGGGTTGGTTTAAGTAAATAAAACAGCGCCGGGTAGCGGCTTCGCCTTACCCGGCCTATGAACAGCCCAAACGCCTGAATCGTAGGCCCGTGCAAGCGCAGCGCCGCCGGGCAGTAAACCCCACTCAGTACATCAGCTTTATCTGCTGCGCCTTAGCATAAGCAACCAATTCCTCATCCGGACGGCAGTCGCTCACGATGGCATCAAAACAGGTCAGCTCGCCCATTCTCGCCGGGCGCACTTTACCTATCTTGCTGTGATCCACCACCAGCACATGGTACTGAGCCATGCTCATCGCCCACTGTTTTACCGGCAGCTCATCCAGATTAAAGCAGGTCGCGCCCTGACGGACATGCACACCCGCCGCGGAGTAAAAGGCGATATCCGGGCAGAGATTATTAAGCGTGTCCTGCAGATTGAGCGGTTTGAAAATGGCATTGCTGGCGTGGAACTCGCCGCCGCAGAGGATCACCCGGCACCCCGGTTTTTCCTGCAGGGCGAGGAACGTATTCAGGGAGTAGCAGACGCCGGTAAAGGGCAGGTCGTTATCAATGGCTTCGATGATCCAGGGGGTAGTGGTACCGCAATCGAAAAAGAGCGTTTGATGCGGCTGCACCAGCGAGGCGGCCAGACGTGCGGCTTTGCGCTTCTCTTCCACCAGGCGGGTCTTTTGATCGCTCAGCAGATAGTGGCTGGCGCTGCGGGGTTCGAGGACGATATAGCCGCCAAGCAGCACTACGGGGCCGCTTTCACTGTTGAGATCCCGTCGAATGGTCATCTCAGAGACACCCAGCAGCGCGGCGGCTTCTTTCAGATGCAATTTATCGCTGCGCTTAAGCGCATTAATCAGTTGAGCCAGCCGTTCGTCACGTCGTGTTTCCATAGGTCCTCGGAGCCAAAAATGAACCCCCGTTACGCCGGGGGCTCAAGTTTAACTCGCTAAACCCGACTTAGTCACGTATCCAGCCTTTACGGATAGGCAGGGCAAAGCAGAAGCGGTGAAGCTGCGAAAGACGTTGATAGATAACGTCACCGCACAGATTCCAGAGGATCTGCGCGCTAAGGCAGCCCAGCAAGCCGACCATCAGCCCGCCCAGCATATCCATCGGCCAGTGCACGCCAAGATAGACGCGGGACCAGGCGACAGCGCAGGCTACCATCATTAAGACGATGCCCGACCAGACGCGGTGCCAGAACAGAAACGCCAGCGCAAAGGTGAAAATGACGGTGCCGTGATCGCTCGGGAAGGAGTCGTCTGCGGCGTGAGGCAGGAAGTTATAGCCGACACGATCGACAAACGGGCGGTCATGAGGGAAGAGATGCCCCAGCAGCCACGACGCTGCCAGGCTAATCACCAGCGCCATGGCAATTTTAATCACCAGCTGGCGCTGGGCACCCACCTGTTTGCGCGGTCCCCACAGCCAGAGGATCGCAATCAGCGCCGGCACGATGCTGATCAGGTCTTTCGCCACAAAGGTGGCGAGATTAATGCTCCACTCCGCTGAAGCAGGTGTGGCATTGATCAGATGAAACAGTCCGTAGTTCAGATCTTCTAACATATCCTCGTTACTCTTTTGCAAACCAGGCGGACACCAGGCCATAGGCCACCACCTGAGAAAACCACACCCACCAGCCTGCCCACAGGTTATGGGAGAAGAAATGTGCACCGCGCATCACCTGGCCATAGCCCATCCCCAGCCCGAGCACGATACCCGCGGCGACCATTCCCCAGGCCAGGCGCGGACGTTCACGCCAGAAGGCGAAGAACAGCCCCATCACCATAAAGCCGCTTGAGGCGTGCCCGCCCGGAAAACAGCGCCCGGGGCCGCTGCCGGCAGGGGCGGCGTCAAACAGGGGATAGGACAGCGCTTTGCCGCCGTACTCCACCAGGTCCCAGGGGCAGCTGTGATGGCTGGTGGCTTTCAGTATGCCCACCACCGCCGTGCCAAGCCCCATCAGCAACGCCCCGGTCACCCACTGAGCGTTGCGTCGCCAGATACCGTACAGCAGCATCCCGGCGGCCAGAGTGATGGTCAGGTATTTCGCCAGTCGATGATTGAGCAGATCGAGCAGCGCGTTCTGCTGCAGCGGAAAGTGTTGGCTCGCCGCATCAAACCAGTAGCCGGTCAGCACCCTGTCGAGGGTTTCATCCCGCGAAAGCCAGGTAAAAACCGCGGCCAGCACCAGCAGCACAATGAACTGGTTAACATAAAAACGTACCGGCAAAGGGTAAAGGGGTTTTGTCTTAGAACTCTTTAACTTAGACAATTCTGAAGCGGAGGAAATCTGTGTCATAATTAAGGTCAATGACTGGAAAAGCCTAAGCATACGGATGCCAACTTAAGGAAACCTTAAACGACGGCGATTTGTGCGTTATTTCTGAACTGCTGCGTGAATCTGCTATCGCTGGCGCGGCCATTTCATTACACTCTGCGCGATTTTTTATCGGATATTGAGACTCCATGTTAAACCGTTCTTCTTCTGGCACTCGCCTGGGGCGTCAGGCGTTGTTGTTCCCCCTGTGCCTGGTGCTTTACGAATTCTCCACCTATATCGGTAACGATATGATCCAGCCCGGCATGCTCGCCGTAGTGGCGCAGTACAACGCCGGGATCGAGTGGGTGCCCACCTCCATGACCGCTTACCTGGCGGGGGGGATGTTTTTACAGTGGCTGCTCGGCCCGCTGTCGGACCGTATTGGCCGTCGTCCGGTGATGCTCACCGGGGTGGCGTGGTTTATCGTCACCTGTCTGGCGACCCTGCTGGCGCAAACCATCGAGCAGTTTATGGTGCTGCGTTTTTTACAGGGGGTCAGCCTGTGCTTTATCGGCGCGGTCGGGTACGCCGCCATCCAGGAGTCGTTTGAGGAGGCGGTGTGCATCAAAATCACCGCCCTGATGGCTAACGTGGCGCTGATTGCGCCGCTGCTGGGCCCCCTGGTAGGGGCGGCGTGGGTGCACGTCGCGCCATGGGAGGGGATGTTTGTGCTGTTTGCCGTGTTGGCCGCCATCTCGTTTTATGGTCTGCACCGGGCGATGCCCGAAACGGCTACCCGCATCGGCGAAAAGCTCTCACTGCAGGAGCTGGGGCGCGACTATAAAGAGGTGCTGAAAAACGGTCGCTTTGTGGCCGGGGCGCTGGCGATTGGCTTTGTCTGTCTGCCGCTGCTGGCGTGGATCGCCCAGTCGCCGGTGATCATCATCAGCGGCGAAAACCTCAGCAGCTACGAATATGGCCTGCTGCAGGTGCCGATTTTTGGTGCGCTGATTGTGGGTAATATCGTGCTGGCCCGTTTGACCTCGCGCCGTACCGTGCGCTCGCTGATTATTATGGGCGGCTGGCCGATCGTGATTGGGCTGGTGGTGGCCGCGGTGGCGACGGTCGTCTCATCGCACGCTTACCTGTGGATGACCGCGGGTCTCAGCATCTACGCGTTTGGTATTGGGCTGGCAAACGCCGGGCTGGTGCGTCTGACGCTGTTTGCCAGCGAGGTGAGCAAAGGGACGGTGTCGGCGGCGATGGGCATGTTACAGATGCTGATCTTTACCGTGGGCATTGAGGTGAGCAAACACGCCTTCAGCAGCGGCGGCAACGGGCTGTTCAGCCTGTTTAATCTGGTAAACGGCCTGCTGTGGCTGGCGCTGATGTTTGTCTTCCTGAAAGACAAGCGGGTGGGCAGTTCGTTACAACCGGATTAAGCGGGCATGGTGCCCGCATTTTGCCGGGTGGCGGCTTAGCCTTACCCGGCCTACAAGACCTGCGAACCCGTAGGCCTGCGCAAGCGAAGCGCCGCCGGGCATAGGCACTGTGCTCGCATTTTTGCCGGGTGGCGCTGCGCTTACCCGGCCTACAAAGTCGCAGGCCCGTGCAAGCAACGCGCCGCCGGGCATGGCCTTAGCTGAACGGCGCCTCGCCGTTCAGGACGCGGTCGATAATCTCCAGCACCCCTTCTTCATTATTGTGCGGCGCCTCATAGCGGGCGATCGCTTTGATGTGATCCCGGGCGTTGGCCATGGCAAAACTAAACCCGGCCTGGCTCAGCATCTCCACGTCGTTACCGCTGTCGCCAAAGGCGACCACTTCGCTGTCATCAATGCCCCACAGTTCCTGAAGCAGACGCAGGCCGTTGGCCTTGTGGATCCCCGGCAGGATAAGGTCGATATTGCCGTAGCCGGTGGTCACCGGCACCATAATATCGCTCAGTTTGTCGTGGATCATCTCCTGGATGCGCGGGATCGCCTCATCCGGCAGATTCAGCCCGAATTTAAAGAAGATATCGTTAAAGTTGTCGAAGTTATCCACCTTTTCCAGGCGGTGATAATATTTCGCGGCAACGTCGTGGAACGCTTCGCCATAGTGCTTGAGGGTATAGGCGCTGCCTTTCCCGCAGGCGATCACTTCCACTTCCGGGATGGAACAGAGAAACTCTGCGACGGTGGCGAACTGCGCCTGGGTCAGCTCGCCGTTATAAACATCTTCTCCGGCATTTACCACCCAGCCGCCGTTTTCAGCGACGAAGGCGATCTCATCGGCTATCTCCGGGAAAAAGGAGATCAGCTGGTAGTACTGGTTACCGCTGGCGACCACAAACCGTATGCCACGCTCCTTCATTTGCGCATACTGGCGCAGAAAGCGCGCGCGATTGTACTCCTTCGCATCGTTCAGGAAGGTGCCATCCATATCAACCGCAATCATCTTAACGCTCATTATCCATTCTCCATGACAGATTCACTCTGCGACGCCGGTTTAGCGACTGCCCGGGCGACCAGGGCGGCAATGATCACTAAGCCCAGTACCACCATCATGGCGCTGCGTAAGCCATAATGCTCCCCGAGGAAGCCCAGCAGCGGCGGGCCCACCAGGAAGGCGAGATAGCCGGTGGTGGCGACCACGCTGACGCGCCCTGGCGCATCCGGGCCGGTATCGCTGGCTGCCGAGATGGTGAGCGGGAAGCCGAGCGAAGCGCCAAGTCCCCACAGGATCACCGACACGCCGGCCACCCAGTCGACATCAACAAAAATAATCAATGCAATACCCAGCCCGCCCAGCAGGGCGCTGGCGCGGACCACCGTCACGCGGCTGTAGCGGTCGATAAACCAGCCGCCGGTAAAGCGACCGACGGTCATACCGAGCGTAAACCCGGCGTAAATCAGCGAGCCGGAGGTGGGGCTGAATCCGTGGCCGTCCACCATCAGCAGCGGCAGCCAGTCGTTTGCAGAACCTTCGGCAAAGGCCATCGCCAGCACCACCACGCCAATCAGCATCAGCTGCATATCGCGATAAAACGGCACGCCTTTCTCACCCTTTTTGCTCTCACCGGCCTGGTTCTTGCCGTTGCCGTCCGGGATGGCGGTGATCCCCAGCAGTACCGGGGCGATACAGACCAGCGCCGCCAGCAACGTATGGGTCGTGGCGGCGATACCGGAGGCGGTCAGGGCCATGCCGATACCGGCGCCTGCCAGGGTACCGAGGCTGTAAAAGCCGTGCATCATCGGCAGCACGGTTTTGTTCATCTCCTGCTCGATAGTGGCGCCTTCGACGTTGATCGCCACCTCTGCCGCGCCAAAACTGCCGCCAAAGACGGTCAGCCCGAGGGCAAACGCCAGCGGGGAGGCAAACCATAGCGCAGCGCTGAGCATCATCATACCGAGAATCGCGCAGCACATGGTGGTGCGGATCACGGTCCGCGTGCCGAAGCGCTTAACCAGCCAGGCGGAGCAGAGAATGCCGCTCATCGAGCCTATCGACAGGCCAAATAGCACGATGCCCATTTCCGCCGTCGAGACCGACAAAATGTCGCGAATGGCGGGGGTACGTGTGGCCCAGGAGGCCATCAACAGGCCGGGGATAAAGAAGAACATAAACAGCGCCCACAGGCGGCGTTGCAGCTTTTTGCGCGATGAGATGTCGGTCATGATTTCTGTACCAGAGGGACAACACAGGAGACAACACTAGCAAGTTTGTGTACATTTGTACATAAATTCGCTGAGGTAAAAATGAACAGACGACCCAACGATCCGCAACGGCGGGAACGGATATTGCAGGCCACCCTGGACACCATCGCCGAACACGGCCTGAACGCCGTCACCCACCGCAAAATCGCCAGCTGCGCCGGGGTGCCGCTGGGGTCGATGACCTACTATTTCGCCGGAATGGACGCGCTGCTTGAGGAAGCCTTCACCTGGTTTACGCAGCAGATGTCGGTGCAATACCGCGAGTTTTTTGCCGGGGTGACGGGGCCGGAGATGGCCTGCGAGTCGATTACCACTCTGATTCACAGCTCCCAGGTCACCACGCCGCACAATATGGCGCTGATGTACCAGCTTTATGCCTTTATGAACCGCAGCCCGTCGTTAAAAACCGTGATGCAGGACTGGATGAAAACCAGCCAGACGACGCTGGAGCAGTGGTTTGATCCGGTCACCGCCCGCGCGCTGGATGCGTTTATCGAAGGGATGACGCTGCATTTTGTTACCGACCGGCAGCCGCTTTCACGAGAAGAGTTAAGGGCGATGGTAGGGCGGATTGCGGGGGAGGGGGGATAAGCGTCAGGTCAGCAACAGCCTTTGCCGCAAACGCAGATAGTGATTTTACTTTTACGTAACATTGTGCCAGAAATAGTGTTGAAAATTTATCCACAAATCGATGGCATCATATCAGGCTAAACGGGCATAATAAATTTTACCCGGGTAAAATTGGCACCATTCTTATTGTCAGCCTACGCTTATATTTTTACCCGGATAAAAAGGCAAGCACATGCCCGCTATCACCCTTACCGCCTTCTGGCGGCAGCAGGAGATTGCGCACGGAACCCTGAGCGAACTGATGCAGCAGTTACAATCCGCTAACATCGGTCGTGAAACCGTTTTCATCTTTAACGATCGCAGCGGCAAGCGCCTCGATATTCATCTTCATGCAGATATTGCCAGCACCCTGGCGGTCTACCCGGAGCTGGCGGAAAGCACCGCGGTGAAAACCCGTGGACGACCAAAACTGGGCGTGTCGGCAAAAGAGGTCACCCTGCTGCCCCGACACTGGGAGTGGCTGGCTACCCAGCCCGGCGGCGCTTCCGCCACCCTGCGCAGGCTTATCGATCAGGCGAGGAAAAGCGCTAAACCGGTGGATAACAAGCGCCAGCGCCACGACCGCGCCTATCACTTTATGTACGAAATTGCCGGGGATCTTCCTGGCTACGAGGCCAGCATGCGCGCGCTGTTTGCTGACGATGAAGCCACGTTTACGGCCACTATCGCAAACTGGCCGCAGGATGTGCGCGAGTACGCGCTACGGTTAGCCTTTAGCAAAGAAGAAGCGAACCAGGACGCCTAAAATCTCTACAAGTGTAAATTTTTGTGCAATTTGCTTCTTTGGTATTACTATAATTTATTGATTTTAATAATATTAAAATCCACTACTGCTTTCTCTTTTTTCGTCAGACAACAAAACGCAGAAGGATACGCTACGCTTTGTAAACCAGCCTGCGGCAAGCGTTTCTACCTCTTCTGCGGACGTCGCCACCATAACACCGGGGAAGCCACTATGACCCACAGTCATGAAGATGATGTGAAAATGCTGCTGTCTGCGTTTGAGCAACGTCTCGAACAACTTTTGCCTGCGGGAGAGCAGGAAGGGCAGGTCTATGCGGCCATGCGCGATGCCACGCTTGTCGCGGGCAAGCGCATGCGCCCTCTGTTGCTGCTGCTGGCGGCGCGGGATATGGGCTACAAAACAGAGCCGACGGGCATTCTCGATCTGGCCTGCGCCATTGAGATGGTCCATGTCGCCTCCCTGATCCTGGATGACATGCCCTGCATGGACAACGCTACGCTCCGCCGCGGGCGGCCTACGGTTCACTACCAGTATGGCGAACACGTGGCGATTCTGGCGGCGGTGGCGCTGCTCAGTCACGCTTTTTGCGTCATCTCCCGCACGCCTTCGCTGACCCACGAGGCAAAAGCGCGGGCGATTGCTGAGCTCTCTGCCTCCGTGGGGCATATGGGGCTGGTGCAGGGACAATTTCGCGATCTCAATGAGGCTCGCCAGAACCGAAACACCGATGAGATCCTCCTGACCAATGAGCTGAAAACCAGCAGCCTGTTTAACGCCACCCTGCAACTGGCGGCGATTGCGGCCGACGCGCCACCTCCGGTCAGCGAACGGTTGCGCTTTTTTGCCCGCGATCTCGGCCAGGCCTTCCAGCTGATTGATGACCTGACCGATGGCTCCAGTGCCAACGGCAAAGATCCGCATCAGGATAAAGACAAATCGACGCTGGTTGCCGTGCTCGGGGCAGAGAGTGTCTTCCTGCGGCTGCGCGAGCACGTGCGCAGCGCCGATCAGCATATTGCTACCGCCTGTCAGCCGGGAAATACCACCCGCTACTATGTTCACATCTGGTTTGAAAAACAGCTGACGCTTATCAGCCAGAGCCTGTCATTATCCCTGTCGGAGTGTCAATGAGCAGCCTGTCGCAACGTAAAAGCGATCATCTCGATATCGTCCTTAACAGCACGCCCGGCGTAAAAAAGTGTACCAGCGGCTTTGAAAAATGGCGCTTCGGGCATTGCGCACTGCCCGAACTGCATCTTGATGAGATTGACCTCTCGACCCCGCTGTTTGGCCGAACCCTGAACGCGCCGCTGCTGATAAGCTCCATGACCGGCGGCACCCGCCGGGCGAGCCAGATTAACCAACACCTTGCCACCGCCGCCCAGACGCTGGGGCTGGCGATGGGGGTGGGCTCCCAGCGCGTGGCGCTGGAGAGTGACGCCAGGTATGGCCTGACGCGCGAACTCCGAGCCGTTGCCCCGGACATTGTGCTGATGGCGAACCTCGGCGCGGCGCAAATCGCGGGACCACAGGGGCTGGATTATGCCAAACGGGCCGTCGAGACCCTTGCGGCGGATGCGCTCATCATCCACCTTAACCCCCTGCAGGAGGCGCTGCAGCACGGCGGGGATCGCAACTGGTGCGGCGTCATCGATGCCATCCATCGCACCGTCGAGGCGCTGCATGTGCCGGTGGTGGTCAAAGAGGTGGGCAACGGGATTTCGGTACCGGTGGCCCGCAAGCTGGTCGCGGCAGGTGTGGCGATGCTGGATGTCGCCGGTGCCGGGGGCACCAGCTGGGCGGCGGTTGAGGGCGAACGCGCCGTTAATGCCCACGACCGGGCGGTGGCGATGGCCTTTGCCGACTGGGGGATCCCGACCGCAACGGCGCTCCAGGATCTGCATCAGGCGCTGCCCGATATGCCGCTGGTGGCCTCAGGCGGGATCGCCAACGGCATTGAGGTGGCAAAAGCGATCCGCTTAGGCGCAAGCCTGGTGGGGCAGGCGGCCGGCGTGCTGCAAAGCGCGTTAACCTCCAGCGAGGCGGTTATCGACCATTTTCAGGTGATTATCGACCAGCTGCGCGTCGCCTGCTTCTGCACCGGCAGTGCAAACCTGGCCCAGCTGCGTCAGGCCACGCTGGTGGCGCAAACGTAATGGCGCCAGCATGGGACATCATCTTAGCGGGCGGCGGACTGGCCAACGGGCTGATCGCCTTACGCTTGCGACAGCTACAGCCGGCGCTGCGCGTACTGCTTCTTGAGGCCGACAGTAAGCCTGGCGGGAATCACACCTGGTCTTTTCACGAGGGCGACATTACTCCGGAACAGCATCGCTGGGTTGCCCCGCTGGTGGCTCACCGCTGGCAGGGGTATGACGTCCGCTTTCCTGACCTGAACCGCACCCTTGCCGGGGACTATCTCAGCATCACCTCCGAACGTTTTGCCGAGGTGCTGGCCGCGACCTGCGGCGACAATCTGCATACCCGTGTCGCAGTTACCGCGCTCACCCCGACGTCGGTGACGCTTGCTGACGGCACCACGCTCCAGGCCCGGGCGGTCATTGATGGTCGGGGCTACATGGCGGACAGGCATCTTACTACCGGCAGCCAGTCTTTCCTCGGCCAGCAGTGGCGTCTGAGCGAGCCCCATGGCCTGACCCGGCCCATCCTGATGGATGCCACGGTCAATCAGCAGGGCGGGTATCGCTTTGTCTACACGCTGCCGCTTTCCGCCACCGAACTCTTGATCGAAGATACTCACTACGTTGACGCCGCCCGACTGGATGCTGGCGTTGCGCGGCAAAACATCGCCGATTATGCCCGCGAGCAGGGCTGGGGGCTGGCGCATCTTGAGCGCGAAGAGCAGGGCGACCTCCCCATTATGCTGGCGGGCGATTTCCCGGCCTTCTGGCAGGGGCGAGACAAACAGCCCAGCAGCGGCCTGCGCGCCGGGCTGTTTCATGCCACCACCGGCTATTCCCTGCCCCACGCGGTGGCGCTGGCCGAGGCCATTGCCGCAAGCGCGGATAGCAGCGCAGCCGCGCTTTTTTCCGTTATCCATCGCTACGCCCTGCGCCAGTGGCGCGAGCAGCGCTTTTTCCGCTCCCTCAACCGCATGCTCTTCCTGGCGGGGGATGCCGATAAGCGCTGGCAGGTGATGCAGCGGTTTTACTCTCTTAACGAAGGGCTGATTGCCCGCTTTTACGCCGGAAACATTACTCTGGCCGATAAAGCGCGGATCCTGGCAGGCAAGCCCCCGGTACCCGTCGGCGAAGCGATGCTCGCCATACTGAAACTCACTCCCCGGATGCGAGCGTTTCACCATGAATAAAACAGTGATTATTGGCGCCGGTTTTGGCGGATTAGCGCTGGCCATTCGGCTACAGGCGCAGGGCATCAACACGCTTCTGCTGGAGCAGCGGGATAAGCCCGGCGGACGCGCTTATGTTTATCACGACGAGGGATTCACCTTCGACGCCGGGCCGACGGTGATAACCGATCCCAGCGCCATCGAAGAGCTCTTTACCCTGGCCGGTAAACGCATGGCCGATTATGTCGAGCTGCTGCCGGTGACCCCGTTCTATCGCCTCTGCTGGGAGACGGGAGAAGTCTTTGATTACGACAACGTGCAGACCCGGCTGGAAGAGCAGATAAGACGATTTAACCCGCGCGATGTAGAGGGCTACCGCAAGTTTCACGCTTATTCGCGGGAGGTGTTTAACGAGGGCTATCTCAAGCTTGGCACGGTGCCGTTCCTCTCTTTTCGCGACATGCTTCGCGCCGGGCCGCAGCTTACCCGCCTTCAGGCCTGGCGCAGCGTCTACAGCATGGTCTCCCGCTTTATCGAGAACGAACAGTTGCGCCAGGCGTTCTCGTTTCATTCCCTGCTGGTGGGGGGCAATCCCTTCGCCACCTCGTCCATTTACACCCTGATCCACGCCCTTGAACGGGAGTGGGGCGTCTGGTTTGCCCGGGGCGGCACCGGGGCGCTGGTGCAGGGGCTGGTGAAGCTCTACCAGGATCTGGGCGGCGAGCTACAGTTGAATGCGGAGGTGACCCGGCTGCAGGCAGACGGCGATCGTATCAGCACCGTCACGCTAAAAGATGGGCGGACGATCCCTGTCGCGGCGGTGGCCTCCAATGCCGACGTGGTGCATACCTATGAAAAGCTGCTGGGACATCATCCCACAGGGGCGGCGCGCGCGGCCTCGCTTAAGCGCAAACGGATGAGTAACTCCCTGTTTGTGCTCTATTTTGGCCTTAACAAGCAGCACGATCTGGCCCACCACACCGTCTGTTTCGGGCCGCGCTATAAAGCGCTTATCGACGAGATATTTAATAAAAACGCCCTGGCGGAGGATTTTTCCCTCTATCTGCATGCCCCCTGCGTCACCGACCCCTCCCTGGCCCCGCCGGGCTGCGGCAGCTACTACGTGTTAGCGCCTGTGCCGCATCTGGGGACGGCGGATCTCGACTGGGACGTTGAGGGGCCGCGCCTGCGCGACAGGATTTTTGCCTATCTCGAAGCCCACTACATGCCGGGGCTGCGTAGCCAACTGGTGACTCACCGCATGTTTACCCCGTTTGATTTTCGCGACCAGCTTGGGGCGCATCTGGGCTCCGCCTTTTCGGTGGAGCCGATCCTGCGCCAGAGCGCCTGGTTCCGGCCGCACAATCGCGACAGCCGCATCCCCAACCTCTACCTGGTCGGGGCGGGTACCCACCCAGGCGCCGGTATTCCCGGGGTGATTGGCTCGGCCAAAGCAACGGCAGGACTGATGCTGGAGGCGCTTTCCCGATGAACACAACCCTGATGGATCACGCCACCGACACCATCGCCGTGGGGTCAAAAAGTTTTGCCACCGCCGCAAAGCTGTTCGATCCCGCCACCCGGCGTAGCGTGCTGATGCTTTACGCCTGGTGCCGCTACTGCGACGACGTGATCGACGGGCAGGAGCTGGGGTTTAACGTCACTCCTGTAGAGCTCACCCCGGCAGAACAGCGTCTTGAGATGCTCAAACGCCAGACCCTGCGCGCCTGGGAGGGGGGCGAGATGCATGAACCCGCCTTTGCCGCCTTTCAGGAGGTGGCGCTGGGGCACAACATCCCGCTCCAGCTGGCTTACGATCATCTGGATGGCTTTGCCATGGATGTGCGCGAGACCCATTACGAGACCTTCGATGACACCCTGCAATACTGCTATCGCGTGGCGGGGGTGGTGGGGCTGATGATGGCGAGGGTGATGGGCGTGCGCGATGAAGCGGTGCTCGATCGCGCCTGCGATTTAGGCCTGGCGTTTCAGCTGACCAATATCGCCCGGGATATTGTCGAGGATGCCCGGGTTGGTCGCTGCTATCTGCCGGCCCGGTGGCTGGCGGAGGCGGACATCGACCCGGCGGCAATGACCTCACCCCAGATGCGCCAACCCCTCGCAGGCATTGCCCAGAGGCTGGTGGCCGAAGCCGAACCTTACTATGCCTCTGCCCGGCAAGGTCTGGCCGGGCTACCGCTGCGATCCGCATGGGCAATTGCCTCGGCGCACGGGGTCTACCGTGAAATTGGCGTGAAGGTGAGCGCGGCGGGTGCCCGCGCCTGGGATAATCGACAGGGCACCAGTTCGGTGGAAAAATCGGGATTACTGCTAAAAGGCGCCTTGCTGGCGCTTACTTCTCGTTTTGCGACGCCGTCGCCGCGTCCGGCTCAGCTCTGGCAGCGCCCTCGCTAGCCGCGCGACGCGCCTTGCGCTGGCGTAACGTCGCCTGCAATTTTTCTACCGGCGGGGCATAGAGAAAACCAAAGGAGACGCAGTCCTCTTTGCCCCGCACCGCATGGTGCAGACGGTGCGCCAGATAGAGACGCTTGAGATAACCTTTGCGCGGGATATAGCGAAACGGCCAGCGCTGATGCACCAGCCCATCATGCACCATAAAGTAGAGCGCGCCGTAGGCCGTCATCCCGGCACCAATCCACTGCAGCGGCCACAGGCCCCACGTTCCCAGTGCAATCAGCACAATCGCCAGCACGGCGAATACCACGGCGTAAAGATCGTTCACCTCAAACCAGCTGGTGCGCGGCTCGTGGTGCGATTCATGCCATCCCCAACCCCAGCCGTGCATGATGTACTTGTGGGAAAGAGCGGCGACGAGTTCCATGGCGGCAACGGTTAAAAGCACGATCACGGTGTTGTACAGCGCGAGCATTGGGGCTCCTTGGGCTCGGGGGATTGTGGTCTCAGGTATTAAGCGTAACAGGTAATTGGAGGAAGGGGGGGCGAAGTATGCGAACCGGATTTTATGATAATAAAATCGATGACCGCTTGTAACATCTCATGGCAAAAGGATGTGATAAAGACATTTAAGCTAAATAAATAACCTGGAGTCAGCGTTATGCAGTCCTGATGATCCAGGTTGTTGCCATTATTTATAGGCTGTCGCTAAAGAATATTATGATAATTAAGGTAACCGTACCATACTGCAATTGCAGCACCATAAATAACAGTGACAATCCATCCTTTGTTTAATTTTGGTGACGTAAAATGAAAAGTCTTTTCTTTTCTTATCGCAACATAAGTTGTTAAGCAATAACCCAGGACGGCTAAAAGTATGAACAGTGAAAGAAATAGTTTGACGATATTATCTATTGTCAAATCTTGAGGGTTATCATAAAACAATATGCCAAAGTTGATAAAGGTCAAAAGCGTTAAACCGGTCAATGCACCTGCTATCCAGATAAGGACATCGGAAGTGAAACGTCTGAACGTGTGATAGAATTTTTTAACATTCTGACATTTTGGGGAAGAGATGCTCTCACGGTGTTTTGTATATAAAGCAATGAGTACCATAATTGTGCTTACCGGAAAAACAAAATTCAGAGCAGGCATAGTTGATGCATAAGCTTTCATTAAATAATCTGCTGCAGAATAATTATTGCTTCTCCAGTTAATAATTAGCGTTATTAAAGGAAATAGCGTCCAGATAGAAGCCCGATACAAGAGATCGCGGTATATTGTTACTTTAAGAAGTTCGTCGAACCAATTGCTTTCAACTTTCATTCGTATTCCTCAATTTGCGCATATAGTGAAAGGTGAGATGAGGTTATCGGCAAAAATCAGTAAAATATGAGGTTTATTTTACCGCGTAAATTGATGGCTATTAATTGAAACAAAAATGTGCTTAGTAAATTTGCTATTATTTATGTAGAGCATTACGCGACCGTCGGGGTGACTAGGTTTGAGAATGTATATTTTCCTTCCCGCACCCTGCGCAGAACTTACATAAGTGTGTAAAGTCTGGGGTCATTGGTCAATAAATAAAGATGGCTCAAAACAGCCTTGAAATCTTCGTTTTATTCTTCTGTGGTATCCAGCCCTAAACAGAACTGCCTATGAGCTGAACGACGAGCCGAGCGCCTACGGCGATCATGGGGTTCGTATTTATGGCATCTGGTCCCCGATCATTGAGGGCCGGATCTGCACTCATGCAGTGAAGTGGAAAATGGTTCGTAAAGCCGTTGACCTTCAGGAGGCGACAGCCGACCAGGACGCTTGCGCCCCTTTGACTCGTGGCAATAACTGTCCCCCTGTTGAAAATTTGAACCAAACAGGGGGGGATTTACCCGAGATTAAATCCATGAATGACAAGGAGCTGCATGAGTGGCTGCACAGTATGGGCCGGAAAGAATGCCGTGAGCTGCCCGCAAGGCTGAGGCTCGTTAAACCGAAGCGGAAAAAGGTATACAAAGAGAACATTTCGGATCAGCAGCGCCTTCAACTTGAGTATGAACTGCAGTCCAGAGGATTCGATGGCAGTGAATACGAGGTTAATTTACTTGTACGCGGCGGCAGCCTTCCGTCAGGGAGCAGGTTACGCATCTTTTACCAGAACGGGCGGCTGCGTGAGGATACAAGTGGCGGCAGTATTACTGACCAACCAAAAAATTTCCTGTTTTTGACTCATATCAGGGCTTTCTTATTGAAGGTCAAAAAAGCGTTTTACATTTATAAATTGGTACAATGCTGTATATATATACAGTGTGTATACACACAGCTATGTTGCGTAAGTGGCCGTAACAGGAGGGAAAATGCAGAATTATCTTTTGGAGTCATTGAAACTTAAGCGCATTGATTTTTTCATAAAGCTGGTAGCGGCAAGCGATTGCAGCGAAGAAGAAAAGCGGCTGGCTATCCAGTGGGTTTCTGAGCTGACTGACGAGCTGATGGCGAAAATTCGCAACCATGAATACAGCCGCACAATGGACGTTACCAGTTAGGGAAATATTGTGCGTTTTGATGTAATGAACGACAAACATAAGAATATTTGTCTGGTGCTGTTAAGAGCATTTAAATCCGATCATTACTAACACTTTCACCTCTTTTCCCATTAACAGCCATCCGAATCCGCTAAAGCAGAGCCATGGTATTTAAAGGGGTAAATGCCAAAAAGTGTGATGCTGATCATGCAGCATACTTGGGTAAACGACATTTGGCTGCAAAGATTGCGCGGATAGAGACTTGTTTTAGCTAATTAAAAAGAGTTAGATATTAGAGATGGGCGATGTCAATCAGATATCGCCTTATTTTTGTTAAGATAAAAAATAGGCAAAAAAATGAAAATTAATAACGTATTGTTATCAATATCTCTTGCTGTAGCACTCACAGGCTGCGTACCACGTTCTCCTAACCCAAGTGTCACCTCTATTGAAGTAGTTAAGCCTCCTGTTGGGCAAAGTGCTACAGCTTATATGGGCGATCCTATCATTACATCTGCAACAGGGTTCAAAACGGATGTACTAGAACTTGGCGCAGGCAATGGCGCGTTGTCTTCAGTTGCTGCTGGAAGCTATTGCAGCGTTGGCAATGGTGTTTATCGTAATTATCACAACCCTCAAGCAGTTGCGTTAAAAAATCTTTACGGACAGATTGGAAGCTATGTTGATTATGTAAGTTACGACGCTGCCAAAAACGAGGTTTCACCACCAAATGGTACTTCTTATACTGCCGCAGAAATCTCTATCAAACGTGTTCCTGATGGCCTGTGCAGGGTAAGCAATTCATTGGTAAAAACTATCGAATACAATGGAAATGCCGGCGGGGTCATGAAGTTTACCTATCGAGAGTTTGCAAATGATATGGCTCGTGCTGCATTCACAACTGATTTTTCTATAGATTCGAAGGGTAGTGATGTAGTGGCTTATAAAGGGGCCAAATTTAAAGTAAACAAAGCTGACAATTCGTCGATTTCTTATACAGTTATTTCTGGTTTTGATAAAGCTGCTGCTTTCTGAACTTGGTAAGCGCATTTAGTCAGTCTAGTTTTTGTTGTCTGCTCTAAACATGCATGTCTATACCGCATGAAATCGCATGATCTTTCAAGGATCGTTTTTGCTCTGGCCCCCCAAAGCTGGCGGGCCCTTCCATCGTTCATGCTGATGCATGAAAACTACTACATAAATTGGGCAGGCGTGGCGGGGATACGAGCGCGCGCTGAAGTGATTCGCACCTGATGTAGTTTTAAGTCAATGAAGTATGTGAAACTTTAGCGGAGTGAGAATGAGGGCCTTGAATCAGAAATCCATAGGGCTATATATTTATAGCAATAGCATTCCATGATTACAGATTGTTAACATTCTTGGATCTACGTCACGGAGCGTTAATTGGCATTTTTTTAAAATTACGCACAGTTGTCTTTATTAAATAGGTGAAGGTTATGTTTGATGAGTCGAGGGTTTTGGAGCGGTTTTCAAGTTTAAGTGAAGATGATCTTCAGAGCATGAATGAAAGGATGCATCAGAAAACGCAGGAGGAATACAGTCGTTTCGAAGCTTCGTACAGAAACGATGAATGTTATTTATGCGGTAAGCCTTTCTCGACCATTAGTAAGGATGCACCTTGCTTGCACTGGTTGTTGCGTCGATGTAAGTTTAAGCCTAAAGATATCAAATTAATATATTCAAAATTTGGATATACCAATGTCGCTGCTTTCTTGAGATGGTGTGCAAATATTGAAAAGCCTTTGGTAAATATTAATGATATTACATTTGAAATGAAGGAAGGTAAAATAATATCTAACACTATAAAATGGAAGAATATTGAATGGACATTTGATTGTTCTGAGTCAGATTTTAAAGGCCATCCAAATTCTGCCTCTGATTTTCCACATTATCATTTTCAAATGAGAATTGATGGAAGACAGTTTATCAATTTCAATAGTTATCATTTACCTTTTACACGGGAGGATATCTTTGCACTAACTATGTCACGACAATACCCTGATAAGTTTATTTATAATTTTGGTGAACAAGGTGAGGGTATGGGAATGGCGATGGAACTGGTTGGCACAGATCCAGATGTGCTCGAAGATATGACCAGAACAACTGATGAAAATGAAGCTGTGTATCATCTTTCAACAACAGTACTTGCCGCTGAGGGTGAAACAATTTCAGGTGATTTACTAGCTGAATTAATTGAACAATCGAATAAAACAGGTGAACCTGTAAGTAGTTTGCTGCACAAGCATATGTCGCCATCTACAGTAGTGCGAACGTATGTGTCACCAAGCGATAACACTCCTGAAATAACACCCCGCACTGAACATAAAAAATAAATTCAGAAAGGGTGTCAACATAGTCATTAAGTCTTTTCTGTGGATTATGCGCTGGGGTAATAGATATTATCCTAACGTATAATCTTCAAATTTTATGATGTCTTGACCAATCCATTTGTTTACCTCTTCCATTCTTTTTTGCAATGGTATTAATTCATTGCGCACAAATACATTAGCCGCCTTCTCCACATCCCCAAACCCCCCAACATTATTCGGCCTAATCCCCATCATCTGCGGCGGAACGCGGTGCGCCGCCATCATGTCATCCCGGCTTACATTTTTGATGTTCAGAAACTCATCTTTGCCGCCACCTCTGACAGCGGGATCATCTGAATGCCGTCCTTTTTGCCGTTGGGCGAGTACATAAATAGATTGCGGAAGTTACCCGGCCCCTTGGCGCTTTTCATGGCCTCGCGAATATTATTCACGTCCTCTTGGTTCTGCGCCGCGTCAGTCACATACATGATAAACCCTGCGTGGCTGCCGTTGATGTAATACTTGCGGCGGAACAGCGTGGCGGACTCATTCAGCAGTGCGGAGGGAATGGCTGACAGATACTCCGGCAAGCCGTAAATCTCCTGGTTTAAGTCCGGCTCCATCAGGTAAAAAATGCTGCCTTTGGTAAACTCATACGGCTGCGTGGTCATGCCGTACTGCACAAACCAGTAAGTATCCAGATCCACGCCGCGGCGGGTATATTTCGCCAGCGACGGCTCCAGTGACAGAATACCGCCGAGCCGGTTCGTCCGTTTCTCCAGATAGGCGTTACCGAATACCAGATAGTCCTGCACAAACCAGCTGAATGCCTGCTGGCTCAGCAGCGGGTGCGGTATAAAGGTGCTGGTCAGAATGTTTCGCTTCACCGCAATCGGGGAGCTGTGATGCACCGCCGCGCGATAGGTGCGCGCAGCCCGTCAAAACTCACCGGCGGTTCATACCAGCGGTCCATTTGCACGCACTCCACATAATCCAGCAACTCCCGGCGGTCCAGTACCGGGATCGGGTCGCCAAAGCTGAATGCTTCTGTGGCCGGGCCGCTGCTGCGCTGAACTGCGGCAAGGTTTTTCTTGTTCTTGCCCATCAAAAAATCTCCACAATATTGCTGGTATTGGCGGCTTCGCCCTGCAGCGGTTCGTTAAACAGTGCGTGCATCGTTGCCCATGCCAGGTCTGCATGGCTGGCTTCGTAGGTGGGGCGGTTGCCGCTGGCGGTGGTGGCGCGCCGGATAGCCATGAATGACTGCGCGATGTCGGTGTGCCCGGCGTCAAACTCCAGGCGGCGGTGGCTGATAATGTCGTATGCCTTGAGCACCAGGGCGTTTTTGACGTTGGGGTTGTAGACAAACTCCCGGACCGCCGGGAAGAACGCCTTCACGTTCTCATACACGCCGTGGCCGACGTCGGTCGAGTCAATGCCGATATAGGTCACGTTGTACTGCTGCGTCAGCTTTTTGATCGTGTCAGCCTGGGCGCGGAAGTCCATCCCACGCCACTAGTGCCGCTCAAGAATGCGGAACTTGCCGCCCGGCACTGTGGGCGGTGCCATCACCACGCATCCGGCGCTGTCGCCGTTCTGCGTACCTTTCGCCGGGTCATTGCCGATCCAGACTTCGCGCCAGCCAAACGGGCGCAGCGCCAGCGCCTGAAAATCGCACCATACTTCCCAGCTGTCCACCATGCAGGCCTGCAGCTCGCTCAGCGGGAACACTGACGCCAGATCGTCAATAAACTTGCACATCAGCAGGTTCTGGTATTCGTCCGGGCTGTACTCCATGCGCAGCTGGTCGATACCAAACAGGTTACAGCCACCACGCACCGCGGCTTCCACGGTGACGATCTGGCGGTCCTGGCCGTCCGGGCAGAGCAGGCCCGGGGCCAGATTGCTGTGGGTCAGGTCAATAGCCACCTTGTCCGCTTTGGCGTGGCCCCGGTTGAAGAGTGCGCCGGACCAGAACGGATAGGCGCTGTGGGTCAGGCTGGACGGTGTGGAAAAGTAGGTCTGCCGCTATTTTTTGTGAATGGCCATCCCGGAGGCCACTTTGCGCAGCTCCTGGAATTTCGGTATCCAAAAATATTATCTAGTTACAGATTGCAGTGGTAGCTCTGCGCTGTGCGGACGTTGGTGGTGGATTGGTTGGCGGCGTTGCTACGAATCTCGCTCCTGCTTCACACGGTCGTATGATGGAGCAATTGGCGCAAGAGATATGCCGCACTCAGCAACACAATATCAGGCTGTAGCTTGATTCCGATGGTAGCGGTTAGGAGTTGCGTAGGCCACGACCGGCAACAAGAAAGGCCGTATTAGCGCCAGATGTTGGCGAAGGAGCCGCAATTCAATAGCTTAAGTGATTTATTTGTAAAATTATAAATTCAAGACAACAAAAAACCCATCAACCTTGAACCAAAACGGCGGGGTTGATGGGCTCCACAAATTGGGGACATCAAAGAAAAGCAGTGGCAATAGTTATGACTGACGTCTGGCAGAAAAGTTCTGCGCATAGCGAAAATTTTTTCGTCATTGCGCAAAAATTTTTTATCCCAGACCCGGCCAGATGATGATGATTAGCGTCCCCGCGAGGGTTAACAATACGTTAGCGATGGCATAGGTGCCCGCGTAGCCCAGCGCCGGAATGTTGCTGCGCGCGGTATCGCTGATGATTTCCATTGCAGGCGCACAGGTTCGCGCCCCCATCATGGCGCCAAACAGCATGGCGCGGTTCATACGCAGCACGTAGGCACCGAACAGGAAACAGATCACCACCGGCACCAGGCTGACGATCAGCCCTGCCACCAGCATCTGCCAGCCCACCGCGCCCAGGCTGTGGCCAATGCCGCTACCTGCGCTTAAGCCGACGCCCGCCATAAACACCATCAGGCCAAACTCTTTCACCATGTTCAGCGCGCCCTGGGGGATATAGCCGAAGGTGGGGTGGTTAGCGCGCAGGAAGCCGAGCATGATCCCGGCAAACAGCAGGCCGGCGGCGTTGCCGATGCCAAAGCTGAAATTGCTGAACTGGAAGGTGATCATCCCAATCATCAGGCCGACGATAAAGAAGGCGCAGAAGGCGAGCAGGTCGGTCACCTGGCTGTGAATGGAGATAAAGCCGATGCGGTCGGCAACGGTCTTCACGCGGCGCGTGTCGCCGCTCACCTGCAACACGTCGCCTTTGTTCAGCACGATGTTGTCATCGATAGGCATCTCAATCTGGCTGCGGATCACCCGGTTGAGGAAGCAGCCGTGGTCGGTCAGTTTAAGCTGCCCCAGGCGGCGGCCCACGGCGTTGTGGTTTTTCACCACGATCTCTTCGGTGACGATGCGCATGTCCAGCAGGTCGCGGTCGAAGACCTCTTTGCCGTTACGGAAGCTCGGGTCGAGACGGGCGTGCGCATCCGGATAACCCACCAGGGCGATATCGTCACCCATCTGCAACACCGCGTCGCCGTCCGGGTTCGCCAGAATGCCGTTACGGCGGATGCGTTCGATATAGCAGCCGGTCTGGCGATAAATGCCCAGCTCGCGCAGGTTTTTACCGTCTGCCCAGGCCACCAGCTCCGGGCCGACACGGTAGGCGCGGATCACCGGGAGGTAGACTTTGCGTTTGCTGTCCGTATCCAGACCGCGTTCGCGGGCGATTTGCTGGGCGCTGGTCTGCAGATCCTGATGCTGTAACTTCGGCAGATAGCGTGCGCCCACGATCAGGCTCACCAGACCAATCAGATAGGTCAGGGCATAGCCAAGGCTGAGGTGATCTAACGCCATAGAGAGCTGGGCGTTATCCAGCCCCAGATGGCGCAGCGTATCCCCCGCGCCAACCAGCACCGGCGTGGAGGTCATCGAGCCGGCCAGCATGCCCGCCGTCAGGCCGATATCCCAGCCAAACAGTTTGCCTAAGCCTAACGCAATCAGCAGGGCGCTGCCGACCATCACCAGCGCCAGCATCAGGTAATTTTTGCCGTCGCGGAAGAAAATAGAAAAAAAGTTAGGTCCGGCTTCAACACCGACGCAAAAAATAAACAGCATAAAGCCCAGATTAAGGGCATCCGTGTTAATACTGAAATGCTGCTGGCCTAATAATAACGAGACGACTAAAACGCCAATAGAATTACCAAGTTGGATTGATCCCAGGCGTAATTTACCCAGGCACAGGCCCAGCGCCAGTACCACAAATAATAGCAGGATGTAATTCCCGTTTAACAATTCTGCGACGTTTATGTTCACGAAGGATAACTTCTTGTTTACCAGTAAGTGGTTGAAGGGACAGGTGATTTAGGCTACTGTTTTCCCGGTGTTGAGGAGCGCTGCGGCTCCCGGCCGCACACTATAATATATATCGAATAATAATACCAAACTATTACTTTATTTATAACAGACAGCAACATCTGCTCGTGATTGCGTAACGACGCGCCGTTCAGGCATGGAATGCCATATAAACCATCTGATTGTGCGTCCAGTGGACGAAAAATGAATTTGCCCGCGCTGTAGGGGGACGATTTGAATATTAAACGTAACTGGTTTGGGGTGGCTTGCTGTTTTTTACTTTTCACCGGCGTGTGCATCTGCCTGACGTTCAACGTAAGGGGGGCATTTATTGCCGCCGGGCGTCCTGAGCTGGGATTATTGTTCTTCACCTTGCCCGGTGCTGCCGCCAGTTTTGTCTCCCGCGGAGGAGAGGTCATCCGGCCGCTGCTCGGCGCAATACTCGCCGCGCCCCTCTGTCTGGTGGTGATGCGTCTGGTCTTTATCCCTTCACGCACGATTGTGCAGGAGATGGCCTGGCTGTTAAGTGGGGTCTTCTGGTGTGCGTTGGGGGCGCTGTTCTTTCTGTTCGTGCGCCGGGCGCTGGAGAACCGCCGGGCAAGAATAAAAACGCCCTCAGAGTGAGGGCGAGAAAGGCTTACTGGGCAGCAAACAGCCCGAGGTGTGCTTTGGCATAGGCTTCAAAATCGGTAAAGCCGCCGATGTGGTTCTGATCGAGGAAGATCTGCGGTACGGTTTCAACCGGCTTACCGACGGTTTTTTCCAGATCGGCTTTGGTGATGCCTTCGGCATGAATGTCCACGTAGCGGTAGTTAAAATCATCACGCTCGGCGGTCAGTTTTTCTGCCAGATCTTTAGCGCGCACACAGTAAGGGCAGCCTGGACGTCCAAAAATTACTGCAAACATATTCTCTCTCCTGAAACGAAGCCTGACGGCGAATGACGCTATATTGCCGATAACTATCGGTAATGAAAAGCAGGTTCTGCCTGTTACATTGATACCTCCAGGCTATGTTTCGCCAATTACAGCCGCCTTTTCTTTGCCTATACTGGCGATATTGTCATTAACGCCCGTACAGAGAGACCGCATGACGCCCGTAATTGATCTGCTTCGTTCCCACCGTTCCATTCGCCATTTTACCGATCAACCCATCAGCGATGCCCAGCGTGAGGCCATTCTTGCCGGCGCGCAGGGAACCTCCAGCTCCAGCTTCCTCCAGTGCAGCTCCATCATCCGCATCACCGACCCCGCGATGCGTGAACAGCTGGTGACCCTCACCGGCGGGCAGAAGCACGTGGCCGAGGCGGCGGAGTTCTGGGTCTTCTGCGCCGACTTCAACCGCCATCTGCAAATTTGCCCCGAAGCACAGCTGGGACTCGCCGAGCAGCTCCTGTTGGGCGTGGTGGATACCGCAATGCTGGCGCAGAACGCCATGACCGCGGCGGAGTCGCTGGGGCTGGGCGGGGTTTACATTGGCGGCATCCGCAACAGCATTGAGGCGGTGACCGAGCTGCTGCAGCTGCCGAAGCACGTCCTGCCGCTGTTTGGCCTCTGCCTGGGCTGGCCTGCGGATAACCCGGACGTCAAGCCGCGCCTGCCTGCGGCGATGGTGATGCATGAAAACCACTACCAACCGGTCGATAAAGCGGTGCTGGCGCAGTACGACGAGGAGCTGGCGAACTACTACCTCAGCCGCGCGACCAATAACCGCCGCGACACCTGGAGCGACCATATCCGGCGCACCATTATCAAAGAAAATCGTCCGTTTATTCTCGACTATTTGCACAAACAGGGCTGGGCGACGCGATAAGTCCATTCATCCTGCGCCTGCCTGCGTGTATGATACGCAGGCTTTTACCAGATCATGTCTGAGAGGTGCAGGGTGAAAATTGCCATATTGTCCCGGGATGGAACGCTCTGGTCGTGTAAACGCCTGCGTGAAGCGGCGCAGCAGCGCGGCCATCTGGTGGAAATCCTCGATCCGCTGTCCTGCTATATGAATATCAGCCCGGCGGCATCTTCTATTCACTATAAAGGGCGCCAGCTGCCGCATTTTGACGCGGTTATTCCGCGCATTGGCTCGGCTATCACCTTTTATGGCACCGCCGCGCTGCGCCAGTTTGAGCTGCTCGGCAGTTATCCGCTGAATGAATCCGTGGCGATCACCCGGGCGCGTGACAAACTACGCTCCCTGCAACTGCTGGCCCGCCAGGGAATCGACCTGCCGATCACCGGTATTGCCCATTCGCCCGACGACACCCACGATCTGATCGAGATGGTCGGCGGCGCGCCATTGGTGGTGAAACTGGTTGAAGGCACCCAGGGCATTGGCGTGGTGCTGGCCGAAACCCGCCAGGCGGCAGAGAGCGTGGTGGATGCGTTTCGCGGCCTGAACGCGCACATTCTGGTGCAGGAGTACGTTAAAGAGGCGAAAGGGCGCGATATTCGCTGCCTGGTGGTGGGCGATGAAGTGGTTGCGTCCATTGAGCGTCAGGCGAAAGAGGGCGATTTTCGCTCTAACCTGCATCGGGGCGGCGTAGCCCGGGTGGTGGAGATCACCCCACGCGAGCGGGAGATGGCCCTGCTGGCCGCCAGAACCCTGGGGCTGGACGTTGCCGGGGTCGATATCTTACGCGCCGACAGAGGGCCGCTGGTGATGGAAGTCAACGCCTCGCCAGGGCTGGAAGGCATTGAGAAAACCACCGGGATTGATATCGCCGGGAAGATGATCGGCTGGATTGAACGCCATGCCACGCCGGAGTTTTGCCTGAAAACGGGCGGATAACTGGCCTGCCGCGCCGTGTGGCCTGGGCCAGGCACTATTTTTTTGAAGGGGTTCCACCGTTATGGATTCACTTGTAGTACCGACACTTGATACGTTACGCCACTGGCTGGACAACATGGGCGTCAGCTTTTTTGAATGCGACACCTGCCAGGCGCTGCACCTGCCGCACATGCAAAACTTTGACGGCGTGTTCGATGCCAAGCTCGATCTGATCAATGACGTCATTCTTTTCTCCGCGCTGGCGGAGGTCAAACCCTCGGCGCTGCTGGCCTTAGCATCGGATTTGTCCGCCATCAATGCCAGTTCTTTGACGGTAAAAGCATTTCTCGATATACAGGATGATAATCTGCCAAAGCTGGTGGTTTGCCAGTCTTTATCCGCGTCCGTTGGGCTGACCTTCCCGCAGTTCGCGGCCTTTATCCAGCAGAGCGAAGAGCAGATCTCTATGGTGATGCTGGAAGCCAGCGCCCATCATCTGCTCTACAACGCCGAAGAGGGCGCTGAGCAGCCTGAATCTGCGGGCAATTTTCTGCACTAAAGCTGTCTGACATTTAGGCAGTCGCTGTTGTGGCGGCTGCATAACACCCGTTTTTCTGCTGACTTTAACCTTTCTTTAAAGAATTATTCACCGCCATCCCGCCAATTCGGCTTATCACATAGATACTTCTTGCATAAAAAATTGTTAAAAGGCGTTTTTTAATCTGAGCTATAGCTACGGAGACAAGCTACAGTTTATTCTTGCGATGCTGTTAAACGCGAGCAGATACAGCCACCTGAGTAACATCTTCTGCTACAGGCGGAGTGATAAATTATGCACGTTTCTTGCATAGGCTAAGAGTGTTCATTTTTAGTGCGTTTGTTAACGTGCTTTCAGAAGGATTAACGCTATGATCGCTTTAAATAAAAAATGGTTATCGGGTCTGGTTGCGGGCGCGCTGATGGCGGTCTCTGCAGGCTCGCTGGCGGCAGAGCAAAAAACGCTGCATATCTACAACTGGTCTGATTATATCGCCCCGGATACGGTGGCCAATTTTGAAAAAGAGACCGGGATTAAAGTCGTCTATGACGTCTTCGATTCTAACGAAGTGCTGGAAGGCAAACTGATGGCGGGCAGCACCGGCTTTGACCTGGTCGTACCGTCAGCCAGCTTCCTGGAACGTCAGCTCTCTGCGGGCGTGTTCCAGCCGCTGGATAAAAGCAAACTGCCGGACTGGAAAAATCTCGACCCCGAACTGCTGAAGCTTATCGCCAAACACGATCCGGACAATAAATACGCCATGCCGTACATGTGGGCCACCACCGGCATTGGCTATAACGTCGAGAAAGTGAAACAGGTGCTGGGTGCCGATGCGCCGGTAAACAGCTGGGACCTGGTGCTGAAGCCAGAGAACCTCGAGAAGCTGAAAAGCTGCGGCGTGTCGTTCCTTGATGCGCCTGAAGAGATTTTTGCCACCGTCCTGAACTATCTCGGCAAAGATCCCAACAGCACCAAAGCGGATGACTACACCGGTCCGGCCACCGACCTGCTGCTGAAGCTGCGTCCAAATATCCGTTACTTCCACTCCTCCCAGTACATCAACGATCTGGCAAACGGCGATATCTGCGTAGCCATCGGCTGGGCAGGGGACGTGTGGCAGGCGGCGAACCGCGCGAAAGAGGCGAAAAACGGCGTGAATATCGCCTATTCAATCCCGAAAGAGGGGGCAATGGCCTTCTTTGACGTCTTCGCGATGCCAGCCGATGCAAAAAACAAAGAGGAAGCCTATCAGTTCCTGAACTATCTGCTGCGTCCGGAAGTTATCGCCCACATCTCTGACCACGTCTTCTATGCCAACGGCAACAAAGAGGCCACGAAGCTTGTCAGCACTGAAGTGCGTGATAACCCGGGGATCTACCCGCCGGCAGAGGTGCGCGCCAAGATGTTTACCCTGAGCGTGCAGGAGCCGAAAATTGACCGCGTCCGTACCCGTGCGTGGACGAAAGTGAAAAGCGGTAAATAACCGTTCGTCGCAGGCCGGGCAAGCGTAGCGCCCCCGGCAACAGGCGCACCGTTCTGGTGCGCCTGCACCATTTTGATTGATGCCGGAGAGCACCCCGTGAACGACGCGATCCCCCGCCCGCAGGCGAAAACCCGTAAAGCGCTGACCCCGCTGCTGGAAATCCGTAACCTGACCAAATCCTTTGATGGTCAGAATGCCGTGGATGATGTCAGCCTGACTATCTACAAAGGTGAAATTTTTGCTCTGCTTGGCGCATCTGGCTGCGGGAAATCGACCTTGCTGCGCATGCTCGCCGGGTTTGAACAGCCCAGCGCCGGGCAGATTATGCTGGATGGCGTCGACCTCTCCCGGGTGCCGCCCTATCAGCGCCCGATCAATATGATGTTCCAGTCTTATGCCCTCTTTCCGCACATGACCGTGGAGCAGAACATCGCCTTTGGCCTGAAGCAGGACAAACTGCCAAAAGCGGAAATCACCGCCCGCGTGGCCGAAATGCTGAGCCTGGTGCATATGCAGGAGTTTGCGAAGCGCAAGCCGCACCAGCTCTCCGGCGGCCAGCGTCAGCGCGTGGCCCTGGCCCGTAGCCTGGCGAAGCGGCCAAAGCTGCTGCTGCTCGATGAGCCGATGGGGGCGCTGGATAAAAAGCTGCGCGACCGTATGCAGCTGGAAGTGGTGGATATTCTCGAGCGCGTGGGCGTGACCTGCGTGATGGTAACCCACGACCAGGAAGAGGCGATGACCATGGCCGGGCGTATCGCCATCATGAACCGCGGCAAGTTCGTGCAGATTGGCGAGCCGGAAGAGATTTACGAGCACCCGACCACCCGCTACAGCGCCGAATTTATCGGCTCCATGAACGTATTTGAAGGGCTGCTGAAAAGCCGCGAAGAGGACGGGCTGGTGATTGACTCACCGGGGCTGATCCATCCCCTGAAAGTGGCGGCGGACAACTCGGTAGTGGATAACGTGCCGGTCTACGTGGCCCTGCGCCCGGAAAAAATCACCCTCTGCGAAGAGGCGCCCGCGGATGGCTACAACTTTGCCGTGGGGGAGGTGGTGCATATCGCCTACCTCGGCGATCTCTCCATCTACCATGTCCGCCTGAAGAGCGGGCAGATGATCAGTGCGCAATTGCAGAACACCTTCCGCTACCGCAAGGGGTTGCCAACCTGGGGTGACGAAGTGCGTCTGTGCTGGGAAGCCGATAGCTGCGTTGTGCTGACGGTATAAGGAAGGGCGATGAACAAACCTGAACCTGCGACCCGCGTAGCGGCGGGCATTGATACCAGCTGGCTGACCCGTATGCAAATGGCCCACGGGCGTAAGCTGGTGATCGCGCTGCCCTATCTGTGGCTGATCCTGCTCTTTCTGCTGCCGTTCCTGATTGTGTTCAAAATCAGCCTGGCGGAGATGGCGCGGGCGATACCACCCTACAGCGATCTGCTGGAGTGGGGGGACAGCCAGCTGTCGATCATGCTCAACCTGGGCAACTTCCTGCAGCTGACCGAGGATCCGCTCTATTTTGAGGCCTATCTGCAGTCGTTGCAGGTCGCAGCTGTCTCGACGATCTGCTGTCTGCTGCTGGCCTACCCGCTGGCGTGGGCGGTGGCGCACAGCAAGCCCTCGACGCGTAACATTTTGCTGCTGCTGGTGATTTTACCCTCGTGGACCTCGTTCCTGATCCGCGTTTATGCCTGGATGGGGATCCTGAAAAACAACGGCGTGCTGAACAACGTCCTGCTCTGGCTCGGGGTGATCGATCAGCCGTTGACCATTCTGCATACCAATCTGGCGGTCTATATCGGCATTGTCTACGCCTATCTGCCGTTTATGGTGCTGCCTATCTACACCGCCCTGACGCGCATCGACTACTCGCTGGTGGAGGCGGCGCTGGATCTCGGTGCCCGTCCGATGAAAACCTTCTTCAGCGTGATAGTGCCGCTGACCAAGGGCGGGATTATCGCCGGGTCGATGCTGGTGTTTATCCCGGCGGTGGGGGAGTTTGTGATCCCGGAACTGCTCGGCGGCCCGGACAGCATCATGATTGGCCGCGTGCTCTGGCAGGAGTTCTTTAATAACCGCGACTGGCCGGTGGCCTCGGCGGTGGCGATCGTGATGTTGCTGCTGTTGATCGTGCCGATCATGTGGTTCCACAAGTACCAGCAGAAACAGATGGGAGATCACGGATGAACAATTTACCGGTAGTGCGCTCTCCGTGGCGGATCCTGATCCTGGTCCTCGGCTTTACCTTCCTCTATGCGCCGATGCTGATGCTGGTGATCTACTCCTTTAACAGCTCGAAGCTGGTGACGGTGTGGGCGGGCTGGTCCACGCGCTGGTACGGCGAGCTGTTCCGCGACGAGGCGATGATGAGCGCCGTGGGCCTGAGCCTGACCATTGCCGCCTGCGCGGCGACGATGGCGGCCATTCTGGGCACGATTGCCGCGGTGGTGATGGTGCGCTTTGGTCGTTTTCGCGGGGCCAACGGCTTCGCCTTTATGATCACTGCCCCGCTGGTGATGCCCGATGTCATCACCGGCCTGTCGCTGCTGCTGCTGTTTGTCGCCATGGGGCATGCCATCGGCTGGCCGTCCGATCGCGGCATGCTCACCATCTGGCTGGCCCACGTCACCTTCTGTACCGCCTATGTGGCGGTGGTCATCTCCTCGCGCCTGCGCGAGCTGGACCACTCCATTGAAGAGGCGGCGATGGATCTCGGGGCGACGCCGCTGAAGGTTTTCTTCATCATCACCCTGCCGATGATCATGCCGGCGGTGATCTCCGGCTGGCTGCTGGCCTTTACCCTGTCGCTGGACGACCTGGTGATCGCCAGCTTTGTCTCCGGCCCGGGGGCCACCACGCTGCCGATGCTGGTCTTCTCCAGCGTGCGCATGGGGGTCAACCCGGAGATCAACGCCCTGGCGACGCTGATTCTCGGCGTGGTTGGCATCATCGGGCTGATTGCCTGGTATCTGATGGCGCGGTCTGAAAAACAGCGTCAGCGCGATATCCAGCGTGCAAGACGCGGCTGAAGCTCCTAAAATCTGCAAAGAAGCGAAATTAAGATGCCGCGTTATCGCGGCATCGTTTCATGGAAGACATCACGTTGGGATTTTTCACGAAAACAAGCCGTTCGCATGCCCGTCTGAACGTTCCTGCACTGGTGCAGGTGGCGGCGCTCGCCATTATCATGATCCGCTGCCTCGATGTGTTTATGATTTTCAATACGCTGGGGATGCGCGGGCTGAGCGAATTTGTTCACCGCAGCGTACAGACCTGGAGCCTGACGCTGGTCTTTTTCGCCAGCCTGATGCTGGTCTTTATCGAAATTTACTGCGCCTTTTCGCTGGTGAAAGGGCGTAACTGGGCGCGGATTATCTACCTGCTGACCCAGATCACCGCCACCGGCTATCTGTGGTCCGCCTCGCTGGGTTACGGCTATCCCGAGCTGTTCAGCATCCCTGGCGAGTCAAAGCGCGAGATTTTCCACACTCTGGTGATGCAAAAACTGCCCGACATCCTGGTGCTCGGCCTGCTGTTTGTGCCTGCGGCCAGCCGACGGTTTTTCCGTCTGCAATAACGTGTATAATCGCTACCCCCAGACGTATTAAGGTTTCGTTATGCAGTGCGCACTCTATGATGCCGGTCGCTGTCGCTCCTGTCAGTGGATAGCGCAGCCGGTCTCTTCACAACTTTCCGCCAAAATGAACGATTTGCAGACGCTGCTCTCTGGCCTGCCGGTGGCGGAGTGGTGCGCGCCGGTTAGCGGGCCGGAGCAGGCGTTTCGCAATAAAGCCAAAATGGTGGTCAGCGGCAGCGTCGAAAAACCGCTGCTCGGCATGCTGCACCGCGACGGCACCCCTGTCGATCTGACCGACTGCCCGCTCTATCCGGCCTCGTTCGCGCCGGTCTTTGCCGCCCTGAAACCCTTTATTGCCCGCGCGGGCCTGACGCCCTACAACGTGGAACGCAAGCGCGGCGAGTTAAAGTACATTCTGCTCACCGAAAGCCAGCTTGATGGCGGGATGATGCTGCGCTTTGTGCTGCGCTCTGAGGCCAAGCTGCCCCAGCTGCGCGCGGCGCTGCCGTGGCTAAAGGAACAGCTGCCGCAGCTGAAGGTGATTACCGCCAATATTCAGCCGGTGCATATGGCGATCATGGAAGGGGAAGAGGAGATCTTCCTCACCGACGCTCAGGCGCTGGCAGAGCGTTTTAACGACGTGCCGCTGTGGATCCGCCCTAAGAGCTTCTTCCAGACCAACCCGACCGTGGCAAGCGAGCTGTACGCCACCGCACGCGACTGGGTGCGTGGTCTGCCGGTTAACCATATGTGGGATCTCTTCTGCGGCGTCGGCGGCTTTGGCCTGCACTGCGCCACCCCGCAGATGCAGCTGACCGGGATTGAGATCTCCGCCGAGGCGATCGCCTGTGCCACCCAGTCCGCCGCGGAGCTGGGGCTGACGAATCTGCACTTCCAGGCGCTCGATTCGACGCAGTTCGCCACCGGCCAGGGCAACGTGCCGGAGCTGGTGCTGGTAAACCCGCCGCGCCGCGGTATCGGTAGGGCGCTGTGTGACTACCTGAGCCAGATGGCGCCAGAGTTTATTATCTACTCCAGCTGCAACGCCCAGACGATGGCGAAAGACATTCGCGACCTGCCCGGTTACCGGATTGCGCGGGTGCAGCTGTTCGATATGTTCCCGCATACTGCACACTATGAAGTGCTGACGCTATTAGTTAAATCCTGAGACCTTGCCCGGCGGCGCTACGCTTGCACGGGCCTACGGTTTCCCAGGCCGGGTAAGGCGTAGCCGCCACCCGGCGACAATCTTAAACAAAATGTGAACGTTTCCCTCCCCGGAAATCGGGTAAGCTTTAGCAGTTAAGATTCAATAAGGCTGACCGATGAAGCATATCCTGCTGGTGGAGGACGACGGCGATATCGCCGCATTACTGCGCCTCAATTTAGAAGACGAAGGTTACGTGATTACCCATGAAGCGGACGGGGGCAGGGCGCAGCAGCTGCTCGGGCAACCTCACTGGGACGCGGTGATCCTCGATCTGATGCTGCCCAACGTTGACGGGCTGACCCTCTGTAGAACGATCCGCGCCCGGGACCACTACCTGCCGGTGATTATCATCAGCGCCCGCAGCAGCGAAACCGAGCGTATTCTGGGCCTGGAAACCGGGGCCGATGACTATCTGGCTAAACCCTTCTCGGTGCAGGAGCTGGTGGCGCGCATCCGGGCGCTGTTCCGTCGTCAGCAGGCGATGGGGCAGCAAACGTCCGGGCTGATTAATGCCCACGGCCTGACCATCGACCCGCTGGCCCGCAGCGTGCTGCTGCGCGGCGAGGTGGTTGACCTGACGCCGCGCGAGTTCGACTTACTTTACTTTTTTGCCCGCCATCCAGGCGAGGTCTTCTCCCGGCTCGCCCTGCTCGAACAGGTGTGGGGATACCAGCACGAAGGGTACGAGCACACCGTCAACACCCATATCAATCGTCTGCGGGTAAAAATTGAGAAAGATGCCGCCGAGCCGGAGATCATACGCACCGTCTGGGGTAAAGGCTATCTGTTTGCGGAACGCCCGCTATGATCCGCCGTCTCACCCTGATCTTCATCCTCCTGCTGACAGGCTGTGCGGCGGTGGCCTGCGCGGTGCAGCTCTGGACCAGCATGCAGTATGGCAACGCCATGGTGCAGCGCCTCTCCGGCGGGCTGGCGCAGCACATTGCCCAGCGCGAAACCCTGCTGGATGCACACGGGCAGGTGGATCGCTCCCGTCTCAAGCCGCTGTTCGACAGGCTGATGACCTACAACCCCAGCGTGGAACTCTACATCCTCTCCCCGGACGGGCAGATCCTTGCCGATGCCGCGCCGCCGGGGCATATCAAACGCCAGCGCCTCGCCGTTGCGCCGGTACAGCAGTTCCTGAGCGGCGGGATGATGCCGGTCTACGGCGACGACCCGCGCAGCCTGACGGGAGAGAAGGTCTTTAGCGCCGTGCCGCTGCATCAGGACGGCGTGCTGCGCGGCTATCTCTACATCATTTTGCAGGGTGAAGAGCTGAATGCGCTGGCGGAACAGGCATGGCAGAAAACGCTCTGGAGCACGGTGCTCTGGTCGCTGCTGCTGGTGGCCCTTTTCGGCGCGCTGGCGGGCGGCCTGGTCTGGTACTGGGTGACCCGGCCGGTGAAGCAGTTAACCGACGAGGTGAGCGGCCTGGATCGCGAGAGTATGCACGTCATCAAGCAGCTTGCCACCCAGCCCATACAGACCGCGCCCTCTGATGAAGTGGCCCTGCTGCGCAACACCTTTATCGAACTGGCGCAGCAGATTGCCAGCCAGTGGGATCAGCTGGCCGACAGCGACCGGCAGCGCCGGGAGTTTATCGCCAATATCTCCCACGATCTGCGTACCCCGCTGACCGCGCTGCTGGGCTATCTGGAAACTTTGTCGCTGAAATCGGGTACGCTATCCGCAGAGGAGACGCAGCACTATCTCGCCATTGCCCTGCGTCAGGGGCATAAAGTGCGCCATCTGTCGCAGCAGCTGTTTGAGCTGGCGCGCCTTGAGCACGGCAGCATCAAGCCCCAGCGCGAGCGCTTTGCTATCGGGGAGCTCATCTCCGACGTGGCGCAAAAGTTTGACCTGGCGGTAGAGACGCGCAAGCTGCGGCTGCATATCGACGTGCCGCGCCAGCTGCCGATGATCAACGCCGATCTGTCGATGATCGAGCGGGTGGTCACCAATCTGCTGGATAACGCCATCCGGCATACGCCGCCGGGCGGTGAGATCGGGCTGAAGGTGTGGCTGGAGGGCGAGCAATTGCAGGTGGAAGTCAACGACAGCGGACCGGGGGTGGATGAACACCTGCGCGCCGATCTCTTTATGCGGCCTTCAGCGCTGAGCCAGCAGGCGTCGCGGGATAATCGCGGCGGGCTGGGGCTGTTGATCGTCAAAAGAATGCTGGAACTGCACGGCGGGGGGATCAGGCTGGTGGAGGCGGCGAAAGGGGCGCGTTTTCGCTTCTATGTGCCGTTATAAAAACGCCGGGTGGCGGCTTCGCCTGACCCGGCCTACAAAACCACAAACCGCACCATCCGTAGGCCCGGTAAGGCGTAGCCGCCACCGGGCATCAGACAGCACCATTCGCAGGCCGGGTAAGCATTAGCGCCACCCGGCAAAACAGGCTTACTGCGGGAACCACTGGTCGCTGATTTTCTGATACGTGCCGTCGGCTTTAATCGCTTTCAGGGCACCGTTCAGTTTCTCTACCAGGGCTTTGTTATCCGGACGAACTGCGATGCCCAGGCCGGTGCCGAAGTACTGCGGATCGGTCACTTTATCGGTGGCGGTACCCAGCTGCGGGTTGGTCTTCAGCCACTCGTTCACCACCGCGGTATCGCCAAACACGCCATCAATACGGCCATTTTTCAGGTCGATAATCGCATTCTGGTAGCTGTCATAGGCGACGGTTTTCACTTCCGGGTGCTTATCCTGGAGGTATTTCTGGTGCGTGGTGCCGTTTTCCATGCCGATGCGCTTGCCTTTCAGCTGCTCAAAGGAGGTGTACTGGCCTTTTTTGGCAATCACCACCGCGGAGTTGGCGTAGTACGGCTCGGTGAAGGCGACCTGCTTGCTACGTTCCGGCGTGATATCCATGCCGGAGATCACCGCATCATATTTTTTAAATTTCAGGGACGGGATCAGGCTGTCAAAAGCGTGGTTAGTAAAGGTGCACTCGGCCTGCATCTGCTTGCACAGCGCTTTCGCCAGGTCGATATCAAACCCGACAATCTGGTTGCTGGCATCCAGTGATTCGAACGGTGGATAGGTCGCAGAAACACCGAAGTTGATTTTATCGGCAGCAGAGGCGCCTGCGGCCAAGGTAGCGAGTAAAGCGGCCAGAACTAACTTTTTCATGATGAAGCTCCCGTCTGTCAATCTTGTCATTATGTGCCGTGTCTGCGGCTGGGAGTTACATTGCCACTTAATGAATTTATATGCAATAAAAATGATTAAATATTAATTGGAAAATAAAAAAGACGGGAAGGTTTAAGGGCTTCCCGTCTTTCTTAAATCAAACATATGCAGTTTTAATTGCGGCGTTCGAAGGCGAGGGCTCTGCGTTCAACCAGACGCATCAGCAGCGTCAGCAGGCCGTTGACGATGAGGTAGATAATACCTGCGGCGCCAAACACCATCACATCGTAGGTACGACCGTACAGCAGCTGTCCGTGGCCCATCACCTCCATCAGGGTGATGGTGTAGGCCAGTGACGTACTTTTAAACACCAGCACCACTTCGTTGGAATATGACGAGAGGGCGCGTTTAAAGGCGTAAGGCAGGAGGATCGCCAGCGTATCTTTCTTGCTCATCCCCAGCGCGCCGCAGGACTGCCACTGGCCGTCCGGAATGGCGCGGATCGCGCCGTAGAAGAGCTGCGTGGTATAGGCGGCACTGTTCAGCGAGAGGGCGAGCAGGGCGCAGAGCCACGGCTCCGAGAGCAGATGCCACAGCACCGGATATTCCTGCAGCGTCGGGAACTGGCCCGGGCCGTAATAAATCAGGAAGATCTGCACCAGCAGCGGCGTGCCGGTAAACAGGGTGATATAGCCGCGCACAATCCACACCAGCACCGGCGTTTTCAGCGTCAGGATGATGGTAAAAATCAGCGCCAGGATCAGCGCCACGATAATCGAGGCCACCGTCAGCGTCAGGCTGGTATGCAGCCCTTTCATCAGTTCGGGTAAATACTCAAGCATCAGCCTGGTCTCCGTTCAAAACGCGTCGCACGCAGATCAATACGCTTGAGAATGTACTGACTGAGCAACGTGATCACCAGGTAGATGGCCGCCGCCACGATGTACCAGGTAAAAGGCTCCTGAGTACGGGTGGCAATGCTTTTGGTTTGCAGCATCAGGTCGTTAACGCTGATTAAGCTCACCAGCGCGGTATCTTTCAGCAGCACCAGCCACTGGTTGCCGAGCCCCGGCAGGGCATGACGCCACATCTGCGGCATCACCAGACGGAAGAAAATGGCGGTTTTCGACAGCCCCAGCGCCTGACCAGACTCCCACTGTCCCACCGGCACCGCTTTCAGCGCGCCGCGCAGGGTTTGCGAGGCATAGGCGGAGTAGAGCAGGGAGAGGGCAATCACACCGCACAGGAACGGGCTGACGTCAAAGTTTTCAATCTGCATCTGAATCGGGATCTGCACCACGCCCAGATTGAGCGTAAAGCCGTCCGACAGCGTCAGCAGCAGCTGCGAGGAGCCAAAGTAAATAAACAGCACCACCAGAATTTCCGGCAGGCCGCGCAGCAGGGTCACCAGTGCTGAGCCGGCCCAGGCGACAGGTCGCCACTTAGCCGACTCCCACACGGCAAAGATCATCGCCAGCACCAGGCCGATGATCAGCGCACAAACGGCAAGGCCGACGGTCATCCCGGCGGCGCTTGCTAATGGAAAAATTTCGTTCATCAGATCTTACTTCTGGAACCATTTGTTGTAGATGGAATCGTAGGTGCCATCTTTCTTCACTTTTTCCAGCGCAGTGTTGAATTTCTGCTGCAGCTCGGTGTTGCCCTGACGAACAGCAATGCCAAGACCGGTGCCGAAGTAGTCTTTATCCGTCACTTTATCGCCCACCGCGGCCAGCTTGTCGTTCGCTTTCAGCCATTCGGTCACCACCGCGTTATCACCAAAGACGGCGTCGATACGGCCATTCTGCAGATCCAGACGGGCGTTCTGGTAGCTGTCGTAAGGCACGGTGGTGATTTCCGGGTGCTTATCCATGATGAATTTCTGGTGGGTGGTGCCGTTCTGCACGCCCACTTTCTTGCCTTTCAGCGCGTCGATAGAGGCATATTTACCCTTCTGACCGATGAACAGGGCGGAGTTCTCATAGTACGGCGTACTGAACAGAACCTGCTTCTCACGTTCCGGGGTGATGTCCATACCGGCCATCACCGCGTCGATACGACGGAATTTCAGGCTTGGGATCAGGCTGTCGAAAGACTGGTTGGAGAAGGTACAGGTGGCGTCGATCTCTTTACACAGGGCGTTCGCCAGATCCACGTCAAAGCCCACAATCTTGTTATTCGCATCCATAGACTCAAACGGAGGGTAGGATGCTTCCGTGGCAAAACGGATGGTCTGTGCTGCGGTGGCAGAGAGGCTAACGCTGGCAAGCAGCGCGGCAATCACTATTTTTTTCATTGTCGTTCTCTCGGTTCGATTAGTGAGACAGATAATTTCTGAATGCATCGGTCTGCGGCTCGGCAAAGCAGCGCGCATCCCCTTGCTCCACAATATGACCGTTTTCCATATAGACCACACGGCTGGCGGTTTTACGCGCCACTTCCACCTCGTGAGTCACGATCACCTGGGTAATGTTGGTCTCCGCCAGCTCGCGAATGATACTGACGATCTGGGCAGTGATTTCCGGGTCGAGCGCGGCGGTGGGTTCATCAAACAGGAGAACCTGCGGCTCCATCATCAGGGCGCGGGCAATGGCCACACGCTGCTGCTGGCCCCCGGAAAGGTGCAGCGGATAACGGTCGCTGTAGGGCTTCAGGCGCAGACGTTCCAGCAGCTTCTCGGCACGTGCCAGCGCCTGCTCTTTTGACAGGCCCAGCACGCGGCACGGCGCTTCAATCAGGTTCTGCTGCACGGTGAGGTGCGGCCAGAGATTATATTGCTGAAAGACCATGCCGACATTCTGGCGCAGATCGCGGATCGCTTTCTCAGAAGGGGCTTTCGCAAAATTGAAGTGGTTGCCCGCAATATCCAGCGTACCGGAGCGGGGCATTTCAAGCAGATTAAGGACGCGAAGCAGCGAGCTTTTACCCGCGCCGCTGGGACCAAGCAGAACCAGCGTTTCGCCCTCAGGGCAATTCAGGGTGATGTCGAACAGCGCCTGGTGTGCGCCGTAAAAGCAGTTAATGCCGTTTAGTTGAATACTCATCGGGGCAGTCTTTACTCATCCAGGCAATCTATAGCAATTGAGGCCGCAAATAGTACCGTTGACAGAATAGTTATGCAATATAACTGCGTTAAAAGTTAAATATAAACCGTATCCATACCTAAACATAGCACAAAATAGCGGAAGGGCAGGTCGACGAGAATAAATGTCGGCATTCCTCGCGAAATGCCAGACATTTTACGGGGTTTTCCCCTGGTTAACGGTCTGAAACGCGCGCGTTTAGCGGTTTTCAATCGACTGGCGCAGGGTGCCAGCCGGGGCGTGGACAGTGCCGCCCAGGTAGCGCACGTCGTCGATAGCCCAGCACTGACCTTCCCGGATCATCAACACTTCATCCTGCCAGGTCTGGCTACCCTGCGTCAGCTTGACGCGCAGCGGAATATTTCGCGCATCGGTATTCGGGATGGTCGATGCGCTGGAGACTTCTGCTTTTTCAGGCGCGGTGGTGCGGCTGGAGAAAGGATCGTCTTTCAGCAGGTTACGGTGCTGCGGATCGCGGCTGGCATCGCTCAGCAGCTGGGCCAGGCCGTCGCTCAGGTAGGGGCGCAGGGCGGTGAGGTCATTGCTGCGGTGCGTAATGCGGTAGTCATAGAACTGTTGAGCCACGGCATCCGGCCCGCCGGTGATGCAGCTGCCGCTGCGGGTACCGATCTCCTTAAAGGCCGGGGTGACTGGCGTTGTGCAGGCGCTGAGCAGCAGCGCGCAAGGCACTAAAAGCGTCAAAGCAGAATAGCGCATGATGATTTCCTTATTAGGCTGCAATAATTAACTAACCTTTAAATCATAGCGTAACGAGCAGATAATGATTTTGTTCTTAACCGCTTAGGCCCTTAACCGCGCAAAGGAGATCAGGATGCAATTTTCAACCACCCCCACTCTGGAAGGACAACCCATCAGCGAATACTGCGGCGTGGTGACCGGGGAAGCCATACTCGGCGCCAACGTCTTCCGCGACTTTTTTGCCGGCATCCGCGATATCGTGGGTGGCCGCTCCGGCGCCTATGAGAAAGAGCTGCGTAAAGCCCGTGAAATTGCCTTCAGGGAGATGGGCGAGCAGGCGAAGGCGATGGGGGCTGACGCGGTAGTGGGGATCGATATCGACTACGAAACCGTCGGCAAAGATGCCAGCATGCTGATGGTTAGCGTCAGCGGTACGGCGGTGAAAACGCGCCGATGAAGCAGGCTTTTGCACCCCTCCTGCTGGCGCTGCTGCTGGCAGGCTGTGCGGCAGAAAAAGGGATTGTCGAGAAAGGGGCCTATGAGCTGGACACCCGGCGTCAGGCGCAGGCGGCCTATCCGCGTGTTAAGGTGCTGGTTATCCATTACACCGCCGACGATTTTGACAGCTCGCTGGCCACCCTGACCGATAAAAACGTCAGCTCCCACTATTTGATCCCGGCGATCCCGCCCCTGCATAAAGGAAAACCGCGGATCTGGCAGCTGGTGCCGGAGCGGGATCTGGCCTGGCATGCCGGCGTCAGCTTCTGGCGTGGCGCCACGCGTATTAATGACACCTCTATTGGCATTGAGCTGGAAAACCGCGGCTGGCAAAAAATTAACGGCCAGAAACGCTTTGTTCCCTTCGAACCGGCGCAGATCGCTGCCCTGATCCCACTGGCGAAAGATATTATCCAGCGTTACGACATCAAACCCCAGAACGTGGTCGCCCACGCGGACATCGCCCCGCAGCGCAAGGACGATCCCGGTCCGTTGTTCCCCTGGCAGGCGCTGGCGCAGCAGGGGATAGGCGCCTGGCCGGATCCGGCCCGGGTGGCGTTTTATCTGAACGGGCAACCGCCTTATCAACCCGCAGACAGTGCCACACTCCTCAGTTTATTATCTCGCTACGGATATGATGTTCCAGATAATATTTCGCCCTCACAGCAAAAGCGCATTATTATGGCTTTTCAGATGCATTTCAGACCGCAAGTATGGAATGGTGTTTCTGATAGAGAAACAATTGCTATCGCCGAAGCGTTACTTGAAAAATATGGCCAGGGATAAGCCTCGACTATCACTATTGAGGTAGTTTTCTCTGTATCGACCTTAAGATTAATCTTAGGTTCATTTGTGATTCATTTTTAGTTAATTGACTTAAAATTACCCGAATATAATATGTACATATAGCTTGCTAACTATTAGGTAGAGCAAATATTATTTGATAGTCATTCTCAGCAAAATTATATTGAATTAACTGTTGCGACGTTTCTGACGCAGTGGGCTGCTTTATCCATAAAAAAATTAAACAGGCATAATAATGTTAAACGTATACTGTAAAAATAATCGACCGAAAAAGGCGATTGACGCCCTTGTTGCCGCTACGGCGGATTATCCTGAAAAAACATTAAAAAAATGGCAGAAAATTATTACCGCCGATTCACAATATGTTCATGTGATGGTCAGCGGTGAAATCGAAATTCGTCGTAACTCTGACGAGTTAAGTATGTTTACCATGCGTCAGGCCGGATTTTTAGGCATCTCAGCCATCTATAACACCGCCTCCCGCATGTACGGTCTGGTACGCGATACCACCATCATTCGCACCATCAGACGTGATGAGTTCGAACGTCTTATTAGCGAGAAAAACCTTTGGCCAGAATTCAGCCAGTACTTGATCTGGTATATCGACATACTGAGCAAGCGCGATGATATTCTGGTAGCCCGCAGCGCTTATTCTATAGTCCGGGAATTCCTCCTCGAAATTAATGACCTGATTGTTCATCAGAATCGTGATATTAACGTATATGACTATATTCAGGAATACACCAGCCTGGCGCGCAGCACCATTATTAAAATTCTCTCAGACCTGAAAAAAGGTCATTACATTGTGGTTGAAAAAGGCAAATTAATAAATATCACCAGCCTGCCTGAACGCTACTGATAACCATTACGAATATCTCCATGGGTTAACGCCTGTGGAGATTTTTTTCGCATCGATGCATCTATTTTTTCTGTTTTTAACGCTGCCGTCTCATTTATCACCCGATTCGTCGTCTCAGAATCATATTGCGTCTCATCAACCGGCGCATCCGGTATCTTTCCCTGCAAATAATCTTGCTGCTGCTCTTTCAGCGCCTGCATAAACCGTTCTTTTAGTGAATCGGCATCTGTTTCTTGCCGGGCGGTATGCGTATCGGGCAACGGTTCACTGGAAATGTCATTGTCCGGAGCCTGCTGCCAGTCTAATGACTTATCCATCATCAACGGATCGTCTGACGGTAGCGGTGGTGCGGCATACTCCGCAGCTTTTGGTTTCGGTTCCGGGAACGGTTTTGAGACATAAACATAATGCATCTCCGAAAGCTGCGTATCCGGTTGCGCCACGCTCACCGGTTTGGGGATCGGCGCCGGATGTCGAAGATTCCAGTAGAGATGGGCGTACAGCCCGGCAATCAAAATGGCCCCCACGCAGCATAAGCAGGCCAGGGTTCGGAAGGCGATTTTATGCAACGCGGGAAGGCGGTAAGAGAACCAGACCGCCTCGCCGGTATTAAAGCTGCGCTGGGCAGCGAGGCATATAGTAGACATTAGTGCGTTTTTCCTTGCGCCAGAACATGCGGTGCGGTGTCAGCGACCGGGGAGAGAACCGTCGGAATAGTGTTATTAGCCCGCATTAGCTGCATCAGCGTCTCTTCCCCCGGCATACCGTCAACGTTCAGCCTTGCCTGGGCCTGAAATTCGCGGGTGCGCTGCACCAGCGTCTGCGTCCAGGTGTGAGCATGGGTTTCGGGTTCATGCAGCGCCTGGCTGAGTTGTGTATCAATCCAGGCCAGATCCTGGCGGCTGCTGGCGGCGCCGACCATATCTTGTCCTGCCGGGGTCAGACGGTGCAATAACGTGTAATTCCCGGTGGCGTGGGCGTTAAACCAGCTGCGCTTCACCTGCCAGGTGCGATTATTCAGCAGCAGATCCAGCGAGTTTGCCCCAACGCGGGCTACCACCGCATAGTTCAGGTGATCGCCGGTTTTCAGTTCACTCACCCACGGATAGCCCTCTTTTTCCAGCGCCTGCAGCGAGGCGTTGCCCTGTTTACAGATGAGATTCACCCGGGCGGCATTCTGGCAAAGCGCCTCGTCCGTTGAGGGATCGTACCCCCACATGGTGTAGAGCTGATGCATGGCGTCCGGCGCATTCACCACCTCTTTATCAAGGGTCGGCAGAACCGGCGCCTGCGGTGTGCGGACTGTCTGTTTCCAGCTTGCCGGAACAGGCAGCGGCACGGGGAGTTTCGCTGTGATGGCGCCCGAGAAATACCATCCGCAGGCGGCAAACAGCACGCTGGCGAACAGGCCGACCGTCGCCAGGGTTTTGCGATGGGTGTTGCGCGGCAGCACTTCACCCGCCGCCAGACGTAAATGGCGTGGCCCCACGCCGGGCGCCCGTTCGGTCCAGGCCGCCAGTAGCGACAGGTGCGCCAGCGCGTTCAGCTGGCTCACCGATCCTCTGGTCAGGGCGTGCATCCGGCGTATGCGGGCAGGGGTAAAGGGAGACGTTTCCGCCCCATGCTCCTGCGATTGCGCCTCAACATAGCGCATCACTTCGCGACAGGTGAGCGGGCGCAGGGTATGGCGGGTATGCACCCGGGACGCCAGCCCAGAGTGCTTCATCAGACGCGCATCCTGATCAGGGGTACCGGTCAGGACCAGCGTCAACGACAGATCGCACTCCTGCGCCCGGGAGAGCAGCATGCCCAGCGCCTCCCAGCCGTTATCGCGCATCGCCTGAACGGCGGAGAGGGTCACGACCATGCCACTCGTTTTGCTGGCTGGGTATTTTTCGTGCCACTGGCGCAGTACCGCGTCAACAGCCTGAATTTTGTTGCTGGCCTCTTTGGTCTGGGCGCTGAGTTTATACAGCAGCCCCTTCGCGCTCAGCTTTGGAAAAACGTTAACGGCAACCCCGGCGGAGGCGTTCGCCAGTAGGTGTCCGGTGAAGGTGTTGAGCAGTGCCTCGTCATCGCCAAACAGCGCCACAATCCCGGGCACGGTTGATTTCTCTGCCAGCATGCCGAAGACATCCTGATGATAGGCCGCAAAGAAACTGCCGCAGGGGCGGGCTGCGCTCCTGAAGGGGGGGCGGGTAAATTTAAAATGGCTGAGGAACATAACGCTTCACCGATCTATTTCATTGACCAAATGTCACCCGGGAAAGTAAGGGAAGCGCGGTAAAGGGTCAATTTTGCGTGAGGAGAAAAATAACCTGCGTCGACTGACTAACATCGGTTAATTATCTGGTCAATATTTTTCTGTATTAAAGTTAGCGGCAAACCCGATGGAGCGGGAGGCACATCATTATTACTATTTCAGAGTTTTCAGGTGCAGCGCCAGGCTGCTAACTTCTGCATTGACTAAAAGGTCACTATTAAAAATGAAAATGCAGCTCTATTCCCGGTTTATTGCGCCATGCGTAATGTTTGTTCTGCTGATATTTAGCGGCCAGCAGGGATATGTCGTATTTAAAGCGTATAAAAAGGCGGCCAATTCCGACCCGAATAAGGCACCCGCGCTTTCCCGCATGCGACAGTCAGAGCAGGACTTTGCCCTTTTCCAGCCAGCGGTTAACCAACCCGTGGCACAGCAGGCGGCAAAAAAGAGCATTTCTGCCGAGGTGGACGGCATCATCAACAGCGACGAAGCGTGGCTCTCCTTCGCCGTTATCAAAACGCCTGTCGGGCAGAAGAGTCTGCGTGAAGGCGACCCGCTGCCCGGTTACAACGATGCCTACATCGATGAAATTAATCCCGATAACGTGGTGGTGAGTTACGAGGGCGAGCGGCAGGTGCTGGCGTTAAAACGCCCTGACTATTTCAAAGGCGACATCAATTCTTCGCCCGCACTGAAGCCTAAAGGCGATGCCGGGGCGGATAATGTCCATCTTGACGATTATCTGGTGCTGAAACCCTATATCGAAAAAGGGCAGCTCGAAGGCTATCAAATCAAGCCCAAAAATGCCTCTTCCTTTTTTAGCGCGAGCGGGCTGGAAAAGGGGGATGTGGTAGTGAAAGTGAATTCCGTCGATATGACGCGAGCGGAGCAGGCAAAAAGTATTATTGCCAGCTGGTCGAAAATGAGAGAAGCGGAAGTCGTAGTCAGACGCCACGCTCACCTTGAAAATATTCGGGTTAATGTATTAACCAATTAACAAGTGTAATGAGATGAAGAAATTTCCCCGGGCATGTCTCGCGCTGACTGCCGCCTCTTTTATTTCCAGTTCGGTGATGGCGGCGAACTTCAGCGCCAGTTTTAAGAACACCGATATTCGTGAATTTATCGATACGGTAGGGCGCAACCTTAATAAAACCATTCTGGTCGATCCCTCCGTGCAGGGCAACGTATCGGTTAAGACCTATAACGTGCTGACGGAAGAGGAATACTATCAGTTCTTCCTGAGCGTGCTGGATCTGTACGGTCTGTCGGTGATCCCGATGGATAACGGCATGGTGAAAGTGGTGCGTTCCACGGTGGCGCGTACCGCGGGCGTGCCGCTGGCGGACAGTCAGCATCCCGGCAAAGGCGATGAGATTATCACTCGCGTGGTGCGGATGGAAAATGTGCCGGTGCGTGAGCTGGCGCCGCTGCTGCGCCAGCTGAACGATGCCTCCGGCATTGGTAACGTGGTCCACTTTGAACCCTCTAACGTGCTGCTGCTGACCGGTAAAGCCTCGGTGGTGAACCGGCTGGTGGATCTGGTCCAGCGGGTCGATCGCTCCGGCATGCAGCGTCGCGAAATCGTACCGCTACGCTATGCCTCAGCCAAAGCGCTCTCCGATATGTTGAACAATCTCAACAACGAAGAGCAAAAAGGGCAGAACGCGCCGCAGCTGGCGACGAAAGTCGTTGCCGATGACGAGACCAACAGCCTGGTGATCAGTGGCTCGGAAGAGGCCCGCGCGCGCACCCGGTCGCTGGTAAGTGAGCTCGATCGGGAGCAGAACAACGAGGGCAATACCCGCGTTTTCTATCTGAAATATGCCAATGCCAGCAAAGTCGTGCCGGTGCTCACCGGCATTGGCGAACAGCTGAAAGACAAAGCGCCAGCGTCAAAAAGCAAAACGGCCTCCGCCAGCAGCGATCTGAATATCACTGCCGACGAGGCCACCAACTCACTGGTGATCACCGCCCAGCCTAACGTGATGAACTCGCTGGAAAAAGTGATCGACAAACTCGACATCCGCCGTCCGCAGGTGCTGGTAGAAGCGATCATTGCCGAAGTGCAGGACGGCAACGGCCTCGACCTTGGCGTGCAGTGGACCGGCAAACATGGCGGCGTGCAGTTTGGTGCCACCGGTCTGCCAATCAGCCAGATCAAGAACGGTACCATGAAAGGGACCAGCTTTACCGGTATGGCGACCGGCTTCTTTAACGGTGATTTTGGCGCGCTGATGACCGCCCTCTCTACTGACGGTAAAAACGACATTCTCTCAACCCCGAGTGTGGTCACCCTGGATAACAAAGAGGCGTCGTTCAACGTGGGTCAGGATGTGCCGGTCCTGTCCGGCTCGCAGACCACCAGCGGCGATAATGTCTTTAACTCGGTGGAGCGTAAGACGGTCGGTACCAAGCTGAAAATTATTCCGCAGATCAACGACGGTGACATCATCCACCTGAAGATTGAGCAGGAAGTTTCCAGCGTGGATGCCAGCGCGACGGAAGATGCCAGCCTCGGTCCAACCTTCAACACCCGTACCATCAATAACGAAGTGATGGTGCACAGTGGGCAGACGGTAGTGCTCGGCGGGTTAATGGAGAACGTCACCAAACAGAATGTCTCGAAAGTGCCGCTGCTGGGGGATCTTCCGCTGGTGGGACAGCTGTTCCGCTACACCTCCCAGGATACCTCGAAACGTAACCTGATGGTCTTTATCCATACCACCGTTCTGCGGGATGACGATAGCTACAGCGCCTCGTCGAAGGAAAAATATGACCAGATCCGCGCGCGCCAGCAGCAGCGCATGGAGGAGAAAAAGCTGGGCATTGTCTCTAACGATGACACAGCGGTGCTACCGGCCTATCCGTCTAAGGGCACTTCCGCCACTGCGGCCCCGCGCAATCCGTTTAAAGGGTAAGGGGGCGGGAGATGGATGAACTCACCAATGCCTTATGCACCAGCAGCTTTGCCAAGGATAACGGCGTCCTCTTTTATCAGGATCAGGTCTTTGTCCGCGATGACGCCCCGGCCTTTGCTCTGCTGGAGATGCGCCGGGTGCTGGCCCGTTCTTTTACGCCGGTTGTCCTGACGCCAGAGGCGTTTGACGAGATGCTGGCCAAAATCTGGCAGCAGAATAGCGGTGTCTCGCAGCAGCTGGTGGATGACATGGATGCCGATATCGATCTGATGGCGCTGACCGAGGAGATCCCGGATAACGAGGATCTGCTGGATAACGACGAAAACTCGCCGGTGATCCGCCTGATCAACGCCATTCTCGGCGAGGCGGTGAAAGACGGTGCCTCGGATATTCATATCGAAACCTTTGAGCGTACCCTGAGCATCCGCTTTCGCGTCGACGGCGTGCTGCGTCCGGTGCTGCAACCGGCGCGCAAGCTGGCGCCGCTGCTGGTGTCCCGTATCAAGGTGATGTCGAAGCTCGATATCGCCGAAAAACGGCTGCCGCAGGATGGGCGTATTTCGCTGCGTATCGGGCGTAAAGCGATCGACGTGCGTGTTTCCACCATCCCCTCGCAGTACGGCGAGCGGGTAGTGATGCGTCTGCTCGATAAAAGCAATCTCAAGCCGGACATTAACAAGCTGGGTCTAATCGACGAAGAGTTACAGCAGCTGAAGGGATTAATTGGCCGTCCGCATGGCATCATTCTGGTCACCGGCCCGACCGGTTCCGGGAAAAGTACCACCCTGTACGCCATTCTTTCGGCGCTGAACGGCCATGAACGCAACATCCTCACCGTTGAAGATCCCATCGAGTATGAGCTGGAAGGGGTGGGGCAAACCCAGGTTAACCCGCGCGTCGACATGACCTTTGCCCGCGGGCTGCGCGCCATTCTGCGCCAGGACCCGGACGTGGTGATGATCGGTGAAATCCGTGACGGCGAAACCGCGCAGATTGCGGTGCAGGCGTCTCTCACTGGTCACCTGGTGATGTCCACGCTGCACACCAACAGCGCGGCAGGGGCCATCACCCGCCTGCGCGACATGGGCCTGGAGTCATTTTTAATCGGTTCATCCCTGTTGGGGGTCATTGCCCAGCGTCTGGTGTGTCGGCTGTGTGTACACTGCCGGACCACCAGTCCGCTGGACGCCAATGAAAAAGCGCTGTTCAGCTTTATGGAGGCGCCGCCGAAAGCGATCTACCGCGCGGTGGGCTGCGAGCAGTGCCGTCAGAGCGGGTATCAGGGGCGAGCCGGGATCCATGAATTCCTGGTGGTGGACAGCGCGATGCGCCGGGCCATTCACGAAGATAAAGATGAGATGTCCATCGAGACCGAACTCTTCAAACAGGCCTACAGCCTGCGTGAAAACGGCCTGCTGAAGGTGATTTCCGGCGTCACCTCCCTGGAAGAGGTCATGCGCGTCACCGCCGAGCGCGGGGGAGATGAATAATGGCGTGGTATGCGTGGACAGCCACCAGTGCGGCGGGGAAAACCCAGCGCGGCATCCTGCAGGCCGAGGGGCCGAAGCAGGTTCGCCAGACGTTGCGTGAGCAAAAGCTGATGCCGGTGAGCATTACGCCGACCCGCGAACCTGCGACAACCGGTAGCGCGCAGAAGGGGATCAAACTCTCCACCCCGGTGCTGTCGATGTTCACCCGTCAGCTGTCAACTCTGGTGAACGCCGCGCTGCCGCTGGAGAGCGCCCTGAAGGCGATTGCAAAGCAGTCGGAAGATAAAAAGCTGGCGGCGATGGTGACCGGGATCCGCGACAAAGTGGTGGAAGGGCACACGCTGTTTGACGCCTTCAGCCAGTTTCCGCGCACCTTCGACAAACTCTACTGCACCCTGGTGATGGCCGGGGAAAAAACCGGCCATCTCGGGGACGTGCTGGAAAAACTGGCGGAGTACAACGAGCAGCGCCAGAAGATGAAAAGCAAGCTCACCCAGGCGATGGTTTACCCCATCACCCTGACGGTGGTGGCGGTGGCGGTGATCTGCATCCTGCTGGTGGCGGTGGTGCCGCAGGTGATTGAGCAGTTTACCCATATGAAACAGCAACTGCCGATCACCACCCGCACGCTGATCGCGGTGAGTGATTTCCTGCAGGCGTATGGCCTCTATATCGGCGGCGGGCTGGTCACGGCATTTATCGGCTTTAAAAGCTGGCTTAAAAACGCCCGGAACCGCTTTGTCTGGCACCGCTGGCTGGTTAACGCCTCGCCAATCAAAAAACTGGTCTGCGCCATCAACAGCGCGCGCTATATCCGCACCCTCAGTATTTTGCAGGCCAGCAGCGTGCCGCTGCTTGAGGGGATGTATATCGCCATGGACGGGATTGAAAATCTGCACGCCCGCCAGGTGCTGGAACAGGCGGCGGACACCGTGCGCCAGGGAGCCTCGTTATATGCCGCCCTGGAGCAGGCGAGATTATTCCCGCCCACCATGCTGTACATGATTGCCTCCGGCGAAGAGAGCGGCGAGCTGGGTAACCTGATGGATCGCGCGGCCGAAAACCAGGAATCAGCATTACAGCATCGCATCACTTTAACGCTGTCGGTATTTGAACCGGCGCTGGTGGTCTCTATGGCGACCATTGTTCTGTTTATTGTGATGTCAATATTACAACCGCTTCTGCAACTTAATAATATGGTAGGTTAATTATGGCGATGAAACGAAAAAACCTGGCGGGCCAGGCGGGCTTTACTTTGCTCGAATTAATGGTGGTCATTGTTATTCTCGGCGTACTGGCCAGTATGGTGGTGCCGAATTTAATGGGAAATAAAGAGAAAGCGGATATCCAGAAAGCCACCAGCGATATTGTGGCGCTGGAAGGCTCGCTGGATATGTATAAGCTGGATAACCACCGTTATCCCACCACTGAACAGGGCCTGCAGGCGCTGGTCACCAAACCTGAAATCGCGCCAATCCCGAACGGCTACCGCGCCGACGGCTATATTCGCCGCCTGCCGCAGGATCCGTGGGGCAGTGATTACATTCTGGTCAGCCCGGGCGAACATGGCGCCGTTGACGTATTCTCCTCCGGTCCGGACGGCGAAGCCAATACCGCAGACGATATTACCAACTGGTCGCTCGATAAAAAATAATGAACAGGCAACGCGGCTTTACGCTGCTGGAAATTATTCTCGCGCTGGTGATATTCGCCAGCTGCGCCATGATGGTGGTCTCAACAATACCGTCGCGCAACGGCGCGGATATATTTGGTCAGCAATTAAAAGCCGTTGTTGAATATGGTTCCGACCGGGCGGTGATGGACGGAAATATTGTGGGCCTGGTGGTGACGCCGGATAAATATCAGCTGATGACGCTCAATGAAAAAAAGGGTGAACGCCGCTGGGTGCCGTTAGCGCAACGCCGTATCACTACCGGGGGCGACTTCCCTGAAGGGATGCACGTCTCGCTCACCCCGCAGCGTCTGGCCGCCACGCCTGACGCCGAGCCGCAGATCGTCTTTTTGCCGGACGGCGAGATGAGCCGTTTCACCCTGACATTACAGAGTGACGATAAACAACACCATTTCCGCGTGGTGTCGCAGGGCGCGGCACCGGTTACGGTAGAGAACGATGGCTAAACGAAATGCCTCGCAGCGCGGGATGACGCTGCTGGAGGTGATGGTCGCCCTGGTGATCTTCTCCACCGCCGCGCTGGCGTTAATGAACTCTGTCTCCCTGAACGTGCGCTTTACCCACGGTCTGGCGGATACCCTCCAGGCCAGCTGGGTCGCTGAGAATCTGCTCGCCGAAGCGCAGCTGACCAAGAGTGACTTCCCGGATGCAGGGCAGAAGGGGACGGAACTGATGGGCGGGCGCAACTGGAACTGGCGGATGCAGCGGGTGAAGGTTGCCGATAAGCGCTGGGCGGATGAGATCCTGGTCTATGCCGAAGGGGATGAGAGCCAGCCGGTGGTAGCGATGCGGGTACTGCCTCCGGGAGAGAAAAAATGAAGAAACGGCAAAGCCAGCGCGGCTTTACGCTGCTGGAGATCATGATTGCGCTGACCATCTTTGCGGTGATCAGCACCCTCGCCTGGCAGATCCTCGACGGCGCGATGCGTACCAGCAATGCCACCGATCGCAACGCGTCCAGGCTCAATCAGATCCAGCGCGCCTGGAGCCTGCTGGAGCGTGATTTTTTTCAGCAGCAGGCCCGGGCACCGCGCAATGAACCCGACGTTTTTCGCCAGGATGATAACGCCATCGAACTGACCACCCTCAACGGGGTGAGCGGGCATGTTCAGCTGGAGCGGGTGCGCTGGCGGTTTGAGGATCACCGGCTGTGGCGCGATGTCTGGCCGACCATCGACAGCCCGGCAGGCGTAAAACCCGAAGCGGTGCCGATTGTCTCTGAGGTGAAATCCGCCCAGTGGCGATTTTTCAGCGGTTCATGGCAGAAGCCCTGGCGTGAGAGCGGGCATCAGCCAGACGGGGTCGAGTTGACCCTGACCATGGAGAGCGGCGACACCTGGCGCTGGGTCTTTACCACCCCAGGCGACATGCCGCAGCCGCAGATCGCCGTGAAAACGGCTGAAAAGCCCGAAGAGGCGAAGCCTGCGTCCGCTCCTGAACAAGCGCCAGCAACGGTACCGGAAAGTCAGCCATGAACAAAATGAATCAAAGCCAGCAGCGGGGCGTTGCGCTGCTGGTGGTGCTAATCCTGCTGGTGATGATGTCGGCCCTGGCGGCCAGAATCAGCCAACAGTTCAGCCGTAATTTACAGAAAACCCACTACCAGGTGAGCCAGCAGCAGCTGCGCTGGGCGATACAGCGCCAGGAGCAGGCGGTGAAGCAGCTGTTGCAGACCGCCGCCAGCGGCGAGAATCCGCTGGAGCCGGACGGTGAGTGGCATCAACCCCTTGAGACACAGGGGGAGTTTTACACGGTGGTGAGCCAGGTTGAGGACGCGCAGGACTGCTTTAACGTCAATAATCTGCTCACCGTGGAGCAGGCGGCAAAGGATCAGGCCACGTCAGCCATACCGGAGAAGTCCCGTAAGCAGCAGACGGTTGAACAACTGCTGGCCGACGCGGGTCTGGATCAGATCACCGCTGAGCAGGTCTATCAACAGCTGGTGGATTACCTGGACGGCGACAGCACCACGGCGAAAGGGGCCGCGGAGAGTGATGCCTGGGCAGGTGTGCAGCCCGCGCGGCTTCCGGCCAACCAGATGATGCGCAACATCAGCGAAATCAGGCTGCTGCCCGCGTTTCCGGCATCGGCCTATGCCAAAGTCAGCGCGCTACTGTGCGCCCTGCCGGATGCCAGCAGCAAGATCAACGTCAATACCCTCAAGCCTGAACAGGCAAAACTGCTGGCGGCGCTGTTTGCGGGAAAACTGACGGAGGATGACGCCGCCCGGCTGCTCGCGTCACGCCCGGAAGCGGGATGGGAAAACGTGGAGGCCTTCAGCAAGGCGCTGGAGCAAAATTTTCCCCAGCTGAAAGACGAGTTAACTCAGGTGGCTGAACAGGTAGCCGTCAACAGTCGCTACTTCCGGGTGAACTACACCGGCAACACCGATGATTTAACGCTGCGCGTGGTCAGTCAGCTTCAGGTTAACAGTGAAGCGGGCGAGATCGTAACCTGGCAGCGCCGTTACCGAATGATTGAATAATAAAAGCCGATACCGATGAAAAAGATACTTTTTGTACGTCCCGACAGCCGCGAGGACGGGACCATTGCATGGTGCGAATCCGGGAGCCAGCAGGTCAATACGCTCCACGGCATGGCGGCCCTGTCGACGCTTGCGGACCATCCGCTGGCGTCGCGCATCTGTCTGCTGTTACCCGCCGGTGAGACGATCTTCCGCCACTTCTCCCTGCCAAAGAAAGGGCTCAGCGCCCAGGCGACGCCATTCTCGTGGATGGCCGAGGAGACGCTGATCGGTGACGTCGACGACCTGCACTGGACGGTATTGAGCAAAAAAGGAGAGGAAGTGGATGCTGTCGCCATTGAGGGTCGGCGCTTGCGCAACTGGCTCACCCGCTTTGAGCAGGCCGGGCTGAAGGTCGTTCAGGCCCTGCCTGACGCCTGGCTGCTGCCGGTCGTGGAAGGAGGAAGCACGCTGGTTGCGCTGGATGAGAGCTACTGGCTGCGCTTTTCACCGGCCAGCGCCTGTGAAGCCGACGCCTCGCTGCTGCCGCTGCTGATGGCGAAATCTCAGCCGGGGATGGTGCGCTGCTATGGCGAGGCGCCTGCCGGAATTGCGGTGGATGAATCCTTACCCTGGCAGCACCCGTTAGTGCTGATCCAGCCGCAGTGGCAGAACTGCCGGGCCAATGTGCTGCACGGCGAGTTTCATCCCCGCGGCGCCCAGGGCGGTGCCTCCAAAGGCATGAAAGGGGCAATGGTTGCGCTGGCGCTGCTCAGCGTCGGATTGCTGCTGGGGCCGAGACTGGCGATGGCCCTGCTGCTGGTGCACCAGGAAAACCAGCTGCAACAGGAGATCGCCACGGTCTATCAGTATCATTTCCCCAGCCTTCGCCAGCAAAGCAATATTAAGTATCACTTTGGTCAGAACCTGAAGAAGGTTAACAAAGGCGTCTTTCTGCAAATGGCGGATCTGAACAAAGCGAAGCAGGCGGTTCCGGGTATAGAAATTAACCTGCTGGATTATGACGGTTCGCAAAACCGCTGGACGCTCAGCGCCAGCAGCCAGAACAGCGCATCGCTGCAGGCGTTCATTCAGCAGAGCAGTGCGGATTTCAACTTTTCGCTGCAGCCGGTTTCAACGGTCGCGCCCTTTACCGCCATGATCACGGGGAAACACAAATGAAAGAGCGTGTCGCACAGCTTAAAGCGCGGTATCAGAATTACTCTGCCCGTGAAAAGGTGCTGATGAAATTCTGCGCCGCGGCGCTGGGCTGCGCCGTCGTCTATTACGGCGGCATGGTTCCGCTGGATAATATGATTAAAAATAGCCAGTCAACGCTGAAGCGCCAGAGAGATACCCTTAACTGGATGCGTAGCGAAATCGATAAAAACCATCTCCAGGTGCAGCAATTAACAACCGACAATCCGCGTAGCGTGGTGGAAAACAGCGCAAAGCAAATAAAGCTGCCGCTAAATGATGTGCGTCAGGAGGGGCAGACGTTATCGTTTATTGTGCCCCGGATGGAGATCAATGAGCTGAAGAACTGGTTGCGCGAAATTAACGCCACCTCAGGGATCAAACTGGAGAAAATAAAGCTGACTCCTGTCGACCACCAGCGTGACGTCAGGGCAGAGATCCAGCTTAGCTGGAAAAAAACGGCATGACGGCTTTCGTCCTGTTCAGAGAGAGCAGCCCGGGCCTGTTCAGCCTGATGAGCGCCGTTTTTGGCGCAATTATCGGCAGCTTTCTCGGCGTGGTAGCAGAGCGGATCCCGCCGATGCTGCTTGAAGATGAGGCCGGGATTAACTTACTCGTTCCGGGCTCGCACTGCCCGGCATGCCAGCATGATTTAGCCTGGTGGCAAAATATCCCACTGGTAAGCTGGTTGGCGCTACGCGGGCGCTGCCACTACTGCGGCAGCGCTATCCCGTTGCGTTTATGGTTACTTGAAGCCTTTACCTTCCTCTTTTTTGGCACCACCGCCTGGTCTATGCCAGACCTTGCCGGGCTCTTTTCCCTCTGGCTGTTGAGCGCCTTTTTGCTGCCGCTCGCCCTCATCGATGGGCGGCATCTGCTGCTGCCGGACTGCCTGACACAACCGCTGCTGTGGGCCGGGCTGCTGGTCCACCTTATCAGCCCGACGCTGCCCCTGCGCGATGCCATTATCGGCGCCGTGGCGGGCTACCTCTCTCTCTGGCTTGTCTACTGGACGTTTCGCCTGATAACCGGTCGCGAAGGTCTGGGTTACGGTGATTTCAAGCTGCTGGCCGCGCTGGGCGCCTGGTGCGGCTGGCAGGCGCTGCCTGATGTACTGTTACTGGCGTCGTTAACCGGCATTGCCGGACATCTCCTCTTTATTAAAGCGGATCAAAAAGCCGCGCACATTCCTTTTGGCCCGGCACTGGCGGCCGGAGGCGTTATTACCTTTATTTTGCAAAATTATTCACTCATCCCCTAATTAAATCTGTCAATTATATTTTGAGATTTTTTCGACAAGGGAAAGAGGTGAGTAATCATTTTTTTGCTAATACTATCTTCGTTATAAACCGCATGTGACGTTAATTTTATAATTAAGATTAACTGAAAATATTAAAAACATTTTAATTCATTATGTATTTAATTTTTTTTAAATCCATGTTGGTTTTATTTCATGTTTAAGGAAGACATGTTTTTTAAAGTTCACGTAGAGTTATTAGGATATGAAAATGAATTTCTTTAAGCCTAAATACCTGGCGCTTTTTGTTGCAGCGGCAACCAGCCCTGTATTTGCAGCCGTTCCAGGTGTGCCATCATTGACCAGCGGCAACGACAAGTTTGCTATTGTTGAAGTTGACCAGGCCGCGCAGGACTATAACTCTCTGGTAAAAGTTCACGATGGCGCAGACGTTAAAGTTGAGTGGAATGTCTGGAGTGGTGATGCTCCAACCTCGGCAAAAGTGCTGCTGGATGGTAAGGAAGTCTGGTCTGGCGCGAGCGGCGCGACAGGCTCCGCCACCTTTAAGGTGAAAAAAGGAGGCCGTTACCAGGAGCAGGTTCAGGTATGTAATGACAGCGGCTGTAGCACCAGCGCCAGCAAACTGATCATTGTGGCGGATACCGACGGTAGCCACCTGCTGCCATTAAACACCACGCTTCATGAGAACAACAAAGCGTTCGCCAAACATACCGATAAAGTGGTTGCGGCCTATTTCCCTGAGTGGGGCGTATACGACCGTAACTTCACCGTGGATAAAATCCCGGTTGCCAACCTGAACCACATTCTTTACGGCTTCATTCCAATTTGCGGTGGCGATGGCATCAACGACAGCGCTAAATCTTCCGGCGCGCTGGAATCCCTGAAACGCGCCTGTGCTGGCCGTCAGGACTACACCGTCGCCATTCATGACCCGTGGGCTGCGCTGCAAAAACCACAGCAGGGTGTGACCGGCTGGGACGAACCGTACAAAGGTAACTACGGCCAGCTGATGGCGATGAAAAAAGCCAATCCAAACCTGAAGATCCTGCCTTCTGTGGGCGGCTGGACCCTGTCCGATCCCTTCTTCCAGATGGACAACAAAGTGCTGCGCGACCGTTTCGTCGGCTCAGTTAAAGAGTTCCTGAAAACCTGGAAAGTGTTTGATGGCGTGGATATCGACTGGGAATTCCCGGGCGGCGGCGGCGAGAATGCCAAACTGGGCAACCCGCAGACCGACAAAGCCACCTATACCGCACTGATGCACGATCTGCGCGCCATGCTGAACGAGCTGTCTGCTGAGACTGGCCGTACTTACGAGCTGACCACCGCTATCGGCGCCGGTAGAGATAAGATTGAAGATGTCGATTACACCACTGCACAGCAGTACATCGACCATATCTTCCTGATGAGCTACGACTACTACGGCGCATGGAGTAACACCGAACTGGGTCACCAGGCGGCGCTGTACGGTGCTTCCTGGAAACCAGATACCAACTACACCACCGATAACGCCGTGAAAGCGATGCTGGACCAGAAAGTACAGCCGGGCAAAATCGTAGTGGGTGCGGCGATGTACGGTCGCGGCTGGACCGGCGTACACGGCTACACCGGCGACAATCCATTCACCGGCACCGCGACTGGCGCAATTCCGGGTACCTGGGAAGCGGGTATCATTGACTACCGCGTGATTGCCAATCAGATGAAAGGCAAGCCAGGCTGGGAGTACAAATATGACAGCGCGGCAGAAGCGCCTTACCTGTTCAACAAAGCCACCGGCGAGCTGGTGAGCTATGACGACGCCCGTTCGGTTGCGGCGAAAGGCAAGTACGTACTGGACAAAAACCTCGGCGGTCTGTTCGCATGGTCTATTGAATCCGATAACGGCGATATCCTGAACGCCATGAACGAAAGCCTGTTGGGCAACGGTTCCTCTTCTGACGAGCCAGCGAACACCAACCACGCGCCTGTGGCGACCGCTGCTGACCAGACCGTGACCGGTCCGGTGACCGTCACGCTGGATGGTTCTGCTTCTTCCGACCAGGATGGCGATGCGCTGACCTACAAGTGGACGCAGATTTCCGGAACCGCGGTGAATATCGCGAACAGCACCTCTGCGAAAGCCACCTTTAGCGTTCCGGCTGTGACCAGCGACCATACTCTGGCCTTCCGTCTGACCGTGACCGATGCGAAAGGGCTCTCCAGCACCGTGAACGTCCAGGTCGTCAACAAAGCGCCTAAAGCGAACCAGGCTCCGGTGGTTAACCCAATGCAGGCCGTCACCCTGGAAGCGGGTCAGACGCAGTCCCTGCATGTCCAGGCATCCGATCCAGATGGCGATGCGCTGACCTATAGCTGGAGCGTACCGGCAGAGATGAATGCTACCGGTATCAATACCTCAAGCGTGCGCATCACTGCGCCGGAGGTGACCTCCGAGTCCAGCTACTCCCTGAGCGTAGTGGTCGGCGATGGCAAAGAGAGCGTGCACTCAACCGTGCAGGTTAATGTCACGCCAAAAGCGTCTGAGCCAGCCGATGATGTCACGCCGCCTGCGGATGACGTCACGCCACCAGCTGATGAAGACACTCCTCCGTCCGACGAAGGGACAACCGGTAGCTGTGATAAGCCTGTCGATGCCAACGCCAGCAAATATGCTGCGTGGAGCAGCAGCAAGGTCTACAACACTGGCGATACCGTTAGCTTCGACCATCTGGTCTGGAAAGCGAAGTACTGGACTCAGGGCAACCAGCCTGGCTTTGGCGAGGGAGCATGGGAACTGGTCAGCAAAGTGAAGTTCAGCTGGCAACCCGAAATGGTTTATAACGGCGGCGACACGACCACTTATGAAGGTTTCGTTTACCGTGCGAAGTGGTGGACCCGTGGTGATAACCCAGCCAACAGCGATGTATGGGTGAAAGAAGGCGCAGCAGCAGACTGCAAATAATCGTCCTTCTCTGAGATGGCGGGCGCGATCTTTGCCCGCCATCAATGACCGCGCTTCACCGCGCGGTCAGTCCATCAGCGTCGGCCAGGTGAAGAGATGAAACGCGTTATTTTTCTGTTGTTGTTAATCAGTCAGGGGGTATTAGCCAACTGCTGGAATTCTGCCGGGAAATATTACCATGTCGATCCCTGGTTATTATTTGCCATTGCGGACGTGGAGTCCGGCCTCAATCCGAACGCGGTCGGTTATAACCACGACGGCTCCCGGGATGTCGGTCTGATGCAAATAAATAGTACGCATTTTGCTGAGCTGGAAAAAAAGGGCATTGATGAATACCGGTTAATAACGGAGCCCTGCACCTCTATTATGGTTGGCGCTTCTATTCTCTCCGGCATGATTAACGTTTACGGCTATAACTGGGAGGCGGTCGGCGCCTATAACGCGGGACTGAAACCGGAGAATTATCCCCAGCGCAGGATTTACGCCAGAAAAGTCTGGGCGAAATATCAAAGAATAAAACGGATGTCGCAGTACCGATAATCAGTTTTTTTGAAGAATATCTTACGAGTGTTCTTCAGAAAGAAAAGGTTGCTGTCCCGGATTTATTTATTAAAGGGTTAATACATAAATCGAGTTCGTATTGCTTATTATCGTTTTTAAAAGGAACAACGTAGATGAATAAAAGGACATTGCTGAGCATTCTGGTCGCGGGGGCGTGTGTTGCGCCAGTAATGGCACAGGCAAACATGCTCAAGGCGGGAAGCAGTGAACCCTACACGATGAAAGCCAGCGATCTGGCAAAAAAAGAGCAGGCGTTAACGGATTTTCCGCTGATGAAGTCGGTCAAGGCGACAATCCGCACCCTGGATAACGCCCTGGTGGAGCAGATTGAGCCGGGTAAGGCGACCAATCCAGATAACGTGAAGCGTGTTGAAAGCATTCTGAAGGAGAGCGACTGGGAGTATCTGTTCCCGCTGCGCGCCAAAGAGTACAGCTACAGCAACTTCCTGAAAGCGGTGGGTAAATTCCCGGCGCTGTGCGATACCTACACCGATGGCCGCGACAGCCTGGCGATTTGCCGTAAAGAGCTGGCGACCATGTTTGCACACTTCGCGCAGGAGACCGGCGGGCATGAATCCTGGCGTCTGGAAGCCGAATGGCGTCAGGCGCTGGTATACGTTCGCGAAATGGGCTGGAGCGAAGGCCAGAAGGGCGGCTATAACGGCGAATGCAACCCGGATGTCTGGCAGGGACAGACCTGGCCGTGCGGCAAAGACAAAGACGGCGATTTCCTGAGCTACTTTGGCCGCGGTGCCAAGCAGCTCTCCTACAACTATAACTACGGTCCGTTCTCGGAAGCGATGTTTGGTGACGTCCGCACGCTGCTGGACAAACCGGAGCTGGTTGCCGACACCTGGCTGAACCTGGCGAGCGCCATCTTCTTCTTCGCCTACCCGCAACCGCCGAAGCCGAGCATGCTGCAGGTCATCGACGGCACCTGGCAGCCAAACGATCACGACAAAGCTAACGGCCTGGTACCGGGCTTCGGCGTGACCACCCAGATCATTAACGGCGGCGTGGAATGTGGCGGCCCGACGGAAATTGCCCAGTCGGAAAACCGGATCAAATACTACAAAGAGTTCGCCAACTACCTGAAAGTGCCGGTTCCGGAAAATGAAGTCCTGGGCTGTGCCAACATGAAGCAGTTTGATGAAGGCGGCGCCGGTGCCCTGAAAATTTACTGGGAACAGGACTGGGGATGGAGCGCAGATACGCCGGACGGCAAAACCTACGCCTGTCAGCTGGTGGGTTATCAGACGCCATTCAGCGCCTTTAAAGAGGGCGATTACACCAAGTGCGTGCAGAAGTTCTTTAACGTGAATATCGTCAATGACGATGGCTCTGCGGTTAACCCGAGCGATAATACGCCTGCGGACAATACCCCGGCAGACAATACGCCAGCGGATAATACTCCGGCTGATAACACCCCGGCTGACAATACGCCAGCAGATGAGACGCCAGCTGTGACTAACCATGCGCCGGTTGCGGTCATTTCCGGCCCGGTTGGGGCGGTTGACGCGGGTGCCCAGGTCTCCCTGAGCGCGGAAGGCTCCACTGACGAAGATGGCAACAAACTGACCTACACCTGGCGTTCCCAGGACGGCCAGACCGTCTCCGGTGAAGACAAGGCGGTAGTGACCTTTACTGCGCCTGAGGCGGCAACGGCTCAGCAGATTGAAGTGAGCCTGACCGTCAGCGATGGCGAGCTGAGCGACACCACGACTTACCTGCTGAACGTGAAAGCGAAAGCGCAGATCCCGTCAGGTGACGAAGGCTCAGACACTTACGCGGCGTGGAGCGCCAACAACAAGTACAACGCAGGGGATATCGTGAACAACCACGGTAAACTCTTCCAGTGCAAGCCGTTCCCGTACAGCGGCTGGTGTAACAGCACCCCGGCTTACTATGAACCAGGCGTAGGCCTGGCATGGGCAGACGCCTGGACCGCGCTTTAATAGCAAAACGGCAACCTCAGGGTTGCCGTTTTTTTCTCTGCCGCGCGCCGGGCTGTTAGCGATGTAACTTCCCGTGATCCCGCAGCCAGGCCGCGGTGCGCACAATCCCCTCATCCAGCGTCACCAGCGGCTTATAGCCCAGCTCGCTCTCAGCGCGTTGCGTATCGAGGGTAAAATCAAAGTTCAGTTTCGACACCCCGTAGTGCGTCAGCATCGGCTCTTTGGCAGCCTTATTGCCCAGCCGCTCCATGCTGCGGGCAATAATATCCAGCATCGGGTAGGGCACGGAGCGGATCCGGCAGTGAATGTTCAGCTCGTCGATCAGCTTTTGCACAATGCTGCGCAGCGAGCGTGGCTCGCCGTTGGTGATGTTGTATGCCCGGCCGGATGGCAGCCCGTCGCACTCACGCTGGCTGGCCAGCCACATGGCATGAATGGCATTGTCGTAATAGGTCATGTCCACCAGCGCATCCCCGCCGCGCGGCAACAACACGCTGCCGTAGTGGTGCATCATCTGCGCCAGGCGCGGAATAAACACTTTGTCGTGCGGGCCAAACAGGCTCTGCGGACGCAAAATGGTAAAACGGGTATGCGGGTTAGACTGCGCCAGCAGATCGATTACCTCTTCGCTGGCGGCTTTACTGCGGGCAAATTCGCAGGCGAAGCGCGCCGGACGGAAATCTTCCTGGATATCGCGATGGTGGTGATAGTCGAAATAGAGCGACGGCGAGGAGATATGCACGAAGTTGCGCACGCCCCAGGCCACAGCCCACTCACCCAGACGGCGGGTGGCGCGCACGTTTGCCAGGTCGAACGCTTCCTGGGTTCCCCAGGGTGAGGTAAAGCTGGAGCAGTGCCACAGCGTATCGATTCCGGCCAGCATCACTTTTGCCTGGGAAGAGACCAGTTCCGTCAGGTCGGCATGGACAAACTCTGCGCCCATTTTTTGCAGCAATTTACCCATCGCTTCATTACGACCGGTGGCCCGGACGCTGACGCCTTTATTGCGCAAAAACTCCACCGCATTGCGGCCTAAGCCGCTGGTGGCGCCGGTAACCAGTACCTTCATATCGATCCACTGTATTGAAAGAATTTCGTGCGCATTCTTCCGTGAATTACGACTGTATGCAATGGGAAACGTGAAAGATTCAGAGTTTTAATTACTCTTTTTCTCTGTTTTGTTCTGCCAGAAAAACAATACGCCGGGCCATTCCCCGGAAGATAAACAGGTGCGCCGGGATCATCAGCAGCCAGTAGAACAGACCTGGCATGCCGTGCGGATGCCACCAGGCGCGCACGTCCAGCTCCCGGTGGTCGCCTTTGTCCTTGAGCGTAAAGCACAACCGCCCGAGGCCGGGGGCTTTCATGCCAAACAGCAGCGCCAGCTGCTTTTCAGGTTCAACGATAATTACCTTCCAGCTGTCAACGGTATCGCCGGTTTGCAAATATGGCGCGGCCGGACGGCCTTTCGCCAGCTTATGCCCGACGAGCCGATCCATCATCGCCCGGGTTTGCCACAGCGCGTTGCCAAAGAAGTAGCGCTCTTTACCGCCGATCTGGTTCACCACTTCCCACAGGGCGCTGAGGCTGGCGGTGGTTTTCACCGTGCATCCGGCCTGTTTCGGGTAGTAACCATATTCCGGACGCCAGCGGGCGAACGCCTGGGCGTCGTAGCCCCAGTCGCTGGAGTTCACCAGTTTCTCCTCTTCTTTCAGCGTGTTACGAACCGCGTCATCGAAGGGGATCAGCGTTTGCGGGATCAGGTTGCGCAGCGCGCGATCGTCCGCCAGCAGATCGTGTTTCAGACCCTGGATTAACGCTTTGGCAATGGTCGGCGGCACGGAGGTAATCACATTTAAAAACCACACTGAGATCCAGCGGGTCGGGAAAGGAATGGGGATCAGCGGGCGACGACGGCCACTTACCCGCATAAAATGCTCAAACTGCTGCTGATAGCTCAACACCTCGGGTCCGGCGGCCTCCAGCACCCGGTGCTGCGTGGCCGGGTGGTTGAGGAGCTCCACCATATAGTGCAGCAGGTTCTCCAGCGCAATCGGCGTGGTGCGGGAGCGGACCCAGCGCGGCGGGGTCAGCACCGGCAGGTTATAGACCATATCGCGCATCACTTCGAAGGCGGCAGAACCGGCGCCAACGATGATCCCGGCCCGCAGTTCGGTAAGCGGGATCCCGGCGCTGCACAGGATATCGGCGGTAAGTTGCCGGGCACGCAGATGGTCGGACTGCTCATGCGCCGGTGCCTGTAACGAACTGAGAAAGATAATCTGCTTAACCGGGTGTTCCAGCAGCACGTCGCGCACGTTCATCGCCACCTGGCGCTCGTGGGCGATAAAGTCCCCCCCTTCGCCCATGCTGTGTACCAGATAGTAAAGGGTATCCACCCCCTCCAGCAGCGCCGCCAGCGTCTGCGGCCAGTTGAGGTCGATAGCATGGCAGGTGACGTGGGGCAGGGCCTGCTTTTGCAGACGCTCAATGCTGCGTGCCGCAGCCCGGACCTGGTGCCCATGTGCGCTCAGGGCGGCCACCAGATGTTGACCGATATACCCGCTGGCACCCAGCACCAGAATACGTTGCGGCACATGGACTCCTTAGCGCTGCAAAAATGCCTGCCAGTGAGCAACCACTTCTGTCAGCTGCTCGCGGTTAACGTCGAGATGCATCACCAGACGCACCACCGGCGAGGCGTTAATCAGCACGCCGCGCGCCTTCATAAACTCGCCTAATGCTGCGGCGTGTTCCTCTCCGACGCGGACAAAGAGCATGTTGGTGTCGTGACGCATCACGTCGGCGCCGATCTCGCGCAGCTGCGCAGCCATCCACGCGGCGTTGTCGTGATCGTCCTTCAGGCGGGCTACGTTATTTTTCAGGGCGTACAGACCCGCCGCGGCGAGGATCCCGGCCTGGCGCATGCCGCCGCCGGTCATTTTGCGCCAGCGGTTGGCGCGCTTGATGTAGTCGGCGTTGCCCACCAGCAGGGAGCCCACCGGCGTGCCCAGCCCTTTGGAGAGACAAATGGTGAACGAGTCGCAATATTGCGTAATCGCTTTCAGCTCACAGCCATACTCCACCACGGCGTTGAAGATGCGCGCGCCGTCGACGTGCAGCCCCAGTTTACGCTCGCGGGTAAACTCCCACGCCGCTTTCAGGTAGTCGCGCGGCAGCACTTTGCCGTTATGGGTGTTTTCGAGGCTGAGCAGTCTGGTGCGGGCGAAGTGAATGTCGTCGGCTTTGATTTTAGCCGCCACCTTGTCCAGCGGCAGGGTGCCGTCTGCGGCGGCATCGAGCGGCTGGGGCTGAATGCTGCCGAGCACCGCCGCGCCGCCCGCTTCGTACAGATAGTTATGCGCTCCCTGGCCGACGATATACTCTTCGCCGCGCTCGCAGTGGCTGAGCAGCGCCACCAGGTTCGCCTGGGTGCCGGTGGGCAGGAACAGCGCAGCCTCGTGGCCACTCAGTTCGGCGGCATAGCGCTGAAGTTCGTTAACGGTGGGGTCATCGCCATAGACGTCGTCCCCGACCGGCGCGGCCAGCATCTCCTTGAGCATGGCCTGCGTCGGGCGGGTTACGGTATCGCTACGTAAATCAATCATTTCACATCCCTATAATTTAAAAGGTGATGTGAAATGTTTTACCTGAGCCAGTTGGTTTTTGCCAGCTCCAAAACTTCGTCACCGCGGCCACTGATAATGGCGCGCAGCATATAGAGACTAAAGCCCTTCGCCTGTTCCAGTTTGATCTGCGGCGGAATAGCCAGCTCCTCTTTGGCCACCACCACATCCACCAGCACCGGGCCGTCGGTGGCAAAGGCGCGGCTGAGGGCATCATCCACCTCTGAGGCTTTCTCCACGCGAATACCGGTGATACCGCAGGCTTCGGCGATGGCGGCGAAGTTGGTGTCGTGCAGATCCGTACCGTCGGTCAGATAGCCGCCCGCTTTCATCTCCATCGCCACAAAGCCCAGCACGCTGTTGTTAAAGACGATGATTTTGATCGGCAGTTTCATCTGCGCCACTGAAAGGAAGTCGCCCATCAGCATGCTGAAGCCGCCGTCGCCGCACATCGCCACCACCTGACGGTCCGGCGCGGTGGCTTTCGCCCCCAGCGCCTGCGGCATGGCGTTGGCCATTGAGCCGTGGTTAAACGACCCCAGCAGGCGGCGCTTGCCGTTCATTTTCAGGTAACGCGCCGCCCAGACGGTGGGGGTACCCACGTCGCAGGTAAAGATGGCGTCCTCGTCGGCGTAACGACTGATCTGCTGGGCCAGATATTGCGGGTGCAGCGCTTTATCGCTGGGTTTCGCCTTGTCATCCAGCCCTTTGCGGGCATCGCGATAATCGCTCAGGGCTTTATCCAGGAAGGTGCGATCGGTCTTCTCCTCCAGCAGCGGCATGAGTGCGCTCAGGGTCGCCTTGATGTCGCCCACCAGCGCCATATCCACTTTACTGTGCGCCCCGATGCTGGCGGGGTTAATGTCGATCTGGATAATTTTGGCGTCGGTGGGGTAAAACGCGCGATAGGGGAACTGGGTCCCGAGCAGCACCAGGGTGTCGGCATTCATCATGGTGTGGAACCCGGAGGAGAAGCCAATTAGCCCGGTCATCCCCACGTCGTAGGGGTTATCGTATTCTACATGCTCTTTCCCGCGCAGGGCGTGAACAATCGGCGCCTTCAGGGTGCCGGCAAATTCCAGCAGTTCCTCGTGGGCTCCGGCGCAGCCGCTGCCGCACATCAGGGCGATGTTGCTGGAGTAGCGCAGCAGCTGGGCCAGTTTTTTCAGCTCCGCGTGGGCGGGCGTCACCACCGGCTGGGGCGCAGGATACCAGTGGGTGCTGGCACTTTCCGGCGCAGCCTGCAGCGCCACGTCGCCTGGCAGCACAATCACCGAAACGCCGCGCTTCAGAATGGCGTTGCGCATCGCCAGGGCCAGCACCTGGGGGATCTGCTCAGGGGAGGAGACCAGTTCACAGTAGTGGCTGCATTCACGGAACAGCTCCTGCGGATGCGTCTCCTGAAAATAGCCGCTGCCGATCTCGCTCGACGGAATGTGCGCGGCGATAGCCAGCACCGGGACATGATTACGGTGACAATCAAACAGACCGTTGATCAGGTGCAGGTTGCCAGGCCCGCACGAGCCCGCACAGACCGCCAGCTCTCCGGTCAGTTGGGCTTCGGCCCCGGCGGCGAACGCGGCGACCTCCTCATGGCGGGTCGGCATCCATTCGATGGTGCCCATTCGGTTCAGGCTGTCGCTCAGACCGTTGAGGGAATCCCCGGTAACACCCCAGATCCGTTTTACCCCGGCCTGTTCCAGCATTTTCGCAATATAGTTCGCCACGGTTTGTTTCATGGTAGTCCATCTCCTGAATGTGATAACGCTTTCAAGCTTAGATGAAACTGACCGGCATGCCCGCGGAATCCCCCTTATTAATAGTTGCTTTCACTGTGCAACATTTCGTCATATTGTGGTATGAGTTTAGTTAAAAATGGAGTCAATTCAGATGGTTAAATCATTGTTACTTGCTGTTAATAAAACGCTAACGCACGAAGATTTCGGCAGATTGTTGCTGCGGCTGGCGGTGGGGGGATTGATGCTGTTTCATGGCCTGCATAAGGCTATCGACGGGGTCGGGGGGATTGCAGGCATGCTGGTGGCAAAAGGGCTGCCGGGCTTTATCGCCTGGGGCGTGCTGATGGGTGAAGTGGTGGCGCCGATCCTGATTATTCTCGGCATTCTCACCCGTCCGGCGGCGCTGATATTAGCGTTCACCATGGTGGTGGCGTGGCTGATGGTAGGCACCGGGAAAACCTTCGCGCTGGATGCGGTAGGGGCATGGGCGATTGAGAGTCTGGTCTATTTCTTTGTGGGGGCGCTGGCGGTGGCATTTTTGGGGGCAGGGCGGTTTGCGGTGGTCAGCGATCCGGCGTGGAAGTAATTCCTCTGCGGCGGTAATGCCGGGCGGTACTGCGTTTGCCCGGCCTAAGGTTCGCGCTCTTTTGTAGGCCCGGCAAGCGTAGCGCCACCGGGCGTTTTTTCAGGCCAGCACCAGATCCCCCTGCGGATGGCAGGAGCAGGCCAGCACATAGCCTTCCGCCACTTCGGCATCCGTCAGCGTCATGGTGCTGGTAACGGTATAGTTCCCGTCCACCACTTTTGTTTTACAGCAGCCGCACACGCCTGCACGACAGGCAGCCACCACCGGCACGTTATTGCTCTCCAGCGCCTCCAGCAGCGTGCTGCCCACGCGGCCAAAGAAGGTTTGCGCAGGCTGCAGTTTGGTGATCTTCAACCCGTGGGTGGCGGCTTCCGCGACCGGGGTAAAGAACTGCTCTTTAAAGAAGCGGGTCACGCCCAGGGCCTTCACCTCTTCTTCAACGATTGCCATATAGGGCGCCGGACCACAGGTCATCACCGTGCGGGAGGCGATATCCGGTACGCTTTGCAGCAGTTCGCGACTCAGGCGACCGGCGACAAACCCCTCTGTGGCGTTGTTTTCCGCCACCAGGGTAACCGGGTAGTGACGCCATTCGTCTGCAAAAATGACATCCTGCGGCGAGCGCACGCTGAAGATCACCGCCACGTCAGCCTGCGGGCGATTCTTCGCCAGCCAGCGCCGCATCGACATCACCGGCGTGACGCCGCAGCCGGCGGCCAGCAGCAGGAATTTGTCGTCCGGCTTATCGTCGCAGGTAAAATCTCCCTGCGCGTCAGAGAGCCAGATATAATCCCCACGCTTCACCTCACCTGTCAGCCACTGTGAGCCCGCCCCCTCATCAATGCGACGAACCGTCAGCGTAATGTACTCGCTGATGCCCGGCGTCGAGGAGATCGTGTACGCCCGCAGCGTCTCTGCGGAGTGACGCACGCTGACCAGCGCATACTGCCCGGCACGGTAAGGATAATAGTCGTGACACAGCAGCGAAATCGTCCAGACATCCGGCGTTTCCTGATGGATGTGGTGAACCTGCATCCGCCATGGGCACTGATGGGTTGGCATCGTCATACTTTTACTCCTTACGCGCTCAGCAGTTGCTTCATATCTTCTTCAACGGTGGTCACGGAACGCAGACCGAACTTCTCGTTGAGAACCGCCAGCAGATCCGGGGTAAAGAAGCCAGGCGCCGTCGGGCCGGTGACGATGTTTTTCACGCCCAGCGAGAGCAGGGTCAGCAGGATCACAATCGCTTTCTGCTCGAACCAGGAGAGCACCAGCGACAGCGGCAGATCGTTTACGCCGCAGCCCAGTTTTTCCGCCAGGGTGACCGCGAGGATGATGGCTGAGTAGGCATCGTTACACTGACCGGCATCGATCAGGCGCGGCAGCCCTTCGATATCGCCGAACTCCAGCTTGTTGAAGCGGTACTTACCGCAGGCCAGGGTCAGGATGAGGCAGTCGTCCGGCACGCTGGTGGCGAAGTCGGTGAAGTAGTTACGTTCCCCGCGCGCGCCGTCGCAGCCGCCCACCAGGAAGATGTGACGCAGTTTTTCGCGGCTCACCAGGTCAATCAGGGAATCCGCCGCACCCAGCAGGGTCTGGCGACCGAAACCGACGGTGATCAGGTGCGGAATTTCGCTGTAGGGGAAGCCCGCCATCTGCTGGGCCTGGGCAATCACCGGACCAAAATCGTCGCCTTCGAGGTGGCTCACGCCCGGCCAGCCGACGATGCTGCGGGTCCAGATGCGGTCATCGTAGGCACCCACCGTCGGGTCGATGATGCAGTTCGAGGTCATCACGATAGGGCCCGGGAAGCGGGCGAATTCCACCTGCTGGTTCTGCCAGCCGCTGCCGTAGTTCCCGATCAGATGTTTGAATTTACGCAGTTCCGGGTAGCCGTGGGCGGGCAGCATCTCGCCGTGGGTGTAGACGTTAACGCCGGTGCCGTCGGTCTGCTCCAGCAGGTTGTAGAGATCTTTCAGGTCGTGACCGGAGATCAGGATGCATTTGCCTTCGGTCGCTTTGACGTTGACCTGCGTCGGGGTTGGGTGGCCATATTTGGTGGTTTCACCGGCATCCAGGATGCTCATCACTTTGAAGTTCATCTGGCCGATCTCCATGGAACACGCCAGCAGGGCGTTCATGTCGGAAGGCCAGGTGCCGAGCCACGCCATAATTTTGTGGTACTGGGCGTAGATGTCGTTGTCGTACTGATCCAGAACGTGGGCGTGCTCCATATAGGCCGCGGCACCTTTCAGGCCGTACAGGCAGAGCAGACGCAGGCCGAGAATGTTCTCGCCAATCGCCGCTTTGTCTTTGTTCGGGGTAAATTCAGCCGCCTGGCGCTGCAGATCGCCGAGGTCGTCGCTGACCAGTTGCAGGTCACCCATCGGGTTATCGACCTGGGCGCTGGCATCCACATTCAGGCACTGCGCTTTGAGGGCTTCACGCAGGGCGATGGCTTCGCGGGCGTAGCCCACAATGCGCGGGGAGTCGAAGTTCACGTTAGTCAGGGTAGAGAAAAACGCGCGCGGGGCGAAGTGATCAACGTAGTGGTCGATAATGCCATATTCCCGGGCTTTAACTGCCCAGGCGGATAAACCCTGCAGAGAGGCGATCAGTAAATCCTGCAGATCGGAGGTTTCTGCGGTTTTACCGCACATGCCCTGTGCGTAAGAGCAGCCGTTGCCAGCTGGGGTACGGATGGTTTGTTCACATTGCACACAAAACATAATCACACCTGTTAAAGTTATATTTGATATACATGTTTAAGATTATGCCTGTGGCGATACGGTGGGAAGCGCTTTCTGCCACAAAGTAGAGGGATATTGATTTAGCGCAATTTTGGCGGCAGCAGGCTACCGCCAAAGAAGTATCAGGCTGAGAAGAACGCCATCATGACGGGCACCAGCAGGCTTAAAATAAAGCCGTGAACGATGGCGGCAGGTACCATCTCCAGCCCGCCCGAGCGTTGCAGCACCGGCAGGGTGAAATCCATCGAGGTGGCACCGCACAGCCCCAGCGCCGTGGAACGACTGCGGCGCACCAGACCGGGGATCAGCATGATGGCGATCAGCTCGCGCCCCAGATCGTTAAAGAAGGCGGCGCTGCCAATGACCGGACCGAAAGACTCGGTTAACAGAATGCCGGAAAGCGAGTACCAGCCAAAACCGGAGGCCATCGCCAGGGCGGTATTCAGCGGCAGGTCGAGAATAAAGGCGTTAATCACCCCGCCAATCAGCGAACTGCCCACCACCACCACCGCCACTATCATGCCGCGACGGTTGAGAACGATCTGTTTTAGGGTCATGCCATTATTTCGCAGCTGAATACCAATAAGGAACAGCAGGAAGATCAGGGTATATTCACTGGCCTCGGTGGCGTGTTGTAAAAAAGAGAATCCTGTCAGCCCCAGCAGAAAACCGAGCACCACCACGCCGCATAATTTTAATGACTCCAGCGCCATGGCAATGCGTGAAGGCAATTTTTCCTGATGGTGATGGTTTTTCCACGGAATAGCGCGCTCCAGCCAGAACAGGGCCGCGATATTACAGAGCAAAATAACGGCCATCGTAATAATGGAGTAGTGCAGGATAGAGAGCAGATTGGTGGCAAGATTATCGAGGAAGGCGAGGCTGATCCCCATAAAAAAGAGAATGACGTAGACAATTCCGCTCAAAAGTCGGTTGATCAGTTTTAACGCTGACAGCTGATGAAGAGGAATGAGATAGCCCACGATCAGTGGGAGCAGAATGATTAAGAGTCCTGAAAACATGAACAACCGGTCCTGTATATGAGTGGCGCTGTGACACTACCCAATTCAGACGGTTCAGTAAAGGTGAAAACAGTGCCGGGCGGCGCTTCGCTTGCCCGGCCTACGAAATGCTGTCCCGTAGGCCGGGTAAGGCGAAGCCATCACCCGGCGCCACAACGCGCGCACGCTTAATCGCGTTTTTCCAGCAGGGTGCGGTACAGCACGCCGCCAATAATACCGCCGATAATCGGCATCACCCAGAACAGCCACAGCTGTTGCAGCGCCCAGCCGCCCTGGAAGATGGCTACCGCTGTGCTGCGCGCCGGGTTAACAGAGGTGTTGGTCACCGGAATGCTGATCAGGTGGATCAGGGTCAGCGCCAGGCCAATCGCAATCGGCGCGAAACCGGCCGGGGCGTGCTTGTCCGTTGCGCCGTGGATCACCAGCAGGAAGCCCGCAGTCAGCACAATTTCAATCACGATGGCAGAGAGCATGGAGAAACCGCCCGGGGAGTGTTCGCCAAAGCCGTTTGAGGCAAAGCCGCTGGCCGCAGCATCAAAGCCCGCTTTACCGCTGGCAATAACATACAAAATAGCGGCAGCAATAATTCCACCAATGACCTGGGCAATAATATAGCCAGCAACCTCTTTTGCCGGAAAACGGCCGCCGGCCCACAATCCTAATGTTACCGCCGGGTTAAAGTGACCGCCGGAAATATGCCCCACGGCATACGCCATCGTTAAAACCGTTAAACCAAAGGCCAGCGAAACGCCGACAAAACCAATTCCCAGTTCCGGGAACCCTGCTGCCAGGACGGCGCTACCGCAGCCACCAAATACCAACCAGAATGTCCCAAAACATTCCGCTGCTAATTTTCTGAACATAACCACCTCAAAGAAAAAATGAGCGCAATCCTGCGCCATTGTTATTTATCGCCAAAACAAGCGACGATTTTTAAAACGCCACTATTCTAAAAATGAATATTCCCTCTCACCAGTTAAATAAATACGGTAAGTTTGATGTAGGGCAATGTGTTGCGCTTCCTTGCTAAATTATGGCGAGTAAAGCAGAGTTACATTTTCGGCAGCAAGAGTATGCGGCGGAAATCGTTATTACAAATGAAACTGTCTGGTTAAACTCTTAATTTTCCCTTCTGGCAATCATTATTCCGCCGACGATGGAGTGTCCGTCCGGGCCCGCTGGCGTTATACTCCTGATAACTTAAAGGAAAAAGTTCATTTCTCCCGGAGGGTACATGTTGCTAGAGCGTGTGGAAATCGTGGGGTTTCGCGGCATTAACCGTCTGTCGCTGATGCTTGAGCACAACAACGTGCTGATCGGAGAAAACGCCTGGGGTAAATCGAGCCTGCTGGACGCCCTGACGTTGCTGCTATCGCCGGAATCCAGTCTGTACCATTTTGTCCGGGAAGATTTCTGGTTCCCCCCCGGGGATCTGCAGGGGCGTGAACACCATCTGCATATTATCCTTACCTTTCGTGAAAGCGAGCCGGGGCGCCATCGCGTTCGCCGCTATCGTCCTCTTGCCGATTGCTGGGTGCCCTGTGATGATGGCTATCGGCGCATTTTTTATCGTCTGGAGGGTGAGCTTGCCACTGATGACAGTGTGCTGACCCTGCGCGGTTTTCTCGATACTGACGGCCAGGTCCTGCCGCTGGAGGATATCGACGAGCGGGCGCGCCATCTGGTCCGTCTGATGCCGGTGCTGCGCCTGCGTGATGCCCGCTTTATGCGCCGCATTCGCAATGGTACCGTCCCCGACATGCCTGATGTGGAAGTCACCGCCCGGGAGCTGGACTATCTGGCCCGGGAACTGGTCGCCCGCCCGCAAAACCTGACCGACGGCCAGATCCGCCAGGGGCTGTCGGCAATGGTACAGCTGCTGGAGCACTACTTCTCCGAACAGGGCACCTCCCCGGTGCGCAACCGGCTGATGCGGCGGCGCTCCCATGACGAGCAACGCAGCTGGCGTTATCTCGATATCATCAACCGGATGATCGACCGTCCCGGCGGCCGCTCGCACCGGGTGATCCTGCTGGGGCTGTTCTCCACGTTGTTGCAGGCCAAAGGCACCGTCCGGCTGGACCGGGATGCCCGTCCGCTGCTGCTGGTGGAAGATCCCGAGACGCGCCTGCACCCAATCATGCTCTCGGTGGCCTGGCACCTGCTGAATCTGCTGCCGTTGCAGCGCATCACCACCACCAACTCCGGCGAACTGCTGTCGCTAACCCCGGTCGAGCACGTCTGCCGTCTGGTGCGTGAGTCGTCGCGCGTCTCGGCTTACCGCCTGGGTCCGGGGGGCATGAATGCGGAAGACAGTCGCCGTATCGCCTTCCATATTCGCTTCAACCGCGCCTCCTCGCTGTTTGCCCGCTGCTGGCTGCTGGTGGAAGGGGAGACCGAAACCTGGGTGATTAACGAGCTGGCCCGTCAGTGTGGGCACCACTTTGATGCCGAGGGCATCAAAGTGATCGAGTTTGCCCAGTCGGGCCTGAAACCGCTGATTAAATTTGCCCGGCGGATGGGCATCGAATGGCATGTGCTGGTGGATGGTGACGAAGCGGGTAAGAAATATGCCGCGACCGTGCGCGGGCTGATCAATAACGATCGGGAGGAGGAGCGCGAGCACCTGACGGCGCTGCCCGCCATGGACATGGAACACTTCATGTACCGGCAGGGCTTTGCCGATGTCTTTCACCGGGTGGCGATGATCCCGGACGACGTCCCGATGAACATGCGACGGGTGATCATGAAGGCCATTCACCGTTCCTCGAAACCCGATCTGGCGATTGAGGTGGCGATGGAGGCTGGTCGTCGCGGCGTGGAGGCGGTGCCCACGCTGTTACGGAAGATGTTCTCCCGCGTGCTGTGGCTGGCACGCGGGAGGGCGGACTAGCGGCGGGTCGCCCGGTTGACCTGATCGATCAGGCTGTCCAGCAGGGTAAACCGGCGGCGGTACTCGGCGCGTTTTTTGCTGGCGATCTCCTCCATCGGTTTGCGCGGCATGGCGAGCGGCAGCCTGAAGTTGCCCTCGCTGTCGCGCTCCCCGCCCAGCGACAGCCAGAAACTGTCGTAGTCGGCCAGCAGTTTCCCCTCTTTTTTCTTGCGATAGCGCCAGCTGCGATAAATATGGGTGCTGTTGCTGACGGCGATAATCTGCTCCACGGCCAGGGCGCTGCCGAGCGTCATGGCGGCTTCCACCAGCAAACGTTTCGGGAACAGGCCGTGACAGGCTTTGGTGGCGCTCTGAATCGCCTCGTGCGGCACAAAGGCTTTTGCCCCCTGCATCCCGCCGATAAACAGCGTCGGGGTGCCGTTAACCTGACACAGCGTAAAGGTCATCTCCGCCAGCACCGTCTGCTGTTCGTCGCAAAACGCCAGCGTCGCTTCGCCCTCTTTATCGAGGAAGGCATCAGCGCACAGACGCAGGGTAAAGGCGCGATCGTCTTTCCCGGTCAGGGTCAGTAACGTGACCCCCTCCCGGGAGAGATAGCCGTTCATCAGCGCGGCCGGGAGCCGGCTCTGCAGGGTCTGATAGTGCCAGTTCAGCGCCTGGAGCGTTTGCTGGCGATTCATCGCCACCGAGAGCCACGGGCGATGCAGGCGGCAGGGCAGTCCCGGCTGGGCCTGTAACAGTTGCAGCAGTTGCGGCTGTTTTGTCAGGCTTGCCAGCAGACGTGCAGTGCTGAACGGCGTCATCAGCGAGCGCAGCATAAACTTGCGGCGATAGGCCGGATTACGCCAGGCAAGGCCGGGGGTTAATGTCCCGGAGGCCAGATGCTGAAATAGCTGCCAGGCTGATTTAGGTTGCTGCTGATGTGAATAAGATGACTCTGCGATGGAGGACATAATAGATCCCGGTCTTGTTGCCAGGCCTTTATTTCAGCAGGGGTTTTATCAACCTCTCCTCAACAACTTTCACGCGCCACGAAAAGCAGGGGTTTCGTTGAGGCGCGGTTTAGTTAGAATCAACAGTTATGTAAGCCGGAATTGCTATTTGGAATATTTATGAACTTAAAGGGAAAGCGCAGGAAGCTGTTTCTGCTGCTGGTGCTGATTGTACTGGTGGGTGGATTCTGGCTGTGGCGGGTGCTAAACGCACCGGTGCCGCAATATCAGACATTGATTGTCCGTCCGGGCGAGTTGCAGCAGAGCGTGCTGGCGACCGGCAAACTGGACGCGCTACGCAAGGTTGACGTGGGTGCCCAGGTCAGCGGCCAGTTGAAGACCCTATCGGTGGAGATTGGCGACAAGGTGAAAAAAGGGCAACTGCTGGGGGTTATCGACCCGGAGCAGGCCGAAAACCAGATCAAAGAGGTGGAAGCGACGCTGATGGAGCTGCGCGCCCAGCGCAGCCAGGCGGAAGCGGAGCGTAAGCTCGCCCAGGTGACCCTGAACCGTCAGCGGCAGCTGGCGACCACCCAGGCGATCTCGCAGCAGGATCTGGATACCTCGACCACCGAGCTGGCGGTGAAGCAGGCGCAGATTGGCACCATCGATGCGCAGATCAAACGCAACCAGGCCTCGCTGGACAGTGCCAAAACTAACCTCGAGTACACCCGCATCGTTGCACCGATGGCCGGGGAAGTGACGCAGATTACGACCCTGCAGGGACAGACGGTTATCGCCGCCCAGCAGGCGCCGAACATCCTGACCCTGGCGGATATGGGTACCATGCTGGTGAAGGCGCAGGTTTCGGAAGCGGATGTGATCCACCTGAAGCCGGGGCAAAAAGCCTGGTTTACCGTGCTGGGGGACCCGCAAACCCGCTATGAAGGGGTGCTGAAGGATATTCTCCCGACGCCGGAGAAGGTCAACGACGCCATTTTCTATCACGCCCGGTTTGAAGTCCCCAACCCGCAGGGGGTGTTGCGCCTGGACATGACCGCCCAGGTGCATATTCAGCTCTCCGGGGTGAAAAACGTGCTGACCATTCCGCTGGCGGCGCTGGGCCAACCGGTAGGAGATAACCGCTATAACGTGAAGGTGCTGCGTAACGGTGAAATCCGCGAGCGTGAGGTGAGTCTCGGCTCGCGCAACGACACCGATGTGGTGGTGGTGAAAGGGCTGGAAGAGGGTGAAGAGGTGGTCATCAGCGAGAGCCAGCCAGGGGCGGCGAAATGACCGCCCTGCTGGAGCTGAATGATATCCGCCGCAGCTACCCCTCCGGCGACGGGCCGGTGGAGGTGCTGAAGGGCATCACCCTGCAGGTAGAGGCGGGGGAGATGGTGGCGATTGTCGGGGCGTCAGGCTCCGGTAAATCGACGCTGATGAATATTCTTGGCTGTCTGGATAAACCCACCAGCGGCACCTATCGCGTGGCGGGCACCGACGTCGCCACGCTGGACAGCGACGCGCTGGCCAAACTGCGTCGGGAACATTTCGGCTTTATCTTCCAGCGTTACCATCTGCTTTCGCATCTGAGCGCGGCGCAAAACGTCGAGGTGCCCGCGGTCTATGCTGGCGTAGAGCGCAAAAAACGTCTTGAGCGGGCGCAGGCGCTGCTTACCCGGCTGGGGCTGGGGGAGCGGGTGGATTATCAGCCGTCGCAGCTTTCCGGCGGCCAGCAGCAGCGGGTGAGTATCGCCCGGGCGCTGATGAACGGCGGCCAGGTGATCCTGGCGGATGAACCGACCGGGGCGCTGGACAGCCACTCCGGGGAAGAGGTGATGGCAATCCTGCACCAGCTGCGGGATCAGGGGCACACGGTGATTATTGTCACCCACGATCCGGAGGTGGCCTCCCAGGCCGGACGCATTGTCGAGATCCGCGACGGCGAGCTGGTCAGTAATCCGCCGCCCGCCCTCAATGCCACCCGGCGTCAGGAGGTGGCGTTACCGCCGCCGTCGGGCTGGCGGCAGTTTGCCAGCAGCTTTCGCGAAGCGCTGACCATGGCCTGGCTGGCGATGGCCGCCAACAAAATGCGCACCCTGCTGACCATGCTTGGGATCATCATCGGCATCGCCTCGGTGGTGTCGATTGTGGTGGTGGGCGACGCGGCCAAACAGCTGGTGCTGTCGGATATCCGCTCCATCGGCACCAATACCATTGACGTCTATCCCGGCAAAGATTTTGGCGATGATGAGCCGCAGTACCAGCAGGCGCTGAAGTATGACGATCTCACGGCCATTAAGAAGCAGCCGTGGGTTAACTCCGCCACCCCGGCGGTGTCCCAGAGCCTGCGTCTGCGCTATGCCAATATCGATGTGGCGGCCAGCGCCAACGGCGTCAGCGGCGACTATTTCAACGTCTACGGTATGACCTTCAGCGAAGGGGGCACCTTCAATGCAGAGCAGCTTGCAGGGCGGGCGCAGGTGGTGGTGCTCGACAGCAACGCCCGGCGACAGCTATTCCCCAATAAAGCGAAGGTGGTGGGCGAGATCGTGCTGGTGGGGAATATGCCCGCAACGGTGATTGGCGTGGCGGAGGAGAAGCAGTCGATGTTTGGCAGCAGCAAGATTTTGCGCGTCTGGCTGCCTTACACCACCATCTCCGGGCGCATTATGGGGCAGTCGTGGCTTAACTCCATCACCGTCCGGGTGAAAGAGGGTTACGACAGCGCCCAGGCAGAGCAACAGCTTGAGCGCCTGTTGACCCTGCGCCACGGGAAGAAAGATTTCTTCACCTGGAACATGGACGGGCTCTTGAAAACGGCGGAAAAGACCACACGTACTCTTCAGCTCTTCCTCACGCTGGTGGCGATCATCTCCCTGCTGGTCGGGGGGATCGGGGTAATGAATATCATGCTGGTGTCGGTGACGGAGCGGACGCGTGAAATCGGCATCAGGATGGCGGTGGGCGCCCGGGCCAGCGATGTGCTGCAACAGTTTTTGATTGAAGCGGTGCTGGTCTGTCTGGTGGGCGGTGCGCTGGGGATTACGCTCTCGCTGCTCATCGCCTTTACGCTGCAGCTGTTTTTACCCGGCTGGGAAATTGGTTTTTCACCGATGGCGCTGCTAACTGCCTTCCTCTGTTCTACCTTTACCGGGGTACTGTTTGGCTGGTTGCCGGCCAGAAACGCCGCGCGATTAGATCCGGTGGATGCGTTAGCCCGGGAGTGAATCTGTTGCCGGGTGGCGGCTACGCCTTACCCGGCCTACGAAATCCGTAGGCCCGCGCAAGCGCAGCGCCGCCGGGCAGCAGACCGCACGGCAGCCCACAATGATTTGTAGGCCCGCGCAAGCGCAGCGCCGCCGGGCAGCAGACCGCACGGCAGCCCACAAATAAAAATGCCAGCGCGTCGGGCTGGCATTTTGAGTGCGGGGTGTACACAATGAAACAGAGGGCTATGCCACCACTTCTGCTTCGATGGGCACAATAACGCTGGCATGATTGCCTTTTGGCCCAAGGTGTACATCGAACCGGACGGCCTGCCCGGCTTTCAGCGTTCTGTATCCATCCATCTGAATGGTGGAGTAATGTGCGAAAATGTCTTCGCCGCCGCCTTCAGGGCAGATAAAACCAAACCCTTTGGCGTTGTTGAACCACTTAACTGTACCCGTTTCCATGCTTCGACATCCTTCGTAAATCTTATTGAGTTAGATGTAATGAACCGGTGGTGAAGTGGGGGCTGTTCAAAACCTCGCCAACTCACGCCTGTTCAATTTAGATAAACCAAAGGGATCGTCAAGCCTTTGCCGGGTAAGGAAGGTGAAAAATGCGTCAAAATTTGAAGCAGTTAACGCTATTGAACGGTATTGTGACAGACATCGCGGATGGCAATAATAGATATAGGTTATCTGACATCTAAGGTAGATTCAGGTTATGTATAGCCTCCCGTCAGCATCACTGAGACACGCGACCGGAGACCGTAAACGAAGATGACGACTGACAATGGGTAAGACGAACGACTGGCTCGATTTCGATAAGTTGGCGGAAGATGAAGTGCGCGACGCGCTAAAACCGCCATCTATGTATAAAGTTATGTTAATGAACGATGATTACACGCCGATGGAATTTGTTATTGACGTGCTACAAAAGTTCTTTTCTTATGATGTTGAACGTGCAACGCAACTGATGCTTACGGTTCACTATCATGGCAAAGCCATCTGCGGTGTCTATACCGCTGAAGTCGCCGAAACCAAGGTGGCAATGGTGAACCAGTATGCAAGGGAGAACGAGCATCCGTTGCTGTGTACGCTGGAAAAAGCCTGAATAAGGCAATGAAAATTGGGGGAGGTGCCTATGCTCAATCAAGAACTGGAACTCAGTTTAAACATGGCTTTCGCCAGAGCGCGTGAGCACCGACATGAGTTTATGACGGTCGAGCACCTGCTGCTTGCACTGCTCAGTAACCCATCCGCCCGCGAAGCGCTTGAAGCCTGCTCCGTGGATCTGGTGGCGCTGCGTCAGGAACTTGAAGCCTTCATCGAACAGACCACACCTGTACTGCCCGTCAGTGAAGAGGAGCGCGACACGCAACCGACGCTCAGCTTCCAGCGTGTACTCCAGCGTGCGGTATTTCACGTCCAGTCCTCCGGACGTAGCGAAGTCACCGGTGCAAACGTGCTGGTTGCCATCTTCAGCGAGCAGGAGTCGCAAGCCGCCTACCTGCTGCGCAAACACGAAGTCAGCCGCCTCGATGTGGTGAACTTTATCTCTCACGGAACGCGCAAAGACGAATCGAATCCGTCTTCGGATTCCAGCCATCAGGTCAACAGCGAAGAGCAGGCAGGCGGGGAGGAACGTATGGAAAACTTCACCACCAATCTTAACCAGCTTGCCCGTGTTGGCGGTATCGACCCGCTGATAGGCCGCGATAAAGAGCTGGAACGGGCGATTCAGGTGCTGTGCCGCCGCCGCAAGAATAACCCACTGCTGGTGGGGGAGTCTGGCGTCGGTAAAACCGCCATTGCCGAAGGGCTGGCCTGGCGCATCGTGCAGGGCGACGTCCCGGAAGTGATCGCCGACTGCACCATCTATTCGCTGGATATCGGTTCCCTGTTGGCCGGCACCAAATACCGCGGTGATTTTGAAAAACGTTTCAAAGCGCTGCTGAAACAGCTGGAGCAGGATACCAACAGCATCCTGTTTATCGACGAGATCCATACCATCATCGGCGCCGGTGCGGCATCGGGTGGTCAGGTGGATGCCGCTAACCTGATTAAACCGCTGCTCTCCAGCGGCAAGATCCGGGTAATGGGTTCAACCACCTATCAGGAGTTCAGCAATATTTTCGAAAAAGATCGTGCCCTGGCGCGTCGCTTCCAGAAAATCGATATTACTGAACCGTCGGTAGAAGAAACGGTGCAGATCATCAACGGCCTGAAGCCGAAGTACGAGGCGCACCATGATGTGCGTTATACCGCGAAAGCGGTGCGTGCGGCGGTGGAGCTGGCGGTGAAATACATTAACGATCGCCACCTGCCGGATAAAGCGATTGATGTGATCGACGAAGCGGGCGCGCGTGCGCGTCTGATGCCGGTCAGCAAGCGTAAGAAAACGGTCAACGTGGCGGATATCGAATCCGTGGTGGCCCGCATCGCGCGTATCCCTGAGAAGAGTGTTTCTCAGAGCGACCGCGATACGCTGAAAAACCTTGGCGATCGCCTGAAAATGCTGGTCTTTGGGCAGGATAAAGCCATTGAGGCCTTAACCGAAGCCATTAAGATGGCCCGCGCCGGGCTGGGGCATGAGCACAAACCTGTCGGTTCTTTCCTGTTCGCCGGCCCGACCGGGGTGGGGAAAACCGAGGTGACGGTTCAGCTCTCCAAAGCGCTGGGCATCGAGCTACTGCGCTTCGATATGTCCGAGTATATGGAGCGCCACACCGTCAGCCGTCTGATCGGTGCGCCTCCAGGCTATGTGGGCTTTGACCAGGGCGGCCTGCTCACCGACGCGGTGATCAAGCATCCGCACGCGGTACTGCTGCTCGATGAGATCGAGAAAGCGCACCCGGACGTGTTCAACATCCTGCTGCAGGTGATGGATAACGGGACGCTGACCGATAACAACGGGCGCAAGGCGGACTTCCGCAACGTAGTGCTGGTGATGACCACCAACGCCGGGGTGCGTGAAACCGAGCGTAAATCCATCGGCCTGATCCACCAGGATAACAGCACCGATGCGATGGAAGAGATCAAGAAGGTCTTTACGCCGGAGTTCCGTAACCGTCTGGACAACATTATCTGGTTCGATCATCTCTCTACCGAGGTGATTCATCAGGTGGTGGATAAGTTCATCGTCGAGCTGCAGGTTCAGCTGGATCAGAAAGGGGTCTCTCTGGAAGTGAGTCAGGAAGCCCGCAACTGGCTGGCAGAGAAAGGCTACGATCGTGCGATGGGTGCCCGTCCGATGGCGCGTGTGATTCAGGACAACCTGAAGAAACCGTTGGCTAACGAGCTGCTGTTTGGTTCGCTTGTGGACGGCGGCCAGGTGACAGTGGCGCTGGATCAGGCGAAGAATGAGCTGACGTATGATTTCCAGAGTGCGGCGAAACATAAGCCGGAGGCGGCTCACTAACGCTGTTATGTGATGATAAAAACCGGGCAAATGCCCGGTTTTTTTTATGGTTTTTTAGTCGTTGTAGGCCCGTGCAAGCGCAGCGCCGCAGGGCGATGCACGGTGGGTGAGAACATGTGGCGGCTGTGATGGTTCCGTTCACCTTGCGTTCGCTGCTTCTCTGTAAACCACGTCACCGGTGAACGTGTCAGGGGGGCTCGCCGCCGCCCCCTGACCACCCCGGCTCCCGGCCAGGAAAATCGCCGCTTCGCGGTCCCCTCGGCTTTTTCCCTTCGGCTTTCGGGTCGGGCCATGCGCCCCGCCCCGTCCTGCGGTCAACGCCTCAGCGATTTTCAGCCGGACCAGGGTGCCGCTGTGAGTAGAGGGTCTGTCTCTGGCTTTTGTGTTGCTGTAGGGGGGGATGAAAATTTTGCGAGGCGTTATCCAGAATTTAATTATGGGTATTGCTGGATAAAACCACAGTAATAGAATGGCGATGCACCTGCAAAATCAGGTGCCAGGATTGGCGTCCTGAACAAACTTCGGAAATGATGTTGCATGCGCAACATTAGCGGTTTCGTTCACTCTTTTGAAAGCTGCGGATATAATCCGCATGCTCAGATTATGGTGGGCTGGGCCAGGGCTTCTTTGAAGCGCCGATTTTTCCGAGGGTAGTCGGTACGCCAACCTGGTTCAGTCCACCGCCTGAGTTGGCGTTCGGGTGGTCAGCAAAAAATTACTTTCGGAGATTATGATTATGGATAATAACACCATCACCCAGCTTTACAGCGAACTTGAACTAAGCAACCCCGATCTCTCCACCCTTGCCGCGCGCTGCAACCTGCTCACCGAAATCCTGGTCGATTGCGACTCGCTGCCGCAAACGCAGCCTGTCTGCCGCTGCCTGGCGGCCTACCTTGATGCATTCAGCGCTGAGCTGGCAAAATCCATGACCGATTTTCGCGTGCTGGATGAGAACGACATCCCGCCCGTGCACAAACAGGAGTGGCTGCTGGACAGCACCGAAGCCCAGTGCGATTACTGCCGGGCCTTAAACCATGTGCTGCTGGTGTCGCATTTCGACCGCGAGATGCTCCCGCACCTTACCGGGCTGCTGCATGATATTGCGCATACCATGCTGGCGGATCTGACCGTAGTGCGTATCCACTGATACGGGCGGGGCATAAAAAAAGGCCGGGATAACCCGGCCTTTATTATTCTTTGTACGCCATTGCAGGCGAAATACTCTTAGCGACTACGGAAGACAATGCGGCCTTTGCTCAGGTCGTACGGGGTCAGCTCAACAGTCACTTTGTCGCCCGTCAGAATACGGATATAGTTCTTACGCATTTTACCGGAGATATGCGCGGTAACGACGTGACCGTTTTCCAGTTCTACGCGAAACATGGTGTTAGGCAACGTTTCCAGAACGGTACCCTGCATTTCAATATTGTCTTCTTTGGCCATCTAATCCTCTGGGGTATCACTACCAAGTTTTGAACCGGCAAGATAATGCCGAAATTCCTCAATTAAGTAAAGATTTGTGCGTTTAAAACGCAACAAAGCAGTTTCAGCGTATTGCCCGGACGTCACGGTTCAACCGTACGAAAAGCGCATACGTAAAGGGGAGGTGGCAGGATAAACGATAGGGCGTTATCGGATGCGAACTATTCCCAAACGGCGGCGGGGCAACAGGCAGAACCTACTCTGCGGCAGAATTATAGCACCTTGAGGAAAAATATGCGGAAAACATTTATCCCTGAGGCGTAAATAACGTCGTCGGCACCCAGAAATTTTGCGGTAATTTTTGCATGCGCAGGGTCGCCAGCTGCGCCAGATATTCATGGCGCGAGATCTCCACGACACCCAGAGAGGCGGTATGTTCGTTCAGCACCTGGCAGTCAACTAACTTGCCGCCGCTACAGGCAAAGCGTTCGCAGAAGACCAGCAACGCGGTTTTCGAGGCGTTAACCGCGCGGCTGAACATCGACTCGCCGCAAAACAGCGTGCCCTGCGCCACGCCGTACATGCCGCCCACCAGTTCATCCTTATCATCCCATACCTCAATCGAATGGGCGTAGCCCAGCTCGTGCAGGCGATGGTAGGCGACGATCACCTCGGGCGTGATCCAGGTTCCTTCAAAGCGATCGCTGGCGCAGCCCTCGATCACCTGACCAAACGCATGGTTGAGGGTGACGCGATAAGGGGAGCGAGCGTGAAAACGCTTCATGCTGCGGCTGATATGAAACTCCGCAGGCCAGAGAACGGCGCGGGGGTCGGGCGACCACCATAAGATGGGATCGCCGGGAGAGAACCACGGAAAAATCCCCCGCTGGTAGGCCATCAGTAAACGCGACGGACTCAGATCGCCGCCCAGGGCCAGCAAACCATTAGGTTCACGCAGCGCCCCTTCCGGAGAAGGGAACGCAAGAGAGTGACGAGAGAGCTGGACCAGGCGCATGACAACAAAACTCCAGTACGCAAAGTGGGGATCGGTTCAAATATAGACTACAGACGTTGTTTGAACTGGTAGTAGCGGCCCTGTTTTGCCAACAGTTCAGCGTGATTACCTTGCTCAATAATTTGTCCGTTGTCCATCACAATAATTTGATCGAAATCCGCCAGGCCGCGCAGACGGTGCGTCACCATCAGCACGGTTTTGTCCTGCATCTCTTTTTTCAGTAAATCAAGGATTTGCCGCTCGGTAGTGGCGTCCAGCCCTTCGGTTGGCTCATCCAGCAGCATCAGCGGCGCATTGTGAAGCAGCGCACGCGCAATGGCCAGGCGGCGCAGCTCGCCGCCGGATAACTGACGGCCACCTTCGCCAAGCCAGCTGTTGAGCCCTTCATCTTCCAGTAGCTTGTGCAGACCTACTTTTTCCAGCATCCCGCGTAATGCTTCATCGGCAGCGCCGGGCGCGGCTAACAGCAGGTTATCGCGCAGGGTGGCGCTGAAAAGATGAACCCGCTGGGGCACCACGCTTACCGTTTTGCGCAGCGCAGTCTCGCTCATCTGCACCAGAGGCGTGTCGTTAAACAGGATCTGACCCTGCGCCGGGTCCCATGCTCTGGTCAGCAGCTGCAGCAGTGTCGATTTACCGCAGCCTGTGCGACCCAGCACCGCCACATGGGCGCCCGCGGGGATCGTCAGGTTAATGTGGTCCAGCGCGGGCTGCGCCTGACCTTCATAGGCAAAACTGACATCCGAAAGGCACAGGGCCAGCTGCTCAGGGACCGCTGATGCGGTCGTACTGAACTGCACTTCCGGCTGCTGGCCGGTAATCTGGGTGATACGCAGCGCGGAGGCCACCACCTGGCCCAGGTGCTGAAAGGCACCGGTCACCGGCGCCAGGGCTTCAAACGCCGCCAGCGCACAGAAGACAAACAGGGCGATTAACGGGCCTGGCTGCGCGTTATCGCCCACGCCGCCGGAAGCCATCCACAGCATCGCCATGACTGCGCCTCCGCCAATTAACAGCATCAGCGCCTGGGAGAGGGCCGTGAGTTCCGACTGTTTGCGCTGGGCTTCGTGCCAGTTCAGCTCGGTATTTTCCATCTGCGCGCGGTAGCGGCGGCTGGCACCAAAGATCGTCAGCTCCGCCTGACCCTGTAGCCAGCCCGTCAGCTGCTGGCGATACTCGCCCCGCAGACGCGTCAGCTTTTCACCGGTCGGTTTTCCGGCGCGGTAAAACAGCGGGGGTAAGATAAAGAGCGTTGCGAGCATGATCCCGCCGAGCACCAGCGCAATGTGAACGTCCAGCAGGCACAGCCCCAGGGTGACCACCACAATGACCACCAGGGCGCCCACCAGCGGAGAGATCACGCGCAAATAGAGGTGATCGAGGGTATCCACGTCGGCGACGACGCGGTTAAGCAGTTCCCCCTGGCGATAGCGTGCCAGTCCGGCAGGGGAGAGGGGGAGCAGCTTGCTGAAGGTGGTAACGCGCAGGTGTTGCAGCACGCGGAAGGTCGCGTCATGGCTGACCAGACGTTCAAAGTAGCGCCCGGCGGTACGGGTGATGGCCGTACCGCGCACCCCGGCGGCGGGCAACATATAGTTGAAGCTGTAGAGCCCGGCAAAACCGGCGACCGCCGAGGCAGAGAGGAACCAGCCGGAGAGCGTCAACAGGCCGATACTCGCCAGCAGGGTGACGATCGCCAGCACCACGCCCAGCGTCAACATCCATTTGTGGCGCATATAAAGCGCCAGATAAGGCAGTAAAGCGCGCATCAAATCTCCTCCTGACGGTTTGCCAGCAGGGCCGCAAACGGCCCCTGTGCCGCCGCGAGCGTGGCGTAATCGCCCTGCTCAACAAGCTGACCATTGTCCATGACCCAGATCTGATCCCACCGGGAGATGCCCTCCAGCTGGTGCGTCACCATCAGCGTGGTTTGCTGCTGCGAGGCGGCATCCAGCGCCAGCATCACGCGCTGTTCACTGTGCGCATCCAGGCTGGCGGCAGGCTCATCCAGAAGTAAAAGCTGACACGGGTTAAGCAGGGCGCGGGCCACGGCAATGCGCTGCGCCTGGCCGACGGAAAGCCCCGCCGACTGATCGCCCACCACCGTGTCCACGCCGTTCGGCAGCAGGGGCAGGAATTCGCTAACCCAGGCACGGTCGAGCACCGACTGCAGCTCCTCTTCGCTGGCATCCGGGCGCGCCAGCAGCACGTTTTCCCGCAGCGTGGCCGCAGGGAGCTGCGGGTTCTGTCCTACCCAGCTTAAGTGGGTGCGCCACTCGTCAGGATCGAGCGCTGAGAGCTCGGCCTGGTTGATCCGCAGCGAGCCGCTGTAGGCCATAAAGCCAGATAATGCATTCAGCAGGGAGCTTTTACCGGAGCCGCTAGTGCCAACCAGCACCACGCGCTGGCCTGCCGCGAGGGTGAAGGTTAATGGCCCCGCCAGCACCTTACCTTCCGGCGACAGTACGCAGAAATTCTCTGCTTCAATACTGACTGGTCGGGTGGTGTTCAGGGTCACGTCGCCACGCTGCGGATGAGCCAGCGGCGTTTCAAGGAAGGTTTTCAGGCTGTCGGCGGCGCCCACGGCCTGCGCTTTCGCATGATAAAAGGTGCCCAGATCGCGCAGCGGCTGGAAAAATTCCGGCGCCAGAATTAACGCCAGAAAGCCTGCAAAAAGGGTCACGGCGGTACCGTAATGACCGAAATCAAGGGCGCCCAGGTAGGAGAAACCGAAATAGACGGCAACCAGCGCAATCGACAGTGAGGTGAAGAACTCCAGCACCCCGGAGGATAAAAATGCCAGGCGTAACACTTCCATGGTGCGCTGACGGAAATCCTGGGAGGCGTGGCGGATGTTGTCGGTTTCGGCTTCACCGCGACCAAAAATACGCAGCGTTTCCATGCCGCGCAGACGGTCAAGGAAGTGGCCGCTGAGACGTCCGAGCGCCAGGAAATTGCGGCGGTTGGCGTCGGCAGCCCCCATACCGACCATCGCCATAAAGAGCGGGATCAGCGGGGCGGTACCCAGCAGGATCAACGCGGCGACCCAGTTATAAGGAAAAATCGCGAGCACGATCAGCAGGGGAACGAAAGCGGCCAGCGCCATTTGGGGCAGATAGCGGGCGTAGTAGTCGTGCATGTCATCGATCTGTTCGAGGATCAGCGTCGCCCAGCTTCCGGCGGGCTTGCCCTGGATCCAGGCAGGCCCGGCCTCCTGTAGCCTGTCCAGCACCTGGCGGCGAATTTCATAGCGAATGTTCTGCCCGGCGTGGAAGCCCACGCGCTCGCGCAACCAGACCACCCAGGCACGCAGAATAAAGACCAGAATCAACACAATGAAAGGCAGTAACAGCGCCTCGCGCGGGATATTTTCCATAATCATATGGTTAAGAATGCGGGCCAGAAGCCATGCCTGGCCGACAATCAACAGTCCGCTGATAAACCCTAAAAGACGGGAAATATTCAGCCAGCGGCGGGAAATAACGCTTTGCTTTTTCAGCCAGCGAGTTAACTCTTGTTGACGGGTTTTTTCCATTGCGTGCTTTGCAGGTGATGTTATTAGGTATTGGGCACGGCAATGTTACAACGCAGAGACGATAAAGGCGACTTATCGCCGCCTTTTTTACGTTTGTTGCTGATTTGTAAAAATTATTTACTCTGATCGGCCAGTCCGTCGAGATATCGTTCTGCATCCAGCGCGGCCATACAACCGGTGCCCGCAGAGGTGATCGCCTGACGATAAATGTGGTCCATCACGTCGCCCGCAGCGAACACGCCCGGGATGCTGGTCTGGGTAGCGTTGCCGTGAATACCTGACTGCACTTTGATGTAGCCGTTCTCCAGCTCAAGCTGGCCGTCGAAGATAGCGGTGTTCGGGCTGTGGCCGATGGCAACAAACAGACCTGCCACTTCCAGCGTTTCAACGTTGTCGGTGTTCTGGGTGTCACGGATACGCAGGCCCGCCACGCCCATCTGATCGCCGGTCACTTCTTCCAGCGTGCGGTGGGTGTGCAGCACGATGTTGCCGCTGGCCACTTTGTCCATCAGACGTTTGATCAGGATCTTTTCCGCGCGGAAAGTATCACGGCGGTGAATGAGGTGCACTTCAGAGGCGATATTCGCCAGATAGAGTGCCTCTTCAACCGCGGTATTGCCGCCGCCGATGACCGCCACCTTCTGGTTGCGATAGAAGAAACCGTCGCAGGTTGCACAGGCAGATACGCCGCGACCTTTGAACTCCTCTTCAGAAGGCAGACCCAGATAGCGGGCAGAGGCGCCGGTAGCGATGATCAGCGCGTCGCAGGTGTACTCCGCGTTGTCACCGGTCAGGCGGAACGGACGGTTTTGCAGATCGACCTTGTTGATGTGGTCAAAAATGATTTCGGTATCAAATTTGGCGGCATGCTCGTGCATGCGCTCCATCAGCAGCGGCCCGGTCAGGCCTTCAGGATCGCCTGGCCAGTTTTCTACTTCGGTGGTGGTGGTCAGCTGACCGCCTTTTTCCATGCCCGTAATCAGTACCGGTTGCAGGTTAGCGCGTGCAGCGTAGACCGCTGCGGTGTATCCCGCAGGTCCAGAACCAAGAATTAGCAGCTTACTGTGTTTGGCCGTGCCCATGAGATCCTCATTGTTGTTGGCAGACATTTTCCTGGATTGTAGGGAATTTGTTGGCGTAAAAAAAGGGCGCAGCGATTTTGTTAACGATGTGTGTGATAGAAAGGGCCAATCAACGAGAGGTAAGAAAAGGTGATTTTATAACAATAATCATAGGTAATCGGTCGAAACGACGGCGATAAAATGAGGATTAATCGCCGGACGTAATGAATATCCGGCATGTTGTACTAAAAATCGATGTTTTGCTTTGACAATCCCCTGCGCTTTTGCGAAAACATTCAAGGAAGAAAAAAAATGGTCTTTGTGTTACGCATAGTCATGCACAAAATCACCATTTTTACCGGGTCAGCGAAATCTACGCATGGTGTGGACAGATGCCATACGTGATGTTGATGGCCGCCTCTGGGCAACGGTCTTCATACCACATAACCCCAATCGGATCGCGCAAACTATAAAACAGGCGATGCGATTAACCGCGGGGAAAGACTCTGAACAGTGAAGTGCACAGGGTCCTGGCAGGAGTTAGGGAAGGAATACAGAGAGACAATAATAATGGTAGATAGCAAGAAGCGCCCTGGCAAAGATCTCGACCGCATCGATCGTAACATTCTTAATGAATTGCAAAAGGATGGGCGTATTTCCAACGTCGAGCTTTCAAAACGTGTGGGACTTTCCCCGACGCCATGCCTTGAGCGTGTGCGCCGACTGGAAAGACAGGGTTTTATTCAGGGCTATACAGCGCTGCTGAACCCGCATTATCTGGATGCCTCACTTCTGGTATTTGTTGAGATTACTCTGAATCGTGGTGCGCCGGATGTGTTTGAGCAATTTAATGCCGCCGTACAAAAACTTGAAGAAATTCAGGAGTGTCATCTGGTTTCCGGGGATTTCGACTACCTGTTGAAAACCCGCGTGCCTGATATGTCCGCCTACCGTAAGCTGCTGGGCGAAACCCTGCTGCGACTGCCTGGTGTGAACGACACCCGTACCTATGTGGTAATGGAAGAAGTCAAACAGAGCAATCGTCTGGTTATTAAGACGCGCTAATACGGAACAGGTGCAATATCAGCGTACTTTGATTACACTCCTGGTAATCCATACAGCAACAGTGTCGGGCTCCCCGGCACTGTTGTCCGTTTAGCACTCAGGCAGGAATTGCCTGATACCTGGAGAGCCTTTCTTGAGCCAGGAATATACTGAAGACAAAGAAGTCAATTTAACCAAGCTTAGCAGTGGGCGCCGACTCCTTGAGGCGTTACTGATCCTTGTTGCCCTTTTTGCCGTCTGGTTGATGGCAGCCTTACTCAGTTTCAACCCCTCCGATCCCAGCTGGTCACAAACCGCATGGCATGAGCCTATCCATAATTTAGGCGGCGTACCGGGGGCATGGCTGGCGGACACGCTGTTCTTTATCTTTGGCATAATGGCGTACACCCTTCCCGTCATTATTATTGGCGGCTGCTGGTTTGCCTGGCGCCATCGCCAGAACGATGACTACATCGACTATTTTGCTGTCTCGCTGCGCCTGATTGGTGCGCTGGCTTTAATCCTCACCTCCTGCGGCCTGGCGGCGATTAATGCCGACGACATCTGGTATTTTGCCTCCGGCGGCGTGATTGGCAGCCTGCTGAGCACCGCGCTACAGCCGATGCTGCACAGCAGCGGTGGTACTCTGGCGCTGCTCTGCGTCTGGGGGGCGGGGCTGACGCTGTTTACCGGCTGGTCCTGGGTCACCATCGCCGAGAAAATCGGCAGCGTGATCCTCAATATCCTGACCTTTGCCAGCAACCGTACCCGTCGCGACGATACCTGGGTTAACGACGAAGAGTACGAAGATGATTACGAAGACGCGGAGCCGAGCGCTGAGCGTCGTGAATCTCGCCGCGCCCGCATTATGCGCGGGGCGCTGGCGCGCCGTAAGCGTGTGGCAGAGAAATTCGCCAATCCATTAGGCCGCAAAACCGATGCGGCATTGTTCTCCGGCAAACGGATGGATGACGAAGAAGAGGTGGCTTATAGTGCCCGTGGTGTTGCCGCCGATCCGGATGATGTGTTGTTCTCCGGTAATCGTGCGCTGCCGTCCGATTATGATGAGTTCGATCCGCTGCTCAACGGTCACTCAGTAGCTGAGCCCCTTGCTGCCGCTGCCGCCGCAACCACGGCAACCCAGGCCTTTGCTGCGCCGGTTGAACCGGTCACTCCGACGCCTTCTGTGCCAGAGATGCCGCTGCAGCAACATGCGGTTGAATGGCAAGCGGAACCTGCATCGCCGATCCCTGCGCCGGAGCCGGAACCGTATGTCGCCGCGGCACCGCAGGAGTGGCAACCGCCTTATCAGCCTGAACCTGTCTATGCGCAGCCGCAGTATGAGCCGCCGCAGCAGCCTGCCTATCAGCCTGAACCTGTTTATCAGCCTGAAACTGTTTATCAGCCAGAGCCGGTCTATCAGCCGGAGCCTGTTATCACCCCGCCGGTTGTCGAAGAGCCGCCGGTTGAAGAGGTGAAACCGTCCCGTCCGCCGCTTTACTATTTCGAAGAGGTGGAAGAAAAACGTGCCCGGGAACGCGAGCAGCTTGCGGCCTGGTATCAGCCGGTGCCCGAGGCGGCACAAGAGCCAGCCCCGGTTAAGGCCGCTGAAACCCCGACGATTCCGGTTCCCGCTGTGGAACCCGCCTCCGCCGTTGCACCTGTTGCCGCAAGCGTGCAGCAGGCAACAAGCTCAGGCGCCGCGGCGGCCAGCGCTGCCGCGCCGTTATTCAGCCTGGCAACCGGCGGCGCACCGCGTCCGCAGGTAAAAGAGGGGATTGGTCCGCAGTTACCGCGCCCTAATCGCGTACGTGTTCCGACCCGCCGTGAACTGGCCTCGTATGGCATCAAACTGCCTTCCCAACGAATGGCCGAAGAGAAAGCGCGTGAAGCCGGACGTCAGCCGTATGATGAACACTACGACGACGAGGCCGATGAAATGCAGCAGCAGGAGGAGCTGGCCCGCCAGTTCGCTCAGCAGCAACAGCAGCGGTATGGTGGTGATGAGCATCAGGCCCAGCCACAGTCCTTTGAAACGCAGGATGACGAAGATAGTGCCGCCGAAGCGGAGCTGGCTCGCCAGTTCGCCGCCACGCAGCAGCAGCGTTATTCCGGTGAGCAACCGACAGGGGCTAATCCGTTCTCGCTGGCGGACTTTGAATTCTCGCCAATGAAAGATCTGGTGGATGATACGCCGAGTGAGCCGCTGTTCACGCCGGGCGTGATGCCGGAAGCCGTGCCGCCGCGTCAGGCGGTTACGCCGCCACAGCCGCAGCAGCCCGTTCAGCCACAACATGTTGCACAACCGCAGCAGCCAGTTCAGCCGCAACAGTATGCACAACCGCAGCAGCCAGTTCAGCCGCAGCAGTATGCACAACCGCAGCAGCCTGTTCAGCCGCAGCAGTATGCACAGCCTCAACAGTCCGTGCAGCCGCAGCAGCCTGTACAGCCTCAGCAGTATGCGCAGCCGCAACAGCCGGTGCAGCCACAGCAGCCAGCCGCTCAGCCTCAGCAGAGCCTGATCCATCCGCTGTTGATGCGCAATGGCGACAGCCGCCCACTGCAAAAGCCAACCACGCCGCTGCCGTCGCTGGATCTGTTAACGCCGCCGCCAACGGAAGTCGAGCCGGTCGATACCTTTGCCCTGGAGCAGATGGCTCGTCTGGTTGAGGCGCGTCTGGCCGACTTCCGTATTAAAGCGGATGTGGTGAACTATTCTCCTGGGCCGGTGATCACCCGCTTCGAGCTGAACCTGGCGCCGGGTGTTAAAGCCGCGCGTATTTCCAATCTCTCCCGTGACCTGGCGCGTTCGCTGTCGACCGTGGCTGTGCGCGTGGTTGAGGTGATCCCAGGCAAACCCTATGTCGGTCTGGAGCTGCCGAACAAAAAACGCCAGACCGTTTACCTGCGTGAAGTGCTTGATAACGCCAAGTTCCGCGATAACCCGTCGCCACTGAGCGTGGTGCTGGGTAAAGACATTGCGGGTGAGCCGGTGGTGGCCGATCTGGCTAAAATGCCGCACCTGCTGGTGGCGGGTACCACCGGTTCCGGTAAATCTGTCGGCGTTAACGCCATGATCCTCAGCATGCTCTATAAAGCGCAGCCGGAAGATGTGCGTTTCATCATGATCGACCCGAAAATGCTGGAGCTGTCGGTCTACGAAGGCATCCCGCATCTGCTGACCGAAGTCGTGACCGACATGAAAGATGCTGCCAATGCCCTGCGCTGGAGCGTCAACGAGATGGAGCGTCGTTACAAGCTGATGTCTGCGCTGGGCGTGCGTAACCTCGCCGGGTATAACGAGATCATCGCCGAAGCGGCGAAAATGGGCCGTCCAATTCCGGATCCGTACTGGAAACCGGGCGACAGTATGGACGCCGAACATCCGGTGCTGGAAAAACTGCCGTATATCGTGGTGCTGGTGGATGAATTTGCTGACCTGATGATGACCGTCGGCAAGAAAGTGGAAGAGCTCATCGCCCGCCTGGCGCAAAAAGCCCGTGCGGCAGGGATCCATCTGGTGCTGGCGACCCAGCGTCCGTCGGTGGATGTGATCACCGGCCTGATTAAAGCTAACATCCCGACCCGTATCGCCTTTACCGTGTCGAGTAAAATCGACTCCCGTACCATCCTTGACCAGGGGGGCGCAGAATCGCTGCTCGGTATGGGGGATATGCTCTATTCCGGGCCGAACTCGACTTCGCCGGTGCGTGTTCACGGGGCGTTTGTTCGTGACCAGGAAGTGCATGCCGTGGTGCAGGACTGGAAAGCGCGCGGTCGCCCGCAATATGTCGAAGGCATTACCTCTGACAGCGAAAGCGAAGGCGGCGGCGGTGGCGGCTTTGACGGCGGCGAAGAGCTGGATCCGCTATTCGATCAGGCGGTTAACTTCGTTACCGAGAAACGTAAAGCCTCTATCTCCGGCGTACAACGCCAGTTCCGCATCGGCTATAACCGGGCGGCGCGCATTATTGAGCAGATGGAAGCGCAGGGCATCGTCAGCGAGCAGGGACATAACGGCAACCGTGAAGTGCTGGCCCCGCCACCGTTTGAATAACGGCCTCGATTGCAAAGATGGGTAAAGCTGCAAAAATTAAGCATTTTCTTCTGTCGCCTGCCTGCGGGCAGGTCCAGAATAGTGACAGAAACCCCCATTTCGGGAAGACGCTTTGTAAGGATGAACAATGAAAAAAATCGCAATCACCTGTGCATTACTGACTGGCTTTGTGGCAAGCAGCGTCTGGGCTGATGCCGCCAGCGACCTGAAAAGCCGCCTGGATAAAGTGAGCAGCTTCCATGCCAGCTTCACGCAGAAAGTGACTGACGGCAGCGGCAACGCGGTGCAGGAAGGCCAGGGTGACTTGTGGGTTAAACGTCCGAATCTCTTTAACTGGCATATGACCCAGCCGGACGAAAGTATCCTTGTCTCCGACGGTAAAACCCTGTGGTTCTTTAACCCGTTTGTTGAGCAGGCCACCGCCACCTGGCTGAAAGATGCCACTAGCAACACGCCGTTTATGCTGATCGCCCGTAACCAGTCCAGCGACTGGCAGCAGTACAACATCAAACAGACCGGCGATGAGTTTGTGCTGACCCCGAAAGGCAGCACGGGCAACCTGAAACAGTTCACCATCAACGTGAGCAGCAACGGCACCATCAATCAATTCAGCGCCGTGGAGCAGGACGATCAGCGCAGCAGCTATCAGCTGAAATCCCAGCAGAACGGTGCCGTCGATGCATCGAAATTCACCTTTACCCCGCCGAAGGGCGTAACGGTGGACGATCAACGTAATAAGTAAGAGGCGTGAGTGAGCAACCTGTCGCTCGATTTTTCAGATAATGCGTTTCAACCTCTGGCCGCCCGTATGCGGCCAGAAAATTTAGCGCAGTATATCGGCCAGCAGCATCTGCTGGCCGCGGGCAAGCCCTTGCCACGCGCGATTGAGGCCGGGCATCTGCACTCGATGATCCTCTGGGGGCCACCGGGCACCGGTAAAACGACCCTGGCGGAAGTGATCGCCCGCTATGCTGATGCAGATGTCGAGCGCATCTCCGCCGTCACCTCCGGCGTGAAAGAGATCCGCGAAGCCATCGAACGGGCGCGGCAGAACCGCAATGCCGGACGCCGCACGATCCTGTTTGTTGACGAAGTCCACCGCTTCAATAAAAGCCAGCAGGATGCCTTCCTGCCGCATATTGAAGACGGCACCATCACCTTTATCGGCGCCACCACGGAAAACCCCTCGTTTGAACTGAACTCGGCGCTGCTGTCCCGCGCCCGTGTCTATCTGCTGAAATCGTTAACCACCGATGATATCGAGCAGGTGCTGACGCAGGCGATGACCGACAAGGCCCGGGGCTACGGCGGCCAGGATATCGTGCTGCCTGACGAGACGCGTCGCGCCATTGCCGAGCTGGTTAACGGTGATGCGCGCCGGGCGCTGAATACCCTGGAGATGATGGCCGATATGGCCGAAACCGACGACAGCGGCAAGCGGGTATTGCTCCCGGCGCTGCTGACCGAAATCGCCGGTGAACGTAGCGCGCGTTTTGATAATAAAGGCGATCGTTTTTACGATCTGATCTCGGCGCTACACAAATCAGTGCGCGGCAGTGCGCCCGATGCCGCGCTTTACTGGTATGCGCGCATTATCACTGCCGGAGGCGATCCGCTGTATGTCGCCCGCCGCTGTCTGGCGATTGCCTCCGAAGATGTCGGTAACGCCGATCCGCGCGCCATGCAGGTGGCACTTTCCGCCTGGGACTGCTTTACCCGTGTCGGACCTGCCGAAGGCGAACGCGCCATTGCCCAGGCCATTGTCTATCTGGCCTGCGCACCCAAAAGTAATGCTGTCTATACCGCCTTCAAAGCGGCGATGTCCGATGCCCGCGAACGTCCTGATTACGATGTTCCAGTCCATCTGCGCAACGCGCCGACCAAACTGATGAAAGAGATGGGTTACGGTGAGGCGTATCGCTATGCCCACGACGAGCCCAACGCCTACGCCGCCGGGGAGGAGTATTTCCCGCAGGAAATGGCACAAACACGCTACTATCACCCGACAAACAGAGGCCTTGAGGGTAAGATTGGCGAAAAGCTCGCCTGGCTTGCCGGACAGGATCAAAATAGCCCTATAAAACGCTACCGTTAGGGCTATCGTTGCGGTAATGTTGGCAATTGTATCCTTGTGACCGCAGGCTGTGGTCACATTTCCTATTTTAATTCGATAAGCACAGGATAAGCATGCTCGATCCCAATCTGCTGCGTAATGAGCCAGACGCAGTCGCTGAAAAACTGGCACGCCGGGGCTATAAACTGGATGTAGATAAGCTGCGCGCTCTTGAAGAGCGTCGTAAAGTTCTGCAGGTACAAACAGAAAACTTGCAGGCAGAGCGTAACTCTCGATCGAAATCCATCGGCCAGGCGAAAGCGCGCGGGGAAGACATTGAGCCATTACGCCTGGAAGTGAACAAGCTGGGTGAAGAACTGGATCAGGCGAAAGCCGAGCTGGACGTTCTTCAGGCCGAAATTCGTGAAATCGCGCTGGCGATCCCGAATACCCCTGACGACAGTGTTCCTGTCGGTAAAGACGAAAACGACAACGTCGAAGTGAAACGCTGGGGCACGCCTCGCGAGTTCGACTTCGAGGTTCGCGATCACGTTACGCTGGGCGAAATGCACGCGGGGCTCGATTTTGCCGCTGCCGTTAAGCTGACCGGTTCCCGCTTTGTGGTGATGAAAGGGCAGATCGCCCATCTGCACCGCGCGCTGGCCCAGTTCATGCTGGATCTGCACACCGAGCAGCACGGCTACAGCGAAACCTACGTACCGTATCTGGTGAACCACGATACGCTGTATGGTACCGGCCAGCTGCCGAAATTTGCCGGCGATCTGTTCCACACCCGTCCACTGGATGAAGAAGCCGACAGCAGCAACTACGCGCTGATCCCAACGGCAGAAGTGCCGCTGACCAACCTTGTGCGCGATGAGATCATCGACGAAGACGATCTGCCGATCAAACTGACGGCGCACTCTCCATGCTTCCGTTCTGAAGCGGGCTCTTATGGCCGTGATACCCGCGGTCTGATCCGTATGCACCAGTTCGACAAAGTCGAAATGGTGCAGATCGTGCGTCCGGAAGAGTCCATGGCGGCGCTGGAAGAGATGACCGGTCACGCGGAAAAAGTGCTGGAGCTGCTGGGTCTGCCGTACCGCCGCGTGGCGCTGTGTACCGGTGACATGGGCTTTGGCGCCTGCAAAACCTTCGACCTCGAAGTGTGGGTACCGGCGCAGGGAACCTACCGTGAAATCTCCTCCTGCTCTAACGTAGGCGATTTCCAGGCGCGCCGCATGCAGGCTCGCTGCCGCAGCAAATCCGACAAGAAAACCCGTCTGGTGCACACCCTGAACGGCTCCGGTCTGGCAGTGGGACGTACGCTGGTCGCGGTGCTGGAAAACTACCAGCAGGCGGACGGCCGTATCGAAATTCCTGAAGTGCTGCGTCCGTATATGAAAGGCCAGCAGTACATCGGTTAAATTGTTTTTAAGTAAAAAGCGCCTGCGGGCGCTTTTTTTATGCCCCGGTTTTGATGTCAGGCAATATCCCCTCCCTCTAAAGTAGTAATACTTTCCAAACAGTTGGTTAGCGTAAACGTCTGCTAACGCACGGTATCTTTATATAAAAAACTATATAGCGGTTGTTACCGCACCTTTGAACTTTGTGAGCAATCAAAGTGAGAGTCTATGAAAATGAAAACGCCTGAAGCTCTGCTGGCTGCTGAGGTGAGTCGACGTGGATTGATGAAAACCACGGCGATTGGCGGCCTGGCTGTTGCCAGTAGCGCATTCACATTGCCTTTTTCACGTCTGGCATCGGCTGCACAAGCCACTGAGACCGTTAAACCTGATGAGAAAGTGGTCTGGAGCGCCTGCACGGTAAACTGCGGCAGCCGCTGTCCACTGCGCATGCATGTCGTTGACGGTGAAATTAAATATGTTGAGACCGACAATACCGGGGACGATAACTACGAAGGATTACATCAGGTTCGCGCCTGCCTGCGCGGCCGCTCAATGCGCCGTCGTGTCTATAACCCGGATCGCCTGAAGCAGCCGATGAAGCGCGTGGGTAAACGCGGCGAAGGCAAGTTCGAACCCATCAGCTGGGAAGAGGCCTTTGACACCATCGCCGGTACGATGCAGCGTCTGATTAAAGATTACGGTAACGAATCTATCTATCTGAACTACGGCACCGGCACCCTCGGCGGCACCATGACCCGCTCCTGGCCGCCGGGAAAAACCCTGATCGCCCGTCTGATGAACTGCTGCGGGGGATACCTTAACCATTACGGTGACTACTCAACCGCACAAATTGCCGCTGGCCTGAACTACACCTATGGCGGGTGGGCAGATGGCAACAGCCCGTCGGATATCGAAAACAGCAAGCTGGTGGTCCTGTTCGGCAATAACCCTGGCGAAACGCGCATGAGCGGCGGCGGGGTAACGTACTACGTCGAACAGGCGCGGGAAAAATCGCAAGCCCGGATGATCGTCATTGACCCGCGCTATACCGACACCGGGGCAGGGCGCGAAGATGAGTGGATCCCCATCCGTCCTGGCACCGATGCAGCGCTGATCTCTGCCCTGGCGTGGGTGATGATCACTGAAAACCTCGTCGACCAGCCTTTCCTCGACAAATATTGCGTCGGCTACGACGAAAAAACGCTGCCGGAAGGGGCACCGGCGAACGGCCACTATAAAGCCTATATTCTCGGCCAGGGCAATGACGGCATCGCCAAAACCCCGGCCTGGGCCGCGGCCATCACCGGCATTCCCGAGGCGCGCATCATTAAACTGGCACGTGAAATTGCCGGGGCGAAGCCTGCCTTTATCTCTCAGGGCTGGGGGCCGCAGCGTCATGCGAATGGCGAACTGGTCTCCCGCGCTATCGCCATGCTGGCGATTTTGACCGGCAATGTGGGGATTAACGGTGGCAACAGCGGCGCGCGTGAAGGCTCATATTCACTGCCCTTTGTACGCATGCCGACCCTGGAAAACCCGGTTAAGACCAGCATCTCAATGTTTATGTGGACCGATGCCATCGAGCGCGGCCCGGAAATGACCGCCACCCGTGATGGGGTACGCGGCAAAGATAAACTCGACGTGCCAATTAAAATGGTCTGGAACTACGCCGGGAACTGCCTGATCAACCAGCATTCGCAGATCAACCGTACCCATGAGATCCTGCAGGATGATAAAAAATGCGAGCTGATTGTGGTGGTGGACTGCCATATGACTTCCTCGGCGAAGTATGCCGACATTTTGCTGCCAGACTGCACCGCCTCTGAACAGATGGATTTCGCCCTTGATGCCTCCTGCGGCAATATGTCGTATGTGATTTTTGCGGACCAGGCGATCAAACCGCGCTTCGGCTGCAAAACCATCTATGAGATGACCACAGAGCTGGCGAAACGTATGGGCGTTGAGCAACAGTTCACCGAGGGACGCACCCAGGAAGGGTGGATGCGCCACCTGTACGAGCAGTCCCGTGAGGCCATCCCGGAGTTGCCGTCATTTGATGAATTCCGCCAGCAAGGCATGTTCAAAAAGCGTGACCCGGAAGGGCACCACGTGGCGTATAAAGCCTTCCGTGCCGATCCTGTTGCCAATCCGCTGACCACCCCGTCAGGCAAAATTGAGATCTATTCCGCTGAACTGGCGCAGATTGCCGCGACGTGGGAGCTTGAGAAAGACGATGTGATCGATCCACTCCCGGTTTACAGCCCGGGCTTCGAAAACTACGACGATCCGCAGGTCAAATCCTTCCCGCTGCAGTTGACCGGCTTCCACTACAAGGCGCGTACGCACTCTACCTACGGTAACGTTGATGTCCTTAAGGCGGCCTGCCGTCAGGAGATGTGGATCAATCCGCTGGATGCTAAGGCCCGCGGGATCGCCAACGGCGACCGGGTACGGATCTTTAACAGTCGTGGCGAAGTGCACATTGAAGCCAAAGTGACGCCGCGTATTCTGCCGGGCGTCGTCGCGCTAGGTGAAGGCGCCTGGTACAACCCGGACGCCAACCGCGTCGATCAGGCTGGCTGCATTAACGTGCTCACCACGCAACGCCCGTCGCCGCTGGCGAAAGGCAATCCGTCTCACAGTAACCTTGTTCAGGTTGAAAAGGCGTAAGGAGTAGCCGATGACCACTCAGTATGGATTTTTTATTGATTCCAGCCGCTGCACCGGGTGTAAAACCTGCGAGCTGGCCTGTAAAGACTATAAGGATCTGACGCCGGATGTCAGCTTCCGCCGCATCTACGAGTACGCGGGCGGTGACTGGCAGGAGGACAACGGCGTCTGGCATCAGAACGTCTTTGCCTACTATCTCTCTATTGCCTGCAACCACTGCGAAGATCCCGCCTGTACCAAGGTGTGCCCGAGCGGCGCGATGCACAAGCGCGACGACGGCTTTGTCGTGGTGAATGAAGATGTCTGCATCGGCTGTCGTTACTGCCATATGGCCTGCCCATACGGCGCACCGCAGTACAACGCCGCCAAAGGCCATATGACCAAGTGCGACGGCTGCCATGACCGCGTTGCGGAAGGCAAAAAGCCGATTTGCGTGGAGTCCTGCCCGCTACGGGCGCTGGATTTCGGTCCGATTGCCGAGCTGCGCCAGAAGTACGGCAAGCTGGCTGCGGTCGCGCCGCTGCCGTCTGCGCACTTTACGAAGCCGAGTATCGTCATTAAACCCAATGCCAACAGCCGACCAACGGGTGATACCACCGGCTATCTGGCCAATCCAAAGGAGGTGTGAGATGGGAAGCGGATGGCATGAATGGCCGTTAATGATTTTTACCGTCTTCGGACAGTGCGTGGCGGGCGGTTTTATTGTGCTCGCGCTGGCGCTGTTAAAAGGTGATCTGAAGGCTGAACAACAGCAGCGTCTGGTGCTGAGCATGTTTGGCCTGTGGGTGCTGATGGGCATCGGCTTTATCGCCTCCACGCTGCACCTGGGCTCGCCGATGCGCGCGTTCAACTCCCTCAACCGTGTGGGGGCCTCATCCCTCAGCAATGAGATTGCCAGCGGGGCGATCTTCTTTGCTGTTGGTGGTCTGGGCTGGCTGCTGGCCGCGATGAAGAAGCTGCCTGCCGGGCTGCGCAGCCTGTGGCTGATTGTTACTATGGTGCTGGGCGTGGTGTTCGTCTGGATGATGGTTCGGGTCTATAACACGATCGACACCGTGCCGACCTGGTACAGCGTCTGGACCCCAATGAGCTTCTTCCTGACGATGTTTATCGGCGGGCCTCTGCTGGGTTTCCTGCTGCTGCGCGTGGCGGGTGTGGATGGCTGGGCCATGCGTTTGCTGCCCGTCGTCTCCCTGCTGGCGCTGGTGGTGAGCGCCATCGTTGCCCTTATGCAGGGGGCGGAACTCGCAACCATCAGCAGCTCCATTCAGCAGGCGTCAGCCCTCGTGCCGGATTACGGCTCGCTGATGGCCTGGCGCGTGGTGCTGTTAGCGGTCGCGCTGGCCTGCTGGATTGTACCGCAGCTTAAAGGCTATCAACCTGCGTTACCGATATTGTCGCTGGCATTTGTGCTGGTGCTGGCGGGCGAATTACTGGGGCGCGGCGTCTTTTACGGTCTGCATATGACTGTTGGGATGGCTGTCGCCAGTTAACGCTGATTTTTGTTATATAAAGCCGGGACATAGTGCCCGGTTTTTTTATTTTCGATCATGAAATTTTTCTTCTGTCGTTTGGCTTTAAGTTTGTCGGTACATAAATAAAAACAAACACATAACTATTATTGATAGCCACCATTCCATTAGCAGGATGAGTTTTTTCAATCGACAGGGACCTTATCGTGCTTGCGGCTCAAGAGGGTGGATTGACTTTGTTTTTGCCAGTGGCATGATGCGCACGAAATCTGAACTTCCTCACGGTTTTTAATCCATGTCGACCTATACCCGGCCAGTGCTCCTGTTGCTCTGTGGCCTGCTTTTGCTGACCCTCGCGATCGCGGTGTTAAACACGCTCGTCCCGCTGTGGCTCGCCCATGAAAATCTACCGACCTGGCAGGTTGGCATGGTCAGCTCGTCCTTTTTTACCGGCAACCTGCTGGGAACATTAATGACGGGAAGCCTGATCAAACGCTTTGGCTTTAACCGCAGCTACTATCTGGCGTCGCTTATTTTTGCTGCCGGCTGTGCCGGGCTGGGGCTGATGGTGGGCTTCTGGAGCTGGATGGTCTGGCGCTTTATTGCCGGCGTAGGCTGCGCCATGATCTGGGTGGTCGTGGAAAGCGCCCTGATGTGCAGCGGTACCTCCCGCAACCGCGGTCGCCTGCTGGCGGCCTATATGATGGTCTATTATGTCGGGACCGTGCTGGGCCAGTTGATGGTCAGCAAGCTTCCGACCGACCTGATGAGCGTCCTGCCGTGGGTGACGGGCATGGTGCTGGCCGCGATTCTGCCGCTGCTCTTTACGCGCATTGTGAACCAGAGCAGCGAGCATCAGGAAGCGACCCACGTCTGGCCGATGCTGAGACTGCGCCAGGCGCGTCTGGGCGTTAATGGCTGCATCATCTCCGGGATTGTGCTGGGTTCGCTGTATGGTCTGATGCCGCTCTATCTCAACCATCAGGGGGTCAGTGATTCCGGGATCGGTTTCTGGATGGCGGTGATGGTCAGCGCCGGGATTGTCGGGCAATGGCCGGTGGGGCGTCTTGCCGACCGCTTCGGGCGTCTGCTGGTGCTGCGCGTACAGGTCTTCGTGGTGATCATGGGGTGCTTTGCCATGCTCAGTAATGCCGCCATGGCGCCTGCACTGTTTATTCTGGGCGCGGCTGGCTTTACCCTCTATCCGGTGGCGATGGCCTGGGCCTGTGAAAAAGTGGAGCATCATCAGCTGGTGGCGATGAACCAGGCGCTGCTGCTGAGTTACACCATCGGCAGTTTGCTGGGCCCGACCTTTACTGCCATGCTGATGCAGAACTATTCTGACAATCTGCTGTTTATAATGATCGCCAGCGTGTCGTTTATTTATCTCTTAATGTTGCTGCGCAAGGCGGGCGAACACCCGACGCCAGTGGCGCATGCCTGAACAAATAAAAGCCTGTCGATGACAGGCTTTTTTGTCTTTGTCACATCTAAGAGTTTTACGCATTGTTTGTTTATCATGCCAGGCGATAATTCAGAGGCGTTCTTCCACTAAAAGGCAGCGATTATGTCTACTCGTCGTTTTACCACTACCGCGCTGGCAGTAGTGTTGTCTTTATCATTTGCAACTGCACCTGTTATGGCTAATCCAGGCAATGGGAATGGAAATGGCCACGGCAATGGCGGCGGGCAAGGTAATAGCGGTAATCATGGTAACGGAAATTCCGGGAAGGGGAATTCCGATAATCATGGTAATAAACAAAATAACGGTAACCACACTTCCGGCAAATCCAATAAAAGCGTAAGAGAGGATGTGGATGCACGTGTCAGTTACGATCATGCCCGTCATCTGGCACTGAACTATGGCTTAACAGGTTATGACTCACTGCCGCCGGGGATTGCGAAAAACCTCGCCCGCGGTAAACCTCTGCCGCCGGGAATTGCGAAAAAGAGTGTACCGGCTTCAATGTTAGGTCAATTGCCTTCTTACCCTGGTTATGAATGGCGGGTAGTCGGCAAGGATCTGGTGTTAATTGCGCTGAGTACGGCAATTGTGACGACCATTATTAATGGTGTCTTTGACTAATAAATAGAACGCCCGGTAAAAACCGGGCGTTTTGCTAATACATGACCTTGTGACCGTACTGCTCCAGAATGCCTTTTACGCGTTCCATGGTCTCTTTCTTCGGCGGCTTCACGCCATCAAGTTTGTATTCTTCGCCCATCGCCACCCATTTATGTTTGCCCAGCTCGTGATACGGCAGCAATTCAATTTTCTCGACATTGCCCATATCACGCGTGAACTCACCCAGACGGTGGGCAGAGTCATCATCATCTGACCAGCCTGGAACGACGACATAACGAATCCAGGTTTTAATGCCTTTGGCGGAGATGTATTTTGCGAACTCCAGAGTGCGATGGTTCGAGACCCCCACCAGGTTCTGGTGAATTTCATCGTTCATCTGCTTGAGATCGAGCATCACCAGATCGGTCACTTCCAGCAGTTCGTCGATCACCGGATCGTAGCGACGGACAAAGCCATTGGTATCCAGACAGGTATGAATACCCTCTTTACGGCAGGCGCGGAACCAGTCGCGCACAAACTCGGCCTGCAGGATCGCTTCCCCGCCAGATGCGGTTACGCCGCCGCCAGAGGCGTTCATAAAGTGGCGATAGGTCACCACTTCTTTCATTAATTCTTCAACGGTGACCTCTTTGCCGCCGTGGGTATCCCATGTATCGCGGTTATGGCAATACATGCAGCGCATCAGGCAGCCCTGGAAGAAGGTAATAAAACGGATGCCCGGGCCATCGACGGTACCACAGGACTCAAAGGAGTGGATGCGACCAATAGTTGACATTGCGGTGATATCTCCAGGTTCGGCCCTTCCGGGGCCTGTGTATGTGCACAACTCGTTGGCTGTGTCGAGTCTGTTTTGGCTGTTATCCATTTATTATAGATAGCGGGCAAAAGAGACTGCGGAGCGGGGGGTGTTAAAAAGGCCCCACTTGCGTGGAGCCTTTATTGTACGCCTATTACTGCGCGATTTCAGTCAAATCCACTTACATGGACTGAGTGAAAGTACGGGTAATAACGTCTTTCTGCTGCTCTTTAGTCAGCGAGTTAAAACGTACTGCGTAGCCAGATACACGGATGGTCAGCTGCGGATATTTTTCCGGATGTTCCATCGCATCGAGCAGCATTTCACGGTTCATAACGTTCACGTTCAGGTGCTGACCACCTTCGATGGACGCTTCATGATGGAAGTAACCGTCCATCAGACCCGCGAGGTTGGTTTTACGCACTTCGTCATCTTTACCCAGCGCATTTGGAACGATAGAGAAGGTGTAAGAGATACCATCTTTAGCGTAAGCAAACGGCAGTTTTGCAACGGAGGTCAGAGAGGCAACAGCACCTTTCTGGTCACGGCCGTGCATTGGGTTAGCACCTGGTCCGAATGGCGCGCCAGCACGACGACCGTCTGGGGTGTTACCGGTTTTCTTACCATACACAACGTTAGAGGTGATGGTCAGAACAGACTGAGTCGGGATAGCGTTACGGTAAGTAGTGAGTTTCTGAATTTTCTTCATGAAACGTTCTACCAGGTCAACCGCCATGTCATCAACGCGAGCGTCGTTGTTACCAAACTGCGGATATTCGCCTTCGATTTCGAAGTCGATAGCCAGACCGTCTTCGTCACGAATTGGTTTAACTTTCGCATATTTGATAGCAGACAGGGAGTCAGCCGCAACGGACAGGCCTGCGATACCACATGCCATGGTGCGCACGACGTCACGGTCATGCAGCGCCATCAGAGAGGCTTCGTAGCTGTACTTGTCGTGCATGTAGTGAATGACGTTCAGCGCGGTGACATACTGTTTAGCCAGCCAGTCCATGAAGTGATCCATGCGATCCATGACTTCGTCATAGTTCAGCACGTCGCCTTTGATCGGCTCAGACTTAGGACCAACCTGCATTTTCAGTTTTTCATCAACGCCGCCGTTGATTGCGTACAGCATGGTTTTCGCCAGGTTTGCACGCGCACCGAAGAACTGCATTTGTTTACCAACAACCATTGGGCTTACGCAGCAAGCGATAGCGTAGTCATCGTTGTTGAAGTCAGGACGCATCAGATCATCGTTCTCATACTGCAGAGAAGAGGTGTCGATGGAGACTTTAGCGGCGAATTTCTTGAAATTCAGCGGCAGTTTTTCAGACCACAGAACGGTGATGTTCGGCTCCGGAGACGGCCCCATGGTGTACAGGGTGTTCAGGAAGCGGAAGCTGTTTTTGGTTACCAGAGTACGGCCATCTACGCCCATACCACCGATGGATTCCGTTGCCCAGATTGGGTCACCAGAGAACAGCTCATCATATTCTGGGGTACGCAGGAAGCGAACCATACGCAGTTTCATGACCAGGTGGTCAATCATTTCCTGAGCGTCTTGTTCGTTGATTTTGCCTGCTTTCAGGTCACGTTCGATGTATGCATCCAGGAAGGTGGATACACGACCGAAGGACATTGCTGCACCGTTCTGAGACTTAACCGCAGCCAGGTAACCGAAGTAGGTCCACTGGATCGCTTCCTGAGCGTTGGTTGCAGGGCCGGAGATATCGCAACCGTATTTCGCTGCCATCTCTTTGATCTGACCCAGCGCGCGGTGCTGTTCAGCAATCTCTTCACGCAGACGGATAGTGGCTTCCAGGTTTACGCCATTTTCCAGGTCGGACTGCAGAGACTGGAACTGGGCGTATTTGTCTTTCATCAGGAAGTCGATACCGTACAGCGCAACGCGACGGTAGTCACCGATGATACGGCCACGGCCATAGGCATCTGGCAGGCCGGTCAGGACGCCAGATTTACGGCAGTTCAGGATGTCTTTGGTATAAACGTCAAACACGCCCTGGTTGTGGGTTTTGCGGTATTCGGTGAAGATTTTTTTCAGCATTGGGTCCAGCTCGCGATTGTACGCTTTGCAGGAACCTTCAACCATTTTAATACCACCGAACGGGATAATCGCACGTTTCAGTGGCGCTTCAGTTTGCAGACCAACAATCTTCTCGAGGGACTTGTTGATATAACCCGCGTCGTGAGAAGTGATGGTGGACGCGATGGAGGTGTCGAAATCAACAGGCGCGTGAGTGCGGTTTTCCTGCTTAACGCCTTCCATAACGCTATCCCACAGGGCAGTGGTTGCGTCGGTGGCACCGGCCAGGAAGGATTCGTCACCTTCATATGGGGTATAGTTTTTCTGGATGAAGTCACGAACGTTGACTTCATTCTGCCAATCACCTTTGGCAAAACCTTCCCATGCTGTGGCTAACTTTTCATTAAGTTCGGACATGTAACACCTACCTTCTTAAGTGGATTTTTTATTTACTGCCTGAGACAACCGTTAATGATGGTTATCGCCACGCAGGTAAATGACCCAGTATGTCAACCCAACCAGCAGACCACCGCCGATAATGTTCCCGATTGTGACCGGGATCAGGTTATCAGTAATGAAGTTCATAACGGTCAGGTGAGAGAAATTCTCCGGGCTTGAACCAACTGCGGTCCAGAACTCCGGGCTGGCAAAGTCACGGATTACGATACCGAAAGGGATCATAAACATGTTTGCAATGCTGTGTTCAAAGCCGCTGGCAACGAACATGGCGACAGGCAGAACCATGATCATCGCTTTATCCATCAGGCTGCGACCGGAGTAACTCATCCAGACCGCCAGGCAGACCATCAGGTTCGCCAGGATGCCAAGGGCAACGGCTTCAATAAATGTATGGTGCATTTTATGGTCGGCGGTTTGCAGGACATTCAGGCCCCAGCCGCCGTTGGCTGTCATATACTCCCCGGACAACCACATCAACAGAACAAAGAGTAGGGCACCAATCAGGTTACCGATATAAACGTTGATCCAGTTTTTGGCCAGTTGACCCCAGGTGATTCTACCGCTGGCTTTCGCCACGACGATAAGCACCGTCGAGGTAAAGAGATCGGCGCCGCAAATGACGCAGAGAATCAGGCCCAGCGAGAAACAGATGCCACCAATCAGCTTGGCAATACCGTAAGGCATCGCGGCGGTACCGGTGGTCGCAGTGATATAGAAAACGAAGGCGATGGAGATGAACACGCCGGCGGTAATCGCCAGGAAGAACGTCGTCATCGGTTGTTTCGTTGCTTTATAGACACCCGCTTCTTCGGCAACTTTTGCCATTGCAGCTGGGAGTAAAAGATCAAAAGGGTTGTCAGCTTTCACACTAACTCTCTCTTTATTAAGTCGGCGACGAGATACTAACAAAGCATTATAGAAGAGAAATTGATGTAGATCATATCTCGCCTGGCTTATAGGCCCGCAAAGTGCGTGGTTTTACAGCAAATGCGGAGTAAGTTTTTGATTATCCTGATAAAAATAAATTTTAAAAGTTACAAAATGAGTTGATTTTTTCTCCTGACGCTTACTCCGACAGTTAATTAAAATGGAGTATTTCATATAAAAAGTAACAATAACTGTCAGGCCGCTATTATTATAGCTACCAATATTTAACTTAATTATTACAACCAAAGATTTATTACCGTAAAAATAAAACGGGGCAATAAAATTGCCCCGTAATATAACGTAGGTGATTGTATTCGCCTACTGTTTGTAATGGTATGTAACGTTATTTAGCCCAGTACGCGCTTTTTGCTTTCTGCAATTTCTCATAGGCCTTCAGCAAGGACTGGTGCGCAGGGAAGGCTTTCAGATCGCTGTCCACCGCCTGCAAGCCATAGAACGGCGCTTCGCCGCTCAGGGCCGCGCTGGCATTCTCTACCGCTTCGGCGCCGTACATACGGGTAAAGGCATTGAGGTACTGCAGCGGCTGACGCTCTTCTTCCTGCGCCAGCAACAGCAGGGTCTGCAGGCAACGGTAGTAGTTTGCACGCTCCGCGCTGAATACCGAGGCGTTGAACTCGATGGTCCATTCGGTCCAGATCAGCGCCTGTTCCAGATCGCCGCCTGCCAGCGCCAGCATCGCCTTCAGCTCGCCAATACGCAGGGTGTACCAGCCATTATCTTTACCCGTTGCCAGCCCCAGCAGCTCGCGTACGCGAGTGAAGTCGTCATGACCTTCGTCGTCCAGCTGGGTAATAAGGTTCAGGTAGTCCTCTTTCTCCCATGTGCTCTCCGGCAGCGCCAGCAGGGTTTCGCGCAGATGGCTGCCCATGCTGTTATTGGCCAGCCACAGATCTTCTACCGGATAGATGTCGGACATGCCCGGCACCAGAATACGGCAGGCGTAGACGCCCAGATGTTCATAATCGGCGATGTACACTTCCTGCCCTTCGGCAGTGAAGATAGCCATCAGCGTGGCGAACTCTTCCTCTGTGGTGCCGGAGAAGCTCCAGTCAACAAACGGATAATCCGCGTCCTGCTTAAACAGATCCCAGGAGATAGAGCCGCTGGAGTCGATGAAGTGCGTTTCCAGGTTGGCATGTTCCGCCACTTCTTCGTCATCAAACGTCGGCGGAGTGAAGACATCGAGATCTTTCAGGCTACGGCCCTGCAGCAGTTCCGTGACGGTACGCTCCAGCGCTACGCCAAAGTCCGGGTGCGCCCCGAAGGAGGCGAAGCAGGTGCCGTTCGCCGGGTTGAACAGCACCACGCAGATAACCGGATACTTCCCGCCCAGCGAGCCGTCATAGGCGAAGATTGGGAAACCTTCTGCTTCCAGTTTGGCAATGGACTCCACCACGCCCGGGTAGCGGGCCAGCACATCAGCCGGGATCTCCGGCAGGCTGATAGATTCCGCGATAATGCGGTTTTTAATATGGCGCTCAAAGACTTCGGACAGACCCTGAACACGCGCTTCGTTGCGTGTGTTACCGGCTGACATGCCGTTGGAGACATACAGGTTGCCGACGATGTTCATCGGAATATAGACGGTTTGCTCGTCAGACTGGCGGGTAAACGGCAGGGCGCAGATACCGCGATCTTCATTACCTGACTGCAAATCAACCAGCATGCTGGCGGTCAGTTGATTCTCCAGATCGTAAAACGCACGCAGGCGATCGTCGAGGATCCCTTCCGGCAGTTCGTCATCTTCGGTCAGTGGGAACCATTTTTCATTTGGATAGTGAACAAACGGGCCATTCGCCACGGTCTCGCCCAGCCAGAAATCGGCAAAGAAATAGTTAGTGGACAGACGTTCAAAATACTCACCCAGCGCAGAGGCCAGCGCCGCTTTTTTGGTTGCACCTTTGCCATTGGTAAAGCACAGCGCGCACTCTTTATCGCGAATATGCACAGACCAGACGTGGGGAACCGGGTTGAGCCAGGAGGCCTCTTCGATGTTAAAGCCCAGGTCGGTCAGTTTTTGCTGGAAGCGAGCGATGGAATCTTCCAGGGCGGCGTCTTTGCCGGGGATAAACGTTTGAGTCATGGGGATCACTTATATCGTACGGAAAGCGCGCAATGATACGGGTTTTGCATGACAGGCGCTATCTCCCCGGCGGTTTCGGCGAAAATAAAAGGCTGGGCTATGCTTATATTCAGTAACCTACTGTAAAGGAATATAAAAAATGAAAGCATTCGATCTTCAACGAATGGCCTTTGATAAAGTACCCGTTGAGTTTTTAGGCGAGGTCGCGCTGCGAAGTCTCTACACCTTTGTACTGGTTTTCCTGTTCCTCAAACTTACCGGACGACGCGGCGTGCGCCAGATGTCGCTCTTCGAAGTGTTAATCATTCTGACCCTGGGGTCGGCGGCGGGGGACGTGGCATTTTATGACGATGTGCCGATGATTCCCGTCTTTGTTGTTTTCATTACCCTGGCGTTGCTCTACCGGCTGGTGATGTGGCTGATGTCGAAAAGTGAAAAGCTGGAAGACCTGCTTGAGGGCAAACCGGTCGCCATTGTCGAAGAGGGCAAGCTGGCCTGGGAAAAAGTAAAGCGCGCCAACATGACCGAGTTTGAGTTCTTTATGGAACTGCGGGTGAGCGGCGTCGAACAGCTTGGGCAGGTTAAGCTTGCCATTATGGAGACCAACGGGCAGATAAGCGTTTACTTTTATGACGATGAGCAGGTCAAGCCCGGGCTGTGCATATTGCCGGATGAATTTGTGGAACGTTTTATGACGATACCGGAAGTCGGGGAATATGCCTGTCGGCGTTGCGGTCATGTTCAGACTCTACAGGCCGGGGCACATCAATTATGTCCACGTTGTACGAATCCGGAATGGACGAAGGTTAGCTGGGCCAAACGCATCCCCTGACAGCAATTTTGTCGGTTTTGTGACAGCCCGCTGGCAGAATGTATTGTGTGATGGCGGGCACATTTTCCGGGGCATGAGTTTTAGACATTGCGGCGCGTGTCACTGAATGATAAAACCGATATCCACAGTTATTACTTATGGCTTTATAGCGTGGTGAGGGGAAATGGCTCAGGTCTTTAATTTTAGTTCAGGTCCGGCAATGTTACCGGCGGATGTGCTCAAACAGGCTCAACAGGAGCTGTGCGACTGGAACGGTCTTGGCACGTCGGTAATGGAAGTCAGTCACCGTGGTAAAGAGTTTATTCAGGTGGCGGAAGAGGCAGAAGCAGATTTTCGTTTCCTGCTGAATATCCCCTCAAATTACAAAGTATTATTCTGTCACGGCGGCGGTCGCGGTCAGTTTGCCGGTATTCCGCTGAACCTGCTGGGCGACAAAACCACCGCCGACTATGTTGATGCCGGTTACTGGGCTGCCAGCGCGGTAAAAGAAGCGCACAAATACTGCTCTCCGAACGTGATTGATGCCAAAGTCACCGTTGACGGCTTACGCGCGGTAAAACCGATGAGCGAATGGCAGCTCTCCCGCGATGCGGCCTATCTGCACTACTGCCCAAATGAAACCATCGACGGCATCGCCATCCACGAAGAGCCAAACTTTGGCGAGGATGTGGTCGTCACGGCGGACTTCTCCTCCACCATTCTCTCTTCGCCGCTGGATGTCAGCCGCTACGGCGTGATCTACGCTGGCGCGCAGAAAAACATCGGCCCGGCCGGCCTGACCCTGGTGATCGTGCGCGAAGATCTGCTGGGTAAAGCGCACAAATCCTGCCCGTCGATTCTGGACTACAGCGTGCTGAACGATAACGACTCCATGTTCAACACCCCGCCGACCTTTGCCTGGTATCTCTCTGGCCTGGTCTTTAAATGGCTGAGAAACAACGGCGGCGTGGCGCAGATGGATAAGATCAATCAGCAGAAATCTGAGCTGCTCTACAGCGTCATCGACGGCAGCGACTTCTATCGCAACGACGTCGCCAAAGCGAACCGTTCCCGCATGAACGTGCCGTTCCAACTGGCCGACAGCAATCTCGATAAGCTGTTCCTCGAAGAGTCCTTCGCTGCTGGTCTGCATGCGCTGAAAGGTCACCGCGTGGTTGGCGGCATGCGCGCCTCCATCTATAACGCCATGCCGCTCGAAGGCGTTAAGGCGTTGACCGACTTCATGACTGACTTCGAACGTCGCCACGGTTAATCACGCCCCTGTTCACCCCCGTAGCCTCGCTGCGGGGTTTTTATTATGTTGAATTGAGACTTAAATTTCATGGAATCCCTGACGTTACACCCTATCGCGCGGGTAGATGGCACCATTAATCTGCCTGGTTCAAAAAGTGTCTCGAACCGCGCCTTGCTGCTGGCTGCGCTGGCAAACGGCACCACTGTTCTCACTAACCTGCTGGACAGCGATGACGTTCGCCATATGCTTAATGCGCTGAAAGCGTTGGGAGTCCACTATACCCTGTCTGCGGATCGTACCCGTTGTGAAGTGACGGGCAATGCCGGTGCGCTGCACTCCGCCGACGCGCTGGAGCTCTTCCTCGGCAACGCCGGCACGGCTATGCGCCCGCTGGCGGCAGCCCTGTGCCTGGGCAGCAATGACATCGTGCTGACGGGCGAGCCGCGCATGAAAGAGCGTCCGATTGGTCATCTGGTTGATGCGCTGCGTCAGGGCGGCGCGCAGATTGACTATCTGGAGCAGGAAAACTATCCGCCGCTGCGTCTGCGTGGAGGTTTTACCGGCGGTGAAGTGGCGGTGGACGGCAGCGTTTCCAGCCAGTTCCTGACCGCGTTGTTGATGACCGCACCGCTGGCGCCACAAAACACCACTATCACCATTAAAGGCGAGCTGGTTTCCAAACCCTATATCGATATCACGCTGCACCTGATGAAGACCTTTGGCGTTGAGGTGGAAAACCACAGTTACCAGCGTTTCGTGGTGCGCGGCGGGCAGCAGTACCAGACACCGGGCAATTACCTGGTAGAAGGCGATGCCTCGTCGGCCTCTTACTTCCTGGCGGCGGGTGCCATTAAAGGCGGTACCGTTAAAGTGACCGGTATTGGTCGCAACAGCGTGCAGGGCGACATTCGCTTTGCTGATGTGCTGGAGAAGATGGGCGCCGTGGTGACCTGGGGCGATGACTACATCTCCTGCACCCGCGGGGAGCTGAACGCCATTGATATGGACATGAACCACATTCCTGACGCGGCGATGACCATTGCCACAGCGGCGCTGTTTGCCAAAGGCACGACCACGCTGCGCAACATCTACAACTGGCGTGTGAAAGAGACCGATCGCCTGTTTGCCATGGCAACCGAGCTACGTAAAGTGGGTGCGGAAGTGGAAGAGGGCGAGGACTATATCCGCGTAACGCCTCCGGCCAGGCTACAGGCGGCGGAAATTGGCACCTATAACGATCACCGTATGGCGATGTGCTTCTCGCTGGTGGCGCTCTCAGATACGCCGGTCACCATCCTTGACCCGAAATGTACCGCGAAAACGTTCCCCGACTACTTCGAACAGCTGGCGCGTATTAGCACTTCTGCATGATATCGCGACGCCGCATCACCTGATGCGGCGTTTCCTTACGCTTCCTGACATCATCCTCGTCCATTTCTTCTACACTCAGCTTCAAACATTTCGTAATTTGCACGCAAAGGTAACAGTTGTGCACGTTGACGCGTATAATGCGCGGCGTTTACACATCGGTATGCCTAAATTAAGGAGAAAAAGATGACGGCAATTGCCCCGGTAATCACCATTGACGGGCCGAGTGGCGCAGGTAAAGGCACGCTATGCAAAGCCATGGCGGAAGCACTGCAATGGCATCTTTTAGATTCGGGCGCAATCTATCGTGTGCTGGCGCTGGCTGCCTTGCATCATCATGTCGATGTCGCCTCTGAAGAGGCGCTGGTGCCGCTGGCCGCCCATCTGGATGTACGTTTCATCTCCACCAACGGCAACCTGGAAGTGATCCTTGAAGGGGAAGATGTCAGCGCTGAGATCCGCACCCAGGAAGTGGCGAACGCAGCCTCTCAGGTCGCGGCTTTCCCACGCGTGCGCGAGGCGCTTTTACGTCGCCAGCGCGCGTTCCGCGACGCCCCGGGTCTGATCGCTGACGGACGCGATATGGGAACCGTGGTTTTCCCTGATGCGCCGGTGAAAATTTTCCTTGACGCTTCCTCGGAGGAGCGCGCGCAGCGCCGTATGCTGCAGTTGCAGGAAAAGGGCTTTAGTGTTAACTTTGAACGTCTTTTGTCTGAGATAAAAGAGCGTGACGATCGCGACCGTAATCGCGCCGTTGCACCACTTGTTCCCGCAGATGATGCATTAGTTCTGGATTCTACCAGTTTAACTATTGAGCAAGTGATTGAAAAAGCGCTACAATATGCGCGCCAGAAATTGGCTCTCGCGTAATCGCGACCGATTTAGCAGTACCCCCGCTGCAATGGATTGACGGCGGGTATGTGAAACAACCCCATCCGGCACGGAGCCAGGTGGACGTTAATATTAACCTGAAGATTAAACATGACTGAATCTTTTGCTCAACTGTTTGAAGAATCCTTAAAAGAAATCGAAACCCGTCCGGGTTCCATTGTTCGTGGCGTTGTTGTTGCTATCGACAAAGATATCGTACTGGTTGACGCCGGTCTGAAATCTGAGTCTGCCATCCCGGCAGAGCAGTTCAAAAACGCCCAGGGCGAGCTGGAAATCCAGGTTGGTGACGAAGTTGACGTTGCTCTGGATGCAGTAGAAGACGGCTTCGGTGAAACCCTGCTGTCCCGTGAGAAAGCTAAACGTCACGAAGCTTGGATCACGCTGGAAAAAGCTTACGAAGAAGCTGAAACTGTGGTCGGTGTTATCAACGGCAAAGTTAAAGGCGGCTTCACTGTTGAGCTGAATGGTATTCGTGCGTTCCTGCCAGGTTCACTGGTAGACGTTCGTCCAGTTCGTGACACCCTGCACCTGGAAGGCAAAGAGCTTGAGTTCAAAGTAATCAAGCTGGACCAGAAGCGTAACAACGTTGTTGTTTCCCGTCGTGCCGTTATCGAATCCGAAAACAGCGCAGAACGCGATCAGCTGCTGGAAAACCTGCAGGAAGGCATGGAAGTCAAAGGTATCGTTAAGAACCTCACTGACTACGGCGCATTCGTTGACCTGGGCGGCGTTGATGGCCTGCTGCACATCACCGACATGGCGTGGAAACGCGTTAAGCACCCAAGCGAAATCGTGAACGTGGGCGACGAAATCACTGTTAAAGTGCTGAAGTTCGACCGCGAGCGTACTCGTGTATCCCTCGGCCTGAAACAGCTGGGCGAAGATCCATGGGTAGCTATCGCTAAACGTTACCCAGAAGGTACTAAACTGACTGGTCGCGTTACCAACCTGACCGACTACGGCTGCTTCGTTGAAATCGAAGAAGGCGTTGAAGGCCTGGTTCACGTTTCCGAAATGGACTGGACCAACAAAAACATCCACCCATCCAAAGTTGTTAACGTTGGTGATGTAGTGGAAGTTATGGTTCTGGATATCGACGAAGAACGTCGTCGTATCTCCCTGGGCCTGAAGCAGTGCAAAAACAACCCATGGCAGCAGTTCGCGGAAACCCACAACAAGGGCGACCGTGTTGAAGGTAAAATCAAGTCTATCACTGACTTCGGTATCTTCATCGGCCTGGACGGCGGCATCGACGGCCTGGTTCACCTGTCTGACATCTCCTGGAACGTTGCAGGCGAAGAAGCAGTACGTGAATACAAAAAAGGCGACGAAATCGCAGCAGTTGTTCTGCAGGTTGACGCAGAGCGTGAGCGTATCTCCCTGGGCGTTAAACAGCTCGCAGAAGATCCGTTCAACAACTGGGTTGCACTGAACAAGAAAGGCGCAATCGTAAACGGTAAAGTGACTGCAGTTGACGCGAAAGGCGCAACCGTAGAGCTGGCTGACGGCGTTGAAGGTTACCTGCGCGCTTCTGAAGCTTCACGTGACCGCGTTGAAGATGCAACTCTGGTTCTGAGCGTAGGCGACGACGTTGAAGCTAAATTCACCGGCGTTGATCGTAAGAACCGTGCAATCAGCCTGTCTGTTCGTGCTAAAGACGAAGCTGATGAGAAAGATGCAATCGCAACTGTTAACAAACAGGAAGATGCAAACTTCTCTAACAACGCAATGGCTGAAGCTTTCAAAGCAGCTAAAGGCGAATAAGTTACTCGTAGAGTGACTTGACAGATTGCAGGATTCGTCCTGTAATCAATAACAAAGGGCGGCTACGGCCGCCCTTGTTTAAGCTGTTTAGCTAATTGGTTTGAAGGAACCGGAGGAATCATGACCAAGTCAGAATTGATTGAAAGACTTGCCAGCCAGCAATCGCATATACCTGCGAAAGCAGTGGAAGACGCCGTAAAAGAGATGCTGGAGCATATGGCTACCACTCTTGCACAGGGCGAGCGCATTGAAATCCGCGGTTTCGGTAGTTTTTCTCTGCACTATCGTGCTCCACGTACCGGGCGTAACCCGAAGACTGGTGACAAAGTAGAGCTGGAAGGTAAATACGTTCCGCACTTTAAGCCGGGTAAAGAGCTGCGCGATCGCGCCAATATTTACGGCAACTGAGTTTCGCCTGCGGGCAAAACTGAGTGACCACAAGAAAAGCACCTGCGGGTGCTTTTCTTGTTTTTCTCCTTTTTAGCCGGAAGCTACGCCGCAAATTGCACGGCTTTTTGCTGCACACCGTTTATTTATGCCAGCCTGCGTCGCAACCGCACAATTTCGCACCTGACAGACGTAACGTCTGAACGCACACTGCCCTGACACAGGGAGGTGTAAATGCGTTTAACGTCGTTAGCGACATGTCTGATCCTGGCTATCCTGCCGCTTCTGTGGCTGCCCGCTCTGCCAGCGCTGCCGTTTATCCAGGCCATAGCGGTTGCCGGATTTCTGCTCGCCTTAATTCGTCATAACGTGGCCCGCTACAGTGGTTTCTGGCTGCTTTTCTTCGCCTGGGGAGCGCTGGCCGCGCAAAGTGCGGTCTGGCCAATGCAGCATCTGACCCGGGGTCCGCAGAAAGCGGAGATAGAGATCGTAGCGGTTGAAAACGACGCGGCCTATCGGGCCCGTATTACCCAGCTCAACGGCAAAGCGATGGTGCCAGCAGTAGGCGTCACGCTGTATGGCAACACGCTGCCGCAACCGGGCTGCGCCGGGCAGCGGTGGTCGATGACCTTATCGTTACGCGCCGTTCATGGGCAACTCAACGATGGCGGGTTCGATTCCCAGCGCTATGCCCTGGCACAGCATCAGCCCCTGACCGGGCGTTTTACCCATGCCGATGTAACAGATGCTCGCTGTAGCTTACGCGCCCGCTATCTCACCTCGCTGATGGCCACACTTTCTCCCTATACCCAGGGGCCGGTTCTGCTGGGGCTGGGGATGGGAGAGCGGCTGGCGGTAACGCCAGAGATAAAAAATCTGATGCGGGAAACCGGCACCGGGCATCTGATGGCGATCTCAGGTTTGCACATAGCGCTGGCGGCGTCGGTTGTCTGGCTGCTGGTGCGGGGCATACAGTTTTTCATTCCGGGGCGTTGGGTAAGCTGGCGAGCCCCGCTGGTGGCAGGGTTCTGCTTTGCCGCCTTTTACGCCTGGCTTACCGGAATGCAGCCTCCTGCGTTGCGTACCGTCGTCTCACTGGGCGCTTGCCTGGCGTTGCAATTGAGCGGTCGTCTCTGGTCGCCCTGGCAGGTATGGCGCGTCTGCATTGCTGCCATTTTACTGGCCGATCCGCTGGCCGTGCTGTCGCACAGTCTTTTACTGTCCGCTTTTGCCGTGGCGGTGCTGATTTTCTGGTATCAGTGGGTGCCTGCTCCGCGCTTTTCTGGCCCGTGGGTCGTCAGGGCCGTGGTTAGCTTGCTGCACCTGCAGCTTGGCATGCTGTTGCTGTTGCTGCCGGTACAGATTGTCGTCTTCCATGGTTTCAGCCTCTCTTCACTGGTCGCGAATCTGGTGGCGGTGCCGCTGGTAACCTTTATTTCGGTGCCGTTGATCTTATTGGGAATGGGGCTGCATCTCTGGAGGTGGCCGGGGGCGGAAAATATGGTCTGGACGCTGGCGGATGGCTCACTGTCGCTGCTGTTCAGATTTTTAACCGCGCTGCCTGACGGTTGGATCCCGGTCGATAAACGCTGGCTGTGGCTGACCCTGCTGCCCTGGGCCGCCATTGTCGCCTGGCGTCTGCGCGGGGCGCGTACCTGTCCGGTGGTCTGTGTCTCGGCACTGGTGCTGGCAAGTAGTCCGCTATGGCGGGCTGATAAAACCGAGGGCTGGGCGGTGCATATGCTGGATGTCGGACAGGGGCTGGCAATGGTGATCGAGCGGCAGGGGAGAGCGATCCTTTATGACACCGGCCCCGCCTGGACGGGCGGGGACAGTGCGCAACAGCTGATCATTCCCTGGTTACGGTGGCACCATTTACGCCCGGAGGGGGTGATTATCAGCCACGAACACCTCGACCATATCGGCGGGGTGGTATCGCTACGTAAGGCGTGGCCGTCTATGTGGATAAGAAGCCCGCTGCGCTGGGCCGGGCATGGCCCGTGTGTGCGCGGAGAGCGCTGGCAGTGGCGAGGGCTGACCTTCAGCGCACACTGGCCCCTCGCCAACAAACCGCAGCGCGGCAATAACGGTTCCTGCGTGGTTAAAGTTGAGGACGGTACCCATAGCGTGTTGTTAACCGGCGATATTGAAGCGAAGGGAGAAAAAGCGATGCTCAGTCGTCACTGGCAATATCTTGCGTCTACACTTATCCAGGTGCCGCACCATGGCAGTAATACCTCCTCGTCACTCCCTCTGGTGCAGCGCGTGGGTGGGCAGATCGCTCTGGTGTCTGCCTCCCGCTATAACGCGTGGCGACTGCCTTCGTTTAAAGTGGCTCGCCGCTACCAAAAGGAGGGGTATCGCTGGCTAACAACACCCCGACTGGGACAACTTACCGTTTCTTTTTCGCAACATGGCTGGCAAATCCATAGCTTACGGGATCAAATTTTGCCCCGTTGGTATCATCAGTGGTTTGGCGCGCCCGGAGATAACGGGTAGAATATGCGGCTATTTCAACAAATGCTGGTTTTTTGAATGCATAACGACAAAGATCTCTCCACGTGGCAGACCTTCCGCCGACTCTGGCCGGTGATTGCACCCTTCAGAACGGGCCTAATCGTGGCGGGCGTAGCGTTAATCCTCAACGCAGCCAGCGATACCTTCATGTTATCGCTCCTCAAACCGTTACTGGACGACGGTTTTGGTAAAACGGATCGCTCAGTGTTGCTATGGATGCCGCTGGTGGTTATCGGCCTGATGATTTTACGCGGCATCACCAGCTATATCTCCAGCTACTGCCTCTCCTGGGTTTCGGGCAAAGTGGTGATGACCATGCGCCGCCGCCTGTTCAGCCATATGATGGGCATGCCGGTCGCGTTTTTTGACAAGCAGTCGACCGGCACCCTGCTGTCGCGCATTACTTACGACTCCGAGCAGGTGGCTTCCTCCTCCTCCAGCGCGCTGATCACCGTTGTGCGTGAAGGGGCGTCGATTATTGGTCTGTTCGCCCTGATGTTCTGGTACAGCTGGCAGCTGTCGCTGATCCTGATTGTGCTGGCGCCGATTGTGTCGATTGCGATTCGCGTCGTCTCGAAGCGTTTCCGCAGCATCAGTAAGAACATGCAGAACACGATGGGGCAGGTGACCACCAGCGCCGAGCAGATGCTGAAAGGCCATAAAGAGGTGCTGATTTTTGGTGGCCAGGAGCTCGAAACCAAGCGCTTCGATAAGGTCAGCAATAAGATGCGTCTGCAGGGGATGAAGATGGTGTCTGCTTCCTCCATCTCCGATCCGATCATTCAGCTCATCGCCTCCCTGGCGCTGGCGTTTGTGCTCTATGCCGCCAGCTTCCCGAGCGTGATGGAAACCCTCACCGCCGGTACCATTACCGTGGTCTTCTCGTCGATGATTGCCCTGATGCGCCCGCTGAAATCGTTAACCAACGTTAACGCCCAGTTCCAGCGCGGGATGGCAGCCTGCCAGACGCTGTTTGCGATCCTTGATTCCGAACAGGAAAAAGACGAAGGCAAACGCGTGATTGAGCGCTCAACCGGCGACGTGGAGTTCCGCAATGTGACCTTTACCTATCCGGGTCGTGATACGCCTGCTCTGCGCAATATCAATCTGAAAATTCCGGCAGGCAAGACCGTGGCCCTGGTGGGCCGTTCTGGCTCGGGTAAATCGACCATCGCCAGCCTGATCACCCGCTTCTACGATATTGATGAGGGTGAGATCCTGATTGATGGCCACGATCTGCGCGAGTACACCCTGCGGTCGCTGCGTAATCAGGTCGCGCTGGTCTCCCAGAATGTGCATCTGTTCAATGACACCGTGGCCAACAACATCGGCTATGCCCGGAATGAAGAGTACAGCCGTGAGCAGATCGAAGCGGCGGCGCGGATGGCCTACGCCATGGACTTCATCAATAAGATGGATAACGGCCTGGACACCATTATCGGTGAAAACGGTGTCCTGCTCTCCGGCGGTCAGCGCCAGCGTATTGCCATTGCGCGCGCGCTGCTGCGTGACAGCCCAATCCTGATCCTCGATGAAGCCACCTCGGCGCTGGATACCGAGTCCGAACGCGCTATCCAGTCTGCGCTGGATGAGTTGCAGAAGAACCGTACCTCACTGGTGATTGCCCACCGCCTGTCGACGATTGAAAAAGCCGACGAAATCGTGGTGGTGGAAGATGGCTACATCGTCGAGCGGGGCAGCCACGCCGACCTGCTGGCGCACCAGGGTGTATATGCTCAGCTTCATAAAATGCAGTTTGGCGAATGATCGCTCGCATCTGGTCTGGTGAGTCTCCGCTCTGGCTGTTGCTGTTGCCGCTCTCCTGGCTGTATGGCCTGGTCAGCGGCCTGATCCGCCTGAGTTATAAAGTGGGGCTCAAACGGGCCTGGCGCGCGCCGGTGCCGGTGGTGGTGGTAGGCAATCTCACCGCTGGCGGTAACGGTAAAACGCCGGTGGTGATCTGGCTGGTGGAACAGCTGACAAAACGCGGGATTCGCGTGGGGGTCGTCTCCCGGGGATATGGCGGCAAGGCGGAGCGCTATCCGTTGCTGCTGACCGCGCAAACCACCACGGCGCAAGCGGGGGATGAACCGGTGCTGATCTTTCAACGCACCGGTGCGCCGGTAGCGGTTTCGCCGGTGCGCAGCGAGGCGGTGCAGGCTCTGCTGAACCAGACGGATGTCCAGATCGTGATTACTGACGACGGACTACAGCACTACGCGCTGGCCCGGGATAAAGAGATCGTGGTGATTGATGGCGTCCGCCGCTTTGGTAACGGCTGGTGGTTACCTGCCGGACCGATGCGCGAGCGCGCGTCGCGTTTGCGGTCCGTGGATGCGGTTATCGTCAACGGTGGTACAGCGCAGGCAGGGGAGATCCCGATGCAGCTGCACCCAGGACTTGCCGTGAATCTTCTGACCGGTGAGCGGCGCGACGTTGCTGAGCTTAACCATCTGGTGGCGATGGCCGGTATCGGTCATCCTCCGCGCTTTTTCTCTACCCTCGAAGCCTGCGGCGCCAAACTTCAGCGTAGCGTGCCGCTGGCCGACCACCAGGCGCTGAGCCTGGAGCAGGTTGCGGCGTTTACTGGGCCAGGTCAGACGTTGATCATGACCGAAAAAGATGCGGTGAAATGCCGCGCCTTTGCCCGGGATAACTGGTGGTATTTACCGGTTGATGCCCAACTGCAGGGTGAACAGCCTGAACAACTGCTCCAGGCGCTTATCGCCCTTGCAGGGCAGGTAAAAGAGGTTTCGCCCGCGCACTAACTGACAGGAAAAGGCATGGCTTTACCGCAACTCACGCTTTCAGCCGCACGTCATCTGCATCTTGCCGCCCAAGGGCTTTTGAAAAAGCCCCGTCGTCGCGCCCGACCCGCCGATATTCTTACCACCATCAAGCGCATGTCGCTGCTCCAGATCGACACCATCAATATCGTCGCCCGCAGCCCTTACCTGGTGCTCTTCAGCCGTCTCGGCCCCTATTCGCCCGACTGGCTGGATAACGCCCTGCGTCAGGGAGAGCTGATGGAGTACTGGGCGCACGAGGCGTGTTTCCTGCCGCGCAGCGACTTTGCGCTGGTGCGTCACAGAATGCTCGCGCCCGATAAAATGGGCTGGAAATACCGTCAGGCCTGGATGCAGGAACATGCGGATGAAATAGAAGAGCTTATCGCCCATATTCAGGAGAAAGGCCCTGTCCGTTCCGCCGATTTTGAACATCCCCACAAAGGAACGAGCGGGTGGTGGGAGTGGAAGCCGCATAAACGCCATCTTGAGGGATTGTTTACCGCTGGCAAGGTGATGGTGGTTGAACGGCGTAACTTTCAGCGCGTTTACGATCTCACGCATCGGGTGATGCCGGAGTGGGATGACAGCCGGGATATGCTGACCCAGGCGGCGGCAGAAGCCATAATGCTGGAAAACAGTGCCCGCAGCTTAGGCATTTTCCGCCCCCAGTGGTTGGCCGACTATTACCGCCTGCGTCAGCCCACGCTGGCCCCCTTGCTTGAGCGCTGGCAGGCGCAGCAGCAGGTGGTCCGCGTCGAGGTGGAGACACTGGGGGAGATGTGGCTGCATGCCGATCTGCTGCCGTTGCTTAACGAAGCGCAGGAAGGGAAGCTCACCGCAACCCATAGCGCCGTTCTCTCACCCTTCGATCCGGTGGTCTGGGATCGCAAGCGTGCGGAACAGTTGTTTAACTTCAGCTACCGGCTGGAGTGTTATACCCCGGCGCCGAAACGCCAGTACGGCTATTTCGTTCTGCCGCTGTTGCATAGAGGGCAACTGGTAGGGCGGATGGATGCAAAAATGCACCGCAAAACCGGCGAGTTACAGGTCATCGCCCTTTATCTGGAAGAGGGTATTCGGATAAGCGTCGCGCTGGAGAAAGGGCTCGCCACGGCAATCAGTGATTTTGCGCGCTGGCAGGGGGCAACACGCATCGCGCTGGGCCATCTTCCTGACGGACTTTTTCACACCAGTCGAACTGGCTGGGAAATAGACGCGGTCTGAAAAAGGAATATGGTAAACTTTACCGATTATTGATACGGAGGAACTATGGATCACCGTTTACTGGAAATTATTGCCTGCCCGGTGTGCAACGGCAAACTCTACTACAGCCAGGATAAGCAGGAGCTGATTTGCAAAGTGGATAGCCTTGCCTTCCCTCTGCGCGACGGCATTCCTGTCCTGCTGGAAACCGAAGCCCGCGCCCTGGCGCCTGAAGAGAGCAAACCATGAGTTTTGTTGTCATTATTCCGGCGCGCTTTGCCTCCACGCGTCTGCCGGGTAAACCGCTGGTGGATATCAACGGCAAGCCGATGATCGTGCATGTGCTTGAACGTGCCCGTGAGTCCGGCGCGGAGCGGATCATTGTCGCCACCGATCATGAAGAGGTGGCGCGTGCGGTCGAAGCGGCGGGCGGCGAAGTCTGTATGACCCGCGCCGATCACCAGTCCGGCACTGAGCGTCTGGCCGAAGTGGTGGAAAAATGCGGTTTTAGCGACGACACGGTGATTGTTAACGTCCAGGGCGATGAGCCGATGATCCCGGCGGTCATTATTCGTCAGGTGGCGGAAAATCTGGCCCAGCGTCAGGTGGGTATGGCGACCCTGGCCGTGCCGGTTCATAGCGCTGAAGAGGCATTCAACCCGAATGCAGTGAAGGTGGTACTGGACGCCGAAGGCTATGCGCTCTATTTCTCCCGCGCCACCATCCCCTGGGATCGCGATCGCTTTGCCGAATCCCGGGATAGCATTGGTGACAGCATCCTGCGTCATCTGGGGATTTATGGCTATCGTGCAGGCTTTATCCGCCGTTACGTCAACTGGCAGCCGAGCCCGCTGGAGAACATCGAAATGCTCGAACAGCTGCGCGTGCTGTGGTACGGCGAAAAGATCCATGTCGCCGTCGCGCATGAGGTCCCGGGCACAGGCGTCGATACGCCAGACGATCTGGCCCGCGTTCGCGCTGAACTTCGCTAATCCCCGTCATCCCCTCTTTTGAGGGGATTTTTTTGTCTCAATTTTCTGAATTTCTGCTACAGAATCTTCTCATGAGGGTGACATCCGCCTGCCAGACGCTCATTATAAAAGCAGTAGTCTTAATGGGGGTAATCTCAAATGGAACAGCTGCGAGCCGAACTCAGCCATCTGCTGGGTGAAAAACTGAGCCGTCTGGAATGTGTGCATGAAAAGGCGGATACCACGCTATGGTCGCTGTACGACAGCCAGGGAAACCCCATGCCGTTACTGGCGCGAAGCTTCTCTTCACCGGATGTGGCCCGACAGCTGGCGTGGAAAATCTCCATGCTGGCCCGCAGCGGCACGGTAAGAATGCCGACCGTTTATGGCGTGATGACCCACGAAGAACATCCGGGCCCGGATGTCCTGCTGATTGAGCGTCTGCGCGGTGTCCCGGTGGAAGCGCCAGCCCGCACGCCTGAACGCTGGGAGCAGCTAAAAGATCAGATAGTTGAAGCGCTGCTGGCCTGGCACCGGCTGGACAGCGGAGGGCTGGTCGGCTCGGTGGACAGCACCCAGGAAAATCTCTGGCCCCTCTGGTACCGCCAGCGGGTCGAGGTGCTGTGGGGGACGCTAAACCAGTATCACAACACCGGCCTGACCATGCAGGATAAACGGATCCTGTTTCGTACCCGCGAGTGCCTGCCCACCCTGTTTGAAGGATTCAATGACAACAGCGTGCTGATCCACGGTAATTTTACGCTGCGCAGTATGCTCAAAGATCCCCGCAGCGATCAGCTGCTGGCGATGGTCGGGCCCGGCGTGATGCTGTGGGCCCCCCGGGAGTATGAACTGTTTCGCCTGAGCGAGAGCGGGCAGGCGGAGGATTTACTCTGGCATTACCTGCGGCGCGCGCCGGTCTCAGAGTCGTTCCTCTGGCGGCGCTGGCTCTATACGCTGTGGGACGAAGTGGCGCAGCTGGTGAATACCGGGCATTTTAGCCGCGCCAACTTCGATCTGGCCTCGAAATCACTGCTCCCCTGGCTCGCCTGACAGGCCCTTCAGCCACTGCCAGACGCGCCCAAGCGTTTCATAGCCCACGCGATCGCTGTGCATCAGCCATACCGGGGACGGAATGATCCGTTCCCAGGGGTTAAGCGGGGCGCTAATCGCCAGCTGGTTCGCGGGCGCGGGCAGGGGATGCAGACCCTGGCGTTCAAAGAAGATCATCGCCCGCGGCAGATGGGAGGCTGAGGTCACCAGCAGGAAGGGCGCATCGCCTATCGCCTGCTTCACCGCGGCGGCTTCCTCTTCGGTATCCTTTGGACTGTCGAGAGTGATGATCGCCTCGCGCGGCACGCCCAGCGACTGCGCCACGCGCGCGCCCGCTTCGGCGGTGCTCACCGGATTGCTTTGTGCTGCCGCCCCGGTGAAGATCATCTTCGACCCGGGATTTGCCAGCCACAGCCGCATGCCTTCATTGAGGCGCGGCAGGCTGTTATTGATCAGATTGGAGCTGGGAGCCCATTGTGGATCCCAGGTGTAGCCCCCGCCGAGCACCACGATGTACTTAACCTTCTCATTTCCCTGCCAGGTGGGGTATTTGTCTTCGACCGGGCGTAACAGCCCATCCGCGACCGGCTGCAGGCTCAGCAGCGTCAGCGCCAGCCAGCCTGCCGTAACCAAAATTTTGCCGCTTTTCTGATGGCGGCTGAACCATAGCAACCCCAGCCCCAGTGCGATACACAGCAGAAGAAGAGGGAGGGGAAGCATCATGCCGCCAATATATTTTTTTAGGGTGAAAAGCATCCTTTCTGGCTCCTTTTTTAACCATATAGCTGATGATTGTCAGCGATATTACACCAGAGAGGTTCATTCTCCGCCCGGCTGTGACAAAATAGCGGTTTTGTTGTGAGTGGGTGGAGCTCTCCCAATGCGGGATCGCAATTTTGATGACATCGCGGAAAAGTTTGCCCGCAATATTTACGGCACGACTAAAGGCCGTCTGCGGCAGACGATCCTCTGGCAGGATCTGGACATCCTGCTGGATGGGTTTGGCGACAAGAAACTGCGTGTCCTCGACGCTGGCGGCGGTGAAGGCCAGACGGCGATAAAAATGGCTGAGCGTGGGCACCACGTTATCCTCTGCGATCTCTCCGCTGAAATGATCGCCCGCGCTGAACAGGCCGCGGTGGAGAAAGGTGTGAGCGATAACATGCAATTTATACATTGTGCCGCTCAGGAGATTGCTCAACATTTGGAAAGCCCGGTTGATCTGATATTGTCTCATGCGGTGCTGGAATGGGTAGCCGAACCCCAGGCGCTGCTGAAGACGCTCTGGTCGATACTGCGCCCCGGCGGCGCGCTGTCGCTGATGTTTTACAACGCTAACGGCCTGTTAATGCGTAATGTGCTGGTGGGTAATTTCGGTTATGTACAGCAGGGTATGTACAAGAAGAAACGCCGTACGCTGTCACCGGACTTTCCGCGCGACCCGCAGCAGGTTTATGGCTGGCTGGAAACTTCCGGCTGGCAGATTACCGGGAAAACCGGCATCAGGGTGTTTCATGATTATCTGCGTGATAAACAGAAGCAGCATGAGTGCTTTGACGCCCTGACAGAATTAGAGACGCGGTACTGTCGCCAGGAGCCTTATATTAGCCTTGGCCGCTACATTCACGTCACCGCGCGCAAGCCGCAGAGCAAGGATAACTTATGAGTGAATTTTCCCAGACAGTCCCCGAACTGGTTGCCTGGGCCCGAAAAAACGATTTCTCCCTCTCGCTGCCGGTAGACAGACTCTCTTTTCTGCTGGCGGTCGCCACGCTGAACAGCGAACGGCTGGATGGAGAAATGAGCGAGGGCGAACTGGTGGATGCGTTCCGCCATGTCAGTGATGCGTTTGAGCAAACCAGCGAAACCATTAATGTGCGTGCCAATAACGCGATTAACGATATGGTGCGTCAACGTCTGCTGAACCGCTTTACCAGCGAGCTGGCAGAAGGGAATGCCATCTATCGTCTGACGCCACTGGGCATCGGCATTACCGACTATTACATTCGCCAGCGCGAATTCTCGACCCTGCGCCTCTCGATGCAGCTCTCCATTGTGGCGGGCGAACTGAAGCGTGCAGCCGATGCCGCAGATGAGGGCGGTGACGAGTTCCACTGGCACCGTAACGTCTATGCGCCGCTGAAATATTCAGTAGCCGAGATTTTCGACAGCATCGATTTGACGCAGCGCATCATGGATGAGCAGCAGCAGCTGGTGAAGGACGACATCGCCCAGCTGCTGAACAAAGACTGGCGGGCGGCAATCTCCAGCTGTGAAATGCTGCTGTCAGAAACCTCCGGCACCCTGCGTGAACTGCAGGATACGCTGGAGGCTGCGGGCGACAAGCTGCAGGCCAACCTGCTGCGCATTCAGGATGCCACCCTGGCCCAGGACAATCTGCATTTTGTCGATCGCCTGGTCTTCGATCTGCAGAGCAAGCTGGACCGTATTATCAGCTGGGGCCAGCAGGCGATTGACCTGTGGATCGGCTATGACCGCCACGTGCATAAATTTATCCGAACCGCTATCGATATGGATAAAAACCGCGTGTTTGCCCAGCGTCTGCGCCAGTCGGTACAGACCTATTTCGATGCGCCGTGGGCGCTGACCTACGCCAGCGCTGACCGCCTGCTCGATATGCGTGACGAAGAGATGAGCCTGCGCGACGAAGAGGTCACCGGCGAGCTGCCAGCCGATCTGGAATATGAAGAGTTTAACGAAATACGGGAACAGCTTGCCGCGATGATCGAGGAGCAGCTGGCGATCTTCAAAACCAAAAACAAACCACTCGATCTCGGTCTGGTGGTGCGCGACTACCTCGCACAATACCCGCGTGCCCGCCATTTCGATATCGCCCGCATCGTGGTCGATCAGGCGGTACGCCTGGGCGTCGCGCAAGCAGATTTCACCGGCCTGCCGCCGAAGTGGCAGCCGATCAACGATTACGGAGCCAAGGTACAGGCGCATGTCATTGACAAATATTGAACACGTGATGCCAGTTAAGCTGGCCCAGGCGCTGGCAAATCCGATCTTTCCGGCGCTGGACAGCCAGCTGCGTGCCGGTCGTCACATTGGTCTCGACGAGCTGGATAATCACGCTTTTTTAATGGATTTTCAGGAGTACCTGGAAGAGTTTTACGCCCGCTATAACGTGGAGCTGATCCGCGCGCCGGAGGGGTTCTTCTATCTGCGCCCGCGCTCCACCACGCTTATCCCGCGCTCGGTGCTCTCCGAGCTGGACATGATGGTCGGCAAAATTCTCTGCTATCTCTACCTCAGCCCGGAGCGTCTGGCGAACGAAGGCATCTTCACCCAGCAGGAGCTCTATGACGAGCTGATGACCCTGGCGGACGAAGGCAAGCTGCTGAAGCTGGTAAACAACCGCTCCACCGGCTCGGACGTGGACCGTCAGAAGTTACAGGAAAAAGTGCGCTCCTCCCTGAACCGTCTGCGCCGTCTGGGGATGGTGTGGTTTATGGGCCATGACAGCAGCAAATTCCGCATCACTGAATCTGTGTTCCGCTTCGGTGCCGACGTGCGCGTGGGCGATGACGCCCGCGAAGCGCAGCTGCGCATGATCCGTGATGGCGAAGCGATGCCGGTGGAAAACCATCTGCAGCTCAATGACGAGCATGAAGACAATCAGCCGGATAGCGGGGAGGAAGAATAATGATTGAACGCGGTAAATTTCGCTCACTGACGCTGGTTAACTGGAACGGTTTCTTTGCCCGCACCTTTGATCTCGATGAGCTGGTGACCACGCTCTCGGGCGGTAACGGGGCAGGGAAATCCACCACCATGGCGGCCTTCGTCACGGCGCTGATCCCGGACTTAACCCTGCTGCACTTCCGTAACACCACCGAAGCTGGCGCGACCAGCGGTTCCCGCGATAAGGGTCTGCACGGTAAGCTGAAGGCGGGTGTCTGTTACTCCGTGCTGGACGTGATCAACTCCCGCCATCAGCGCGTGGTGGTTGGCGTCCGCTTGCAGCAGGTCGCCGGTCGCGACCGTAAAGTGGATATCAAACCGTTCGCCATTCAGGGGCTGCCAACCTCCGTTCAGCCCACCGCGCTATTGACGGAAACCCTGAACGAACGCCAGGCGCGCGTACTGACGCTGCAGGAGCTGAAAGACAAGCTGGAAGCCATCGAAGGCGTGCAGTTTAAGCAGTTCAACTCCATCACCGAATACCACTCGCTGATGTTCGATCTGGGCATCGTCGCCCGTCGTCTGCGCTCTGCCTCGGACCGCAGTAAATATTATCGTCTGATCGAAGCCTCGCTCTACGGCGGGATCTCCAGCGCCATTACCCGCTCCCTGCGTGATTACCTGTTACCGGAAAACAGCGGTGTGCGTAAGGCGTTCCAGGACATGGAAGCGGCGCTGCGTGAAAACCGTATGACGCTGGAAGCCATTCGCGTCACGCAGTCTGACCGTGACCTGTTCAAGCACCTGATCAGCGAAGCCACCAACTATGTGGCGGCGGACTACATGCGCCACGCCAACGAGCGCCGCATTCATCTCGATCAGGCTCTCGAGTATCGCCGTGAGCTCTTCACCTCCCGCCAGCAGCTGGCCTCTGAGCAGTACAAGCACGTCGAGATGGCCCGCGAGCTGTCCGAGCATAACGGGGCAGAAGGGGATCTGGAGGCCGACTATCAGGCCGCCAGCGATCACCTGAACCTGGTGCAGACCGCGCTGCGTCAGCAGGAAAAAATCGAGCGCTACGAAGCGGATCTCGATGAACTGCAAATTCGTCTGGAAGAGCAGAACGAAGTGGTGGCGGAAGCTGCCGACAAGCAGGAAGAGAACGAAGCCCGGGCCGAAGCCGCCGAGCTGGAAGTGGATGAGCTGAAAAGCCAGCTTGCTGACTATCAGCAGGCGCTCGACGTCCAGCAAACCCGCGCCATTCAGTACAATCAGGCGTTGCAGGCGCTGGAACGTGCAAAAGCGCTTTGCCACCTGCCGGACCTGACGCCAGAGAGCGCGGATCAGTGGCTGGAGACTTTCCAGACCAAAGAGCAGGAAGCTACAGAAAAACTGCTGAATCTCGAGCAGAAAATGAGCGTGGCGCAAACTGCGCACAGCCAGTTTGAACAGGCATACCAGCTGGTGGCCGCGATTAACGGCCCGCTGGCGCGCGCCGAAGCGTGGGAAGTGGCCCGCGAGCTGCTGCGTGATGGCGTTAACCAGCGCCACCTGGCGGAACAGGTTCAGCCGCTGCGTATGCGCCTGAACGAGCTGGAGCAGCGCCTGCGTGAACAGCAGGAGGCGGAACGCCTGCTGGCTGAGTTCTGCAAGCGTCAGGGTAAACGGGTCGATATTGACGATCTGGAAAGCCTGCATCAGGAGCTGGAAGCCCGTATCGCGTCGCTGTCCGACAGCGTATCCAGTGCCAGCGAACAGCGTATGGCGCTGCGTCAGGAGATGGAGCAGCTACAGTCGCGTATTCAGACGCTGATGCAGCGCGCCCCAGTCTGGCTGGCCGCCCAGAGCAGCCTCAGCCAGCTCAGCGAGCAGTGTGGCGAAACCTTCGAATCCAGCCAGGAGGTCACGGAGTATCTGCAGCAGCTGCTGGAGCGTGAACGCGAAGCAATTGTTGAACGTGACGAAGTGGGTGCGCGTAAGCGCGCCGTCGACGACGAAATCGAACGTTTAAGCCAGCCGGGTGGTGCGGAAGATGCCCGTCTGAACACCCTTGCAGAGCGTTTTGGCGGCGTGCTGCTGTCAGAGATTTATGACGACGTCAGCCTGGAAGATGCCCCGTACTACTCGGCGCTGTATGGTCCATCCCGCCACGCGATTGTGGTGCCGGATCTGTCGCTGATCGCGGACCAGCTCGAAGGGCTGGAAGATTGCCCGGAAGATCTCTATCTGATCGAAGGGGATCCGCAGTCGTTCGATGACAGCGTCTTTGGCGTCGACGAGCTGGAAAAAGCGGTGGTGGTGAAAATCGCCGATCGCCAGTGGCGCTATTCGCGCTTCCCGGCGCTGCCGCTGTTTGGCCGCGCGGCCCGTGAAAGCCGTATTGAGAGCCTGCATACCGAGCGTGAAGCGCTATCAGAACGTTTTGCGACGCTCTCGTTCGACGTGCAAAAAACCCAGCGTCTGCACCAGGCGTTCAGCCGCTTTATCGGTAGCCATCTGGCCGTGGCCTTTGAGGCCGATCCGGAAGCCGAGATCCGCAAGTTCACCACCCGTCGTACCGAGCTTGAACGCGCGATTTCAGCCCACGAAAATGATAACCAGCAGAGCCGCCTCCAGTTCGAGCAGGCTAAAGAGGGCGTCGCTGCCCTTAACCGCATTCTGCCGCGCCTGAACCTGCTGGCAGATGACACCCTCGCCGATCGGGTGGATGAGATCCAGGAGCGTCTCGACGAAGCGCAGGAAGCCGCGCGCTTTGTCCAGCAGTACGGCAATCAGCTGGCGAAGCTGGAGCCGATGGTCTCAGTGCTGCAGAGCGACCCGGAACAGTTCGAACAGCTGAAAGAAGATTATGCCTGGTCCCAGCAGGTCCAGCGCGAAGCGCGTCAGCAGGCGTTTGCCCTGACCGAAGTTTCCCAGCGCCGGGCGCACTTCAGCTACTCCGACTCGGCGGAGATGCTGAACGGCAACAGCGACCTGAACGAGAAGCTGCGCCAGCGTCTGGAGCAGGCGGAAATGGAGCGTACCCGCGCCCGTGAGGCGATGCGTAGCCATGCCGCGCAGCTGAACCAGTACAATCAGGTGCTGGCGTCGCTGAAAAGCTCGTTTGATACCAAGAAAGAGCTGCTGACCGACCTGCATAAAGAGCTGCAGGATATCGGCGTGCGGGCCGACAGCGGGGCGGAGGAGCGGGCGCGCATTCGTCGCGACGAACTCCATGCCCAGCTCAGCAATAACCGCGCCCGCCGCAACCAGCTGGAAAAAGCGCTCACCTTCTGTGAAGCGGAGATGGACAACCTGACCCGCCGTCTGCGCAAGCTGGAACGTGACTACCACGAGAAGCGCGAGCAGGTGGTGACCGCCAAAGCGGGCTGGTGCGCCGTGATGCGAATGGTGAAAGACAATGGTGTTGAACGCCGTCTGCACCGCCGCGAGCTGGCCTATCTCTCCGGCGATGAGCTGCGTTCTATGTCGGATAAGGCGCTGGGTGCGCTGCGTCTGGCGGTGGCGGATAACGAACACCTGCGCGATGTGCTGCGCATGTCGGAAGATCCGAAGCGCCCTGAGCGCAAAATTCAGTTCTTCGTGGCGGTCTATCAGCACCTGCGCGAGCGTATTCGCCAGGATATTATTCGCACCGATGACCCGGTTGAAGCCATTGAACAGATGGAGATTGAACTGGGCCGTCTGACGGAAGAGCTGACCTCACGTGAGCAGAAGCTGGCGATCAGCTCCCGCAGCGTGGCCAATATCATCCGTAAGACGATCCAGCGCGAGCAGAACCGTATTCGTCAGTTGAACCAGGGGCTGCAGAGCGTCTCCTTCGGTCAGGTTAACAGCGTGCGGCTGAACGTCAACGTGCGTGAAGCCCACGCCACGCTGCTTGACGTGCTGGCCGAGCAGCACGAGCAGCATCAGGATCTGTTCAACAGCAACCGCCTGACCTTCTCCGAAGCGCTGGCGAAGCTGTATCAGCGTCTGAACCCGCAGATCGACATGGGCCAGCGCACGCCGCAGACCATCGGTGAGGAGCTGCTGGACTACCGTAACTATCTCGAGATGGAAGTGGAAGTTAACCGTGGTTCTGACGGCTGGCTGCGCGCGGAATCGGGCGCCCTGTCGACCGGGGAAGCGATCGGTACCGGGATGTCGATTCTGGTGATGGTGGTCCAGAGCTGGGAAGATGAATCCCGCCGTCTGCGCGGCAAGGATATCTCTCCATGCCGCCTGCTGTTCCTTGATGAGGCGGCGCGTCTGGATGCCCGTTCGATCGCCACGCTGTTTGAGCTGTGCGATCGTCTGGATATGCAGCTGATTATCGCGGCGCCGGAAAATATCAGTCCGGAGAAAGGCACCACCTATAAACTGGTGCGTAAGGTCTATCAGAACAGCGAGCATGTCCACGTTGTGGGTCTGCGCGGCTTTGCCCCGCAGCCGCCTGAGTCCTTGCCCGGAACGGCTGACGCCTCCTGAGGAATCTGAAAATTAGCGATGGCGGCCCCCGGGCCGCCTTTTTTTATTCCTTGAGCTTGTACTGGCGGCTGCGTTAACTTTAAACTTCTTTACATAAGGTAAGGCTGGTGCCGGTCTGCCTTTCTATAATGAAGTGAAGCCCCGGTGATGAGGGCGTGACGTATAGCAAACAGGGGGCAAGGGATGTTGCTGAATAATATGTATGGTCGTCAGCTGTCGGCACTCAGTTTGTGTTTGACGGTGTTAGTTGCTCCGCTGTTTAGTGCGCGGGCGGATGAGCCCGAGCTGGTTCCTGTCGATAGCTCCGCCACGGTGGGCGCGCAACCGACTGCGCTGTCCCAGCCGCTTGAACAATCGCCTGCCACCGCCATAATGGCCGGTATCCGGCCGCTGCCTGCGGATATCAATGCAGAGCAACGCCGTCAGGAATTGCTTGCGGCGCTGCCTGCCGGCTACACCCCGGCCTATCTCAATCAACTTACGCTGCTGTATGCCGCGCGTGACATGAAGCCGATGTGGGACGATCGTGAAGCCGTGCGCGCGTTCCAGCAGCAGCTGGCTGAAGTCGCCATCGCCGGATTTCAGCCGCAGTTTACTGCCTGGGTCGAGTTGCTGACCCAGCCTGCCGTCACCGGAATGGCGCGTGACGTGGTGCTATCGGATGCGATGATGGGCTATCTGCAGTTTGTGGCGGGGATCCCGGTCAACGGCAACCGCTGGCTCTACAGCAATAAGCCTTACAAGCTGGCGACACCGCCGCTGTCGGTGATTAACCAGTGGCAGCTGGCGCTGGATAACGGCACGGTGCCGCACTTCATTGCCGGGCTGGCCCCGACGCATCCGCAATATGCTGTGATGCACCAGTCGCTGCTGGAGCTGGTGGCTGACACGCAGCCCTGGCCCCAGATCCAGAGTACCGCTAAGCTGAGCCCGGGGCAGTGGAGCAGCGACGTACCCGCGTTGCGAGAAATCCTCAAACGTTCCGGCGTGATTGACGGCGGGCCGAAAATTGCCCTGCCGGGTGACGATCCGCAAAGCGTGGTCGTCAGTCCATCGGCTCCGTCTGTCGAAAAGAAGAAGTCTGTTTCCAGCAAGCCGGCCTCCTATGACCGCAGCCTGGTTGAAGCGGTAAAAGCCTTCCAGACCAGCCAGGGGCTGGGCGCTGATGGCGTTATCGGCCAGGCGACGCGTGAGGCGCTAAACATGACTCCTGCGCAGCGTGCCGGGGTGCTGGCGTTGAATATCCAGCGCCTGCGTTTGTTGCCCGGAACACTCTCGACGGGCATCATGGTGAATATCCCGGCCTTTTCGCTGGTCTATTACCAGAATGGCAGCGAAGTGCTGGCCTCCCGCGTGATTGTGGGCCGCCCGGATCGTAAAACGCCGATGATGAGTAGCGCGCTGAATAATGTGGTGGTTAACCCGCCGTGGAATGTGCCGCCGACGCTGGCGCGCAAAGATATTTTGCCGAAGGTGTGGAATGACCCGGGTTATCTTGAACGCCATAACTATACCGTGCTGCGCGGCTGGAACAGTAAAGAGGCGATAGATCCGTGGCAAGTCGACTGGGCGACCATCACGCCGGCGAATTTACCCTTCCGTTTCCAGCAGGCACCGGGTGCACACAACTCGCTGGGTCGGTATAAATTCAATATGCCAAGCTCGGATGCCATCTATCTGCACGATACGCCGAACCACAACCTGTTCCAGAAAGATGCGCGTGCGCTCAGCTCCGGTTGTGTGCGCGTCAATAAAGCGTCAGAACTGGCAAATATGTTGTTACAGGATGCAGGCTGGAACGACACACGTATCTCGGATGCGCTGAAGCAGGGTGACACGCGATATGTGAATATCCGCCAGAATATTCCGGTTAATCTGTACTATCTTACCGCCTTCGTCGGCAAAGACGGTCGAACGCAGTACCGTACAGATATTTACAATTATGATGAGACTGCCCGGTCCAACACACAAATTCTGCCCAAAGCAGAGCAATTGATCAGATAAATGAAGAAGTTCGGAAAATTCCGGTAGTCTAAGTGGGAAAATAAACGGGGTCTTGCGGTTGCAAGCCCCGTCTTTCCTGGGTTGTGGTGCCTTGACGATGACAGGTTTGCCCGGTAATGTGCCCTTCGTGCGCTGTAAAGCATCTATACGATAACATTGACCTGTAGACCTGATTACCATGGACAAATTCGACGCTAATCGCCGTAAGTTGTTGGCGTTAGGTGGCATTGCGCTGGGCGCGGCCATCTTACCTACGCCATCATTTGCCACGCTCTCTACCCCTCGACCACGTATTTTGACGCTTAATAACCTGCACACAGGTGAGTCAATCAAAGCTGAGTTTTTTGACGGTCGGGGCTATATTCAGGATGAATTAGCCAGGCTGAATCACTTTTTCCGTGATTTCCGCGCCAATAAAGTAAAAACCATCGATCCGGGATTATTTGACCAGCTTTACCGCCTGCAGGGTTTGCTTGGCACCCGCAAACCGGTACAGCTCATTTCCGGCTATCGCTCCCTTGATACCAATAATGAATTGCGTGCCCACAGCCGCGGTGTAGCCAAAAAGAGCTATCACACCAAAGGGCAGGCGATGGATTTTCATATTGAAGGCATTTCGTTAGCCAATGTTCGCAAAGCTGCGTTATCTATGCGCGCAGGTGGTGTAGGATATTACCCACGTAGCAACTTTGTGCATATTGATACCGGGCCATTGCGGCACTGGTAATAACAAATCAGGAGCAGTATGAACTATCGTATTATTCCGGTCACCGCCTTCTCCCAGAACTGTTCGCTTATCTGGTGTGAACAAACCAAACTGGCAGCCCTGGTCGATCCCGGTGGCGATGCAGAGAAGATCAAACAGGAAGTCGCTGCCGCTGGCGTGACCTTAATGCAGATCCTGTTGACCCACGGCCATCTCGATCATGTGGGGGCGGCGGCTGAACTGGCACAGCATTATGGCGTGCCGGTGATTGGCCCGGAAAAAGAAGATGAGTTCTGGCTGCAGGGATTGCCGGCGCAAAGCCGCATGTTTGGCCTTGATGAATGTCTCCCTCTGACGCCGGATCGCTGGCTGAATGAGGGCGAGAGCGTCAACGTGGGCAATGTGACATTACAGGTCTTGCATTGTCCAGGGCATACTCCAGGCCATATTGTTTTCTTTGATGACCAGTCGCGCCTGCTGATTTCCGGTGATGTGATCTTTAAAGGCGGCGTAGGGCGCAGTGATTTCCCCCGGGGCGATCACGGCCAGCTGATCCGCTCGATCAAAGAGAAGTTATTACCGCTGGGCGACAATGTGACCTTTATTTCAGGTCATGGACCGATGTCTACCCTGGGATACGAACGGCAGCATAATCCGTTCCTGCAGGATGAACTGCCGGTCTGGTAATCACCATTAAAAAAGCCTGCTTTAAGCAGGCTTTTTTAATTGCCCGGTGGCGCTACGCTTACCGGGCCTACACGTAGGCCGGGCAAACGCAGTGCCGCCCGGCTTACCGTTTTTACAGCACTGCGACAATCGCTTCGCACAGTGGCGCCATGTTATCCGGCGTCATCCCCGCCACGTTAACACGACCTGATGCCACCGCATAGACGCCAAACTCTTCGCGCAGACGCAGAACCTGCTCTTTGGTCAGGCCGCTGAATGAGAACATGCCATTCTGTTTGATGATAAAGCTGAAGTCGCGATCCGCCCCTTTTTCTGCCAGGGTGTTCACAAACAGCTGACGCATGCGCTGAATACGCTGACGCATGTCGTTCAGTTCCTGCTCCCAGATAGCGCGCAGGGCGTCATTACTGAGGATAGTCGCCACTACAGACGCACCGTGAGCCGGCGGGTTAGAGTAGTTAGCACGAATAACGGATTTCATCTGGCTGAACGCACGGTCAACGGTCTGCTCATCAGACGCCACCAGCGTACAGGCACCAACGCGCTCATTGTAGAGGCCGAAGTTCTTGGAGTAGGAGCTGGCAACAATCAGCTCTTTATGGACTGCTGCGAAAGCGCGCAGGCCTTCTGCATCTTCTTCCAGACCACGGGCAAAGCCCTGATACGCGAAGTCGAACAGCGGCAGCCAGCCTTTTTCTACGGAGAGTTTCGCCAGCTGTTCCCACTGCTCCAGCGTCGGATCAATGCCGGTTGGGTTATGGCAGCAGCCGTGGAACAGCACCACATCGCCCGCCTGCGCTTCGCTCAGGCTGGCCAGCAGGCCGTCGAAGTCCAGAGAGTGGTTGGCCGCGTCGTAGTAAGCATATTCACGCACTTCCAGACCCGCAGAGTTAAAGACGCTCTTGTGGTTCGGCCAGCTCGGATTGCTCACCCAGACGGTTTTTACGCTGGTGTTTTTGGCAAGGAAATCCGCTGCCACGCGCAGTGCGCCAGTACCGCCAGGGGTCTGTGCCGTGCGGGCACGTTTATCGCTGACAATCGCGCTGCCTTTGCCGAAGAGCAGTTCCTGGGTGCAACGACCAAATTCAGGAATACCGTCGATGCCGAGGTAGTTTTTGGTATTTTCATTTTCCAGCAGATACTGCTCAGCTTTTTTTACGCTGGTCAGTACCGGGGTCTTGCCGGTCTCATCTTTATAGACACCAATACCCAGGTTAATTTTCCCGGGGCGGTCATCGGCACGAAACAGATCGGCCAGGCCCAGAATAGGGTCGGCAGGGGCGGCGGTAATGTTCTCAAACATGACGAAGTTCCATTGTGGTTACGGAAGTGAAATCCGCTATCAGGTTAACGATAGTTCTACAAAATGCCAACCGTTTGCTACAAAAAGCGTGCGGCTTTTCAAAAGTCGCCATTTTTTGCTTTCAGGCATAAAAAAACAGGGCCGAAGCCCTGTTTTTTAGACATATAACAAAGTGGTGTACTGATTAGAACTGGTAAACGATACCTACACCCGCCTGGTCGTCGGTAGACAGGCCAGTTGCTTCGGTGTAGTTGTTGTCGTCCAGCAGGTTGAAGCGGTACGCAGCGTACACGTTCATGTTCTTGTTGAAGTAGTACCAGGTACCCACTTCTACGTATTTCACCAGGTCAGCATCGCCGCCGGAGAAACCGTTACGACCAGTCAGATCTTTACCTTTGGACTGTACGTAACCCACGGATGGACGCAGACCGAAGTCGAACTGGTACTGAACCACAGCTTCAACGTTCTGAGTCTTGTTCGCGAACTCGCCGTCGTTTTCACGGGTCATGTTCTGAGATTCGCCGTACATTACTGCTGCGTACAGGTTGTTTGCATCATATTTCAGGGAGGTTGCCCAGCCTTCAGCACGTTCGCCTTTATTGTCTGCACTCTGCGCAGTAGAGCGGTCAGAGTTAGAGTAGGCTGCGGTTACGTTGAAGCCTTCAGCGAAGTCATAGCCCAGAGAGTAGCTGCCGCCGTCGCCGTTCTGACGGCTGGTGGTGTGGCCAGACTCGTTTTTACCCTGATACTGCAGACCTACTGCCAGGCCGTCAACCAGACCGAAGAAGTCAGAGTTACGGTAGGTAGCCAGACCGGTGCTACGTGCGGTCATGAAGTTGTCGGTTGCCGCCAGGGAGTCACCGCCCCAGATAACGAACATATCGGTAGAAGCCAGCGCATCATAGAACACGCCGTAGTTACGACCGTAGTCGAATGAACCGTAGTCACCAGCTTTCAGGCCTGCGAATGCCAGACGGGTCTTGGTGCCCTGAGCGCCTTCCTGGGAAGAAGCGTCCATGTTGTATTCCCACTGACCGTAACCGGCCAGTTGGTCATTAATCTGAGTTTCACCTTTGAAGCCGATACGCGCATAGGTGGTATCACCGTTGTTGGTGTCACCGTTGGTGGTCCAGATGTGCTCACCTACAGCTTTACCGTAGAAGTCCAGCTTGTTAGCGTTTTTGTTATAGATTTCTGCTGCGTTAGCTGCACCGGCTGCCAGCAGGGCAGGGATAACCACTGCCAGGATATTGCGCTTCATCATTATTTATTACCCTCATTGGTTTTTTTATGACACTCGCCACTGCCGTCAATAAATTCTGTCAATAAATATTTCCGGAACTATTGATGAGAGTTTGGTGTCTTTATGTGTCTGACAGGCATCTTTCCATTCAAATAGCGGTTTCGCTAGCCTGAAAGTGCTACAAACATAAAGAATCAGTTACAATAAGAAAATATGTGTAACTAAATGTGAATTTTAAGGAACTTTGTGAGGCACCTCAAAGTTCAGAGTTGAATGGCTAAATTTAAAGCTTCACATATTCTATCTATATGAATTGCTTATCTTAATTTCAGATAATGACTTTTTTTATGATCCGAAGCATTAGCGAACAATTTTTCTTATTTCTGGAGATGGACGTCTGGATAGCCGGGAGTTTGTGCGAAAAATGTGCTAATGCTTAAGAAAGAGATTAGGCGCAATAAGAATAGGGTTTATTTTTTATTCAAAGATGTTTCATGGAAATAAAGCGTAACACTGTAGAGGATCTGGCGGGGTTGCGCTTTAAAGATGCTGACTTTCAACTGACACAAGTTGACACGGCAGGATAAAATAATGGCCAGCATAGCTGGCCATTGAGTATTACGGGATTAGAAGGTTGCGCTGCGCGGAGTACGCGGGAAAGGAATAACATCACGCACGTTCTGAACACCGGTGACATAGGCAATCAGACGCTCAAAACCGAGCCCGAAACCGGAGTGCGGCACGGTGCCATAGCGACGTAAATCGCGATACCACCAGTAGTCCTCTTTGTTGAGGCCCATTTCAGCCATACGCGCATCCAGCACATCCAGACGCTCTTCACGCTGAGAACCCCCGATGATTTCACCGATGCCCGGCGCCAGCACGTCCATCGCGGCAACGGTTTTGCCATCTTCGTTAAGGCGCATATAGAACGCCTTAATGTCTTTCGGATAGTTTTTAACTACTACTGGCGCCTTGAAGTGTTTCTCGGCCAGGTAACGTTCATGCTCGGAAGCCAGATCAACGCCCCAGTAAACCGGGTTCTCGAACTTCTCACCGCATTTCTCGAGGATCGCGACGGCATCGGTGTAATCCACCTGCGCAAAGTCAGCAGAGACGAAACGCTCCAGACGGGCAATCGCATCGCTGTCGACGCGCTCGGCGAAGAATTTCATGTCGTCTGCACGCTCGGTGAGCACGGCCTTGAAGACATACTTCAGCATCGCTTCTGCCAGGCCCGCAACATCATTGAGATCGGCGAAGGCCACTTCTGGCTCCAGCATCCAGAATTCTGCCAGGTGGCGGCTGGTGTTGGAGTTTTCAGCACGGAAGGTCGGGCCGAAAGTGTAGATCTTAGACAGCGCACAGGCGTAGGTTTCGCCGTTCAGCTGGCCAGACACGGTCAGGAAGGCCTCTTTACCAAAGAAATCTTTGTCGTAATCCACTTTGCCTTCTGGCGTGCGCGGCAGGTTTTCCATATCCAGCGTGGAGACGCGGAACATCTCGCCTGCGCCTTCGGTATCAGAGGCGGTGATAAGCGGCGTGGAGACCCAGAAGAAACCCTGCTCGTCGAAGAAGCGGTGCAGCGCCTGTGCAAGCGTATGACGAACGCGGGCCACGGCACCAATCATGTTGGTACGCGGGCGCAGGTGAGCCACTTCGCGCAGATACTCGATGCTGTGGCGTTTTGCCGCCATCGGGTAGGTATCTGGATCTTCAACCCAGCCGGTCACTTCAATGGAGGTGGCCTGCAGTTCATAGCTCTGACCCTGGCCCTGAGAAGCCACGATTTTACCGGTGACGACAACGGAGCAACCCGTGGTCAGACGCAGCACTTCCTGATTGTAATTGGGCAGAGAATTATTAATTACGGCCTGTACAGGATCAAAGCAGGAACCGTCATAGACGGCGAGGAATGAAAAGCCAGCTTTTGAATCTCGGCGGGTACGCACCCATCCGCGCACGGTGACTTCGCTGTCAACGGCTACGCGGCCCTGGAGTACGTCGGCTACAGGCACAACGCTCATAATAGTCTCTCTATGTTGTCCAAAAATAAAATCTGTATCCCCCTAAACAGGGGGATATCTATGTTACCTGGCATCCGCCATCAGACAAGCAGATTTCGCAATCATAAGAGAAGAAATAGGAAATAAATAAGAGAAGGGAGCGCGGCAGGCTCCCCGAAGAGATTAGCTGGCGATTTTTACCTGAGGCAGGTCGAACGCTTTGCGCAGTGCCCGCACGAAGGCTTTGTCATGACAAATGGTTTTGCCCGGGCTGTCGGAGAGCTTCGCCACCGGCTTGCCGTTACATTCCACCAGCTTAATCACGATATTCAGCGGTTTTACCTGCGGAATATCGCAGGTCAGACGGGTGCCGATCCCAAAGGCCAGATTTACGCGCGAGGAGAAGTGTCGGTACAGGCCTACCGCTTTTGGCAGGTCGAGATTATCTGAGAAGACCAGCACTTTGCTCATCGGGTCGATGCCCAGCTTTTGATAATGGGCAATCGCTTTCTCACCCCACTCCAGCGGATCCCCGGAGTCATGGCGTAGCCCCTGATAGGCGTTGGCGAACTCAGGCCCGAAATCGCGCAGGAAGGCGTCCATGGTAATACAGTCGGTTAAGGCGATGCCGAGCTGCGCCGGATACTCTGTAAGCCAGGCGGCCAGCGCCGCACGCTGGCTGGTCGCCAGCTCCGGACTGATCTGCTGATGCGCCTGGAACCACTCGTGCGCCTGGGTGCCCATTGGGGTCAGGTTCAGACGGCGGGCCAGATCGTAATTGCTGGTGCCGACAAACCACGGCTCCTGCTGCAAACGCTCGACAATGGCCTGTTGCACCTCGCGGGAGAAACGGCGACGGGTGCCAAAATCCATCAGACGGAAACGCGACATATCCAGCGAGTCGGTCAGCCGGGCAAAATCAACCAGCTTCTGTTCCAGCGTCGTCAGAGCCAGCTCAACGCTCGCCTCCGGTGAACGGAAGCGGTGCACCAGCTCGCTGATTACCGCCAGCAGGGGCACTTCCCACATGATCACTTCCCGCCACGGACCTTCAAGGCGAATATGTAGCTTGCCATTATCGTTGCTGATGTTGACCTGTTTCGGGTCGTAGCGGAAATTGCGCAGCCACTGAAGGTAATCTTCTTTAAAGAAGGGCAGGCTGGAAAGCCACTGGAATTCATCATCCTGCAGACGAAGATGCTGCATTGCGTCGACTTGCTCACGGATGGCGTCAGCATAGATCCCCAGCAAATCGTCACCACGGCAGCGGAATTCAGCCGCGACCTGTACGTCGTGGTATTGGTGGAAAACGGCTTGCTGCATATGCAGTTTGTACGCGTCGGTATCCAGCAGCGTATGCAGAACAGGAGAAGCGAATTGAGTCATAGGTGCGCAGTAGCATCCTCTCACGGGAGCGTTTAGTACAATAAACGACTAATGAAACCGCTGGAGTATACCTTGTTTAGCGATTTATTGAACCCCGATCACACCATAAGCCTGGTTCAGGGTCGAGAGCATTTCGTGCCGCGTGTTATAAAAATGTAGCAAATAGAGTGTTTGTGACTGAAAAGATGAACATTCTGCATAGCGCGATTTAGACAACAGGAATAGACTGGTTCGTTATTCGACAAACGATGCAAAAGGTTTTCTATGACACAACAGCCTCAAGCCAAATACCGCCACGACTACCGTGCGCCGGATTACCTGATTAGCGATATCGATCTGACTTTTGACCTGGATGCCACAAAAACCGTTGTGACGGCGGTAAGCCAGGTGACGCGTCACAACGCCACGGCGGTGCCGCTGCGTCTTGACGGCGAAGACCTGACCTTAGTGTCGGTTCATGTAAATGACACCCCATGGACCGACTATAAAGAAGAAGATAACCAGCTGGTGCTGGATAACCTGCCGGAACGTTTTACGTTACGCATCGTTAACGAGATTAGCCCGGCGTCTAACACCGCACTGGAGGGGTTATACCAGTCGGGCGTGGCGCTCTGCACCCAGTGTGAAGCTGAAGGTTTCCGTCACATCACCTGGTATCTTGACCGCCCGGATGTACTGGCCCGCTTTACCACCAAAATCATCGCCGATAAAGCCACCTATCCGTTCCTGCTCTCCAACGGCAACCGCGTGGGCGAGGGCGAGCTGGAAAATGGCCGTCACTGGGTGCAGTGGCAGGATCCGTTCCCGAAACCGTGCTACCTGTTTGCGCTGGTGGCGGGTGATTTTGACGTTCTGCGCGACACCTTCACCACCCGTTCAGGCCGTGAAGTGGCGCTGGAGCTGTTTGTCGATCGCGGCAACCTCGACCGCGCCCCGTGGGCGATGACCTCGCTTATCAACTCCATGAAGTGGGATGAAGAGCGTTTCGGTCTCGAGTATGACCTCAACATCTATATGATCGTCGCCGTCGACTTCTTCAATATGGGTGCGATGGAGAACAAGGGCCTCAACGTCTTTAACTCCAAATATGTGCTGGCGCGTACCGATACCGCCACCGATAAAGACTACCTCGATATCGAGCGCGTCATCGGCCACGAGTATTTCCATAACTGGACCGGCAACCGTGTCACCTGCCGTGACTGGTTCCAGCTGAGCCTGAAAGAGGGCTTAACCGTCTTCCGCGATCAGGAGTTCAGCTCCGATCTCGGCTCGCGGGCGGTGAACCGCATCAATAACGTGCGCACCATGCGCGGCCTGCAGTTTGCCGAAGACGCCAGCCCAATGGCGCACCCGATCCGCCCGGATAAAGTGATTGAGATGAACAACTTCTACACCCTGACGGTGTATGAAAAGGGTTCTGAAATTATTCGTATGATCCACACCCTTCTGGGCGAAGAGAATTTCCAGAAAGGGATGCAGCTCTATTTCGAACGCCATGACGGCAGCGCCGCCACCTGCGACGATTTCGTTCAGGCGATGGAAGATGCCTCTAACATCGATCTCTCTCACTTCCGCCGCTGGTACAGCCAGGCCGGTACGCCGATCGTGACCGTTAAAGACGACTACAACCCGGAAACCGAGCAGTACACCCTGACCATCAGCCAGCGCACGCCGCCAACGGCTGAACAGGAAGAGAAGCATCCGCTGCATATTCCGTTCGCCATTGAGCTGTACGATAACGAAGGCAAGGTGATCCCGCTGCAAAAAGGCGGCCATCCGGTGCATAACGTGTTGAACGTGACTCAGGCCGAGCAGACCTTCATCTTTGATAACGTCTATTTCCAGCCGGTACCTGCGCTGCTGTGTGAGTTCTCTGCGCCAGTTAAGCTGGAGTACAAGTGGAGCGATCAGCAGCTGACCTTCCTGATGCGTCATGCACGCAATGACTTCTCCCGCTGGGATGCGGCGCAGAGCCTGCTGGCGACCTATATCAAGCTGAACGTCAATCGTCATCAGCAGGGGCAGCCGCTGTCGGTACCGGCGCATGTTGCCGACGCCTTCCGCGCCATTCTGTTAGATGAGAAGATCGATCCGGCGCTGGCGGCTGAAATTCTTACCCTGCCGTCGGTAAACGAAATCGCCGAGCTGTTTGAGATTATCGATCCGATCGCTATCGCGACGGTGCGTGAGGCCCTGACCCGTACCCTGGCAACCGAGCTGGCGGATGAGTTCCTGGCGGTCTACAACCACCATAAACTGGACGCCTATCGGGTTGAGCATGCCGATATTGGCAAACGCTCACTGCGTAACACCTGCCTGCGCTATCTGGCATTTGGGGAGACGGCGCTCGCCGACGAACTGGTCAGCAAGCAGTATCACACGGCCGACAACATGACCGATGCGCTGGCTGCGCTGGCTGCCAGCGTTGCCGCAGAGCTGCCGTGCCGTGATGCCCTGATGCAGGAGTATGACGACAAATGGCATCAGGATGGTCTGGTAATGGATAAGTGGTTCATCCTGCAGTCCACCAGCCCGGCGGCGGATGTGGTGAACAAGGTGCGCAGCCTGCTCAATCACCGTTCGTTCACTCTGAGCAACCCGAACCGCGTCCGTTCCCTGATTGGCGCCTTTGCCAGCAGCAACCCGGCCGCCTTCCATGCGGAAGATGGCAGTGGCTACCAGTTTATGGTGGAGATGCTGACCGAGCTCAACAGCCGTAACCCGCAGGTAGCGTCGCGTCTGATTGAGCCGCTGATCCGTCTGAAACGCTACGATGAGAAGCGTCAGGCGAAGATGCGTGCCGCGCTGGAGCAGCTAAAAGGGCTGGAGAACCTCTCCGGCGATCTCTACGAGAAGATCAGCAAGGCGCTGGCCTGACAGAAAGCCGGGTCCGGCCTGGGTTCTGTTTTGTAGGCCGGGTAAGGCGAAGCCGCCACCCGGCAATGCTGTGCGGCCTGATGCCCGGTGGCGCTAAGCTTACCGGGCCTACGGTTACCCTCCCTCTCCCTGTGGGAGAGGGTCAGGGTGAGGGCATCAGGCATTAGCCGTAATCAACTGCCGCTCCTTTACCCCACGCTTCATCACCCGATCCAGGACCTCCGCTTCCAGCTCCGCCAGCCGTGCCGAACCCACCCGGCGAGGGCGAGGAAGGTCAATCGTCAGATCCAGCCCAATCTTGCCCTCCTCAATGAGCAGTACCCGATCCGCCATGGCAACGGCTTCGCTCACATCGTGGGTCACCAACAGCACCGTAAAGCCGTGCTCCTGCCATAACGAGACGATAAGCTCCTGCATCTCAATCCGCGTCAGGGCGTCCAGCGCCCCCAGCGGCTCATCCAGCAGCAACAGCCCCGGGCGATGGATCAGCGCTCTGGCCAGCGCCACGCGCTGTTTCTGTCCCCCTGACAGGGCGGCAGGCCACTCCCCGGCGCGATTGTCCAGCCCGACGGCGACCAGCGCCTGTAATGCCTGCGCTTTCCAGTCGCCTTTCAGCCCCAACCCCACGTTATCGATTACCGGTTTCCACGGCAGCAGTCGGGCATCCTGGAACATCATCCGGGTATCGTCCTGGATCTCCGCCAGCGGGGTGTTCCCGGCCAGCAGTTCGCCGCTGTTTGGCGCTTCCAGCCCGGCCAACAGGCGCAGCAGGGTGCTTTTGCCACCGCCGCTGCGGCCCACCACCGCCACGAATTGCCCGGCGGGAATATGCAGCTCCAGTTCGTTCAGAATGGTGTTTTCGCCGTAGCGTTTGGTCACGCCATTGAGCAACAGCGGCGTCCCCTGGTTTAAGCGAGCTGTATTCATGCATGTGCCTCCTTTATCGCGTAGGCCGGATTCCAGCGCAGCCAGCGGCGTTCCAGCCACTGGGCGCTGACATCCGCCAGTTTGCCGAGCAGGGCGTAGAGAACGATGGCCACCACGACCACGTCGGTCTGCAGGAATTCGCGGGCGTTCATCGCCAGGTAGCCGATACCCGAGTTGGCGGAGATGGTTTCCGCCACAATTAACGTCAGCCACATCAGACCGAGGGCGAAGCGCACGCCGACCATAATGGAGGGGAGGGCGCCCGGCAGGATAACGTGGATAAACAGGGCGAAGCCGGACAAATCGTAGCTGCGCGCCATCTCCACCAGCCCGCGATCGATATTACGAATGCCGTGCCAGGTGTTGATGTAGACCGGGAAGAGCGTGCCGAGGGCCACAAGAAAAATCTTCGCCGTCTCATCGATGCCAAACCAGAGGATCACCAGCGGGATCAGCGCCAGATGTGGCACGTTGCGCAGCATCTGAATCGAGGTGTCCAGCAGACGCTCACCCCAGCGGGAGAGACCGCTGATCAGCCCCAGCGTCAGGCCAATCGACCCGCCGATGGAAAAACCAATCACCGCGCGCCAGGCGCTGATCGCCAGATGCTGCCACAGCTCGCCGCTGGCGCTCAGCGACCAGAACGCCTCCACAACGCCCTCCGGCGACGGCAGGATGCGGCTGGAGAGCCAGCCCACGGAGGAGGCCAGTTGCCAGATAAGCACAATGCCTGCGGGAAGCAGCCAGGGTGCAATGCGCAGCAGCCATTTTCGGGAAGAATGAGCCATGCGTTCTCCTTAGCTCTGGGCGACTTTACGCGGAATAAATTCGTTGGCGACCGCTTCGCCCTGCTGCAACAGCTGTTGCGGCTGCGGGATCTCCGGAATGGCGACATCCAGATGCGGGAACAGCAGTTCACCCACCTTGTACGCCTCCTCCAGATGCGGATAACCGGAGAGAATAAAGCTGTCGAGACCGAGGTCAGCGTACTCATTAATGCGCGCCGCCACGGTCGGACCATCACCCACTAATGCGGTACCCGCACCGCCGCGCACCAGCCCCACGCCGGCCCACAGGTTCGGACTGATCTCCAGATTCTCTCTTTTACCGTTGTGCAGGGAGGCCATTCGGTGTTGCCCCACGGAGTCGGTGCGGGCAAAGGCGGCCTGCGCTTTGGCAATGGTGTCTTCGTCCAGATGCGAAATCAGGCGGTCGGCGGCCTGCCACGCCTCTTCAGTGGTTTCGCGCACAATCACATGCAGACGAATGCCGAAGCGGACTTTACGACCCAACGCCGCGGCTTTGGCGCGCACCTGTTCGATTTTCTCTTTTACCAGCGCCGGCGGTTCGCCCCAGGTGAGGTAGAGATCCACCTGTTCGGCGGCCAGATCCTGGGCAACGTCCGATGAACCGCCAAAATAGAGCGGCGGACGCGGCTGCTGGATCGGCGGGAAGTAGAGTTTCGCGTCACGCACATGGATATGCTTGCCCTCGAAGGTGACGCTCTCACCCTCCAGCAGACGACGCCAGACCTGAGTGAATTCCGCGGAGGCTTCGTACCGCGCGGTGTGATCCAAAAAGACGCCATCCCCTGCCAGCTCCTGCGGATCGCTGCCGGTCACCAGGTTAAAGAGTGCGCGGCCATTCGACAGACGGTCGAGGGTCGCGGCCTGGCGTGCGGCTACCGTCGGGGAGGTCACGCTGGGACGCAGGGCCACCAGAAACTTCAGGCGTTGGGTCACCGGGATCATCGACGCCGCCACTAGCCACGCATCTTCGCAGGAACGACCTGTCGGGATCAGCACCCCGGTAAAACCAATCCGATCGGCGGCCTGGGCGATCTGCTGGAGATAAGCATGATCCACCGGACGAGCACCCTCGTCGGTGCCAAGATAATGACCGTCGCCGTGGGTAGGTAAAAACCAGAACAGATTCAGACTCATGATTTATCTCCTTTCGAGGCAGTGGGCTGCCAGATGCGGTCGCGAATAACGATTTTTTTCGGTACCAGATGGTTGTCGTAAAACAGGTCGGCGGTTTGCTGCTGTAACACGGCGATTTTCGCATCCACCGGTTTGATGACGGTTGGCGGGCGATGGTCAAGGTAGGTAGCAATGACCGGCTCCGGCAGACCCATCGATTTTGCCAGCAGGGCGATACTGGCCTGACGCTGGCTCTGGGTGAGGGCGTCCGCTTCGCTAAAGGTATCCAGCACGCCCTGAATAAAGGCACCGTTCTTCTCGGCATAGGGGCGTGCGGCAAGGTAGAAAGAGCCGGTCTGTTTCAGGGTTTCGCCATCTTTCAGTACTCTCACACCCCCCTGCAGCAGCACCGCAGAGTAGTAAGGGTCCCAGATAGCCCAGGCATCGACATTCTGTTGCTGGAAAGCGGCGCGGGCATCCGACGGGGAGAGGTAGACCGGCTGAATATCCTGAAAGGTCAGGCCAGCCTGCTGGAGCGCGCGCAGTAAAAGGTTGTGGGAGCTGGAGCCTTTCTGGAAAGCCACTTTGTGGCCTTTCAGATCCGCCACGCTCTTAATCGGGCTATTTTCAGGCACCAGGATCACTTCGGCTTTCGGTTTTGGCGGCTCAACGCCGACGTAAAGCAGATCCGCGCCGGCGGCCTGGGCGAAAATTGGCGGGATATCGCCCGTGCTGCCGAGATCGATACTGCCTACGTTCAGCGCCTCCAGCATCTGCGGGCCGGCCGGGAACTCGACCCAGGAGAATTTGGTGTCCGGGTAGCGTTTTTCCAGCAGCTGATGGCTTTTCGCCAGCACCATACTGACGCTGCCTTTCTGATAGCCAATACGCAGATTGTCGGGTGCGGGCTCAGCGCCATGCGCCAGTGCGGAGAGAGCCACCAGACTTGCCAGACTCAGGCGTGCGAGGGATTTAAACATGGGCGACTCCTTTCTGAAGACCAAAGGCTGGAACCTGCACGTCGCGGCGATGCAGCGCCTGCCAGAAGGTCTCCAGCGCGCTGTCGAGGCGGGTTTGCAGGTTTGGGGTAAAGTGCGGCTTGTGCTGGTAATCGATGACCTGAGAATCATCGGCAAAGACGCCGTGCAGGATCTCCTGGGCTTTCAGGGCGTTGAGCACCGGTTTCAGGGCGTAATCCACCGCCAGCAGGTGGGCCACAGTGCCGCCCGTCGCCAGCGGCAGGACGACTTTGCCCTCTAACGCGCGCTCCGGCAGCAGATCCAGCAGGGTTTTCAGGGCACCGGAGAACGAGGCTTTATAGATCGGCGTGGCGACGATCAGCCCATCGGCCTCTTTTAACTGTTCATTCAGCGCCTTCAGCGCAGGGCTGTCGAAGCGGGCATAGAGCAGATCTTCCGGGGCAAAATTTTGTAGATTCCAGTGGAACACCTCCACATCCAGAGAGGTAAGCTGCTCCCGGGCGTACTCCAGCAGTGCGCTGGAGCGGGAAGGGAATCGCGGACTGCCGGCCAACGTAATGACGCGCATAGATGCTCCTTATAACCAATTATTCGCTTTTATCTAACATTGATAACATTTGTTGGCAGTGTGGCACCGCTGGCTTATTCCGCTAAATGATTTATCCGCAAGATAAATGCCGAAAATTGAATAAAGGAGGAGTGAAAAGTAAACGATTGCGCGGCACGGGGGTTTTTTTGCCTCAGGTCAATTCCCTTTCCCGCTGCGATCGCAGATAATACGCCCCCGGTTTGCACACCGGGAATCCAGGAGAGTTCATGTACTACCCCTTCGTTCGTAAAGCCCTTTTCCAGCTCGATCCTGAGCGCGCTCATGAATTAACATTCCAGCAGTTACGCCGTATTACGGGAACCCCGCTCGAAGCGCTGGTGCGCCAGAAAGTGATGGATAAGCCGGTCACCTGTATGGGGTTAACCTTTAAAAACCCATTGGGTCTGGCGGCAGGGCTGGATAAAAATGGCGAGTGCATTGATGCACTGGGTGCGATGGGCTTCGGCTCCATCGAAATTGGTACCGTCACACCGCGTCCGCAACCGGGTAACGACAAGCCACGCCTGTTCCGCCTGGTAGAAGCCGAGGGGCTGATTAACCGCATGGGGTTTAATAATCTCGGTGTCGATCATCTCGTTGAAAATGTGAAAAAGGCCCATTTCGACGGTGTATTAGGCATTAATATCGGCAAAAATAAAGACACGCCGGTCGAGCAGGGCAAAGATGACTACCTGATCTGCATGGAGAAAGTCTACGCTTATGCCGGATATATTGCGGTGAATATCTCCTCGCCTAACACGCCAGGTCTGCGTACCCTGCAATACGGCGAAGCGCTGGACGACTTATTAACCGCCATCAAAAATAAGCAAAATGAACTCCAGGCGACGCACCATAAATATGTGCCGGTCGCCGTTAAAATTGCGCCGGATCTGAGTGAAGAAGAGCTGATTCAGGTGGCCGACAGTTTAGTTCGTCATAATATTGATGGTGTTATCGCTACCAATACCACGCTCGACCGCACTTTAGTTCAGGGGATGAAGCACTGCGATGAAATGGGTGGCTTGAGCGGACGCCCGGTGCAGTTAAAAAGCACCGAAATAATTCGTCGTCTGTCGCAGGAATTAAATGGCCGCTTACCGATTATTGGGGTTGGCGGGATTGATTCAGTCATCGCCGCCCGTGAAAAAATGGCTGCTGGCGCTTCGCTTGTTCAGATATATTCCGGCTTTATTTTTAAAGGTCCGCCGCTGATTAAAGAAATCGTTAATCACCTCTAACCTTTTAGCATGACTGACAACCAGGGCTTTATTTCCAGCTCTGGTTGTTTTATATTCCCGGACTGTTGCTTTATTAGACATAGTAGTCTTTGATTACTGAGGTTAAAAAAACGAAGCGGCAATAAGGACTTTCTTACGACAGGACGTTTCGGGCACGGGAGAGACAGATGCGAATTAAACCTGACGATAACTGGCGCTGGTATTTCTGCGAAGAGCACGATCGTATGATGCTCGATCTGGCCAATGGTATGCTGTTTCGTTCGCGTTTTGCCCGCCGGATGTTAACCCCGGACGCCTTTGCCGATACCGGTTTTTGCGTCGATGATGCCGCACTCTATTTCTCTTTTGAAGAGAAGTGCCGTGACCTGGAACTGTCGAAAGAGCAGCGTGCTGAACTGGTGCTCAATGCGCTGGTGGCGATCCGCTTCCTCAAACCCCAGATGCCAAAAAGCTGGCACTTTCTTGCCCACGGTGAACGCTGGACGCCGGTTATCGGTGATGCCGCCTGTGTCAGCCTGAGCGAAAATGGTGAGCAGGTGAATTTGCTGGTGGTGGAGCCGGGCGACAACGCTGCGCTCTGTTTACTGGCGCAGCCCGCGGTGACCATTGCCGGGCGCACCATGCAGTTGGGCGACCCGATTAAAGTGATGAATGACAGGCTGAAACCGCAACCGGTCAGCTTCAGCCTGGAACAGGCCGTTTAAGCCTCGAGTTGTAACGACGTTTTCGGTACGCAGCTACAGCACAGGATTGTGCCGTCGCTGCCAATGGCCGATTTCTTCAGCGCGCTCACTTCCCCCTCAACCAGCGTAATGCGACAGCATCCGCAAATCCCCGCACGGCAGGAGTAGGGCACGCGAATCCCGGCCTGTTCAAGCTGCTCCAGTAACACCTGCTGATTGTTACCGCGAATGGTCTGCCCCTGCCACTGGATGGTCACAGCCGTTGCAGGCTGCACTTCCACGTCGCTGGCCTCTTCTTCGGCGCCTGCACCGTAGAGACGGCCCGGGGCGGTCGAGAGGATCTCCACCTCGTCGCCCACGCGGATCACTCCGCTGGAGCGCGGGATCAGGTTCTGGCCGAAATCGACATCACCATTATCCTGCGCGGTGCGGAAAGATTGCAGGGTTTTTAGCGGTTCGCCAGCCGGGTGTTTCTGCCCTTTCTCCGGGCTGACGGTGGTAAAGATGCAGCGGCTGCAGGGTTTCACCACGTCAAAAATGACCTCGCCGATGCGGATCACTTTCCAGGTGTCCTCTTCCCAGGCGGCAGCGCCTGTCACCACCAGGTTCGGGCGGAACTGCTCCATCTGCACGCTGGCCGGGCAGCGCTGTTGCAGGTCGCGCAGCGAGGCTTCGTTTGTGAGCAGATACGGGAATCCGTCGGCAAAAGAGAGCGGCACCGCGGCAAACTTAGCCACGCGTCGCGTCAGCTCCGGCCCAACCCAGCGGAGCTGAACCGGGCGGGAAAAGAATTCGCTCAGCCAGCGGTTGATCGCGTCCGGGGCGATACGGGCGGTAAAGTGGTTGCCCCAGACTTCGGTGGGCGCATCCGCTGGCGCAAAATCGCTGAAACGGACGATACTACTGGAACCATCCGGCGCAGTCAGATGGAGACCATCCTGAACCGGCGCCGGGATGAAGCGAACCATTTGCGGGAACTGGCGTGCGGTAATAAATGTGCCATCCAGCTCTGTGACCATAAAAATGCGATCAAAGGCAAAACCGCTGACATCGGCAAGGGCATGCGTGAGCCCAATACCGCGCATGGATTTAACCGGATGAATGAAAAGCCTGGATAACGTCGCCACGGCGCAGCCCTCAAATGAAAATAAGCCCTCAACTTTATGACATAGAGCCCAGATTGGCTATAATGCGCAGCAATTTTCTTAGAGTAAAAGTGACGATATGAATTCTCTGTTTGCCAGTACGGCCCGTGGGCTGGAAGAGCTGTTAAAAACTGAACTGGAAAATCTGGGCGCGCAAGAGTGCCAGGTGGTTCAGGGTGGTGTCCATTTTCAGGGCGACACGCGGCTTATTTACCAGAGCCTGATGTGGAGCCGCCTGGCCTCACGCATCATGTTGCCGATGAGAGAGTGCAAGGTTTATAGCGATCTCGATCTTTATATTGGCGTGCAAACTATCGACTGGACAGAGATTTTTGCCCCAGGCGCCACTTTTGCCGTGCACTTCAGCGGCCTGAACGATGAGATCCGTAACAGCCAGTACGGGGCGCTGAAGGTCAAAGATGCCATCGTCGACTGTTTCACGCGCAAAAATCTGGAGCGTCCGAACGTCGATCGTGAAAATCCGGACCTGCGCATCAACGTTCGCCTGAATAAAGAAGTTGCCAGCATTGCGCTGGATCTGTGTGGCGAAGGCCTGCACCAGCGCGGCTACCGCGATCGTGCCGGTATTGCGCCGATCAAAGAGAACCTTGCGGCCGCCATCGTGATGCGTTCCGGCTGGCTGCCGGGTACGCCGTTGCTCGATCCGATGTGTGGTTCCGGTACCCTGCTTATCGAAGCGGCGATGCTGGCAACCGACCGCGCGCCTGGCCTGCATCGCGGCGCGTGGGGCTTTAAGGGCTGGGCTCAGCACGACGAGGCCATCTGGCAGGAGGTAAAAGCCGAAGCCCAGACGCGCGCACGTGCCGGGCTGGCAGCCTATGAATCCCGCTTCTATGGTTCTGACAGCGACGCCCGCGTCATTGAACGCGCGCGCAGCAACGCCCGCCGCGCCGGGATCGGCGAGCTGATCGCCTTTGAGGTTAAAGACGTTTCCCAGCTCACCAATCCGCTGCCAAAAGGCCCGTACGGCACGGTAATCAGCAACCCGCCTTACGGCGAACGTCTGGACAGCGAGCCTGCGCTGATTGCCCTGCATAGCCTGCTGGGGCGCACCATGAAGGATCTGTTTGGCGGCTGGAACCTCTCTTTGTTCAGCGCCTCCCCTGAGCTGTTGAGCTGCCTGCAACTGCGCGCCGAGCGCCAGTTCAAGGCCAAAAACGGTCCGCTGGACTGTGTGCAGAAAAATTACCATCTGGCCGAGAAAGAGGCGGACAGCAAACCTGCCACCATCGCGGAAGATTACGCCAACCGCCTGCGCAAGAACCTGAAGAAATTTGAAAAATGGGCGAAGCAGGAAGGCATTGAATGTTATCGCCTGTATGACGCCGATCTGCCGGAATACAACGTGGCGGTCGATCGCTACGCCGACTGGGTGGTTGTGCAGGAGTATGCCCCGCCTAAAACCGTCGATCCGCAGAAAGCCCGTCAGCGTATGCTTGATATTATTGCCGCGACCATCAGCGTGCTGAATATTGCGCCAAACAAACTGATCCTTAAAACCCGTGAGCGTCAGAAGGGTAAAAACCAGTATGAGAAGATGAACAGCAAGGGCGAGTTTATCGAAGTAGGCGAATACAACGCGCGCCTGTGGGTGAACCTCACCGACTATCTCGATACCGGGCTGTTCCTCGACCACCGCATTGCCCGCCGCATGCTGGGCCAGATGAGTAAAGGTAAAGACTTCCTGAACCTCTTCTCCTATACCGGCAGCGCCAGCGTACATGCCGGCCTGGGCGGTGCGCGTACCACTACCACCGTGGATATGTCCCGCACCTATCTGGAGTGGGCGGAGCGCAACCTGCGCCTTAACGGCCTGACCGGCCGCGCGCACCGCCTGTTGCAGGCTGACGTGCTGGGCTGGCTGCGTGAAACCGAAGAGCAGTTCGATCTGATCTTTATCGATCCGCCGACCTTCTCTAACTCCAAACGCATGGAAGAGTCTTTCGATGTCCAGCGCGACCATATTGCGCTGATGAAAGATCTCAAACGTATGCTGCGTAAAGGCGGCACGATCATGTTCTCGAACAACAAACGCGGTTTCCGCATGGATCATGAAGGGCTGGAAAAGCTGGGGCTGAAAGCACAAGAGATCAGTCAAAAAACCCTGTCCCAGGATTTTGCCCGTAACCGTCAGATCCATAACTGCTGGCTGATTACCGCGGTCTGAAAGGAAAAGTAAATGTCATTAATTAGTATGCATGGGGCGTGGCTGTCGTTCAGCGACGCGCCGCTTCTCGATAATGCTGAGCTGCATATCGAAGATAACGAACGTGTCTGTCTGGTGGGGCGTAATGGCGCCGGAAAATCGACGCTGATGAAGATCCTCAACCGCGAGCAGGGGCTGGATGACGGGCGCATTATTAACGAACAGGATCTGGTTGTGGCGCGTCTGCAGCAGGATCCGCCGCGCAACGTTCAGGGCAGCGTCTACGATTTTGTCGCCGAAGGCATCGAAGAGCAGGCCGAATACCTGAAGCGCTACCACGAGATCTCACATCTGGTGATGACCGATCCCAGCACCAAAAACCTGAATGAGATGGCGCGCCTGCAGGAGCTGCTGGATCATCATGGCCTGTGGCAGCTGGAAAACCGCATTAACGAAGTGCTGGCGCAGTTAGGTCTGGAAGCGGACATGCCGCTGGCCTCTCTTTCTGGCGGCTGGCTGCGTAAGGCGGCGCTGGGCCGGGCGCTGGTCAGCGGGCCGAAAGTGCTGCTGCTTGATGAGCCGACCAACCACCTGGATATCGAAACCATCGACTGGCTGGAAGGGTTCCTGAAAACCTTCAACGGCACCATCATCTTCATCTCTCATGACCGTTCGTTTATCCGCAATATGGCGACCCGTATTGTCGATCTCGATCGCGGCAAGCTGGTGACCTATCCGGGCGATTACGACACCTATCTGCTGGAAAAAGAGGAAAACCTGCGGGTAGAGGAGCTACAAAACGCAGAGTTTGACCGCAAGCTGGCGCAGGAAGAGGTGTGGATCCGTCAGGGCATTAAAGCGCGTCGTACCCGTAATGAAGGCCGCGTCCGTGCCCTGAAAGCGATGCGCCGCGAGCGCAGTGAACGCCGCGAGGTGATGGGCAGCGCGAAGATGCAGGTCGAAGAGGCGAGCCGTTCAGGCAAAATCGTCTTTGAGATGGAAAACGTCAACTACCAGGTCGACGGCAAGGTGCTGGTGAAGGACTTCTCCGCCCAGGTTCAGCGCGGCGACAAAATCGCCCTTATCGGCCCGAACGGCTGCGGTAAGACCACGCTGCTGAAGCTGATGCTGGATCAACTTAAGGCAGATAGCGGCCGCATCCACTGCGGTACCAAGCTGGAAGTGGCGTACTTCGACCAGCACCGCGCTGAGCTGGATCCGGATAAAACGGTGATGGACAACCTCGCCGAAGGCAAGCAGGAAGTGATGGTGAACGGTAAGCCGCGCCACGTGCTGGGCTATCTGCAGGACTTCCTGTTCCATCCCAAACGGGCGATGACCCCGGTGCGCGCCCTCTCTGGTGGGGAGCGTAACCGCCTGTTACTGGCGCGTTTGTTCCTGAAACCCAGCAACCTGCTTATTCTTGACGAACCGACCAACGATCTTGACGTTGAAACGCTGGAACTTCTGGAAGAACTGATTGATAGTTATCAGGGAACTGTGATGCTGGTCAGCCACGATCGTCAGTTCGTGGATAACACCGTCACCGAATGCTGGATCTTCGAAGGCCAGGGACGAATTGGTCAGTATGTGGGCGGTTATCACGATGCCCGTGGGCAGCAGGCACAATCGCAGGCGACAAAACAGTCAAAAGCGAAGGTGGAAGCGGAAGTTGCTGTTCCAAAAGCAGAAAATAGCAAACGCACCACGGCCAAATTAAGCTATAACCTTCAGCGCGAACTGGAAGGCTTGCCGCAGCGTCTGGAAGAGCTCGAAGCCAGTCTGGAAAGTTTGCAGGCTCAGGTGGCAGACGCGTCATTCTTCAGCCAGCCGCATGACTATACTCAAAAAGTTCTGGCCGATATGGCCCAGGCTGAGCAGGCGCTGGAAGAGGCATTTGAACGCTGGGAATATCTTGAGGCTCTGAAAAACGGCGCATAAGTTAAACATGGAGCCAGTATGTGTGAACATCACCATGCCGACCGGCATATTTTATGCTCACAGTGCGATATGCTCGTGGCGCTTCCGGTGCTCGAGCATGGCCACAAAGCGGCATGCCCGCGCTGCGGGACAACGCTGACAACAGAGTGGGACGCGCCGCGGCAGCGTCCTACTGCTTATGCCATTGCTGCGTTGTTTATGCTCTTTCTCTCCAATCTTTTCCCCTTTATTAATATGAAGGTGGGGGGGATCACCAGCGAAGTCCATTTGCTGGAGATACCCCGCGTGATGTTCTCAGAGAATTACGCCAGTCTGGGAACATTCTTTTTACTTTTCGTCCAGATCGTACCGGCGTTTTGCCTGGTGGTTATCTTACTTCTCGTGAACCGGGCGCATATGCCCGGAGCACTGAAAATCAGGCTGGCGCGGATCCTGTTCCAGTTGAAAAGCTGGGGGATGGCGGAGATTTTCTTAGCCGGTATTCTGGTGAGCTTTGTTAAGCTGATGGCCTACGGCGATATCGGCATTGGCAGCAGTTTTATTCCCTGGTGCCTGTTCTGTATCCTGCAACTACGCGCGTTTCAGTGCGTGGATCGCCGTTGGGCATGGGACGATATCGCTCCTGCGCCCGTATTGCCGCAAACGCTGCAACCCGGTGTGCCGGGAATCAACCAAAATTTGCGCTTATGCGCCTGCTGCACAGCGATCCTTCCTGCCGACCAGTATGTCTGCCCGCGTTGCGCAACAAAAGGGCATGTGCGGCGTAAAAACAGTCTTCAGTGGACCATGGCACTGCTTATTACCTCCATGATCCTCTATCTCCCGGCCAACATACTGCCGATTATGATTACCGACCTGCTGGGCGATAGAATGCCATCGACTATCATGGCCGGGGTTGTACTGCTATGGAGTGAAGGCTCCTATCCGGTTGCGCTGGTGATCTTTATCGCCAGTATTATGGTCCCCACGCTCAAAATGATTGCGATTGCCTGGCTCTGCTGGGATGCCAAAGGACACGGCAAGCGTGACAGCGAGCGGATGCATCTGATCTATGAAGTCGTGGAGTTTGTCGGGCGCTGGTCAATGATTGACGTTTTTGTGATTGCCGTCCTCTCTGCGCTGGTGCGTATAGGCGGATTAATGAGTATCTATCCCGCCATCGGAGCGGTGATGTTTGCATTGGTCGTGATTATGACCATGTTTGCGGCCATGACTTTCGACCCTCGGTTATCCTGGGATCGTGAGCCAGCGTCGAGCCATGAGGATGAATAAAAGCATGGAAAAGAGAAGCGGAGAGGCGAAAGTGCAGAAGGTCAGAAACTGGTCGCCGGTGTGGATTTTCCCCATCGTGACTGCCCTGATCGGTGCCTGGATCCTGTTTTATCATTACAGCCATCAGGGTCCGGAAGTGACGTTAATCACCACCAATGCCGAGGGCATTGAGGGCGGTAAAACCACCATCAAAAGCCGCAGCGTGGATGTGGGGGTCGTCGAAAGCGCGACCCTGACTGATGACCTGACACACGTAGAGATCAAAGCCCGTCTCCACGCTGGCATGGAGAAGCTGCTACACGGCGACTCGGTGTTCTGGGTGGTGAAACCGCAGGTGGGCCGCGAAGGCATCAGCGGTCTGGGCACGTTATTATCCGGGGCATATATTGAACTGCAACCGGGCAAAAAGGGCGTCCAGCCAGCGAAATATCAATTGCTGGACTCACCGCCGCTGGCCCCACCCGATGCGAAGGGGATCCGCGTCATCCTCGACAGTAAAAAAGCGGGCCAGCTGAGTCCGGGCGATCCGGTATTGTTCCGCGGTTATCGCGTGGGTTCCGTTGAAACCAGCACGTTTGACACCCAAAAACGCACCATCAGTTACCAGCTGTTTATCAATGCGCCTAACGATCGCCTGGTGACCAGCAACGTGCGTTTCTGGAAAGACAGCGGTATCGCCGTGGACTTAACCTCAGCCGGTATGCGCGTCGAAATGGGCTCACTCTCTACGCTCTTCGGCGGTGGCGTCAGTTTTGACGTGCCGGAAGGGCTGGATCAGGGCCAGCCGGTGGCGCAGCACACGGCATTCAAGCTCTATGACGATCAGAGAAGCATTCAGGATTCGCTCTATACCGACCATATCGACTACCTGATGTTCTTCAAAGATTCTGTCCGCGGCCTGCAGCCGGGCGCGCCGGTTGAATTCCGCGGTATCCGTCTCGGAACCGTCGCTAAGGTGCCGTTCTTTGCGCCGGGTATGCGCCAGGTGCTGGATGATGACTACCGTATTCCGGTGCTGATCCGCATTGAGCCGGAGCGGCTGATTAATCAGGTTGGCGATACGCCGGACATTGCTCAGCATATCGACGGGCTGATGAAGCGCGGCCTGCGCGGCTCGCTCAAAACCGGTAATCTGGTGACCGGGGCGCTGTATGTGGATATGGACTTCTTCCCGAAAGAGCCGCCGCTAAAAGCGATCCGCGAGTTTGGCGGGTATAAAATTATCCCGACCGTTAGCGGTGGCCTGGCGCAGATCCAACAGCGTCTGATGGAAACGCTGGATAAGATCAACAACCTGCCGCTCAATCCGATGATTCAGCAGGCCACCAACACGCTTAGTGAAAGCCAGGCGACGATGCGCCGACTGCAGGCCACGCTGGATAATCTCAACAAGCTGACCGCCAGCCAGTCGATGCAGCAGCTGCCGCAGGACATGCAGAAGACGCTGCGTGAACTGAACCGCAGTATGCAGGGCTTCCAGCCGGGCTCCGCGGCATATAACAAGATGGTGGCGGATATGCAGCGCCTCGATCAGGTTCTGCGTGAGCTCCAGCCGGTACTGAAAACGCTGAATACCAAGAGCAATGCGCTGGTATTCGAAGCAAAAGAGAAAAAGGACCCTGAGCCGAAGGGGGCTAAGTAATGAAAAAATGGCTAATCATCACCGCAGTAGCGCTTCTGACCGCCTGTAGCGCATCAGAGAACAAGAGCTATTATCAGCTGCCGCTGGCAGCGCAGGCGGGCGGGCAAACGACGGCCAGCCAGGGGAACCGCCTGCTGTGGGTCGAACAGGTAGCGGTCCCTGATTATCTCGCCGGTAATGGCGTGGTCTATCAGACCAGCGATGTGCAGTACGTCATCGCCAGCAACAATCTCTGGGCCAGCCCGCTGGATCAGCAGCTGCGTAACACGCTGGTCGCCAACCTTGGCAGCCAACTGCCGGGATGGGTGGTAGCCTCGCAGCCGCTGGGAAGCGACCAGGATACGCTTAACGTCAATGTCACTGGCTTCCACGGGCGCTATGATGGCAGGGTGATCGTCAGCGGGGAGTGGCTGCTGAACCATCAGGGTCAGCTGATCAAACGACCTTTCCATCTGGAGCTGATCCAGCAGAAAGATGGTTACGATGAGATGGTAAAAGTGCTGGCCCAGGGCTGGGCGCAGGAGTCTGCCAGCATTGCGAGAGAGATCTCCCGACTGCCATAAGTAAAATTCATCGCACGGAGCCGCACTTAGCTTGATGCTAATTGCGGCTTTTTTTTCGTTTGCCCCTCAGGCGGTTACTTGTGCCGTGTCACAATTTTTGTACAAATGAACTTTTGTGTAGCTCACATTTATGACACTGGCGTGAATTTTGCGCATTGACGCTCGGCGGTAATCAGGGTATTCGTTATCTGTGATTGCACATTTTGTAATCACTGTTTTCTTTTCCACCAGATCAAATAATGAGGGAAACGAGGCATGAAGAGACAGAAACGAGATCGCCTTGAAAGGGCTCATCAACGTGGTTATCAGGCTGGCATCGCCGGACGTTCAAAAGAAATGTGTCCCTATCAGACCTTGAATCAGAGGTCACAATGGTTAGGGGGCTGGCGAGAAGCCATCGGAGACAGGGCAGTACTTGCTTGATAGCGTCTCTTTAAAAAAAGAAACCTCCGCACTGCGGAGGTTTCGCCTTTATATGCTCTGGTAAAAGCAACAATCAGAATGCGGAGGTGTCCTGGAACAGACCCACTTTCAGGTCGTTCGCGGTGTAGATCAGACGCCCGTCGACCAGCACTTCGCCATCCGCCAGGCCCATAATCAGGCGACGGTTAACAATGCGTTTGAAGTGAATACGGTAGGTAACTTTTTTCGCGGTCGGCAGAACCTGACCGGTGAATTTCACTTCACCCACGCCCAGCGCGCGGCCTTTGCCTTCGCCACCCAGCCAGCCGAGGTAGAAGCCAACCAGCTGCCACATCGCGTCCAGACCCAGGCAGCCTGGCATCACCGGATCGCCAATAAAGTGGCAGCCAAAGAACCACAGGTCCGGGTTGATATCGAGCTCTGCTTCTACGTAACCCTTATCGAAGTTGCCGCCGGTTTCCGTCATCTTCACGACACGGTCCATCATCAGCATGTTCGGGGCCGGTAACTGCGGGCCTTTCGCGCCAAACAGTTCACCGCGACCAGAGGCAAGAAGATCTTCTTTTGTATAGGATTCGCGTTTATCTACCATGTTCTCAGTATGCCTTATTTTAGTGAAGGACGCAGGATAGCTAACACGTGTACGCTGAACAAGTCCGATCAGTTTGGCGTGAACCAGTTCAACCAGCGTAACGGCCAGGGATAACGGTGGCGCGCTTCCTGTTGCGTTGCCTGCGCAATTCGTTCCTGGATAGTCTGCATCAGTGTGGTTTGCCCCTCGGCGTCCCACTCCAGGTTTGTCAGTAAGGGTAGCGCATCTGTAATGTCTTCGATGGCCCAGAGGCTGAATTGTTCCTCTTCTACCGCCTTCAGCAGTTCCTGACTGAGGCTGAGATGACGCACGTTCGGAAGAGGAATGATCACACCCTGTTTACCGCTCAGCCCACGCTGCTGGCAAACGGTAAAGAAGCCCTCGATCTTCTCATTCAGACCGCCGACCGGCTGCGCGCGACCAAACTGGTCCACGGAACCGGTGATCGCAATGCTCTGATTCACCGGCACATCGGCCAGGGCGCTGATGAGGGCACACAGCTCTGCCATCGAGGCGCTGTCGCCATCCACTTCGCTGTAGGACTGCTCGAAGGTCAGCGAGGCGGTGAAGGGGATCTGCTGCTCGAGCTGCAGTTCCGACATCAGGAAGGCCTGCATGATCATCATGCCCTTGGCGTGAATATTCCCGCCCAGCTCGGCTTTGCGTTCGACATCGATAAACTCACCGTCGCCGATATGCACGACGCAGCTGATACGCGACGGCTCGCCAAAGGCGCGCGGGTGGCCAGGGAATTCAATTACCGACAGAGCGTTGATCTGCCCGACGCGTTCGCCTTCGGTTTCAACCAGGATCTGCTCAAGCAGGATCTCATCCTGCATGCGATCGGCAAGATAGCCTTCACGCCATTCGCGCTGCACCAGCATCTGGGAGAGCTGTTCGCCGGTGACCGTATCGTCTTCGGTCATGGCTGCGGCTTCACGCAGCTGTTTGCCAAGCCAGAGAGGACAAAGCGGCAGAGTCTCCTGATCGCCGGTATAGCGGACCGCTTCGCGGATCAGCACCGGCCAGGCATCGGCAGCAGGCGTTGGCAGCTGCGCACGCTGGCAGACGGCGTAAACCCACTGCAGCCATTGCTGCATATCTTCAGCATCCGCAATCTGGGTACTCTCTTCAAACTCGCTGTAGACCACCTGGTCGGCCAGTTCGGGTTCCATCTCCTGGAAATCCGCCAGCGCTTCGCGATCGCCGATGAGCACCACTTTCAGGGTGAGCGGCATAGAGGGCACAGCGACCGGAAGAGGGCGCGACTCGTCGTAGGCCACCCAATCGAAGCGCTGCTGGCTAACGCTGTTTTTCAGGCGCATCCACAGAAGCGGCTGAGCAAGCAGCGTGCGCAGGGAGATAACCAGCACGCCGCCGTTTGCCTGATGAACCAGACCGGGGTGCAGGGTAAGTTCACCGTTAAACTGGCGCAGACAGCCGAACAGCTGCTCTGCTTCTGTCCAGCCCGCCTGGACGATGTTGCCGGTGACAGCAAAACGGCCATCGGGTACGGTGGCGGGTTCAAAGGTAACGGTATGCCCATCGATGCGGTACTCACCACCAAAGACCGTTCCGGCTTCTGGCTGCAGCTGCCGCATGGCATCTGCCAGAAGATTCAGATACTCCGCTTCGTCTGGCGCTTTCAACAACATGAATGGTGAGGTAGCCCATGGGCTTAACACCTGCTCCAGCGCGTAATGCAAACGGGGCTGAGTGTCGCTGAGGATGTATTCGTCTTCTTTCGCGAGATCTGGCTGTGCAAACAGTTCCTGATAACTGTCGGTATCCGGAACAAGGTCACGCCATGCAAGTTTCGTAATGGTCAAAGTTGATGTTTTTTAGTCAGAAGTAAAACGATGGAGTATACCGTAAGGCGCAGGCTCTGCACATGAGGGAATCGGGGTTTCCGGGCAGGAATGCGTCACCGCGTGTCACAGGATATGATTTCTTTTCAGCAGATTGCTAAAAAACTGATATTCTGAACACAGTTACACGGTCACACTGAGATCGCAATGAAATATCAACAACTGGAAAATCTCGAAAGCGGCTGGAAATGGAAGTATCTGGTCAAAAAACACCGTGAAGGGGAGTTGATCACCTGCTACCTCGAAGCCAGTGCTGCAAAAGAAGCTGTAGATTTATTGCTGACCCTCGAAAATGAACCCATTCTGGTCAATGGCTGGATTGAAAAGCATATTAATCCTGCCTTACTGAACCGAATGAAGCAGACTATCCGTGCGCGGCGCAAACGGCACTTTAATGCTGAGCATCAACATACCCGTAAAAAGTCGATTGATCTGGAGTTCATGGTCTGGCAGCGTCTGGCCGGGCTCGCCCAGCGACGGGGGAAAACCTTGTCAGAAACCATCGTACAGCTGATTGAAGATGCGGAACATAAAGAGAAGTACGCCAGTCAGATGTCGACCCTGAAAACCGATCTCCAGGCGCTGCTGGCCGGTAAAAAGTAGCGTTTTACTTTACTTCAGGCAATAAAAAACCCCGCAACATGGCGGGGTTTTTTGTCAGACGATAACTTATGCCGCTGGCTGAGTTACAACGTCTTTGATGCCTTTAACTTCGATCTCTACGCGACGATCTGGAGCCAGGCAGTCGATCAGTGCAGCGCGAGCTTTCACGTTGTCACAGGTAGAACCGGTAACTGGGTTAGATTCGCCCATACCACGTGGGGAGATCTTGTTAGCCGGGATACCTTTAGAGATCAGGTAGTCAACAACGGACTGAGCACGTTTCTCAGACAGACCCTGGTTGTAAGCGTCAGAACCGATACGGTCGGTGAAGCCCAGAACCACGACGGAACCATCTTTAGGATCCAGGTTGCTCAGCTGGGTGTACAGCTGATCCAGTGCCTGCTGACCTTCTGGTTTCAGGGTTGCTTTGTTGAAGTTGAACAGAACGTCAGACTTCAGAGTGAAGTGCTTGGTCTGTACTTCTGGAGCCGGTGCTGGAGCTGGAGCAACGATTGGCGCTGCTTCTTCCTGCTGGCCGAAACGGTAGGAAACACCCACGCTCAGCATGCCGTTGTCTGGACGAACACCAACGGTGTTGCCGTCGCCGATGTTGTTAACCCACTGGTATTCCAGACGGGTAGCAACGTCACGGGTCATAGCCCACTCAACGCCACCAGCGAATACTGGGGATACGCCGGTGTCATGGTCGTCGCCAGCGATGCTGTTGCTGGAGTCTGCACGCCATACCATGCCGCCCAGACGGGTGTAGATGTCTACAGCGTCATTTACTGGGTAGCCCAGTTTAGCAGTCAGCTGAACGCCCTGAGCTTTGAATGCGCCGTTAACGTTGTCGCCTTTGTAAGGCATACGGCCCAGCCAGTCGTAACCCATTTCGAAGCCAACGTACGGGTTAACCTGATAACCACCGAACGCGCCTGCGCCCAGCTGGCTTTCATGAGTTGGACCGTCGTTGTTCAGAGCGTCGTTATACCAACCAGTGTCATGGAACTGAGACCAGCCCAGTTTACCACCAGCGTACCAGGTATTATCTTTCGGAGCGGCCTGCGCTACGGTAGCGAAACCAGCCAGTGCCACTGCAATCGCGATAGCTGTCTTTTTCATTTTTTGCGCCTCGTTATCATCCAAAAATCGCCATGAGAATCTCAATGAGAGTCACGGTTAAATCCTTCACCGGGGGGCGGGGACAAAGAGTAAACCTACCGATATCTTCGGCTTAGGCCGAGCACCCCTGGCGATGTAAAGTCTACAACGTACCTGAAAACTTACAAGTGTGAACTCTGTCAGGCATATGAAAAAAAAAGTTTTGTATACACAATATTTAACATTTATTGCGCAATTTAAGGCGTGCTAAAATGAAGAAAGCCGCGGCAGACAAGACTTTTCGCGGCTTTTTTATAGAGAACCAACGGCGTACAGAGGGCGCAAAAAAAATTCCAGGAATACTCTTATTTTTACTTAATGATACAAATTGGAGTGAATTTTTAGCCCAGAAAGGTGTCCGTTGCCCAGAGCATTCATTCGAATGGGACGCATTATGAAGCCGAGCGCATTACCTTCTTCGGCGGCTTCAGCCAGACGATGTTGCTCCGTTTCCGTCAACTCGTGCGTAAACCAACCGATCACGACGCTGTAATTTCCGGTACGTAACGCCCTCACCATTGAATCTACAGTATGGCATGGATCCATCTGGCTTATCTGCATCACTTTTGCGAGCGGCAAGCCGGCGGACTGCACCCATTCCCGGCTCAATTTCTGCTGCGGCGTAAGCCACAGCTGCCAGCGCGACTGCTGACCAAGCTGCTGTAACAGTGGCAGCAATAACAGCTGCGTCATCATGGGCTGGTCTTCACGGTAGAGCACTTCACTAATCAGCCCGGTGGAAACAGGCGCAGTGGAATTCAGCGCGCTTTTACCTGCGGTAGAAGAGAAAGTAGTTGAACGGTTTGCATAGCCTGAAGAGTACATAATCAATCCAGCCCTGTAGTTACTGTATGGATATACAGTAACCCCTGTGCGACTAAAGATCAACCTCATTTTCGGAAAGCTCCTCGCAAATTTGGTTTGTAATTCAGTCGTATTGAAAAATCAGCTTGCCGTTCAATCATAAGTTACCTATTTTTTGGCTAACGGATCCGTTAACAAGCGACTTCATCATTACTCCATGATTTAAAAGGGAAATATCATGAAAAAGTTATCGTATGAACGGATCTATCAATCAGCAGAATACCTGTCTCCTCTGGGCGAGGTTCAGTATCGTGCCCTGTTTGGCGGTTACACTCTGGCGGTAGATGACACGGTATTTGCCATGGTGTCGGAAGGGGAGTTATACCTGCGGGCCTGTGAAGAGAGTGCACCCTACTGCGTAAAGCATGCCTCGTCTTTCCTGTCGCTGGTGAAGCGGGGGCGGCCGGTGTTGTTAAACTATTTTCGCGTCGATGAAGGACTCTGGCAGGATCGCGAAACGCTTCTGCAGCTCTCGTCGTTTGCGCTGGAGGCGGCGCGGCGGGAGCGCTGCGAACGCTACAAGCGCGAGAGGCTGAAAGATTTACCCAATCTCACCTTTCAGCTGGAGATCCTGCTCTATGAAGCGGGCATCACCAATGAAGAGGCATTACGTGAGCTGGGAGCAGAACAGTGCTGGCTGAAGATCAGAGCGCTGAACAAGCACCTCAGTTACAAGGTGCTGTTTGCGCTGGAAGGGGCGATCACCGGGCTCCACGTCGCTGCGCTCCCGGAAGTCAGACGCCAGGAGCTGGTGGAGTGGTACAAAAAGCTGCCGGTTGAGACGCCCGTCACTCCGGCAGTTGATTAACGTGCTGTTGTAGATGGCAAATTTCTGGCAGCAACGCGATGAGCAGACCAATCTGCTGCAGCACCAGAGGCGCCTTGCTCTCTGCGCCTGGCTCAATATGTGAAATGCGTTGCGCCAGTTCGCTTAGTGCCTGTTGAACACGAGGCTCATCCGCCGGACGTTGATGAAGCGCATCATCAACATAGCAGACCGCATCGTCGAGCAACCCCAGGATTGCGGGGTTGTTGAGCCGCTCGCGGTGTGCGCCCAACGCGGCGATGTAGCTGGTAAAAGTATGGTTCAGGCACAGCAAACGGAATGCGATTTCACGGGTTTCTGCGGTTGCCCGCGGCTCCGTGGACATATTCGACACCACAGAAGCCAGCTCCGCGTCGCGGTTATAGGCGTCACGCCGGGCTATACGGTACGCCAGACGGTTATCGCGCCCCTGGTGATACTGCTCAAGGATGGCATCGAGATAACGGCAGTTAGCATTCATCGCCTGATCCAGCACCCGAGGCAGATTACGGAACCGCCAGTCTGGCCAGATGAAACTCACTGCAGCCCAGGCAATGGCGCAGCCAATTAACGTATCAATGACGCGCGGCAAAGCTACCTCAAAGCCTTCCCCAAGCAGGTTAAAGCAGAGCAGCACCAGCAGGGTGATAAACATGGTGGCGTGGGCATATTGCACATTGCGAAACGCAAAAAACAGCACGCCGGTGATCACAATTAAGATCAGCTGGCCTTCCAGCGAAGGGACAAAGTAAAGGATGGGTAACCCGACAGCGACCCCTACCAGGGTGCCGAGAATACGCAGCGCCAGCCGATGGCGGGTGGCGTTGTAGTTGGGCTGACAGACAAAGAGGCTGGTAAGCAAAATCCAGTAGCCGTGATTAAGCCCGGTTATCTGTATAAAAGCATAACCAATACAGAGCACCAGCGACATCCTCACCGCATGGCGAAACAGCGCCGATTCCGGAGAAAAATGACGACTTAAACGCAGCCAGATATCGCTAAACCCATGCAGACTGTCATCCGCAAGCTGGTTATTCACATCATTACCGGGTGTTGCCAGCGCCTGCTCAGATTCGATGGTGGCGAGCTGGGCATCTATGGCGCGTAAGTTATTTAACAGAAAACCCAGCGCTTTCATCTGCTCAGCAGAGGTGCCGCTGGCCTGAACGCGGTCGAGCGCTGCATCCAGGTGGGTAAACGCCCGTTCAAATCGCGGATCGTGCTGATAAGGGGTGCGCAGCAGAATGGAGCGCGACAGCTGCTGGCAGGCTTGCGACTGCATGGACAACAGACGCTGGAAGCGGAACATCACGTCGCTGTAGCGAAACTTTTCGCGCAGATCGGCGTACTGAATATGCGATGAGCTGGCGCGCTCGTGGATATCCTGCGCCACAAAGTAATAATGTAAGGTTCGGCGGGTGCCGCGCTGACCGCGATCGCCGCGTAAACGGGTGAGTAACGATGCTTTGGTCTGGTTTAGTGTGGTCACCAGTTGCCCGTTCGCCAGGGCCAGATCGTACAGCGGTGCCTGGCCATCATCTTCAATATCCGGATCGAAGAGCCGGGACTTTAATTCCAGATAGTGGGCCAGCTGCTCATAGCTGCGGGCCAGATTATCCTGCAACGGGCGAATGGGAAAAATAAGATGCCCGGCGAGCGTCAGCAGGTTATACCAGACCGCGCCCAGCAACAGCAGCACCGGCTGTTGATACCACTGGTCATACAGCGACACCCCCAGCATGGTATAGATGGCAATAAGCAGCGCGCCAAAGGCGATGGTGGCGTAGCGCTGGCCCAGCCCACCCAGCAGAATAAAGACGCTGGTGGAGAGCGTCAGCCCAATCGCGAAAAACCATGGCCACGGGAAGAGCAGCTCAACCGATGCAGAGGCGATAAAAAAGCAGATCAGGGTGATAACCAGATTGCGCAGCCGACCGGTAAGGCGATCGTCCAGGTCGGCCAGCGCACCGGCAACCACCCCCAGCGTCAGCGGGATGGTTAGCTTTACTTCGCCCAGCCACCAGGGCAGGGCGGTGCTGCCACACAGGGCAATAAAGATCCGGGCATTGTAGAGCCAGGCGCTGTTCAGGGTGTAGCGGCGAAGCAGGGGGCTTAGCATGGGCGCGCGGGGTCCTTGTTACGGAAAACGACGGCGGGCGTTGGCTTCCCGCGCGGCGCGGGCCACTTCCACCGGCACAACCCGGCGTCCGACCGGCCATAGAGCGATGGCGGCAATTTTGAAATTGGCGATCCCGACGGGGATGCCAATCAGGGTCAGGCACTGGGCGATCCCCGCCGCAATATGCATCACACACAGCCACCAGCCGAAAAAGATCAGCCACAGAATATTGAGCAGCGTTCCGCCGGTGTTCATCAGCGTACTTTTACTGTCAGGCTCCAGTTCATCCACGTGAACCGCTTCGTTACCGTAAGGCACCAGCGAGAGTTTGGTGATTTCCCAGCAGGAGCGCGTCAGCGGCAGGGTGAAGATCAGCACCACGCTGACCAGCGTCGCCAGCAGCCAGGAGAGGGTAGTGACAAAACCACCCAGCACAAAATTCAAAATATTCAGAACGGTACGCATAAAACCTCAATTCTTGCCGTAATGTTGAAGCCCTGCTGATTGTAACGTTTTTTTGCGCTGGAGCACCTGAAAACTGGCAGTTAAACTGTTATGCAATTATTCACGTCGTGGATCAGGCTGGACATGGAACTGAAAGCAACATCGTTAGGCAAGCGCCTGGCACAACATCCGTACGACAAAGTCGTTCTGCTCAACGCCGGGGTCAAGGTCTCAGGCGAACGTCATGAATATCTCATCCCTTTCAACCAGCTATTGGCCATTCACTGCAAACGCGGCCTGGTCTGGGGGGAGCTGGAGTTTGTTCTGCCCGATGAAAAAGTGGTCCGTCTGCATGGCACCGAGTGGGCGGAAACCCAGCGTTTTCACCACCATCTGAACACGCTCTGGCAGCAGTGGAGTGCTGAAATGAGTGAGGTGGCGGCGCAGGTCCTGCAAAACGCGCTGAATGACATTGCCGCAACAAATGAGCAAAACAGCTGGCTGACGCGGGAAAAAACGCTCGGTTTGCAGCAAAAAATTCGCCAGGCGTTACAGGCCTTGCCATTGTCCGTCTCACGGCTCGACGAGTTTGATAACTGCCGGGAAGCCTGGCGTCAGTGTCAGGCCTGGCTGGAAGACATTGACCAGAGCAGGCTGGCGCACAATCAGGCGTGGACCGACGCCATGCTCAGCCAGTATGCCGACTTTTTTGCCGGTATTGAGTCTTCCCCCCTCAATCCGGCCCAGGCCCGGGCGGTGGTCAATGGCGAGTCGTCGCTGCTGGTGCTGGCCGGTGCCGGTAGTGGCAAAACCTCGGTGCTGGTGGCCAGGGCAGGCTGGCTGCTGACCCGCAATGAAGCCTCTGCCGATCAGATTTTACTCCTGGCCTTTGGCCGTAAGGCGGCCCAGGAGATGGATGAGCGGATCGAGGCGCGGCTGCATACCCGCGACATTACCGCCCGAACCTTCCACTCCCTTGCCCTGCACATCATTCAGCAGGGGAGTAAAAAGGTGCCCGTGGTCAGCGAGCTTGAAAATGACACCGCGGCGCGGCAGAAGCTATTTATCGATGCCTGGCAGCAGCAGTGTAGCGAGAAAAAAGCGCAGGCCAAAGGCTGGCGCCAGTGGCTGGAAGAGGAGCTGAACTGGGACGTGCCGGAGGGCAGTTTCTGGCAAAACGAGAAGCTGGCGCGCCGACTGGCACCCCGGCTCGATCGCTGGGTAAGCCTGATGCGCATGCACGGTGGCGCTCAGGCAGAGATGATTGCCGGCGCCCCTGAAGAGGTGCAGGCGCTGTTTTCAAAGCGGGTGAAGTTGATGGCACCGCTGCTTAAGGCGTGGAAAGCTGCCCTGAAAGCAGAAAACGCCGTTGATTTTTCCGGCCTGATTCATCAGGCGATCGTTATTCTGGAAAAAGGTCGTTTTATCAGCCCCTGGAAACACATACTGGTGGATGAGTTTCAGGATATCTCCCCTCAGCGTGCGGCGCTGCTGGCGGCGCTGCGGGCACAGAACAAGCACACCACTCTGTTCGCCGTGGGGGACGACTGGCAGGCGATCTATCGCTTTAGTGGCGCACAGCTGTCGCTGACTACCGCGTTTCATCACTACTTTGGCGAAGGCGATCGCTGCGATCTCGATACGACTTACCGGTTCAATAACCGGATCGGTGAGATTGCCAACCGCTTTATCCAACAGAACCCGCATCAGCTGGCAAAACCGCTGAACAGCCTCTCGGCAGGGGACAAAAAAGCGGTCACGCTGCTGGCAGACGATCAGCTTGATGCCCTGTTGGATAAGCTCAGCGGTTACGCCAGACCGGAGGAGCGCATTCTGGTGCTGGCGCGCTATCACCATCTCAAGCCCGCCAGCCTGGAGAAAGCCGCGACCCGCTGGCCAAAGTTGCAGCTGGATTTTATGACCATCCACGCCAGCAAGGGGCAGCAGGCGGACTATGTCATCGTCGTGGGGTTACAGGAAGGAAGCGACGGTTTCCCGGCGCCTGCGCGCGAATCGGTCATGGAGCAGGCTCTGCTGCCTGTGACTGAAGACTTTCCTGATGCCGAAGAGCGGCGATTGTTATATGTGGCGATGACCCGCGCCCGCCACCGGGTCTGGTTGCTGTTCAATAAACAGCAGCCGTCACGCTTTGTGGAGATGTTGAAAAACATCGATGTGCCGGTGGCACGGAAACCGTAGGCCGGGTAAGGCGAAGCCGCCACCCGGCAGGACGGGCATTTACTTCAGACGTTCAGCCAGATAGCGCTGATAATCCGGGATCAGGATCTCCACCGGCGAGTTGAACTGTGGGGATTCGATAATAAAGTCCGCCGTCGACAGGTTAGTAGCGACCGGAATATTCCACACCGTTGCCAGACGCAACAGGGCTTTTACGTCCGGATCGTGCGGTACTGCATTGAGCGGGTCCCATAAGAAGATCAGCACATCAATCTTTCCTTCCGAAATCTGGGCGCCCACCTGCTGATCGCCCCCCATAGGGCCGCTCAGCATGGCATTCACCTGCAGCCCGGTCTCACGATGGATCAGGTTGCCGGTTGTTCCGGTGGCCGAAAGCTGATGTTGTCCCAACAGGGATTTATGGCGCTGAACCCAGTTGAGCAGCATCTGTTTGCAGTGATCGTGCGCGACAAGGGCGATATGTTTGCGTTCCGGCAGTGTGCGGGTTGTGAGTTCCATAGTCTCTATCCGTTAGTTAACTGGCTACAGATTACTGGAAGCACCTGACGCTGCAAGAGAAAGGGATAAAAAATGCGGCTCAGGACGAGGGTTGTTGCTTCGCCCATTGCAGGAAACGGCTTCGGGTCTCGGGATCGGCCTGGGCAAACCAGTATTTCAGGCGCTGCTCCGTCATGCTCTGGGATTGCGGTGGCGGCATATCCAGTTCAGACACGCCGGACAAGAGCGTGCTGTCATCCGCCATGGTGGTAGAAAACTGCGGTATCGAGGCGCTCTGCCCGGCTTTGTTATAGCGCTCGGTATCGTACTCGTAATTGACGCCGTTCGGCGTATTGGTGATCGCCAGAATATCCAGCTTGACCGGAATCGGGGTCGCGTCACCATCCAGCAATTCGATTTGCGGTGATTTATCAAAAAGTTGTGACTCTTTTTCTGTTTCCAGCCGCGGAAGGCTAAAATTAACCTGACTGATCCGCTGGGTGTTAAAGCTGGCGACCAGAGGAGGGGAGATATAGATGCGCTCCTCGTGATTGCCAAGGCGAATGGTTTTTTCTACCCGGAAGACAATCTGATGCGGACCGTTGTCCAACTCTATGCTATCGGCGCCGCGCAGCAGGGAACTGGAGACTTTTTTGCCATCAAGTACCAGCAGGTCGATGTCTGTAGAGAGCCGCAGCGTTGTGGCGAAAACGCAAACCGGCATGAGCAGCGCAAACAGACTCCAGGCAATGCCGGTTTTCATAGAGAGCCCTCTTAAAAGACATGCGTCTTGAATAATGTATCAAAATTTTTCGTTAATCATATTTACTAACATATAGACAGAGTCCGGCAATTTGCCCTCATACAGACGTATGGGATGAGAAGATACTTAACGGCGTTGATACCCGGTTTGAACGAGCCAGGAGGAGATAAATGAAAGAGAACAACATAGCTGACATCCTTACCACCACCCGAACCATTGCGTTGGTAGGGGCGAGTGATAAGCCCGATCGCCCGAGTTATCGGGTGATGAAATACCTGCTCGACCAGGGCTACCACGTGATCCCGGTATCACCAAAAGTGGCAGGTAAAACATTGCTGGGCCAGCAGGGATACGGCACCCTGGCGGAAGTACCGGAAAAAATCGACATGGTGGATGTGTTCCGCAACTCTGAAGCTGCCTGGGGGGTGGCGCAGGAAGCCATTGCGGTCGGGGCGAAAACGTTGTGGCTACAGCTCGGGGTAATCAATGAACAGGCGGCGGTGCTGGCACGGGATGCAGGCCTGAATGTGGTGATGGATCGCTGCCCGGCCATTGAGATCCCACGTCTCGGGATGGCGAAGTAATAAAAAACCCGGTCAGCCGTGGGCTACCGGGTTTTCATTAGTTACGCAGGCGCGGCGCCTGCAACTGTTTGCGGATCGTTTGCGCCAGTTCATCCATCGATGGCTGTTCAGGATGTTCATCCTGCTGTTCGCTACTTAACTGGGCTTCGGCAAGATAGGTATGCACGGCCTGGCCATCGTCATCTTCCATCACCACGTGGTACCAGGGCGCGGCGCGGAGTTCTGCATTCACCGCCAGCTCATCCGCTGACGGCTCGTCGAGAGAATATTCCGGGTCGATATCCACGACCACACCCAGATAACCTAACAGGGAATGGCGGACCTGCTGGCCGATACCGAATTTGCTGGCATTCATAGTCACCTCCCGGGAAACGTTACTTACACTATAGGTGTGGGCAACATTCCACTTTTCAAGTTACATGATGCGACAGGCAAATCCTTTCAGATACAGCCCTTCCGGATAGGTAGCGATCACCGGATGATCGGCCGCCTGACGGAACTGCTCTATAAATTGTACATCACGACCAGCATCTACAGCGGCATCCGCGATAATTTTCTGGAATAATTCGGTGGTCATCAGGCCGGAACAGGAGAAGGTCAGCAACACTCCGCCCGGATTAAGCAGCTGGATGGCGAGCATATTAATGTCTTTATACCCACGACAGGCGCCCATCAGCTGGTTTTTATTTTCCACGAACTTCGGCGGATCCATGACGATCACGTCAAACGTCTCGCCCTGGTCGCGGTATTTGCGCAGCAGCTTAAAGACGTCATCGCGCACAAACTCGGCTTTACTGAGATCCAGCTTGTTCAGCTCGACGTTCTGCTTCGCCACGTCCAGCGCTTCCTGGGACGTATCCACGCTCACCACCTGACGACATCCGCCCATCAGCGCCGAAACCGCAAAACCGCCGGTATAGGAGAAGCAGTTCAGCACGCGCTTGTCGGCAACGTACTGGCGTGTTGCCAGACGGCTGTCGCGCTGATCGAGGTAGTAACCGGTTTTGTGGCCGCCCTGAATATCCACCAGCAGTTTCATGCCGTGCTCTTCGATAGGCAGCAGGGCAGGTGGCAGTTCTCCCGTTACCGGACCCTGGGTCAGTTCCATGCCCTCTTTTTTACGCACCGCGACGTCGCTGCGATCGTAAATGGCACACTCAGGGAACAGCGTCTGCAGCGCGCTGATTAACGCCGCGCGTTGATACTCCGCCCCCGCGCTTAGCAGCTGCAGCACCAGGAAATTGCCAAAACGGTCGATGGTCACGCCTGGCAGACCGTCGGATTCACCGGCGATCAGACGATAGCTGTCCAGCCCGTCGCGTTTTGCCAGCCAGTCGCGCCACTGCTGCGCCTGCTCCAGGCGACGGACAAAGAAGTCGATATCGATGGATTCATCTTTATCAAACGTCCAGACGCGCGCCCGGATCTGGGACGCAGGCGAGTATGCGCCGCGCGCTAACCATTTACCCTGGTGGTCAACGATATCGATGGTTTCACCGAGGCTGGCTTTGCCTTCCATACGGGCAACTGCACCGGAGAAGACCCAGGGATGGTGGCGCAGCAATGATTTCTCGCGCCCTTTGGCTAACACTAAACGTACACTCATAATTTTCTGTTCTGTCGATTCCAGGGAAATGGCGCGTAGAGTAGCACAGATGGTCAGTGGCAATCATCTGCGGACACTATTGAGCGTTTCGGCACATTTTAAAATCGCTCAGGCACATTATGAATTCGTCGTGAGCTTTACAGTGAGGTTTCCGGTTCAGCAAAAGGAAACCACAATGAAAAAGCACATTGCCATCGCCGTCATTACGCTGGCGACAATCAGTTTTACTGCGTCTGCGGCGTTGCCGTTTAGTCTCAGCAGTCAGGATATCGCCGATGGCCACCCCTTAACGCAACAGCAGGTTTTTACTGGCTTTGGCTGCAAGGGAGGAAATGCCTCGCCACAGCTGGCCTGGCAGCATCCCCCGGCGGGCACAAAAAGTTTTGCCATCACGGCCTACGATCCAGCCGCCCCCACGGGCAGCGGCTGGTGGCACTGGACCCTGGTCAATCTTCCCGCTCACACGCTGAGCCTGCCCGCTGGCGCCGGAAAAACGGACAGCGATAAATTACCCGCAGGGGCGGTGCAGGGGCGGAACGATTTCGGGTATGCTGGCTTTGGTGGGGCGTGTCCGCCGGAAGGGGATAAACCGCACCCCTATCAGTTCACCGTCTGGGCGCTGAATGTGGATAAACTGCCAATCGACAGTAATGCCAGCGGCGCGCTGGTCGGTTTCATGCTCAACAGCCATGTACTGGCTAAAGCGCAATTAACCGCAACATACGCACGATAAAAGGTGGTCCGGTGCAGGATTTTCATTTTCAACATAATCATCTGACAGCGGCTGAGGTCAATGCCAGCAAGATGCATCGCCTGCACCACGTAAAGCTTTTTTACCCGGCCATTTGCCATATTACACACGGCAGCAAGGTGATTATTCAGGATGAGCGGCGCTTAGTGGCGACGCCGGATGAGCTAATCATTATTCCGGCGAATACCCCAATGGAGATCATTAATCAGCCCGCGCAGGAGCTGTTTCATTCCGATCTGCTGCTGTTATCCCCCGACATTATCGCCGAGTTTAAAACGCGCTACCTGCAATCCTGGCCGCGCGCCAGAACGGACTCGTTGTGTGCTCCGCTCAGCGAAGGGCTGGTCTTTATGTGGAGCAATCTGCTGCATGCGGTGCGGCACGGTTTTCCGGAAGAGCTGCAAAAGCATCAGGCCTTCGGGCTCCTGCTGGCGCTGCTGCATGATGGGGTGGCAGGGCCGCTGCTTATCGAGAGAAATATCAATCTTACCGAGCAGGTACGGCATTTCATCATGGTGTCGCCCGGTAAGGCATGGACCGCGCAGGAGATCGCCAGCCGTCTGGCCGTAAGCGTACCCACCTTGCGCCGACGCTTACGGGAAGAGTCGCAAAGTTTTCGCCAGATTGTGGAGGAGGTACGCATGGCGGTAGCGCTCTCGCAGCTACAGTCGACCCGCCTGCCCATCGGCGAGATCGCCATGCAGTGCGGGTACCTGTCCAGCTCGCGTTTCACGGCCCGTTTCCGCCAGCATTACGGCTGTTTGCCCAAAACGCTACGCTAAACCTGGAGCCATAATTTGCTATTCTTTGGGTTCAGGTCAGGCATGGATAAGGGGAGGGAGTATGGCAAATGTCTGCATCATCGCGTGGGTTCACGGCACGGTTCAGGGTGTGGGCTTTCGTTACAGCACGCAGCGAGAAGCCACGGAGCTGGGGCTGACCGGTTACGCGCGTAATATGGATGACGGAAGCGTCGAAGTGGTGGCCTGCGGCGAGGCGGAACAGGTCGATAAACTGCTCGCCTGGCTTAAGGCGGGCGGGCCGCGCATTGCACGGGTTGAAAAGGTTCTGTCAGAACCGCATCAACCCGGCCGGGAATACGTGAACTTCGGTATTCGCTATTAAATGCACTTCACGGGCTTAGGCAGACCGGCGATTTTGGTTGCCTGTTTTGCCGGGCCTTTCGGGAACAGACGATAGAGGTAGCGGCTGTTGCCTTTCTCCTCGCCATACTTATTGGCCATCGCTTTCACCAGCATGCGGATGGCGGGAGAGGTGTTAAATTCCAGATAGAATTCGCGCACAAAGCGCACCACTTCCCAGTGCTCTGGCGTCAGGGCAATAGACTCTTTTTCGGCGATAATCGCCGCCAGCCCTTCGCTCCACTGGCTGGTCTCTTTCAGATAGCCTTCGCTATCGGTCTCAATCTCTTTACCTTCAAAGTTCAGCATAATCATCACGGAATTATCGAAAACCGCGACAGTTTACCAAAAAAGAAAGCCCCGCATAAGCGGGGCTGGTTATAGAGCACTGTCGGTTAATCGCGGCTGGCGAAGCCCAGGATGCTCAACAGGCTGACGAAGATGTTGTACAGCGATACATACAGGCTCACGGTAGCGCGGATGTAGTTCGTCTCACCGCCATGAATGATGTTGCTGGTTTCCATCAGGATCGCCCCGGAGGAGATCAGGATGAACACGGCGCTGATAGCCAGGTGCAGAGCTGGCAGCTGCAGGAAGATGTTCGCCACCATACCGATCAGCACTACGACGATGCCCGCCATCAGCATACCGCCAAGGAAAGACATGTCCTTGCGGGTGGTCAGCACATAGGCAGAACAGCAGAAGAAGACCAGTGCTGTCCCCCCCAGCGCCAGGCCGATCAGATCGCCCATACCGGCAGACAGGTAGGTGTTAAGCATTGGCCCCAGGATGTAGCCCAGGAAACCGGTGAAGGCGAACGCCGACAAAATACCTACCGGCTTGTTAGCCGTTTTGTAGGTCAGGAACATCAGACCATACATACCGACCAGGGTCAGGATCAGTCCCGGCGATGGCAGCATCAGTACGGTGCTGGCGGTGGCCGTCAGCGCGGAGAAGGCCAGCGTCAGGCTGAGCATAAAGTAGGTATTGCGCAGCACCTTGTGGGTGCTGAGTAGCGATGTGCGGTCGCGTGAAGAACTAATAATACGATCCATGAGTCACTCTCTTATGACAGATGTAATTGACGGCAAGAATAGAAAACGACGCGCCGGTTATAAAATGGTTTTACCCATCTTTACTCAGCATCTTAGGTATTGAGGTAGCATGAAATGTTTCGCAATGCGCTCAATGCAGCACGAACCCCGGTTTGTCAGGATTAATCAGATCAAGCTCTTATAGGTCACTGAAATATATTGCCTTATTCCAGCCCCAGCGCTAAGAGTTATTTTGCATCGTCAAAACTAAACTATAAGGCGAAGGACATGAAACCCTCATCACAAGCAACATTTACCCTCTCTTTACTGACGGCAGGCATCCTGTGCGCAAGCACAACGGCGTTCGCCGCCAGTGTACCGGCAGGAACAGAGCTGGCAGAGAAGCAGGAACTGGTCAGGAATAATGGCAATGAGCCGGCATCGCTCGATCCGCATAAAGTCGAAAGCGATGTCGAATTCAATATTATCAGCGATATATTCGACGGGCTGGTGAGCGTCTCGCCGCAAGGTGAGATCCAGCCGCGGCTGGCCGAGAAATGGGAGAACAAAGACAACACCGTCTGGACCTTCCATCTCCGTCCGGGGATTACCTGGAGCGACGGTACAGCGATTACTGCCCAGGACGTAGTCTGGAGCTGGCAGCGGCTGGTGGACCCCAAAACCGTCTCGCCGTATGCCAGCTTCCCAGGCAACATGCATATGGTCAACGCCACCGATATCGCCGAGGGGAAAAAAGCCCCTGATACCCTGGGGGTGAAGGCGCTGAACGACACCACTCTGGAAGTGACGCTGGATCAGCCCAACGCGGCATTTCTTGCCATGCTGGCGCACCCGTCGCTGGTGCCGGTGGATAAGGTCCTGATTGGTCGCTACGGCGATAAATGGTCCAGGCCGGAGCACTTTGTTGGCAGCGGGGCCTATACCCTCAAGCAGTGGGTGGTCAACGAGCGGATCGTCGCCGAGCGCAACCCGCGCTACTGGGACAATGCCCATACGGTGATCAACAAGGTGACTTATCTGCCCATCACCTCCGAAGCCGCCGACGTGAACCGCTACAGGGCGGGTGAAATCGATATCGCTTATACGCTGCCTATCAACCAGTTCGCGCAGCTGCAAAAAACGCTGGGCAAAGAGGTGGATGTTTCCCCGCAGCTGGCAACCTACTACTACCAGTTCAATACCTCCCGGCCGCCGTTCAACGATCCGCGCGTGCGCAAGGCGCTGAACCTGGCGCTGGATAAAGAGATTATTGCCGGAAAGGTGCTGGGGCAGGGGCAACGTCCGGCCTGGGTGATTAGCCAGCCGGATATCGGCGGGGTGAAACTGAAAAATCCGGATTACGCCAGCTGGCCGATGGATAAACGCATCGCCGAAGCGAAAAAACTGCTGAACGAAGCAGGCTTTAACGACGGCCACCCGCTCAGCTTTAACCTCCTGTATAACACCTCGGAGTCACACCAGCGGATTGCCATTGCCGTCAGCTCGATGTGGAAGAAAAACCTCGGCGTGGAGGCGAAGCTGCAAAACCAGGAGTGGAAAACGATGCTGGACACCATGCATACCCACAACTTTGACGCGGTGCGCTACGCCTGGATCGCCGATTTCGACGATGCGGCGACTTTCCTGAATAACTTCCGTACCGGTGACAGTCAGAACACCAGCCAGTACAGTAATGCGGCCTATGACGAGGCGCTGGCTAATGCCGCGAAGGCGAAAACCACCGCCGAGCGCGGGGCATTTTACCAGCAGGCCGAAGATCTGCTGGCGCGGGATGTCCCGGCTATTCCGGTCTATCACTACGTGCGCACCCATCTGGTGAAGCCGTGGGTGGGCGGATTTACGCCGGATAAGCTGGGGTACTACTTCACCAAAGATATGTATATCAAAAAACACTGAGCAGTCAGCGCGTGATTTTGTGCTGATAAAATGGTCAGGGTGTTGGCTATTCAACCGATTAACCGCATTTTGACTATTTTTCAGGCGAACGATCGCGGGCACGCTTTACAGGGCGCAAGGAGCTGTTTATAGTTCGCCTCATTCTGGAAGTGTGGCCGAGCGGTTGAAGGCACCGGTCTTGAAAACCGGCGACCCGAAAGGGTTCCAGAGTTCGAATCTCTGCGCTTCCGCCAGATTAGATAAGCCCTGCGATAGCAATATCGCGGGGCTTTTTCTTTTGTCGTTTTACCTGTCCGATGACATTATGTCAGCCAACTAAAGACCCGATCTCAATAAATTAAACCCAGTAATCACAAGGAGATAATCCGATGACAATGTCATCAGCACCTGCATAAGCAGCGTAAATTTGCTAACCTCAAAGAGGTGATTCCTCACATCCGGATTAATGGAATAGATAAAATATGAGTGAAAATAACACCATCCCCCAGAAGTCTGAAAGCAAGATTAACAAAGCGGTATTCTATACATCTGCTTTGTTAATTTTCCTTCTCGTTGCTTTTGCAGCGATTTTTCCTGACGTAGCTGACAAAAATTTTAAACTGCTACAGCAGCAAATATTCACCAACGCCAGCTGGTTCTACATCCTGGCGGTCGCGCTGATCTTACTCAGCGTAACGTTCCTGGGGTTGTCGCGTTACGGCGATATCAAACTTGGCCCCGATCATGCCCAGCCCGATTTCAGCTATCACTCCTGGTTTGCCATGCTCTTTTCAGCGGGTATGGGGATCGGCCTGATGTTCTTCGGCGTGGCCGAGCCGGTTATGCACTATCTCTCTCCACCGGTAGGTACGCCCGAGACCGTCACCGCCGCGAAAGAGGCGATGCGGCTGACCTTCTTCCACTGGGGGCTTCATGCATGGGCTATCTACGCCATTGTGGCGCTGATCCTGGCCTTTTTCAGCTACCGGCACGGCCTGCCTCTGACGTTGCGCTCGGCGCTTTATCCCATTATTGGCGACAAAATTCATGGTCCGATAGGCCATGCCGTTGATATTTTTGCCGTTATCGGTACCGTTTTTGGGGTGGCGACCTCGCTGGGTTATGGCGTGCTGCAGGTGAACGCCGGGCTCAATCATCTCTTCGGGGTGCCCATCAACGAAACGGTGCAGGTTATCCTGATCGTGGTCATCACCGGGCTCGCGACAATTTCCGTGGTCTCCGGGCTGGACAAAGGCATTCGTATCCTGTCCGAGCTTAACCTGGGGCTGGCGTTACTGCTGCTGGCGCTGGTACTGTGCCTGGGGCCAACCGTGCTGCTGCTGAAATCCTTCGTGGAAAACACCGGCGGCTATCTCTCCGAGCTGGTGAGTAAGACGTTCAACCTTTACGCCTACGAGCCAAAATCCAGCAACTGGCTGGGTGGCTGGACGCTGCTCTACTGGGGCTGGTGGCTCTCCTGGTCACCGTTTGTCGGGATGTTTATCGCCCGCGTCTCCCGCGGCAGAACCATCCGTGAATTCGTCACCGGCGTGCTCTTTGTTCCCGCGGGCTTCACGCTGATGTGGATGACCGTCTTCGGCAACAGCGCGATCAATCTCATCATGCGCGAGGGGGCAACGGATCTGGCGAATACGGTGCAGCAGGACGTTGCGCTGGCGCTCTTCAACTTCCTTGAGCACTTCCCGTTCTCGTCTGTGCTGTCGTTTATCGCCATGGCGATGGTCATCGTCTTCTTTGTCACCTCGGCCGACTCCGGGGCGATGGTGGTGGATACGCTGGCATCCGGCGGCGAGGCCAATACTCCCGTCTGGCAGCGCATTTTCTGGGCCGCGCTGATGGGCGTGGTGGCGATTGCGCTGCTGCTCGCGGGTGGGTTAAGCGCGCTGCAAACCGTCACCATCGCCAGCGCGTTACCGTTTTCCATCATCCTGCTGATTTCCATCTACGGGCTGCTCAAAGCGCTGCGTCGGGATTTAACCAAACGCGAGAGCCTGAGCATGGCGACGATTGCGCCGACCGCTGCCCGCAATCCTATTCCGTGGCAGCGTCGTTTACGCAACATTGCCTATCTGCCAAAACGATCGCTGGTGAAACGCTTTATGGACGAAGTCATCAAACCGGCGATGATCCTCGTGCAGGAGGAGTTGAGCAAGCAGGGCACGGTGAGTCGAATCAGCGATGCCTCCGACGATCGTATTCGTCTTGAGGTGGACTTAGGCAACGAACTGAACTTCCTCTATGAGGTGAGGCTGCGGGGCTATAACTCTCCGACCTTTGCCCTGTCGGCGATAGACAACGACGAACAGCAGGCGGAGCAACACCGATACTATCGTGCGGAAGTCTACCTCAAAGAAGGGGGACAGAATTACGACGTGATGAGCTGGAACCAGGAGCAGCTGATCAACGATATTCTCGACCAGTACGAAAAGCATCTGCACTTCCTGCATCTGGTTCGTTAACATCACTATGCCGCCTCCTCAGGCGGCATTTTTTATGCCCAACTACGCGGCTATGCCGTGTTTGCACGCCCCCTTTAAAATCCTTCTTCTATACTCAGTTACGTTTAGTGATCTATGCCGCTGTTTTTCTTACTGCCTGAGTTTTTCGCTATTGCCCATGCAAGTCGCAGCCGCATAAATCCACGAGCCTGAAATATTGGTTAATTTTGTTTTGATAGGGGGAGTTCCTGGTATGTTACATTCTCAATCCTCCCGCGCTGGCACGATATTGCTGCTGCTGGCTGCGGTCATTGGCGTCGCGGTGGCGTTATACGCCTGGCTGACGCCTCTTACCGGCGTTACCGATACCATCGGTGCGCTGGGCGTCGCCATTGCCAGCGCGGTACTGGCGGTACTGACCTTGATGTTACGTGCCGCATCTGGTCGTGGGGCGCGTATCTTTCTGATTATCGTCACCCTCGTGGTACTCATTGGTATTGGGTTCGCCGCCGCGCTGCTGCACCAGTACATCATTACTGCAGCGATGGTGGTCGGCCTGATTGGTCTGATTATGCTGAGCAGCAAGCCCGTTCACCACAATACCCGCGTCAGAGCCTGAGGAGTCTCACCCGTGTATAACGATAAACACTACCCCTTTATGAAAGTCAGCATGACGGCGCTGGCGCTGCTGATCGCGCCACTCTCTGTGCAGGCGCAGGAGAAAGCCACTGAGGCCTCTCAGGGAACGCAAGAAGAGCTCAACGTGGATGCAGCGGATCAGCAGGCGCCGGGAACCACCAAAACCACCGATGAAGCCTCTACCGGGCAGAGTGAGGGACAAAAAGTGGCTTCGGCTGAGCAACCAGCGACCCCGCTGGTGCCCTCTGCCGCCACCTGGGACAGCTTCCACGGACAGCTTAACGCGCAGAAATACAGCCCGTTGACCCAGATCACGGCGGAGAACGTCGGTAAATTGACCAAAATCTGGGAGTTCCATACCGGCGATGTGTCGGATGGTAAAGGCGACACCCCTGCAACCGTCTGGTCAGCAACGCCCATTTTTGCTAACGAGACGCTCTATATCGGTACTCCTTTTGATCGCCTGATTGCGCTGGATCCGGGCACCGGGAAAGAGAAGTGGCACTACGACACGAAGTCTTCGCGTAAAGCGCTAACCCAGCCGGTGCTGAAAAACCGCGGCGTCTCCTACTGGCAGGCCAAAGAGCCGGTCGCCGGTGAAGCCTGTCAGAAGATCGTCTATATGGGCACCGTGGACGGCAAGCTCTTTGCGCTGGATGCCGATTCAGGCAAACCCTGCACCGGTTTTGCGGACAACGGCGTGCTGGATGTGAATCAGTGGAACACCGTTAATGCCAAATTCCCGCTCTCCATCCTGCAACCGCCAACGGTGGTGGGTAATCACCTGCTGGTGGGCTGGGCCGGCAAAGACTGGGCTTATGCCGAAGCACCTCCGGGCACCGTATTTTCTATCAATGCCCAGACCGGCGAGCGGGAATGGTCCTTCGAGGCGATCCCGGAAGAGATTCGCCAGCGCACCGGGACGGCCAACGTCTGGACGCACATGTCTGCCGACGAGGCCAACGGCCTGGTTTATCTGCCGGTCTCCTCTCCGTCGCCTAACTACTGGGGCGGTAACCGTGTAGATGCGATCCCGCTTGGCACCTCGACAACCGCGCTGGATATCAATACCGGTAAAGTGGTCTGGTCCCGCCAGTGGGTGCATCACGACGTGTGGGATTACGATATCAACTCCGCGCCAACGCTGATGGATATCACCGTAGACGGCAAGCAGATCCCGGCGCTGGTACAGGCCACCAAGCAGGGCTTCCTGTTTGTGGTTAACCGTCTGACGGGGGAGGACGTCTGGCCTATCGAGGAGCGTCCGGTGCCGCAGGGCGACGGTTCAGTGCAGGGGGAAAAACTTTCGCCAACCCAGCCGTTCCCGACCAAACCTGCGCCGCTGCTCGATCAGTCGAAAAAGCCGGAGATCTGGAAGCTGGCCGATATGGTGGGTGCCGGTCAATGTTCCCGCCTGTGGGATAACCTGACCTATGAGGGGATGTACACACCGCCTACCGCCAAAGGCGAGGGGGCGCTGACCTATCCGGACAGCGCCGGTGGCGTGCAGTGGGGCGGGGTGGCGTTCGATCCGAATAAGCAGATCGCTATCGTCAACACCTCGCATATCGTGCAGTACGTGAAGCTCTACAGCCGCGAAGATTACGATAAAGCCGATAAAACCGCCGGTAACGAGAGCGGCTTTGCACCGCAGGAAGGCGCGCCTTACGGCATGCGTCTGCTGGTCGCCAATAACTGGCTGGGCATGCCGTGCTGGAAACCGCCGTTTGGTGAAATCGTCGCGCTGGATATGCATACGGGTGACGTGAAGTGGCGTCGTCCGGTTGGCGCCTCGCAGCAGTACGGCTTCTTTATGCCGGAAAGCTGGGGCTCCCCAACCATCGGCGGACCGGCTATCACCGCGGGTGGCGTGATCTTCATCGGTGCCTCTATGGACGCCAAAGTACGCGCTTATTCCGTGGAAAGCGGTGAAGAGCTATGGTCCGATCAGGTTGAAGCCCCGGCTGTGGCGAACCCGTCGGTCTATGAGTACAAAGGGCGTCAGTATGTGGCGTTTGTCGCGGGCGGGAATACGATCCTGAAGGATCAGGTAGGCGACCAGGTTGTCGTTTACGCCCTGCCTGAATAATTCCTCGACGCGCAATGTCATCATAATGGGGCCTGCGGGCCCCTTTTTATATTCACTGCTCGCTCAATCCGGGCACTGACTCGCCAGCCATTGTCCGACAATGGGCCATAATGTTTCCGCACAGCGCGTGCGGAAAAACCCCATATGCCCCACGCCGGGCAGGCCAAAATCCGCATGACGGATCTCGCGGCGGTCGATTTTTGCGTTTTTGACCGGCTCTATCAGGCGCGTAATGGCCTCAGGATTAGCCCACGGATCGTCGTCAAACCCCATAACCATCAGAGGGAGCCTGACCTCAGCCGCTCTTCGACGCGCATCCCAGTCAGGATCGTCGTAGAAGTAACCCGGCATGGCGCTCCAGCGCCCCCACTGCCGCATGACAGGCGCCGGTAAATCTTCTCCCAGCCCGAGGCGTTTTGCCGGCATATAACCAAATATACGGCAGAGGAGTGGACCGAGAACGCGCAGCAAGCACCAGACGCGCACTTTTTCCGCCGTCTGTTTTATGGAGCGGGTCACCCCGGCGTGGGATGCCACAATGACCGCAGCCTGAAGATGCCGGGTAGCCGTCGACAGCAGAACGGCGTGCCCACCCACGCTGTGCCCAACAGCCAGCAGGCTAAGATCGGGGAAACGTGACCTGGCCCAGGCCGTGATGCAGCCCACATCCTGTTCGATCCAGTCTGACATGGAGACATTGCAGCTGCGGAGCATCCCCGACGTTGAACGACCTGTACCCCGAAAGTCATAGGTCAGGACGCTGAATCCATACTCGTAAAGATACTCAGCAAAACGCTGATAAAATTCCTGCACAACCGCTGTCGCGGGGTGAAGGATAACCAGCGCGCGGGCATCTTCTCTCTCCCAAAGCGTGGCAGCGAGAGAGTCGCTTTCATTTAGCGGTATCATCATTGAATGCATAGGTAAACCTTGGTTGAGTGGTCATACCAGTTATGAATAAAAGACAATAGCCGCTTCTGATGAGTCTGGCGATTTTTTCTTGTCTGGAATTTGACGGTTGTCAGCAGAAGATGATGCGTGCGGGGGTGTACAAAAGGCGAACACATTCAATTTCCTGAATTTTTTGCTTTACATAACTTCCAGAGATGTTTATAGTGCGCCTCACTCTGGAAGCGTGGCCGAGCGGTTGAAGGCACCGGTCTTGAAAACCGGCGACCCGAAAGGGTTCTAGAGTTCGAATCTCTACGCTTCCGCCAAATTTAAAAACCCTGCGATAGCAATATCGCAGGGTTTTTTGCTTTTGTGCTTTTTCAGCAAAAGTTGACGTCTTCTGCGCAACTTATTTCCCTGGTTGAAGGTAAGCGCTGTCATAAATTTTATCGATACGTGATTTTGCCACTAACATCATTTTCATCGAAACATGATTGATCTAACATAAAATTATCTACTCTGCGGACGTGAGGCGAAGTGCTACATTGAATGATAAAAAGAAAAGCACCATCAAAGATGTCGCTGCTTTAGCCGAAGTATCAATCGGTGTTGTCTCCCGTGTATTGAATCCCGGTACCGGTTCAGTTTCCGAACGTACCCGGCAGCGGATTATCGCTGCCATGCAAACCCTAAGTTACACCCCGCAGAGCGCCGCGCGTGAACTCAAGACAAACCTGAACAATACCATCGGCTTGGTTGTGGCCGACATCAGTAACGACTTTTTCTCTGAAATTTCGGATCTCATTGTACGGCGCGCTCGCGAAATGGGGATGAACGTCATCCTGGTCACGACGCAGGAAGATCCCTTGCTTGAGCGGGAAAGCCTGGAAATGTTGATGCAAAAGCGGGTCAAAGCCATCATCGCAACGCCGACAAGCGCTAATAAGGATATGTGGCAATCGATCAGTAACATGGGGATAGCGATCGTGTTTATCGATCGCTATCTGGAGGATTTTACAGGCGCCAGTGTTATTGGGTTTAACAATGAAACCTCTGCTCGCCAGGCGACCTCTTATCTGGTCGAGCAAGGCCATCGGCGTATTGGGTGGATAAGTGGGCCCCTCAATACATCCACTTCTTTGCAAAGACTGGAAGGTTACAAGAAAGGTCTGCAGGCGCAGGGAATTGAATGTAATAAACAGCTTATCGCAGTGAAGAATTTTCGCGATCCACACGCCAGCCAGTCGCTTGATGAATTGCTGTCGCTTGCAGATCCACCGACAGCAATCATTATTGGCAATACGTCAATCGCACCGGTCATCATGTCGCGGATCCGCGATCTAAAATTGGCTGTGCCCGATGACCTTTCCGTCATCGTTTATCATGACAGTCACTGGAGTCGTCTACTGAGCCCGTCCATTAGCGTTATAAAACATCCCCTTGAAGAACTGGCCAGTAAAGCACTGTTGAGTTTATCCAGTGAACAGCAAAAACCCTGCGAACTGGATAGCATATTAGTTAAAAGAGAAAGTGTTTCCAGGATTAAATAGCCACATTATTTAAACGCTGAATTTGCTTAATAATGGCGCAATGATCCAGGTCACCCTCTCCGGCATCAATCATCTGGCTGAAGAGTTGATTCACTGTTTCTGTTAACGGTAGGGTCAAATTAAGCTGCTTCGCCAGTGCTACAGCACTGCGCGTGTCTTTAAGCTGCCACTTTGCAGCGCCCCGAGCTTTAAAGTCCCCTTTAACCATGCGTTCGCCCTGGTGTTGCAACAATGTGGAATCTGCAAACCCGCCTAGTAGGGCTTCGCGCACTTTTTCTGGATCGGCACCGCCGCGTTGCGCGAGAGTAAATGCTTCTGACAATAAACTTAAGGTTCCGGCGACAATAATCTGGTTTGCAAGTTTGGTGAGCTGACCGGCTCCAACTTCTCCGACATGCGTGACTTTCCCCAGGTGTGATAGCAAAGGACGAAGGCTATCAATGAGCTGCCTGTTTCCTCCCGCCATTAAGGATAATGAACCTTTCTCTGCGCCTGTTGTTCCGCCGGAAACAGGGAGATCGACATAGTGGGCCTGAACACTATGGGCCTTACGCGCTTGTTCAACCACAATGTCCGGCGACAGGGTACTCATCATGAGGATGATTGTATCTGGACCAATGTACTGAAGTGAGTCGTGATTGAATATCACCTCATCGCACGCTGTTGCATCACTTAACAAACAGATGATGAGCTCACTGTCAGCCAGTAACTGCGAAGCAGATTGTTCGATCTTTACGCCAGCGCTTGCCAGTTGCAGCGCTTTTTCTTGCGACCTGTTCCACACCGTGACCGAATATCCGGCAGCGACAAGTCGACGCGCCACTGGTTGTCCCATCAACCCCGTACCCAACAAGCCAATACGCATTTCGCTTTTCATTTGTCCTCCTGATATACCCGCAACAGTAGCCGTTGCGGGTATCACCCTGTTTATAATCCCGCAAGATTGACCATTTGCTTGCGCAATTCGACGATATCCAGATTGTTGTCAAAATGAACATCGGAGAAACGAATCGCCTTATCTTTTGCGACATCCTTCACCAGTCGGACATGATGGGCCAGCCCCATTGGCAAAAAATCTTGTGCCACACTGATGCTGGCTGGCAAGGCATTGGCCCAGACAGTAAACCCGCCTTCACCATCCAGCATCTCACCCGCTTTGAGATCGCGTTTTGCCGTTGCAACCGCATCGCCCCGGAAACTTAATGCTGTCCCGGTAGCTTCTCCTCGTAATACCGCGGAGAGAATACTGATGCTGGTTTCCAGACCAATCAGATGGAAAGGGCGCCACATCGACGCGTACCAGCCGCTTGGGTCGGTCAGTAATCCGTACTGTTTGAAACAGGCCCGGCTGTATTCATCCCGGGCTTTAAATGTCACGAAAACGCCGTAGCGGATATTGTTAAGCACCTCACGTCCGTCAGGCTCCTGACTGGCTGCGATATCCACAAGCCCACTGCGACCCAGGCGCCCGCCATCAGATGCCGGAGAGAAGACCCGCGCCAGGTCATGCACCCCGGCAGGGGGAAATTCCAGTCCGTTATCGGGACAGTCTAATCCGGTTGCGTTGGCGACAGCCGCCATCTCAATGGCCGCTTTAGTACCATCGGTAAACGAGTTGTACATTTTTGGGTTAAAGTCCCCGGCAGCAACTTCTTCGTCAGACCAGCCAAAGAATCCCCAGACGGTATCCGGTGTGGAGTAGCGGTATCGCGGTTCGTAATTCATCCCTTTACCTGCGGCAACGATTTCAAAGCCACAGGCTTTAGCCCAGTCAACCAGTTCACAAATGATCGCCGGTTGATCACCATAAGCCATGCTGTAAATCACCCCGTTCTGGCGCGCACGTTCCGCTATCAAAGGCCCGCACAACACGTCGGCTTCCACATTTACCATCACCACGTGTTTTCCATTTTCGACCGCATGGAGAGCGTGACGAGTGCCGGCCAGAGGATGTCCCGTCGCTTCAACTATGCAGTGGATTTGCTCACACCGGATCAGCTGTTCTGCATCCTCAACGACGCAGGTTGTGCCTTCGCGTAAAGCTGCTTCGATGTTATGCGCCTGATACTGCGATTCTGGCCATCCCACACGCGCCAGGGCAGCACGGGCTTTCGGGACATCCAGGTCTGCAACGGCCACCACATGCAGCCCTTCCAGGTGTCGCAGTTGGGCAAGTACCATCGAACCAAATTTGCCGGCGCCGATAATGCCCACACGAACAGGCTGTGCTGAACCCGATTTTGCGGCACAGGCACGCTCAGCTAACAATGCTGCTAAGTTCATTTTCTACTCCTTTAAGGGGGATGGATTAACGCCAGCCAGCAATCTGGCGGCGATTTCTGCTCATGAGATAAATCAGCAACGGCGAGAACAAAACCAGGACAGCTAACAGATAGAGACCGCTCTGTGATTTACCGGAAATCGAGATAACGAGGCCAACCAGGAAGGGCCCGAAGAACCCACCAATATTGCCAATTGAGTTAATCAGTGCCATGCCACCGGCACAGCCTCGGCTGGTAAGAAAGGATGCTGGAAGGGTATAAAACGTCGGCACGCATGACAGCATACCCACCGTCGAAAGCGTTAACCCCACCATGGATATCACGGGTGAGTCGCTGATAGCGGCGACCACAAATCCGACAGAAAAGAGCAGCGATGGAAGAATAAAATGCCAGGTTCGCTCATTGGTTTTATCAGAGTGATTCGACCACCAACACATCACCACCGCGCCTGCGATATAGGGAATCGTACCCAGCATGCCGACAACAGTATCAGAGTAATCGAAGCGCTTGATAAACTGCGGCATCCAGAAACCGAGGCCTGTGAGACCAATGACGGTAAAGAAATAGGCCATCCCCAGCAGCCAGACTCGTCGGTCTTTGATCATTTCCCTGAAACCGGAGTGTCCGGCGGACAAGGTCGCCTGTTGGTCTTTTTCCATCAGGTCCTGATAAGCCTGACGCTCTTCGGGTTTAAGCCAGGACGCTTTGGACGGTTTATCGGTAAGATAAAGAAAAACCACAACGGATAAGATGACAGGCGGGCAGCCTTCAATTAAAAATAGCCACTGCCAACTCTCCAGCCCCCCAACATTATGGAAATTATCGAGAATATAACCCGAGATCGGATTGGCGATAATAGCAGCCAGCGGAACACCTAAATAGTAAATGGAGAAGACTTTAGCCAGCTCCTTTTTGGGAAACCAGGTTGTGAGATAGAAAACAATACCTGGCGCCAGTCCCGCCTCGGCCACGCCCAGTAAAAAGCGCAGGATACTAAGCGTCACCACGCCTTGTGCAAACGCCATCGCCATGGAAATAATGCCCCATGTGATCATGATTCGGGCTAACCAGAAGCGTGCACCGTATCGTTCCAGCAGCACATTGCTGGGAATTTCAAACAGAATATAACCGAAGGAGAATATCCCCACAGCAAAGCCAAAATGTTCAGGCGTTAACCCCAGGGATTGATTCATGGTTAACGCGGCCATGCCGATATTTGAGCGATCTATAAACGCAAGCAGATACATCAGCAGTATCAGGGGCATCAGCCGAAATTTGGCTTTTTTTATCGCCCCCCTTGCCAGCGATGAAATTTCTGTTTGGCCTGGCTCAGGCGTAACACCCACACCGGCCAGCGTACTATCGAACTCTTCTACGTGTTTCATGATGTATCCCAGTAGCGTTTAACCCACTGAAAATCACGGAAAATTCATGAATACCGCGACAGTTTTATGAAAAAGTAAAACGTTTTACTTTTTCAAGAGTTTTACGACTGATACAGAAACAGTCAAGAGATGCGCGGAGAAAGTTAATAAATTGTGACTAGGTTAACGAGTTGTAAATGATCATGCTTTCAGACGGGGAAGGATACCCGTGATGCCACGGGTATCCGAAACATCAGGACTTAAACAGGTTCTTCAGGGTGTGCGGCTGGCAACGCAGATACTGTTCCGGCGCATGGACCTGGGCGCCCAGCGCCGCTGCCGCATGCCATGGCCAGCGCGGGTTATAGAGTGCGCCGCGGGCGATGGCAATGAAATCTGCATCCCCGCTGGCCACGATGGATTCCGCATGCTCGGGCTCGGTAATTAATCCCACCGCCACCACCGGAATATTTACCGCAGCTTTCACCGCCCTTGCCAGCGGCACCTGATAGCCCGGATAGACCTCAATCTTCTGATCCGGATGCAGACCGCCGCTGGAGACGTGGATCACGTCAACGCCACGCGCTTCCAGCATTCTGGAGAACTCGACCGCTTCTTCAAGGTTAAATCCGCCTTCCACCCAGTCCGTCCCGGAGATACGCACGCTGATGGCTCTCTCCGCCGGGAAGGCTTCCCGCACCGCGTCGACAATTTCCAGTGGGAACCGGGCTCTGTTTTCCAGCGAACCGCCGTAATTATCCGTGCGCTGATTAGAGAGCGGCGATAAAAACTGATGGAGCAGATAGCCGTGGGCGGCGTGGATCTGGATCAGATCGATATTCAGTCTGGCAGCACGTTTTGCGGCCTCAGCGAACTGGTTGCGGATTTCGGCTAAGCCCTCGCTGTCGAGAGCGGTTGGCGGGACATAGCCCTCGTTGTAAGGCACTGCAGAAGGGGCTAACGTCTCCCAGCCCCCTTGCTGGTCGGGTGGGATTTGCTGCCCCCGATGATCCCACGGCTTGTGCGTTGACGCTTTTCTGCCCGCGTGGGCCAGCTGGATGCCAACAGGAATATCAGACCACTTACGCAGGGTATTCAGCACCCGGCCCATCGCTTCCTCGGTTTTGTCATCGTAGAGCCCGACGTCAGCGTAGGTAATGCGGCCTTCCGGGGAGACGGCTGCCGCCTCAATGGTAAGCAGACCCGCACCGGAAAGGGCCAGTTGCCCCAGATGAAGGGTATGCCAGTCATTCATGCAGCCCTCTTCGGCAGAATACTGACACATGGGGGCGATCACAATGCGATTGTCGAGTTCAAGATTGCGGATACGTAACGGTGTAAACAGCTTGGGTTGAGACATACATGTCACTCCAGATTGTAGCGTTAGAAACAGGGGAGGGCGATTTTTACCCTTATATTCATCAACATAACGCAGAGATAACGATAACTGAACCTGCCGTTTATGCAAAAGTCCGCTGCGTCAGACGCAACGCTTTAATGATTACGCTATTCACTTTGCGACGTTGCTGAAAGATGCGCCATCAGAAAATCGACAATCACTTTCACTTTTTTGCTGTTCCTGCGGGTGGGGTGTGCCGTGAGTATGTGGTGGGGGGCGCGATGCGCACCGTGACATGGGCGGCTTTATCGTTGCTCCAGATAATGGCAGTAAAACATGGTGCGGGCTTTATTTCAAAACCTGTCCAGAGCATTTGAAATAACACCTCAGTTTTCTGCATAGGTATTTTAATGTAAACATTAATATTCGATTTTTGTTTATTGGTTCGTTATAAGATTTATCTTAATATTAATTTCACTGCTAGTTTTCCTCTTGGGTATAATTGCAAAGGTAGCCAATTTATAGGGCTGAATGTTATTTTTATGTAGCCACTTCTCACCATGATAGTGCAATAAAATACAAAAATATCAATATTAATCAATGATATCAATGTTGACATGTCAACATTGCCGGGACGGCTAGTTTGCGCAGCAGATCCCCGGTTGTTTTTTAGGGTGACGGGAAATATTATTTTCTGTGCGTAGGCGTATTAAACGCATTTTATTATTTTATAAAGGGCGATTAATCAGGAGAGTAATGCATTCTGGTTAACCAGTAGCGGCATTCTGTTTAAAGGGAAACGCATAAGGGATGAATATCATGACCGAAGGTCATCGGTCCACGTCATCATGAATAACAAGTAAAGTTGAGCGTAATAATGAAAGATCAAATTCGCGTAGCTGCAATTCTGGCGGGCGCGCTGGCCTCTGGTGCCGCATTTTCTAATAATATGACCACGAATCCGGGTGCTGCCGCGGGTACGCAAAACACCGGCGGGATCGTGGAGTTCAGCGGTGAAATCGTCGATGCCTCCTGCAATATCACCACCAAAAGCAAAGACGTGCAGGTTGACCTGGGGAAATGGGGCGCAAGCTATTTCACCGCAGCAGGCACCGAAACGACTAAAACTCCTTTCAAAATTGAGGTAGATAACTGTCCGGCGTCGGTGACGACGGTTGCCGTGCTGTTCGATGGTCAAAAAGATGCCCTTGATGCCACCCTGCTGGCGGTGGCCGGTGGAGCGAAAGGTGTGGGTATTAAATTGTATAACAACGGCGCTTCCAGCTCTCAGGTTGTCCTGGGGACGGTTTCAGCGAGCGTTCCGGTAGCCTCCGGTAAAGCCACGGTGCCCTTTTTTGCCGACTACGTCTCCACGGAGAAGACCGTCACCCCGGGTGCGGCTAATGGCGTTGCAAACTTCCTGATGGTTTATAACTGATCCCCGCATGAGCAGGCCCTGCGCCTGTTCATTCTCTTTTTTGTCCAATGGTATCTGCACGATGAAACAGCTTCTTGCCGCTGTGATGACCGCTTTTCTTCTGGTCTGCGCCACCGCTCAGGCCGGGGTAGTGATGGGCGGAACCCGCGTGATCTATGAGGAAGGAAAACGCGAAGCCACCATTACGGTGACGAACATGGATACCCGCGTTCCCTACCTGGTGCAGTCGTGGGTTGAAAACCAGGCCGCAGACGATAAACGCCCGGTGCCTTTTGTGGTTACGCCGCCGCTCTTTCGCCTCGATCCTGAGCAGGAGAACGTCCTGCGGATCAGCTTCACCGGGGGCGCATTGCCTACAGACCGGGAGTCAGTGTACTGGCTGTGCGTGAAAAACATCGCCCCGACGCAAAAAGCGGCGTCCAACAAGCTCCAGATCAACGTGAAATCGAAGTTCAAGCTCTTCTGGCGGCCAAAAGGGCTGGGCGAGGCCAAAGACGCCTGGCAGAAGCTGACCTTTACCCGACAGGGTAACCGGCTGGTGGCCCATAACCCGACGCCGTTTTATGTCTCCCTCTACAGCCTGACGGTTGGTGGCAAAGCGATCCCCGAACCGGGCATGATCGCGCCTCAGAGCAGCCAGACGTGGACGGGTGTCGGCAGCGGGCAGGTGACGTGGCGCGCCATTAACGACTCTGGCGGTATCACTGACGCCGCGCAGCAGTAACCGGGGGCGAAGGTGAAAAAGAACACTTCACACCGCGACGGTGCGTTACTGCTGGCAACGCTCCCCACTGCGCTGTTGATGATCTCGAGGCCCGGGGTGGTGCGGGCAGAAGATTACTTCGATCCGGCGGCGCTGGAACTGAGCTCAGCGCAGCAAAAAACCGCCGATCTGCACTATTTTGCCACCGCAGGCGGGCAGCAGCCCGGCACCTGGCCGGTCACCATCTGGGTCAATGACCAGCAGGTCAGTGAAGGCAACATTACCTTCGTGGAGGAGAATGGCACCCTTGTGCCAGTGCTGACGGCGGCCCAGCTGGCGGAATATGGCGTCAACGTTAGCGCGTTCTCCTCATTTGAACGCCTGCACGACGGGGAAACCTTCACCCGTATCGGCCAGTACATCCCGGATGCCAGCAGCCGGTTCGACTTCCCGACCCAGCGGCTGAACCTGAGTATTCCCCAGGCGGCAATGAACGTTCAGCGCGAGGGGTATATTGATCCCGCACGCTGGGATGAGGGGATACCGGCGGCCTTTGTCGACTACACGCTCTCCGGCGCGCAAACCGGGCAATCCACCCATAACGGGCGCTCCACCTTCCTCAACCTGCGCAGCGGGGTGAACCTCGGGCCGTGGCGGCTGCGCAACACCTCGTCCATGCAGTACGACTCCACCCGGCGCTTGCAGTCGCTCAGTACATACCTGCAACGGGACGTCGCCCCGCTGAAAAGCCAGCTGCGGATTGGGGATACCTACACCAGCGGGGAGGTGTTCGACAGCGTGCAGTTTCGCGGCGTCCAGCTGATGTCAAATGAAGAGATGCTCCCGGACAGCCTGCGCGGTTTTGCTCCGGTGATCCGCGGCGTCGCCCACAGTAACGCCAAAGTGACCATCTCCCAGCATGGCTATGTGATCTACGAAACCTACGTCTCCCCGGGGGCGTTTGCCATTAAGGATCTCTATCCGACCGCGCAGAGCGGCGACCTGGAGGTCAACGTGAAGGAGAGCGACGGTTCGGAGCGCACCTTTACCCAGCCGTTCTCGTCCGTGCCGTTTATGCTGCGGGAGGAGCGGGTAAAATACAGCCTCAGCGCCGGGCGCTTTCACCCAGGCCACGATGAGAGCCGCACCCCGGCGTTTATCCAGAGCACGCTGTTTTACGGTTTACCGGCAGCCTTTACCCTGTCTGGCGGCACGCAACTGGCCGATGATTATTACGCGCTGGCCCTCGGGGTGGGGCATAGCTTAGGGAAGCTGGGCTCGCTGGGTACCGACGTGACGCTGGCAGACACCACAACCCCCTCCGGCAAGCGCTACCGCGGCCACTCCCTGCGGGCGCAGTATCAGAAAAGTTTTGCCCGGGCGGGCACCTCGTTCAGCCTCGCCAGCTACCGCTACTCCTCCAGCGGGTTTTACGACTTCAGTGAGGCGATGAGGCTGGAGCAACGTTACGGGCTGGTGGATAACAAACGCACCCGGGAAGAGGTTGCCATCAGCCAGACCCTCGGCGAGGTGGGGAACCTGTCGTTGTCCGCTTACGTTCAGGACTACTGGCACAACCAGAGCAGCGACAAAACGCTCCATGCCGGCTTTTACAGCGCCTGGAAAGGGATCTCCTGGGGGCTGGGCTACTACTATACCCAGTCCAGCGGACACAATAATCCCGATCGCTCCTGGTCCTTCAATATCACCATTCCGCTGGGTGGTTCGCTTGCCAGCAGTTCAGTGAGCTACACCACCTCGTCGGATAATCGCGGCTATACCTCGCACCAGGTGTCGATGTATGGCTCGGTGCCGAAGAGCCCGAATCTTTACTACGCCGTGCAGCAGGGCTACGCCAGCCAGGGGCAGGGGAGTAACAGCGGCGCATCCCTCGACTACCACGGCGGCTATGGGCAGGCGCAGCTGGGTTACCGACACGATCGCGACAGCAGCCAGCTCACCTGGGGAGCGTCGGGCTCCATCGTTGCGCACCCGCATGGCATCACATTGGGGCAGAGTCTGGGGGACAGCTTTGCCATCGTGCGTGCGCCGGGGGCGGTCAACGTGGCTGTTGAGAACGGCAGCAACGTTCATACCGACTGGCGGGGCTACGCGGTGGTGCCTGCGCTGACGGCCTGGCACAAAAACGTCATTACCCTTGATACCGAATCGATGACCAGCGACACCGACGTCGAGCAGTTCGGCGCGACGGTGATCCCCGGCGGTGGGGCGGTGGTCGAGGCAAACTTCCGGACCCATATCGGCCATCGCGTGCTGTTTACCCTGCATGACCAGTCGGGGCCAGTGCCGTTTGGCGCCAGCGCCCAGCTGGTTGGCGATCGCAATGCCGCCACCGGCATGGTGGCCGACGGCGGAATGGTCTACCTGAGCGGTATTCCGGATACCGGCACCCTGGAGGTGAACTGGAATGACAAAGGGGAAGCCCACCGCTGCACGCTGCCTTTCCACATCGCCGCCGACCAGCCGGATGCGGTGAAGCGTATCGAGGCAGCCTGTTTATCACAATGAGGATATTAACCATGCGGTTAGTCTGTTTACTTTTGACGGTTGCCGGGCTGTTCAGCCCTGGCGTATGGGCGGCAGCCTGCAATGGCGATACCGGCCAGATGACCATCAACGTTCAGAACATCAAGTATCTCCCTTCGCTGCGTAACAACACCCAGATGACCAGCATCATGGCCGACAGCGGCAGCGGGTTTCGTTTTAGCTGCGATCAGGAGGCCCGGCAGGCCGGGGCGATAGCGGTGAAATATGAACAGGAGCGCACCGGGAATGAGACCTTTATCAATGGCCGAATGGTGTTTGAGTCGGCCATTCCGGGTATCGGCTATGCCCTGGGCTTCCAGTGTAGCGGCGGGCCGATCCACTACCTGGACGGCTCCGGTATGCATGAGACGCAGGTCTGTAACAGCAGCGAAAACCCCGCGCTGCTGCACCAGGAACATATCGTGGTGAAGGCGTTTATCACCTTCTTTAAAACCGGTGACGTCAGCCTCGTCAGCGGCAACCACACCAACGCTTCGCCGTTGGGGGCGGTCGGTAAACTCTATGTCGATATTCCCGGCTCAGGCACAACCGGCACGCCCATCAGCGCCGACCTGACGGCGATGAACGTGGATATCGGCGCGGTGGGCAGTTGTAATGTCACCACCCCGACCATTTTTGTCGATTTAGGCAAGGTTAACCGCGCCGATTTTAAAGGGGTGGGGCAGACGGCGGGGACGGCGAAGAGATTGACCATTCCGGTCTATTGTTCGCAGCCAGCGCAGATCAAAATTGGCTTTTTTGGCACGCCAGCCGCCACCGGCATCACCGATACGCTGGCCATTACCCCGTCGCCGTCGAGCGCCAGCGGCGTGGGGGTCAGGCTGAGCTACGGCAATAATGGCGCCAGTGCGCCGGTCGCGGGCACTGCCCTGCACATCAACGAGGCCGGAAACCTGCCGGGTCTGGGACAGGTGACCGCGACAAATGCCGCCAGCGCCCAGCCTTTCCACTTTGTTGCCCAGCTGGTACAGACTGACCCGACCGTGACGGCGGGGTGGGCAAACACCACTGCCACCTTTGCGCTGGAGTATAACTAGCCTTCTGCGAACGGGCGTCGGTTCACGCGTGCCCGTTTTACATCTTCCCGTCAGGCCTGCAAAATAGCGCTCTCACTTTTCGCTAAAGATCATAACGATGAAAAAATCCCTGCTCTGTATGCTCCTCGTTTGCCTGTCTGGTTCCGCTCTCGCCGCCACCCCGGAGGAGGCGCTGGTCGCGGAGGCGGTGAACCCCACCATGACCGCGTTGATGCACGACCAGTCGATCCCAGGCATGGCCGTTGCGGTCATCTATAAGGGCCAGACCTATTTCTTCACGCAAGGGCTGGCGGATGTCGCCGGGAAAAAGCCCGTCACCCGGCAAACCTTGTTTGAGCTGGGCTCGGTAAGCAAAACCTTTACCGGGGTGCTCGGCGGCGATGCGGTGGCGCGCGGGGAGATTGCCCTCAACGATCCGGCCAGCAACTACTGGCCCGCGCTGTCAGGCAAGCAGTGGCAGGGCATCAGCCTCCTCCATCTGGCGACCTACACCGCAGGGGGACTCCCGCTCCAGGTGCCGGAGAACGTGACCGATGCCGCAGCGCTGCAAACGTACTATCAGACCTGGCAGCCAGCATGGACGCCGGGTTCTAAACGCCTCTACGCCAACGCCAGCATCGGCCTGTTCGGCGCCCTGGCGGTCAAGCCCTCAAAGATGAGTTTCGAGCAGGCGCTCACCCGCCGGGTGCTGGAACCGCTGAAGCTGAGCCACACCTGGGTAACCGTACCGGCAAGCGAACAGGCGAATTATGCCTGGGGCTACCGGGACAGTAAGGCGGTGCACGTCTCGCCAGGGATGCTCGATGCCGAAGCCTACGGGGTAAAAACCTCCATCGTGGATATGGCAGGCTGGCTACAGGCCAACCTGCAACCGGACAGCATTAAAGATGCCTCATTGAAGAAAGGGGTGGCGATTGCCCAGTCACGCTACTGGCAGGTAGGCGAGATGTATCAGGTGCTGGGCTGGGAGATGCTCAACTGGCCGGTCTCCTCCCGGACGTTGGAGCAGGGGGCGGATAATAAATATGCCCTGGCTGCCCACGATGCCACGGCTATCGCGCCTCCACAGCCGCCGGTGCAAGCCTCATGGGTACATAAAACCGGCTCGACCGGCGGATTTGGCAGCTACATCGCCTTTATCCCGGAGAAGAACCTCGGCATTGTGATGCTGGCGAATAAAAGTTACCCCAACAGCGAGCGGGTCAAGGCTGCGTACCGCATTCTTGCAGCATTGCAGTAAGGTTTCTGCCCTGAAAGGCCCGGCAAGCGTAGCGCTGCCGGGCCTGTAAAGTGGCAGAAACAAACTTCAACAGGTAAACGCCATCTCCTTTGCCAGCAGGAACGGACGCAGATAACCCACGGTATTCGACAGCGGGATCACCTCATCCGCCAGATTAATGTTTAACACCTCGCGAATGTATGCCCGGCGGCTGGCAATCCGCGCCCACAGTTCCGGGTACGCCGCCTGAATTTTCTCCTGCAAGGCCTGGTCCGCCAGAGCGACGCTCTCCTCAGCGCTCACGCCGGTATAGCCGGAAACAGAGGGGATGATATCGAGTTGCAGGATCATGCCGCTTTTTAGCGTCTCGGCAGAGCCCGGGTAGATGGGGGAGGACATCCACTCCTCGTCGGCGCTAAGGTGCCCGGGATTAAGATGCCAGCCATACTGCGCTTTATTGAGCACCTGTTCGATATGGGCATACAGCCCGCCGCCCGGCATGCCGATTTTAATCTGCTCAAGCCAGCTGGCGATGGCGGCAAAATAGGGTTTCGCCACCCGATCCAGATAATCTTTCTGGCCGTCCGGCAGCTCGCTCTCGTCAGCAATCACAAATCCGGTCCGGCTGGACAGCCCACCCTTAAACCCGGTGGTCAGCGACAGCGGCTGCCCGCGTACCAGCTTTTTATAGGTGGGGTAGAAGTTTGCCTTCTCAAAGCGCTGCCCGGCGGCGGCAATGGTCACCACCGTCTGATACTGCCCCTCTGCCGCCAGCCGTGCCCCCAGCTCGGTTTCGCGGATCCCCGGCTCCACTGCGTCCATGGCGTTCAGCATGCAGGTCGAGGCCAGGTTCGCGCCATATTCATAATGCGCGATTTCATTCTCGTTGTTGGTGATGCGGGCGCCGTTTTCGCCGCCGATAAACAGGTGTGTGGCGTTCTCAAGCGTCGCATCGGTGCTGTTTTTCAGCGCCTCGACGATAAAATAAGGGAGATCGAAAAGCTGCCTGTTATCCGCTCCGGCTGCGGTAAACATCTTCCAGCCCACCACCCCGATTCGGTCATATGCATGCAGACCCGCTTCGCGAAACAGCGACTCCAGCGAGGTTTCATTATCCATCGGCTGATTGGGCAGCGAGAAATATGGGCAGTGTTTGAGGGTAACCGGAATGCGGGAATGGCGGGCCATCTTGAGATTTTCATTGCCGAGGATCGCCGTCGCCGCGCCGCTCTTTTCCAGAATCAGCAGACCCTCCTCAAAGCGCGGCACAAACCCGGTCAGATACTCAAAGTTGCTGCCGTGTTCTTTGTCGGCATAGATCACCAGGGCATCATAGCCCGCCTCGTTGATGCGGGCCAGCACCCTGTTTTTGCGCTCAAGCAGGGTGGCATCGGTAAGCAATACCGGAGCCACATCGGTGAAAGTACGCGGAGCAGGAATGGTCTGCAGCTGGATCATGATTTCTCTCTTCGTCAGAAGGCGGGTCAGGCGCTTTTTTGCGCATGAACCCGCACGGTGGAGGCAGGCGCATTCATCAGCTTATTTGCCGGACGCACCGGGCGGCGCACCAGCTCCCCCTGGCAGTTAGGGCAGCGATGGTTAAGGTGGGTGTCGGCACAGGTCGCGCAGAAGGTGCACTCAAAGGAGCAGATCCGCGCGTCCAGATCATCAGGAGGCAGGTCACGATCGCACCATTCGCAGTTCGGGCGGAGTTCAAGCATGGTTCTTATCCTGTTGGGTTAGTGGCCTTTTTTACTATGCCAGAGAGTAAAAAAAGCCGCGACAGCATAATAGTAACGTGACGCGGGAAGTGTTAACTCTCCTGTTGCACGCTTCTGAAATCGTCAGGAGTATCGATATCAACAATAATTTCCGGGCGATCGAGGGCCACGCACTGGTGTTTACCCTCCATCAGGGCCTGGCGCATGCTGCGGATAGCCGGACGGGAGATCGCCTGTTGCAGGCTGGCGCGATCAATCAAAACAGGGTGGCCGGGCGTACCGTGATAGTGCGGCAGGATCGCCCCCCCGGTGCGTAATGCCCAAAGTTGGCGGTAAATCTCCCCGTCCAGGCAGGGCAGATCGCCGGGGGTAATAAAACAGTAATCCGTGCTCACCGCCCGGGCACCGGTTATCACCGAACTGACCAGTCCGTTTTCATAATCGGGATTATGAACCAGGGTGACATTTTCCCGGTGCTGATATCGCGCCTGTAGCTCCTGGGCGCGAAAACCGGTGACGAGAATAATGCGCGAGCAAAACTGCAGGGCGTTGTTGATACTGGCATCCAGAAGGGTTCCCTCGCGCCAGGGTAACATCATTTTCCACGTCCCCATGCGGGAGGAGAGTCCTGCGGCAGTAATAATACAGTCGACCGGCATTGTCTTATCCCTTTATCAACATGAGAGAAGGTAAAGAGAAAATATACCGCAAATTTCGGGATTTAACGCGCTGACCGTCGCCTGCTAAAACGCCCCTCTGAGCCAGAGGGGCGATCCGCGCAATCCTCAGCGCGTCAGGTAGCGGGGGGCGGGTTCGCCGGTGCGGGCGCTGGCAAACAGCGCCAGGCGCGCCTCTTCGTAGCGCGTCCACAGGGCTTCATCGTGCATCGGCGGGATAGTGATCAGCTCACCCTGGTCGAGCCCCGCCAGCGCCGCATCCACCATATTGTCGGTGGTCATCACCGACCCGGCGGGCAGATCGTCGGCGCTGATGCCGGACAGCTCCCAAATCTCCGTGGCCGTGGCTGCGGGCAATACCGCCTGGATACGCACCTGGCTGTCGGCAAACTCCTCCTGTAATCCGCGCGTAAAATTCAGCACCCAGGCTTTGGTGGCGCTGTAGAGCGCGCTGCCCGCCCGGGCATGGATCGACAATACCGAGGCGATATTAATCAGGGTACCGCGGTTGTTTTGCGCCAGACGCGGCAGCAGGGCATAAGTGAGACGCATCAGCGCGGTGGTGTTGAGCATATTGATCGCCTGATGCTGCGCCACGTCTCCCGCGAGGAACGGCGCCATCTGCGCAGTACCGGCATTGTTGATCAGGGTGTCGATAGCGGCGTTGTTGCGCAACATCTCTTCCACGGCGCGGATCCCGCTTTCATCGGTAAGATCCGCCGTCAGGGGGGTGACCTTTACCCCATAGCGCTGCCTGAGCTGTTCCGCCAGCGCCAGCAGACGCGCCTCCCGACGGGCCACCAGCACCAGATCGTAACCGCGAGCGGCGAGACGGTCGGCGTAGACCGCGCCAATGCCGGAAGATGCACCTGTAATTAAAGCTGTTGAACGTTGCGTAGTCATTGTCGTACCTCATAATGGGAGATAGTGGTTTTAATATGAAACTAAATAAACTGTGCGCCATTTGGTTTTATTATGCAACCAAGTCAGCGAAATTTTTTGATCCCTGCGTTGGGCGGTGGAGATGCGCGTCCGCAAAAGTGCGGTTTTACAGTAAAGTAAATAGACAAACTCACGATCCCACCGTCGGTCCGGAACGGTCTCTCTCAGGAAGGGTATGAAAAAGCTGTTGCTGGTTCTCTTTGTCTTAACTGCATTTGCAGCGAACTCCATTCTTTGCCGCGTAGCCCTGAAGAACGGCCATGCCGATCCTGAAACCTTCAGCATGTTGAGATTACTGGGGGGAGCGGCAGTGCTGTTTGTCTGGCATCTGGCGCGGGGAAGGCTGCAAGAGATACGCTGGAAAATTATCGACGCCCTGCTGTTGTGCGCCTATGTCCTGTTTTTCTCGCTGGCGTATGTTCAGCTCAATACGGCGACAGGCGCATTGCTGCTGTTTGGCGCAGTCCAGGTCTGTATGATCGGCTGGAGCGTGGTAAAAGGCGAGAGACTGAGCGGCTATAAGGCCTGCGGGATACTCATTGCCGTAGGGGGCATTATTACATTACTGCTTCCTGGGGCGACCGCGCCTCCGCTTGCGGCGGCCATTACGATGGTAGCCTCTGGCTTCGCGTGGGGCGCCTATTCGCTGCGCGGCAAAAATATCCAGGCTGCGGCGGGAACAACGAGCGGTAATTTCATCCTCAGCCTGCCGGTTATTCTCCTCCTGAGCCTGGTACGACAGGTGCCAGTCCATATTGACACCAGCGGCATTATCCTGGCCCTGCTTTCTGGCGGGCTGGCATCTGGCGTTGCCTACGTGCTCTGGTATGCCCTGGTCACCACGCTCTCTTCAGCAACCGCCAGCACCCTGCAGCTGAGCGTTCCGTGTATCGCGGCGGCATGCGGCGTGTTATTTCTTGGTGAGGTACCGGATCTGCGGATGTTGCTTTGCACGCTGGCGGTGCTGGCCGGAATAGCACTGGTTATCGCCGCTGATAACAAGAAGCGGCAGCAGCCGGAAAAAAACGGTTTCTGAACGGGAAGGAGGTCATCATTCTCCCGCTGTCATCTCGCTTCTACTGAGCAGGGATAAAAAATAAAACCTTTATATTCTTGTGTGTTTAATTGCATTATATAAGTGGGTAGATTATTTTTTGTACAGATTCAATAAAATTTGCTCTAAATGAAATAAATGTACAGACTTTAGTTAATCATTTTTATAAGAAGGAAAATTTAACTTATTGATTTTAATGATTTATTGTATAAACGGTTTTGTTGCTGCAATAATAGGCAAGGAGCATATATTAATAGCACGTTAACTAAATTATAATTCTTTCATATCCGGCAGATAGGTGAGGTTAGTATGCGGTTTATTGTCATGTTCTTAAGCGTTGTGGTTGCCACCCATGCCTGGGCAGGTGAACTGCCCAAACCCGCCGGTAAAGCCCTTTTAACCCTGTCCGGTAATATACAAAATACAAACGAAGACGGGAAAGCCGTTTTCGATGTCGCCAGCCTTGAGAAACTCGGGATGGTCAGTTTCCAGACTACTTCACCCTGGTATAATGGGCGCACAACCTTTACGGGCGTGCCGCTGCAAAAGCTTATGGATTACGTTGGGGCAAAAGGCACCGTTGCTAAGGTCATTGCGCTCAATGACTACACCACCGTTATCCCGCTCAGTGATTTTAAAAAATACAACGTTATCCTTGCCTTGAAAGTCAACGGTGAATACATGCGTATCCGTGACAAAGGCCCGTTATTCATTGTGTATCCCTATGACAGTCTGCACGAACTGAATAATCAAATTTATTATTCACGATCGGCATGGCAGGTCAGCAAAATGAATATTGAGTAGGAGTTCAGAAGCGCAACATGAACAGGATACTGGCGGGCATCATTTTTTTCCTTTTTATCTCTACGGGATATATCTCTTTCCTTGTGCACGAGAGGCAACAAGAGTTACAAAAACTGACGCACTATACGGACTCATGGTCCGCAGCTCAGCTGGTATCAGAATTTTATCGATTCGAATCAACGCTCGGTCTTTACGCCAACGGTATTGACGCTTTGACGATTGACGACGTGCGCCTGCGTCTTGACATTATGCTCAGCCAGAGCGGTTTAATGAAAGAGGGTGATTTGGGGCGCTATATTGCCAGCAATAAAGCGCACCATGAACTGGCGGTAAATATAGAAAATATTCTCAAAGATCTGGACGCTAACCTTGAGAAAATGGACCGTCCAGCGCTCCAGACCTACCTGATTAAAATGCACCTGCTTGATGCCCCCTTAAGCCGCCTGTCATCCAGTGCGTTAGACAATGATATTAACTCGATCAATAAAGCTAATCTCAAAATACAAACGTTATATTATATTTATTCAGCGGCTTCTCTACTGTTAATCATTTTGAGTGCCATTCTTGGCGTGCTGATATTCTTCCAGAACAGAAATATTCTGACGGCGCATCTTCAGGTCAAAAGCCTTGCTGAAGAGCTGCAAAAATCTAAGGAGAAACTGCAAATCCAGAATACACAGCTGGAATATGACGTTTACCATGACTCGTTGACAGGCATGAATAACCGCCAGTTTTTCTGGGAAAATATAAAGAAAATCATTCAGGTGGCGGAAAAAAATAATGAATCTGTGACCGTCATGCTGTTTGATCTGGACCGCTTCAAGGAGATCAATGATACCTACTGTCATGATGTTGGCGATATGCTGCTGCGCCAGATCTCCGAACGCCTGATTGCCATGAGCCTGACGACCGATACCCTTTATCGCTTAGGCGGGGATGAGTTTGCCTTTCTCTCGAGCGGTTTGACAGAGAGCAGCGCCGTTTCGCGCGCGCAAAAAATATGTGCTTCTATCAACCAGCCGTACACCATTTATAACACCATCATTAATATCGCCACCTGTGTCGGCATTGTTATCTCGGACACGGAGCGCCGCTCCGACTTTCTCTATAAATTTGCCGATCTGGCCCTGTATGAAGCCAAAAAAGAGGGCCCCGGACAGATAAAAGTCTTCCGGCCGATCATGTTACAAAAGCTGCAGGAGAGCAGAACCCTTGAGCACGATCTGGCGATGGCCTTAGCGAATAAAGAATTCGTGGTTTATTATCAGCCCATTGTCGATTCGTTCAGCCGGGAAATTTACAGCTATGAAGCCCTTGTTCGCTGGGTGCATCCATTAAAGGGGCTTCTGTCGCCGGACAGCTTTATTCCCGTTGCGGAAAAGACAGGCATGATTAATGAACTGGGAAGATCGGTGCTTGAACTCGCCTGCCGGGAAGCGGCGACCTGGGCGGTTCCGGCAAAAATCTCGGTGAATGTTTCGCCTATCCAGCTCAGCAGCAAAGCCTTTGCCGGCATCGTGCTCTCCATTCTCGAAGAGACAGGGCTTGCGGCCGATCGTCTGGAGCTGGAGGTGACGGAATCCTCTCTCTTTACCGATAACGATACTCCGCTCAATACCCTCAACACGCTCAGAGCCCGTGGCGTGCAAATCTCCATTGATGATTTTGGTACGGGGTATTCTTCCCTTTCGCGGCTGAGCAAGCTCGCCTTCGATAAAATTAAAATCGATAAATCCTTTGTCCATTCGATCTCTGACCAGGACGACGCCCTGACCATCATCAAACTGATTACCGGGATGGCGAAGTCCCTTAATATGAAGGCGGTTGCAGAAGGGGTCGAAACGCAGGAACAGCTGGAAAGTCTCCAGGCGCTGGGTTGCGATCTCGCCCAGGGTTATCTTTTTGGTAAACCGCAGCCGGGAATCGATGGCAGGATCCGCAACGGATAAATCGCGTGGCCGGATGAAGGCGTGGTGAAAAAAGAAAAAAACATAAATGCCCGTCAGGGCATTTATGTTTTAAAAAGCGATTAATGGAAGAACAGTGCAATCAGGATAATGATTGGAATAGGTACGCCTAAAAAGAAGAGTAATAGTGAGCGCATTTTAAACCTCCTGCTTAATTAAGAATTATAAATCACGTTGACGACCACCGAAGGTCGCACACAGGCTGGCAACGAAAGCACCGGCCAGCAGCGCAATAAATGTCCAGAGCATCAGATAGCTTGTGGTTTTACGTGCGGCATCAGCAGCTTGCTGCGCTTTCTCCTTCGTTTCTTTTAATTTAGCCTGGGCTTTGTCATAGGTGGTTTGTACACGCTGTTCAGCTTCTTGCTGACTGATACCGGTCTTTTGTGCAATCAGCTGGGCGACATACTGACGATCTTCCGGCGGTAAGGTACCGGTGGTAATGCTGTTGGCAAAAATACCGGTCACTTCACTTACCTGCGCAGGCGTTAATGGCTCAGCAGGTGCGGCTGGCGTGGCGGGAGCAGGTGCAGCGGTTGGATCAGCAGGATCGGTAGCACCGTTTGCCGGTGTGGCAGGGTTACTGGCCCTGAACATCGAATTCACAAAATAGTCCATGGATGAACCCGGCGCCTCAGACGAACTGTTCGCCATACCCGCCGCGCCAGCTGCTGTGGCCGTCGCAGCCCCGCCGGCAACGGTACCCACGACTTTAGCGCCGCCACCAATCAGGGCGCCCACGGTGCTTGTAAACAGCGCCGCAGAAACCAGTGCAGCGACAGCCCAGGTTAAAAACCCGTGGGCAGTATCGCGGAAGTAGACTTCATCGGTACGGGTATCGACCCATTTGGTACGCAGTCGCCCGGCTAAATAGCCGCCCATGCCAGACGCCACGATTTGCGTGAACGTCAGCCAGGCGATGGCAGCAATGCCCACCGTGCCGGCGTCAAGCCCGCGGTTTTCCCAGGGTGAAATCGTTGTCAGGCCCAGCCCGGTACCCAGCATTAGCAAAATTAGCGACAGGGATGCCGCTGCCGCTGCGCCGGCAAAGATGGCACCCCATGATACGGCACTGCTGTTCGTTGTGGGCAGGGGCAGCCGCGAATCGGGATAGGTTGTGTTAACCGTGGCGTGTTCATGAATGTGAGTCATAGCTGTTGTCCTTTAATTAATCTTTGCGTTCGGAACCAGGAACTGATTGAAAAACAGGAAACATTATCAACGTGAACGTTTAAGCCCTTGAGGGACCGGATGATGTCATTTATAACGAGGAAGGCTGTAAAACTGACCGAAATAAAAAACAAAAATCAACGATCTAAGAATAGTTGATAATTTTGCGCCGGACGGCTTTTCAGCTTTAAAAATCCGTTACCGCTTCGGATAACGGATTTTATAATAAGTCTTGTCGTCGTCAGGCGCGTCAAAATAAAGGCAACAGAATTAGGCTACGCCGGTACCGCCGTCAGAGCACCAGACCTGACCGGAAGCATAGGAACACTCTTCAGATGCCAGCAGAACATACAGCGGTGCAATCTCCACGGGCTGACCCGGTCTGCCCAGCGGCGTATCTGCCCCGAACTGCTGCACCTTCTCCTGCGGCTGACCACCGCTTGACTGCAACGGCGTCCAGTAAGGGCCCGGCGCCACGGCATTCACGCGGATCCCTTTCGGCCCAAGCTGTTTTGCCAGTGATTTGGTAAACGCCACGTTACAGGCTTTGGTCTGGGCGTAATCGAGCAGGATTTCGCTGGGCTTAAAGGCCTGAACCGAAGAGGTATTGATAATCACCGCGCCTTCCGTCAGGTGACGCAGGGCGGCGCGGGTGATCCAGAAGGGGGCATAAACGTTGGTTTTGAAGGTCGCGTCGAAAGCGGCGGTGGTCAGATCTTCAATGGATTCGCAGAACTGCTGTCTACCCGCATTGTTGACAAGAATATCGAGCCCGCCGAGCTCCGTCACGGCGCGCTCAACCAGTGTCTCACAGAACGACTCCACCCGAATATCACCCGGGATCGCGACGGCTTTGCGTCCTTCCGCCTGAATCAGGGCAATAACGGCTGCCGCATCGGACTCCTCTTCCGGCAGATAGCCAATGGCCACGTCTGCCCCTTCACGGGCATAGGCAATCGCCACCGCGCGACCAATCCCGGAATCGCCGCCGGTAATCAGCGCTTTTTTACCAGAAAGTCTGCCCGAGCCGGTATAACTCGTCTCGCCATGATCGGGGATTGGCTTCATCTCTGACGCCAGTCCGGGCATTTGCTGCGGCTGTTCCACAAACGGGGGTTGTGGGTAGTTTTTTGAAGTGGTGTTTCCTGATGTCATCCCGACCTCCTTTATCAATGAATTTAAAGCGTAGCCACTGTGACGGAACGCACCTTTCTGGAAGGGATAATTCAGATTATTCTTCTTCTGGATATATTTTTGATTTTATCTTCACTTTGTAAGGCTATTAAACACGCGCCCCCTTTTTTGGCTGCTAGCATGAGGGCGGATGAGATTATTTCTGCTGTCGTTTACGGGTAATACCGGAAATGAAGCGTCTGAGATGTTTTTTGGGTGAGCGCCTGCGTGTGGCGTTGATTTTTGCCGGATCGACGACGACCTTATTCGCTTCCGGGAGGATCGGCTTTTGGCTGCCCGAGCGATATTGCCGGAGGGCGCCTGAATCGCCATGAATAAACAACGCGCATGACAGGAGGAGGGGAAATAAGATCTTCTTCATCGTCTTTAGCCTCTCTCCTGAACGAGCATGCAAGCAGGGCAGAGTTTCCGGCGATCCTCTGCCCGCTGTGCTACCTTATTTCTCTATCATCTGGATAATCTGATCCCGGTTGATCGCATGTTCATTTCCCGCGATATCTTCATAAGTAATGAGGCCATTATCATCATCAACTTCGGGTTTGCCGTGAGTAATAATCATCTCACCATTTTTCTTCTGTAAAACATAATCGCTTGAACATCCGGCGACGGTGAGGCTCAATAGCACCAGGCTAATGACAGCCACAACTTTCTTCATTACAACTCCTTATTTACTCAAGCCTGTCACAGGCACAATGATGCCGCACGCTAGTTAAATTGCGTCAGAAGCAGTGCAGCATAAATCACGAACATGAAAAAGAGCGTACCGATAACGACGCGGCGTTCGAGAACCAAACTATTTTTTTCAGAACTCTTTTCTGGTTTATTTAACATGATTACCTCTTTTCGTTAGCCCACCATTACCCCTGAAACCCTTACCGGTAGGTTATATTTGTGGGTATGTTGTAAGAAGTTTTCTACTTGTGCAGCAGAGTCGTTCCATTCGTAGGCCTTATTAAGTAAGGCATATTTCCCGGTGCCAAAACGATGGTAGGGAAGTAATTCGATAAATTTGAACGCAGGACGGTGCCAGGTCAGGGAATGTATCAGCATGAACAATTTTTCAGCCTGTTCGGGGCTATCGTTAAAGTCTGGAATAACGGGGATACGGATAACGATCTGTCGATCTCCCTGCAATAATCTTTCAAGGTTACGCAGGATGATCTTATTACTCACTCCGGTATAGCGTTTATGCTGCTCGTCATCGGCGCTTTTCAGGTCAAAGAGAATCAGATCGCAAACCGATGCGATCTGTTTTACGGCGCGCCAAGGGGCGTACCCGGCGGTTTCAATTGCCGTGTGAATATCCTCTGCGCTAATTTTTTGCATGAGTTGTCTGGCAAACTCGGGCTGAGTGCACACTTCACCCCCGCTGAGGGTGATGCCGCCCCCGGATTGACGAAACCAGGTTTCATCCGCCATGACGCGGTTAAAAACGGCCTCTGAGGTCAGTTTTTCCCCTGTCACATTAAGTGCACCAGCCGGGCAGCTCTCTTCGCATCGCCTGCAACCCTGACACTGACGCGAGCGATCAAGCGTGTGCACACCGTCCACCCAACGATGTACGCCGGCCGGGCAGTGCAGGGCACATTTTCCACAGTGAAGGCAGCGCTCAGCATGCCAGAAGATCTCGCTGCCAGAGTTGAGCCCTTCCGGGTTGGCGCACCAGCGGCAGCGCATCTGGCAGCCTTTCAGAAACACAACGCTGCGAATACCCGGTCCGTCATGCAGCGAAAACCGCTGAATATGTGTTATCCAGCCGGATGCCGGCTCAGAAGCGACGTTGAGTGGTTCGGCTGATGATCTCATCCTGCACCTCTTTACTTAATTCAACGAAAAAGGCGCTGTATCCTGCGACACGGATCATCAGGTTGCGGTACTCCGCCGGGTTTTGCTGCGCCTTCAGCAGCGTTTCATCATCCAGGTAGCTGAACTGCAACTGGGCATTTCCCAGGATACTGGCTGTCCGCAGCAGATGGATAAGGCTGTTTTGCCCTTCCGGCGTTTCCAGCATGCCGTACATAAGCTTGATGTTATGGACCATGCCGATATCCATCTCTTCAACATTGATTCGGCTGACCGAGTTGATGATCGCGGTGGGGCCCAGATAATCTGTCTGCTGGGCAGGGCTTATTCCATCCGCCAGCGGCTTGCCCGCAAGGCGACCGGATGGAAGGGCGCCGGTTATTAGCCCAAACGGCGTATTGTTCGAGATGGAGAGCGTGCCGAATGCAAAAGGTGCATACAGCATCCGATACTGACGATGCTCCTTTTCCAGAAAGTGCACGCTTTCACGGGCCATCTCATCCACGTCGGCAATGTCGTTACCGTATTTCGGCACCCGCAGGCATGCAGTAAGGAGCGCCTCATAACCGACAAAATTATGGTCGAGCGCGTCAACAAGCTCTTGCAGCGTGAAGCGGGAGGTTTCAAATACCAGCCTCCTGATGACCATCAGAGAGTTCACGAAGTCGGCAAGCCCCGTCCAGATAAGACCCGGCCCCGCATTCAGAAACGCGCCGCCCTGGGTGACATCCTTCGCGGTGGCCATACAGCCCTCGATGAGGCTCGACATCAGCGGTTTTCTGGCATGATCCGCATGCAGTTTTTGTACGATGAGCGTGACCTGCGCGGCCTTTCTGACCATAGCGGATAACTGGGCCATAACCGCACGTTTGACATCTTCATAGCAGTGGAACTGCGACACCTCGCCGGTGCGGGGGCCTGTCTGCTTCCCGGCGCGCGAGCGGCCGTTATGCAGCGCCATCTCGATCGCTGCGGTGAAGGTGGTATAACCCACGGAGGTCCACTGGTACATTTTCCCCGCTTTCTGTGGCTCGACGCAGCCCATCAGACAGTAGTCCCGGCCATCTTCATAGCTGAACCCTTTATGCAGCATCATGCGAATATGCGCATCATCGAAATGGCACGCCGGAAACCCCATTCCGCCGCGCACCACATCCACCACCTTGCGCATAAAGGACTGCGGCGACTGATTGTGAATTCGCACGGCCAGGCCCGGTTGATAAATTTTTAATCGCGCGGAGCAGTCCATAATGAGCAGCGTGAGCGGATTGGTGGCATCGCCGCCCTCACGCTTCTGTCCGCCGACCACGAGGTTGATAAAGGGCTGATACCCGGCGAAGTACATTGCCGTCGATTCGCTGCAAATCCACAGGGTTTCCGCCATCTTAATCAGCCAGCAGCAAAGCAGCTCTTCAGCCTGGGCATGCGTTAAGGTCCCGTCCCTGAGATCGCGCTCCAGCAACGGCCAGAGATATTGATCGACGCGGCCAAGGGAGATACCGGTCTGATTCTCTTCCAGCATAAACAGCGAATGCACGAACCAGATAGCCTGCAGGGCATCGTAAAAATGCTGCGGAGGATGTTCAGGGACACGCTCGCAAATCGTGGCAATCTGCAGCAGTTCTTCCCGGCGAAGGGGGCGGGTCTCGGCCCCGGCCAGCTGGCGCAGATAACGCGCATAGCGCCGGGTGTAAGCCATCACGCCGTCACAGGCGTGCTGCACGGCGGTATAAAAATTAAACGCCTCGATGCCGTCGGAGGTGGCGGGATCGAGGGCGGCCAGGTGCGCGGCCGCCTCATCCCGTATTCCCTTTATCCCTTTGGTCAGCAGAATATTGTCGTAGCCCGGGCAAGCGTCACCGCCGCCGTTTTGGGTTTTAATCGTGACGTCGCATATCGCATCGTCATGACACCACTCCCACAGCCCGACGGTTTTTAGCTGCGTCTCCGCCATCTCATCCAGAGAGCGGCCTTGCCAGTAAGGAAATACCTCTTCCCGCAGGAGACGTTTCGTCTCGTCGTCAATCTGGTAAGGATCCTGGGCCCGGAAAGGGAGGTTATCCAGCTCGTCGGCCACCCAGCGCCAGCTTATTTCCGGCGAAACTTCACCCCCGCGCGCGCCGCCCGCAGGGTGGCTGACGATAAGCTCGTTTTCGGCGACATATAAAGGCGCGTTCTCGCAGGCATGACGAAACGCTAACGCCCTGAGCAGAATATTATCCATTCCCGGATTGGCCTGATAAACCCGGGTGACGCTGACAGCCCGATGGGCAGAAATAAAGGGCTTCGCCTGTAAAAAGGCGTCGCGCAGCCGTTCCACACGCGATGGAAGGGGTTTGCTATTCATACTGTCGATCCTTTAAAACGCAATCACGATGAGTCCGGCGACGATGCAGCCGATCCCCACCTTTTCCAGGGCGCTGCTGCGCAGTTGATAAAAGATGCTGCTCAGGAGTGAAATCATCACAATGCCGGTTCCTGACCAGGCCGCATAGGCGACAACCGGTGAAATCCAGCCCATCAGCATCGACAGGGCAAAAAAGGCTGTCGCGTAACAGATCAGGCAGAGAACCGTTATCAGCGTATTTTTGAATGTATTGGTTTGCGGCAGCATTAAGGTGGCAATCACTTCTATTGAGACGGAAATAAAAAGCCAGAAAAAGCCAAATAATATATTAACCATTTAAAACCACACTGTTATCTTTTTTGTTTGATAGCAAGGTTGAGAATTAATGTGCCAATAATAACCATGCACACACCTATCCACGAATCCTGTGTCAGGGTGAAATCAAAGTAACGGGTTTGTATAAAGGTAATACTAATGATCCCGACCGCAGACCAGATAGCATAGGCCACACCTATATGAATCCGCCTCAGGGCGAGAGATAAAAAATAGTAGCTAACGCCATAACAGATAATGGCCAGTACGCCAGCGGAGATAATTTTAAAACTGTCAGAAAGCGATAATAATGTTGTCGCGACGATTTCAATGGATACGGCAGCAATAAGCGCAGTAACGCACCTGGTTAAAGTCATTGGATTATCCTTGGTTATAAGTCACCAATAGTGTTTGGTTCAGGTAACAGGATGCCGGGCAGAATTTAATCCGCTTATTCTATTCTCGGTGAATTAAATGAATACTTTTAAATAGCTCTGTTTAAATAATAAATATCCCCTCAAGGACCAGACAGGCTTCGCCCGTCAGCGTCACGCGGCCCGTATCGTTAATATGGCAGATCAACTCTCCTTTACGGCTGCCGCCCTGTTGTGCATGGAGCGTTTTTTTCGCCAGCTTATCGCTCCACAGCGGGGCCAGAAAGGTATGCGCCGAGCCGGTAACGGGATCTTCATTGACGCCCACCTGGGGCCCAAACCAGCGGGAGCGAAAATCAAACTGACGAGAAGGCGCCGTCACGACCACGCCGCGGGTGTTGAATTTCGCCAGGGCGGTGAAATCTGGCGTTAAGCCGTCGAGTTGCGCTTCGTCATCCATGACCACGATCAGATCGGAGGCCTGCCAGATTTCAGTCGCCCCGGCAACGATGCCAAGTGCTGACAAAAGCCCGTCCGGGGCCGCAATCCTGCGGGGGGTGACGAGGGGAAAATCCATCGTGAATTTTCCATTATCCGAGGTAACGGTCAGCTCACCGCTGCGGGTGGAAAAACGAACCGTCTTGCCCGACTCTTCATGGCGCAGAAGCACACTGGCTGCGGCAAGCGTCGCATGACCGCAAAGGTCGACTTCAACGGCAGGGGTAAACCAGCGAAGGGCGTAATCGTGGCCCTGCTTAACAACAAACGCCGTTTCGGAGAGATTATTCTCGCTGGCTATACGCTGTAACAGCGCATCCTCCGGCCACGCTTCCAGCAGACAAACCGCTGCGGGATTACCCGTAAACGGCCCCTGAGAGAAAGCATCCACCTGGTAAAAAGGAATGCGTTGCGGATAACTATTTTTCATTCATCACCTCAAGATCGTTATAAACCGTATAACGTGTCACACCCAGCGCCTGGGCCGCATGTTGCACGCCCCCCCTCATTTTAAAAATGCCTTTATCGCGCATCTCCGCAACGATTTTAAGGCGTTGCGTTTTCTGAATTTTCTTTCCGGTAACGGTATGTTTTTCAATAATTTCCTGAATTGATTGCTCAACAAGGCCACCCAGGTTGAGATCGGCTGCATCCGTTTCGGCAGGCGCGGTGGCCATGATGATGTCGAGACTTTTGCGAATGTGTTCATACGGCGAGGTGTCGACATTAATGCAGAAAGCCATCAGCGGATGGCCGTCATCGCTGTAGTAGATGGTGGAGGCGCTGTTGAGGATCTTCTCCGAGGCGGTCACGGTTTTATAATCTTTAACCGTCAAGGACTTACGTCCCTCGTTTTTACCGAGCAACAGGGCAAATCCCTTATCTTTCTCGGGGCCAGATAACAGGTGGTCGCCTTTACCTCTGCCGCTGACATGCCCGTTAATGATTTTGACAATCGAGCATTCGGGCGTGGTGAGATTGTGTAAAACGGCTTCCTGATTGGCGGAGAGCGTACCCGCCAGCGCCTCCATGGCGGCTTCCAGTGGCCCGGAAATTAGCTCAATCTGTTCTGCATATTCTGACTTCATCATTTTTCCTTCGTCTGGGTCATTGTCAGGGCCACGAGTTTACCCTTTGCCACCCGAACCTTCGCCTCTGTAGGGGAGAATGGGCTGGCAGTCTTAAATTATACTCATAATGTTTAATTATCAACAAAAAGTTGATTTTTGGTTTTTGCAGGGGTAAATTCACCGCCACTGATGGCGGGCTTCCTTCCCGGGAACCTCTGAAAAGTGGGAACTAGTATGAAAATCATTGGACTTATCGCGTTAGCGGGTATCCTGACGGCGTGCAGTGTTATCCATCCCTTTGGTGATGCGACGGTGTATCAGGTCTATTCGGTCTCTTCTCACCCGGGGCTGGTGGGGCGCTACCACTGTATGCGGGATGCCTTGTCGGCAGAGGGCTATGGCGTTGAGGTGATTTATCCTGAGGCGGATAACCCTAACTTTTTTGATATCAGCAAAGCGCAGCAGCGGATCGCTCAGGTAGATATGTACCATGTGCGCGGGTCAGAAGAGATCAATATCACGCTCATTGCCGGGGCAAAAACAGATCTCCGTACCCTGGATGACATCATGCAACCCTGTGTAAGAGGGTAATAAGCTGAGGGAAACGCTAATAATGATGGGGCAATATGTTAGGATAAATAATCAGGCGCGAATAAGAGAGAGGGAGAGGCATGATAAGAAAAAACAGGATCGTTGTGGAATATTCATTATCAGCACTGGAACGTACTAAAGCGGGCAAGCTCATCAACGATCATAAAAAAGAACACCTCAAACCTTACGGTTCTCTTTTTCTCATTCATAAGGCTGCGGTCTCTGTTTTAGCGGTGGCGGCCTTATTTAATTTTATCACCCTGTTGCAGTTAAGCCTGCAAACTGCCCCCGACGGTGATTTTCTCGCCAGAGCAAAAATGTTCAGTATCGCGCTGCTCGTGCTGTTTGGCGTCGGGTTGGCGCTGTTCAAACTCTATGATGTAGTTATGAATAAGGTCATGCAAAAGCAGCAGCAGGCTGAGCAGGAAGACGAGGAGACTTTACAGAAAGTGAAGCTCAACCGCTTCTTTATTGAAAATATCACTAACACCGCCAGCGTTAAAATCTATTGGGAAAAAGTGAAGGAAAGCTACAGAAAAGGGGGTTTTATTTTTATCCATATGCGGAGTGATAATTGTGTGGTGATACCCGAGAGAGTATTTGCCTCAGCAAACGAAGCCGCGGACGTGTTTGACTTTATCAACGCGCAGATAGCGCAAAATAGATAATCGATGACAACCCAACAGCAGTTCAGCTTTGCCACCCGCCCGCTGGTGCCTTTTGCCCATGATTACACCCATGGTGAAACGGAGCCCTGGCACAGCCATACCTGCGCCCAGCTTCTGCATACCCTCAGCGGAGTGGTGCGGGTAGAGACCGGGCAGGGGATCTGGATTGTACCGCCGGGGCGAGGCGTCTGGCTGCCTGCCGGGACGCAGCACCGGCTGCTGATCACCGGTGACGTGGCGGCCCGGACGCTCTTTATCGATCCCTTCGCCCGGGCGGATTTACCCTCAGTCTGCCAGGTTGTGCAAATCTCCACCCTGCTGCGCGAGCTGATCGTCGCCTCGCTGCAACTGCCGGAAAGCTACGCCGCGGGCAGCCGGGCGGAGCGCATTTACGAGCTGATCCTCGATGAAATCAGGGGGATCGGCGTGCTGCCGTTTAACCTGCCGGAACCCCAGGCCCCCGCGCTGCTGGCCCTGTGCCGCCAGATCCAGGCCGAGCCGGGAACAAAATGGACGACGGCGCTGGCAGCAAAAACGCTCAATATTAGTGAACGCACCCTGCTGCGGCACTTTCGCCAGCAGACCGGGCTGGCCTTCAGCGAATGGTTGCGCCGGGCGCGGCTGATGGAGGCGCTGAACCGCCTCGCGCAGGGGCAATCGGTGCTACGGGTGGCGCTGGACCTCGGTTATGAGAGTCACAGCGCCTTTAGCGCCATGTTCCGCCGCACGCTCGGCGTGGCGCCGAGCGACTACTTCCCGCCCGAGGCGCTCTCCGGCAACGCATTCAGCAAAGCCTGAAGCGACGCCCGGGAAACATCGTTGTCGATGCCCGTTCCCCAGCGGCTGGCTCCCTGCTTAAAGCTGCAGCGGATATAGGCCGCCGAGCGGCTTTCGCTGCACCTGCCGAGGGTATGCTCGTGATAATCCTCAATGGCGAAGGCCAGATGAAAACTGGCTTTTATCGCGCTGGCGGCGGCAGAGAGCAGGCCGTTGCCGTTCCCCTCCAGGATCACAATCCCGTCGACGGTCTGGACGCGGGCCCACAGCAGCAGCCCGCCGTCGGCCTGGCTTTCGGTTCGGTAATCCAGCAGCTGCCGTGGGGCGTGCTGATGCGGCCCATACAGCTCGCGATAAAGCTGCCACAACGCACTTAGCGTCATCTCGGTACCTTCCCGATCGGTGTGCGCCTGAACGTGGCGGCTAAAGTCCTGTTGCAGGGCCCGGGGCAGCGCCAGGCCATGATTTTGCTCCAGCATCCACGCCGCGCCGCTTTTGCCGGACTGACTGTTAACGCGGATCACCGCCTCATAGCTACAGCCGATATCTTCCGGATCCACCGGGAGATAGGGCATCTCCCAGCGCGGGGAGAGGGACTGTTCCCGGGCGTGAAACCCTTTTTTAATGGCATCCTGATGCGAGCCAGAGAAGGCGGTAAAGGCCAGCTTACCGGCGTAAGGATGGCGGGGATGCACCGGCAGCTGGTTGCACTGTTCCACAAGTTCCACCACCTGCTTCATATCGCTGAAATCGAGCTGCGGCGAAATCCCCTGGCTGTAGAGATTCATCGCCAGGGTCACCAGACAGACGTTCCCGGTGCGCTCCCCGTTACCGAACAGGCAACCTTCCACCCGGTCGGCACCCGCCAGCAGGGCGAGCTCGGCGCTGGCAACGCCGCTGCCGCGATCGTTATGGGGATGGACGCTGATGCAGACCTCGCTCCGACGGGAGAAGTGGCGGCAGAAATACTCGATCTGATCGGCATAGACGTTGGGGGTGTTGACCTCCACCGTGGCAGGCAGGTTGACGATCATGGGCCGTTCGGCAGAGGGTTCCCAGACATCCGCCACCGCCTCGCAGATGTGCAGGGCAAACTCCGGTTCGGTAAAGCAGAAGGTTTCCGGCGAATACTCATAGGTCCAGCGCGTCTGCGGGTTGGTCTCGCACAGCGCACGTATCTGCCGCGTGGCGCTGACCGCCAGCTGGACAATCTCCTCCTGGCTCTGGCGAAAGACCAGCTGGCGGAACAGCGGCGCAGTGGCGTTATAGAGATGCACCGTGGCGCGTTTTGCCCCGTCGAGGGAAGCGAAGGTGCGCTCAATCAGATCGCTGCGGGCCTGGGTAAGCACCTGAATGGTGACATCATCCGGGATGCGCTGCTCCTCAATCAGCTGGCGGACAAACTGGAAGTCCGTTTCGGAGGCGGAGGGGAACGCCACCTCAATCTCCTTGAAGCCGCATTTGATCAACTGCTCCCAGAAGCGCAGCTTGCGGGGGATATCCATCGGTTCGGCCAGCGCCTGGTTGCCGTCGCGCAGGTCGGTTGAGAGCCAGCGCGGGGCGTGGGTCAGCCTCTTATCAGGCCACTGACGGTCGGGTAACGAAATGGGGGCATAGGCCACGTACTTTTGCGAAGGGTTGCGCAACATAGGGGTTCTCCAGGTGATGTTCTGTTTTTATCCTGGCGAAGAACGGAGCAGGGTACTGGCGCAAAACTGACAACCTGTGGCGAGGATCCGCCATTTATTTCACTCCGAGCAGAGCCTGCTCCATCAGTTGCGCCAGCAGGGCCTGCGCCCGTGGTTCTGCCTCGCTGCCGTGCTGTTCGAGGGTGATCCCCAGCCTGCCCGGCGTGGGCAGCACGCTTCCCGCCGCCCGCAGGCTGGCAGGCATCCCGATCCGGGTCCGCAGCGTCACGCCGAGCCCGGCCTGCACCGCCGCCCAGATCCCGCTCAGGCTGTGGCTGACAAAGACCACCCGCCAGGGGATGCCCGCCCGGTTCAGGCAGTCGATGGCGTGGGTGCGCATCAGGCAGGGGGTGTCGAACATCACCAGCGGCAGGGGCTCGCCCCGGGCAAGCAGGGAACGGATCTCCATCTCCGGAGGCTGGATCCACACCATCTGGCTCTGGCCGATCGACCGTCCCTTGCGTGGCTCGCTCTCGTTCTGCCACAGCAGCACCATATCCAGGGCGTGATCGTCAAAGGCGTTGAGCAGCGCCCGGTTGCGATCCACTCTGGCAACGATCCGCACTCCCGGATGGTGGCGTCTGAATTCGCCCAGAATGCCCGGCATCAGCGACTCACCAAAATCCTCCTGCATGCCGATGCGGATCTCCGCCTGCAGCAGCTCGCCTTTCAGCGCAAACTGCACCTCGTCATTCAGCGCCAGCATGCGGCGGGCGTAGCTCATGACGATCTCTCCGTTGCGGGTCAGCGTCAGGCCACGGCCCTTTTTCATCACCAGCTCTGCACCGCACTGCTGCTCCAGCTTTTTGAGCTGGGCGCTCACCGCCGAGGTGGAGCGGCAGAGATGGGTGGCGGCCAGGGCAAAGCTGCCGCACTCAATGCCGGTGACAAAACTGCGCAGCGCATCGAGGTCGAGCGTCGGAGGGAGCTTGTTCATAAATGTCCTGAAATACGGGATGGTGGTGCAAATATAATTTGATTTTCAGGATGAAACTATGGGGCCAGAATCGCCTTACTGTCAATGCGGAGAGAACATCATGGCCACATCCCTTACTTCTGAAACCCTGAGCCGCGTCGCGCCGAAACTGGCCGAGCTGAGCAAGGAGGTGCTGTTCAATGACATCTGGAAACGCGACGCGCTCTCCCCGCGGGATCGCAGCCTCATCACCCTGGGCGCGCTGACGGCGCTGGGGCGTGTACAGCAACTGCCCTGGCATATCGACTTTGCCCAGCAAAACGGCCTGACCCGGGAGGAAATTACCGAAGTGTTCACCCACCTGGCGTTCTACGCCGGCTGGCCTGCGGCGGTCTCCGCCCTCGGCTGCCTGGAAGAGGAGTAACCCGATGCCCTTTACACGTGTCTCCCTGCGGCCGGGGTACAGCGACGCGCAGATAGCGCAGATCTCCGACCTCCTCCAGCAGAGCCTGGAGGCAGAATTCGCGGTTCCGCCGGGGGACCGCTTCCAGATTTTTGAGGAGATCCCGGCCACGCGGCACCTGTTCGATCGCCACTATAAAAGCGGCGGGCGCAGCGACAAATTTATTCAGTTTCACATTCTGGCGGGCAAGCCCCGCACCGCTGCGCAAAAGCAAAATCTCTGCCGCAGGCTGTGTGAAGAGCTGCACAGGACGCTGGCTATTCACCCGGATGACGTCATGGTGATGATCCAGTTCAATACCGCCGAAGAGTGGAGCTTTAGTCGGGGAAGGATGCTGTCTGAGGAGGGGTTATGATCGTTATGCAATATCGCTTCACGCTGCCAGCCGACTACGATATGACCATTATTGAACGGCGTATTGCGGAGCATGGCGCGGAGCTGAACGGCTTTCCCGGCCTGCTGTTTAAGGCATTCCTTGTTGCCAGACGCGATGCCGCTTTTAGCGTGGAAAACCGCTATGCGCCGCTCTACGTCTGGGAGAGTGCCGCCGGGATGACGCAGTTTTTACAGAGCCCCGGTTTTCGCAGGTTGACGGAGGATTTTGGCTGGCCGCAGATCGACACCTGGCTGGCGCTGCGCCTGCCGGCTGTGGCAGAGGTGAAAAGTGCCGCCTGGCTATCGATTGCCCGCGAGACGATCCCCGTGCACAGCGACCTGTCGGCACTGCAACTGCATGCCCCGCTTTGCGGGTGGGATGTCAGCCGCTGGCAACTGTTGCAGGTAAATTTTGGCGAGACGCCGCAGGAGGGGAGGGAGAATTACCGGGTTGCGTATGTGGCGAGTGAGGACATACGTTAAGTTCCCCACCGTTGATCAGGCTTAACTCTTGATACAAGGTGTCCGGCGAACCGGGCACCTGTTTTTTTCCTTTCAAGGCTCGCTATTTCGGATGGACATAAAAGAATAGATGCTAAGGCGCTGGACGCTGGAAGGGCAAAATGCCGGTTACATATGGGATTTGCCCAGGATGGAGCGGCCTCAAAAGCATTCAAACAATGCCCATCTATCCAGGATAATAGAATTCGATTCTGATGCCGCTCGGTTCGTAACACATCATATGCATTGATGGCCCCTCCCGGATTAAAGTGGGTTCAAATTCGATTTCAATCTGATTCGCCTTTAACAGGTCAACAAGCCTGAACAGATCCACTTTATTTTCGACCCGTAAAGCTAAGTGATGAAGTCCGACATTGGTTTTACGATTAAATGTAATGGGCTCATCGGTTTGTGTTTTCCATAGCATGATGGTCAGCGCATCATCTCTTACGAAGATAGCGGGATAATCTTCACGTCGTTTCACTTCCTCCCAGCCCAATATATTGGTAAAAAACGCAGCGCTTTCTTCAAGCTTAGATACGGCTAAGCCGATATGTTGCACACCAGCAGTAACAGCCATCGTTGTGTTCTTCAGAGAAAGTGTTTTAGCCAACGCTTACATCACCCATCGGTGAAGAGGTCTGGCGGATGTGGCGGTCAAGGAAGACCCGAATATCAGACCCTATCTCTCTGGCGTGCGTTTCAAGGGCAAAGTGGCCCGTGTCGTAGAAGCGGATTTCCGCGTCTGGCAGATCGCGTTTCCAGGCTTCAGCGCCCGCCGCCATGAAAAAGGGATCGTGTTTACCCCACACGGCCAATAACGGGGGCTGATGCTGACGAAAATAGTGCTGAAACAGAGGATACATCTTCACGTTTGAGGCGTAATCCAGTAACAGGTCAAGCTGAATCTCGGCATTACCAGGCCGTAATACCTGCATTCCTTCAAGGGAATAGCCATCGGGTGAAACCTGGCTTTGATCGGCAACACCTTCCAGATATTGCCATTTGATTGAAGCCGGGGTCGGAAACTCACGCAGCGCATGCCGGTTTTCAGGCGTGGGCTCGCGCCAGTATCTCTGAATGGGTTCCCAGGCCTCGCCCAGGCCCTCTTCGTAGGCATTGCCATTCTGGGAAATAAGCGCTGTCACACGCTCCGGATGGGCTAATGCCAGCCGCCATCCGACAGGGGCACCGTAGTCATGAACCATCAGCGCATAGCGGTTGAGATTAAGTGCTTCGGTAAACCGGTCAATGGTTTCCGCGAGCTGGTCAAAGGTATAAGCGTATTCACCGCGCGCTGGCGCCTCGGTAAAACCGAAGGCCGGCAAATCTGGCGCGATTAAGTGATAACGATCCGCCAGCTGGGCAAAAAGATCCCGAAACATAAATGATGAGCCTGCGAAGCCGTGAAGTAACAACAATACAGGCGATGCCGGATCGCCGGCCTCACGGTAGAAAACGTTAACATCACCTGCCTGTTTATAGCGGTAATGCACCGGCGTAGCGGGAGCAGATAAATCCGTAGTGGAAGAGATCATGATAAGCCTCATGTAACCTTTAAAGTGGTTATTTGAAGGTTACATGTAAATTTGGTAACCTGTCAAAATGATTTTATGAGTTACGGAGCGGTATGGAATTTAAACCACCTTCTTCTCAGCCCCTCTTCCTGGCTGACAACCTTGCGCTGGATTTTATTAACAGTGAATACGGGACAGGGGATGAACGGCACGACTGTTTTGAAGACGATACCCGCGTCATCGACTGGCTGGTGATAGCGGGGCTTGTGCCGAAAGGTACTAAGGCACCTGATGGGCTCGTGGCGGAAGCCCAGCAGCTGCGCGATGCCGCCAGGGCAGTCGTGCATGCCGCGATGAAGTCCGTTGCGGCTGACCTGACGGTGATTAACCACGTACTCCAGGCGGGGCGTCCTGAGACGACTCTGCAGTGGGACAAAGAGACGCAGCGATACCGGATTACTGTTCGGCCGGAGGTGCTCAGCCCCGCAGGCCTGCTCTGGCCTGTTGCGGATGCGTTGGTGAAACTCATCGCTGACGATAAGTTTGAATACGTGCGGCAATGTGAAGCGCATAACTGTATTTTGCTGTTTCATGATTTGAGTAAATCCCATCGCCGCCGCTGGTGCAGTATGGCGACGTGCGGCAATCGCATGAAGGTAGCGGCATTCCGGAACAGGAAAAATTCGTAGCGATTCTGGACGAAAAGAGAATTGACTGAGGAGAACGATCGTTCTACCATTACTCTATGAACAAAAATACGACTGACACACGAGAAAAAATCCTCGCGTCCGCTGAAGAACTCATTTACCAGAACGGCATCCATGCCACCGGTATGGACCTTCTGGTGAAGACCTCAGGTGTGGCCCGGAAAAGCATCTATCGCTATTTCGCGAACAAAGACGAAGTGGCGGCTGCCGCGCTGAACGCGCGGGATGTCCGCTGGATGGAGTGGTTCAGGAGCGAGTGCGACAAAGGGGACACGCCGCAGGAACGTATCCTGAATATGTTCACCGTGCTTAAAGGCTGGTTTGAGTCGGAAGGATATCGCGGGTGTGCATTCATCAATACCGCCGGGGAAGTGGGGGACAGTGCCGATCCCATCCGGCAGATTGCCAGGCTGCATAAACAGAAAATACTGGATTACGCTCTTGAGCTAACCGGGCAACTGAATATTGAGCACGCTTCAGCCCTGGCAAGGCAATTGCTGTTATTGATTGAAGGCGCTATAACCGTATCACGCGTCATGGGCGAATACAGCGCCGCCGATGATGCAAAAGATATTGCTCAATTGTTACTGAAACAGGTCTCGTAAAAGAGACCTGAACTCACAGGGAAACAGATACTGAAACAGAAATAATTCATCCTCATACCTTTCACACTTATATTCTGTTTTTATGAACAGGATATAAAATTTCATAAAATATCTCCTCCCTTGTCGGATATTAATTCCCGACGCTATTCCCTGCCGCCTTTTTTCTATTCTGACCGGGTGCGATTTTCGTACCTCAAAGGCCATAAAATTAAGATGCTATAATCATATCCTATTGTATATAAAAGTATTTTGTCGGCTTGCTTGTAAGGGGACGGTAAAATAATTATATCGATAATGACATTTTTTATTTTTTTAATCATTTTACAGACTCGCGCTTGACGAGGTAGAACGATCGTTCTACCATGAATGCATGGACAACAAGAACCCTCTGGTAAATGGATGTTGGCGCGACTGCATATTGCAAAACCGCTATGAATGAAAAGGACGTTAAATAACAGGGGAATTAGTCTATATGTCTATATCGAAAAGGCGTTTTAACCCTCTCTGCCAATTTACAGGAGTCTTAACCATGTCTGATGCACAAATTCGTTCGCCACTGCCTCCGTTTACGCTTGAATCAGCAATTGAAAAAGTCAGGCTTGCTGAAGATGGCTGGAATAGCCGCGACGCTGAAAAAGTCGCGCTGGCCTATTCTCTGGATACCAAATGGCGTAATCGCGCAGAATTTGCGAATAATCGCGAAGAAGCCAAAGGCTTCCTTGAGCGCAAATGGAAAAAAGAACTTGAGTATCGCCTGATTAAAGAATTATGGGCATTTGGCGGCAACCGCATTGCCGTCCGTTACGCTTATGAATGGCGCGATGATTCCGGTAACTGGTTCCGCTCTTATGGAAATGAGAACTGGGAATTTGGCGAAGATGGCCTGATGCAGCGCCGTTTCGCCTGTATCAACGATATGCCTATCAAGGAAAGCGAACGTAAATTCCACTGGCCGCTGGGGCGTCGTCCTGACGATCATCCGGGGTTATCGGAACTGGGTCTTTAACGTCCCGATTGATTCCGCAATGCCCGGCGACTCTCCTGTCGGGCATTTGTGTTGTTTCTCTCACGTTATTTCGTCTGCGGATACTTCGCCACCACCTCACCTGGCTCCAGCTCCCGCCCATCGCTCGCCACCATCGTGAGCTTGCGTAGCGGCTGGCGATCCCGCGCGTCCACCAGCACCGTACCGGTATCCCCCTCGGCAAACAGGTGTTCATTTCCCCACTGGGAGAGCGCCAGCAGCACGGTTTGCAGCTCGCGGCCTTTTGCGGTCAGCACATACTCCTGCCAGGCGCTGCCGTCGGAGGCGGGTTGCAGCGTCAGTATGCCTTCGTCCACCAGTAGCTTTAGTCGGGTCGCCAGCATGTTTTTGGCGATGCCGAGGCTTTTCTGAAACTCACCAAAACGCGTTATGCCGCTCAGGGCATCACGCACAATCAGCAGGGACCACCAGTCGCCGATAATATCCAGCGAGCGGGCGACAGGGCAGGGGCTCTCTTCGAGGCGGGTACGTTTCACGGTCTCTCCTTATCAGCGGTAAGTTTAATTATAAAACCAATTACCCCGGCGCACAAAGCAAGCTGTCACTTTGCGGGCAGGCTCCAGGTAATTCGTCACAGATCTGTCACACTGTTAACGACAATAAACAGGTGAGGAATTAGGGATGAGAAAAGCACTAATCGCTGTCGCCGTGGCGGGCACCATCGGGCTCTCTGGCGGCGTTCAGGCGCAAACCGCGCCGGAAGGGTATCAGCTGGAACAGGTTCTAATCATGAGCCGTCATAACCTGCGTGCGCCGCTGGCCAATAACGGCAGCGTGCTGGAACAGTCGACCCCGGAAAAATGGCCAGAGTGGGATGTGCCTGGCGGGCAGCTCACCACCAAAGGTGGGGTGCTGGAAGTCTACATGGGGCACTACATGCGTGAATGGCTGGCAGAGCAGGGGCTGGTGACCGCCGGGGAGTGTCCGGCAGCGAACAGCGTCTATGCCTATGCCAACAGTCTGCAACGCACGGTGGCGACCGCGCAGTTCTTCATTACCGGCGCGTTCCCGGGGTGCGATGTGCCGGTGCACCATCAGGAAAAGATGGGCACCATGGACCCGACCTTTAATCCGGTGATCACCGACAACTCCCCGGAATTCCGCGAAAAAGCGCTACAGGCGATGAACAAAGAACGTCAGGGGATGCAGCTTGACGAGAGCTACAAACTGCTGGAGCAGATGACCGACTTCAAACAGTCTCCGTCCTGCAAAGAGAAACAGGTCTGCTCCCTGACGGACGCGAAAGACACCTACAGCGCCGAGTACCAGAAAGAGCCTGGGGTATCCGGTCCGCTCAAGGTGGGTAACTCGCTGGTTGACGCCTTCACGTTGCAGTATTACGAAGGCTTCCCGCTGGATCAGGTGGCGTGGGGCGAGATCAAAACCGACCAGCAGTGGCGGGTGCTCTCTCAGCTAAAAAATGGCTATCAGGATTCGCTTTTTACCTCGGCAGAGGTGGCGCGTAACGTGGCGAAACCGCTGGTGAAATACATCGATAACGCGCTGGTCACCGACCGGACGAAAGCGCCGAAAATCACCGTGCTGGTGGGGCATGACTCTAACATTGCCTCCCTGCTGAAGGCGCTGGATTTTAAACCCTATCAGCTGCACGGCCAGTATGAGCGCACACCCATTGGCGGCAAGATCGTCTTCCAGCGCTGGCACGACAAAACCGGCAATCGCGATCTGATGAAAATTGAGTATGTCTATCAGAGTACCGAGCAGCTGCGTAATGCCCAGGTGCTGACGTTAGAAGCCCCAGCCCAGCGCGTTACCCTGGAGCTGAACGGCTGTCCGGTGGATGCGAATGGATTCTGCCCGGTGGAGAGCTTTAATAAGGTATTGAATACCGCGGCGCAGTAAGTTCAGCCCCTCCCCCTGAAGGGGAGAGGGGCTGAAATGTCGGGTGGCGCTTCGCTTACCCGACCTACAAAATCCAACTCTGGTTCCGAATCTTGTAGGCCTGATAAGCGTAGCGCCATCAGGCGTTTTTTGTCCGCACGATTATCAGACGTTTTTACGCTCAATGGTCTGCTCGCCCCAGAACAGCGAGTCTTTGTCGGTTTTTTGGAAGGCTAACATCAGAACTTCATCATTACCTTCTTCCCAGATTTTCTCTGCCAGTTTTTCGTCATATTTTGCGACTTCAAAAATCGCCTCAGCGATCTCCGGTGACGTATTACGTAAACGCGCAAATTCCCCGACGCGATGTGCTTTAGCTTCTTGAGTTGGCATAGTAATCCTCCTGTTGAGAGTTAACCTTTCAGTTTAGCAGCCAGGCCGGCGACATATTCACCCTGATAGCGGGCAATGTTCAGTTCTGCTTCCGAAGGCTGACGTGAACCGTCGCCCCCGGCAATCGTTGTTGCGCCATAGGGCGTACCGCCACGGAGCTGGGAAAGATCAAACAGTTCCGGGGTGCCGTAGCCGATGGGCACAATCACCATCCCATGGTGCGCAAGGGTGGTCCAGGTTGAGGTGATGGTCTGCTCTTGTCCGCCACCGGTGCCGGTGGAGCTGAACACGCTGGCGACTTTGCCGAGTAACGCATTTTTGGCCCACAGTCCCCCGGTCTGGTCGAGGAAGGTACGCATCTGGCCGGCCATATTGCCGAAGCGCGTCGGGGTACCAAAGATGATTGCATCGTAATCGCCCAGCTCCTGCGGCGAAGCTACCGGCGCCTCCTGCGCTTTACCGCCCGCTTTGGCAAAAGCTTCTGCCTGCATGGTTTCCGGTACGCGTTTGATCACCACCTCAACCCCCTCGATTTTCCTGGCGCCTTCCGCAACTGCATGAGCCATGGTTTCGATGTGTCCGTACATGGAATAGTAGAGCACCAGAATTTTCGTCATTTCGCTTCACTCCTCGCATGATTTTTTCGGTCAGCGGCATGCTGCCGTTATTTAAAGATATGACGTGACAGCGAGACTGCAAATCTGGACACCATTTATTTGATTTTAAACAACAAAGGATGGCGGGCTTTCTTCGTAGCAAAATGAAACATTTTCAGCAGAGCAAATTTTCGGAATGATAAGAAAGGCTTATGGTTTCTTTTCGGCAGGCTTCATACAAAAGGCTGATATCGTATTGCAGGATATTACGATTCGCTGGCTGAATGCGCCTGCTCCACTAAGCTTAAGTTCACGCGGCGCAGTTAAAGACTCTTTTTTAGCGTCGTCAGGTGGAAGAATTCGCTTTCGCTGAATACAGAATTAAATCTTATGTTTTTAACTCTGGAGGTCCGACATGGCAAACCATCGTGGTGGGTCAGGTAATTTTGCAGAAGACCGTGAAAGAGCATCAGAAGCAGGACGTAAAGGTGGCCAGCAGAGCGGGGGTAATTTCAAAAATGACCCTCAGCGCGCATCCGAAGCTGGCAAAAAAGGGGGCAAAAATAGCCATGGCGGCAACAAGAGCAGTTAAGTTGCAGCCGTCTGAAGTAGGGGTCTTTTGACCTGTGGCACCCCCGCCGCCGGGATCCCCGGCGGTTTTTTTATGCCTGTTATTGAAGTGTTATCAAATTCCTTTCACACTAGCGGATTCACTTTTTGTGCTGGTGCCCCATGTCTCTCTCCCGTTATGCCTTTTCGATCAAACCGCAGGAAGCGATCCTGATCCTTATCACCATGTTCTGGGGTGGGACCTTTCTTGCCGTACAGTACGCCGTCACGCAGAGCGGCCCTTTCTTCTTTGTCGGCCTGCGTTTTGCCACGGCTGCGTTGGCGGTGGCACTCATTTCGCTCAAAACCCTGCGCGGCCTGACCCTGACCGAACTGAAAGCGGGGCTGGCGATCGGGGTGGCGATCGCGATGGGCTACAGCCTGCAAACCTGGGGATTACAAACTATTCCCAGCAGTAAATCGGCGTTTATTACCGCCATGTATGTCCCGCTGGTGCCGCTGTTGCAGTGGCTCTGCCTGCGCCGCATGCCGGGAATGATGTCCTGCATCGGCATAGTGCTGGCTTTTATCGGGCTGATCCTGCTGGCAGGGCCGGAAGATAACCTGCTGGCGCTCGGGCCTGGAGAGATGATCACCCTGGTGGGCGCGGTGGCGATTGCCGCCGAGATCATCCTCATCAGCGCCTGGGCCGGAAAGGTGGACGTCAAGCGCGTCACCGTCGTGCAGCTGGCGACCGCCTCGCTGGTGGCGTTTCTGACCATGCTCCCGGCCGGGGAGTCGGTTCCGCCGATGTCGGCAGGGCTGTGGATGGTGGCCCTTGGGCTGGGGATTTTCAGCGCCATTATTCAGGTAACCATGAACTGGGCCCAGCGCAGCGTCTCGCCCACCCGGGCGACGGTAATATATACCGGGGAGCCGGTGTGGGCGGGGATCTTTGGCCGTCTGGCCGGGGAGCGCCTGCCGCTGCTCGCCCTGCTGGGGGGCGCCTTTATCATCGCGGGCGTGCTGGTGAGTGAGCTGAAGCTGAAAAGAAAAAAGAAGGCGCTGCCGGACGACAGCGCCACGCTGGATCAGTCCTGAGTCGCCACTGTGCCCTGCGTCACCCCCGCCATCCGGCGGCTGAGCAGGGCGTTAAGGGCAATCGCGCCAAAGGTGGCCGTGCCGATCCCGCCCAGGGTGAAGCCGCCGAGCGAAAGGGCAAAATCCCCTGCGCCCAGCACCAGCGTTACGGCGACCATAATCAGGTTGCCATTCTGGCTGAGATCAACATGGTTCTGCACCCAGATCCGCGCCCCGGCCACCGCAATCAGGCCAAACACCACAATCGACGCACCGCCAATCACCGGCCCCGGGATGGTGTGGATTAAGGCACCGAATTTAGGTGAAAAGCCGAGCAGCACGGCAATCACCGCTGCCGCCACGAACACCAGCGTTGAGTAGACCTTGGTGACCGCCATCACGCCGATGTTCTCGGCATAGGTGGTCACGCCGCTGCCGCCCACCGAACCTGACAGCATGGTCGCCAGCCCGTCTCCCACAAATGCCCTCCCCATATAGGGGTCCATATTGCGTCCGGTCATGCCGGCCACCGCTTTCAAATGGCCGAGGTTTTCCGCCACCAGGATCACCGCCACCGGGGCGATCAGCATTATCGCCTGGCCGTCAAAGGTGGGCGAGGTGAGCTGCGGAAGACCAAACCACGTCGCCTGGGCGACCTGGGTAAAATCCACCGGCTTGCCAAGCCCAAACACGCTGGTCAGCAGGGCGTAGAGCAGGCAGGCGAAGATCAGTCCCACCAGGATCAGCAGCCGCTGGATCATCCCCCGGGTAAATACCGCCACCAGGCCGATGCAGAGCACCGTCATTACCGCCATCCAGCTGTCAAAGGCGGAGCCGGAAACCCCTTTGACGGCGATGGGTGCCAGGTTGAGGCCAATCGCCATCACCACTGCTCCGGTGACCACCGGTGGCATCAGCCGTTCGATCCAGCGGGTGCCCAGCTTCATCACCACCAGACCCACCGCGGTGTAGAGTGCCCCGCAGGCGATGATCCCGCCCAGCGCCACGCTCAGCTGAGGGTTTACCCCCTGGCCGGAAAAGCCGGTGGCGGCAATCACCACCCCGACAAAGGCGGCGCTGGAGCCGAGATAGCTCGGCACCCGTCCGCCGGTGATGAAAAAGAAGAGCAGGGTGCCAATGCCCGACATCAGAATCGACAGGTTAGGATCCAGCCCCATCAGAATGGGCATCAGCACCGTGGCGCCAAACATCGCCACCGCATGCTGCACCCCCATCACCGCGGTTTGCGCCAGCGGGAGACGTTCATCCGGCGCGACCACGCCGCTATCAGAGGAGGTCGATTTCAACTGCCAGTGAGGAAAACCGAATAGTGCCATCAGCTGCTCCTTAAGGAGGATTAACAGGCGGGTCGCATCAGCGCGTGGTAGCCGCGGTCAAACCACACCAGGCCCTGGGGCACCGGGTGGCGGGTTATTGCAACGATCTCGCAAAACAGAATGTCGTGGGTGCCGACGCTCACCACCTGGCTAATGCGGCAGTCGAACGAGGCCAGCGCCTCGTCGAGACGTGGACAGCCGGTGGCACCCGTCTGCCAGCCTGCTGCGGCAAAGCGGTCGGCCATCGGGGTTTTGCCGCCAAACAGATTCGAGAGGGACTCCTGCCCGGCGCTCAGGGTGTTGACGCACAGGGTGCGGTTGTCGTTAAACACCGGCCACACCGAGGCGCTACGATTCAGGCACACCAGCAGCGTTGGCGGCGAGTCGGTCACGCTGCACACCGCGCTGGCGGTAAAGCCCGCCTGTCCGGCCGGGCCGTCGGTGGTGATGATATTGACCGCCGCGCCCAGACAGGCCATGGCATCACGAAACGTTTGTTTATCGATATTCATGGTGGCTCCTTATGCCAGCCCGCAGGCGTCTTCAAAACTCAGGCGGGGCAGTCGTCCGTAGAGTTTGCGGGTATCGCCGTAGCCAATGTTGATCAGCAGATTGCTTTTCAGGTTGCTGCCGGTGAAGAAGGCCGCATCCACCTTTTCGCGGTCAAAGCCGGACATCGGCCCGGTGTCCAGCCCCAGCGCCCGACAGGCGACAATCAGATAGGCCGCCTGCATCGTGCTGTTGCGAAAGGCGGTCTCCTCGGCGAGCTGCGGGCTGGCGGTAAACCAGCTCCGGGCATCGCCGTGGGGGAACAGCTCCGGCAGTCGCTCGTAAAACTGGCTGTCCCAGGCAACGATAACCGTCACCGGGGCGGTGAGGGTCTTTTGCAGGTTGCCGCTGGAGAGGGCCGGGCGCAGCTTCTCTTTGCCTTCCGGGGTGCGGATAAACACCATCCGCGCCGGAGAGCAGTTGGCGGAGGTGGGCCCCCATTTCATCAGGTCATAGATTTCGCGCAGCGTCTCGTCGCTGACCGGACGATCCAGCCAGCCGTTATGGGTCCGCGCCTCGGTAAACAGCGCATGCTGCGCCGTCGGGGTGATGGCTTCACTCATGACAACTCCTTCAGTAAACGTTCGTGGCGGTGCAGCAGGCTGGCGAGCCCGTTTTGCAGCAGGGCGTTAAACGCCTCCGGCTCGGTCACGTTGCAGGCGTGCCCGCCCCGGGGCATCACGGTAAGCAGGCTGCCGGGCAGGGCGGCATGCAGCTCTGCCGAACAGACCGAGGGCACCAGCAGATCGTCGGCGGCGCAAAGTATCTGCACCGGGCAGTGAATGCGCGCCGTCTGGCGGCTGAAATCGGCCCGCTTCAGGGCATTGAGCCTGCGCAGCAGGGTGCTTTTGCCCTGGAAGTGGGCCAGGGCCAGCGCCTCTTCGGCCTCCATGCGCGGCTGGCGGGCCGCCATCCAGTCGGCGGGATAGAGAAAGAGCGGCTGGGCTTCCACCCACGCCTGCGCCCCTCCGGCATGCAGCAGCCGCTCGCGGATCTGGAAGCAGCGGCGGGTATGCGGATTCAGCGTCAGCCAGCCGTTAACGCATATCAGGGCACCGATCGCCTCCGGGTGATCCACTGCCAGCTGCAGGCCGATTAGCGCCCCCAGGGCATGGCCCACCACGCTGAACCGCGCGATCCCTGCGAGAGAGAGCGCCTGCCACAGCTCGTCGGCCATCGCTGCCAGGGTGTAATCTTCCGGCAGCTCGCCGGGGTTATTGCCGGTGCCGCGCTGGTCGTAGCAGACCACCTGATACCCTTGCTCAAGGTCGGCGAGCTGGGGCAGCCAGTAGCTGCCGCTGCCCCCCAGTCCGGCGATCAGCACCACAACCGGCGCGTCCGCAAAGGGCGGCGGTGAAATGGAAAGATTCATGGCAACCTCACCGGCCAATGTGGGCGATAGTGGCGATCTCCACCAGCGCCTCGGGTTTCACCAGCCCGCACTGAATGCAGAAGCGCGCCGGTTTATCGCCGGGGAAAAATTCAGCGTAGATCTCGTTAATCGCGGCGTAGTTTTTCCAGTCGGTAATAAAGATGCTGTTGAAGGTCACATCCGCCATCGTCCCGCCTGCCGTTTCGATAACGCGCTGGATGGTCTGCAGCACGTGGCGGGTTTGCGCCTTTGGGTCATCGGGAAACACCACGTTGTTATCCGCGTCGAACGGCAGGGTGCCCGAGACGTAAACCACCCCGTCCGCCAGGGTGCCGGGGACGAAGGGGGCAATCGGCGTGCTGGTCCCCTGGGGGATAATCACAGATTTCGGCATAACGTAGCTCCTCAGGCGATACGGGCATAAGCGGCAGGGGAAAGGGCGTCGCAGAAGGTGGCGACGTCAGTAACCCAGCCAAAAAAGGTTTCGATGTTGAACAGCGCAGCCTGCTGGGCAAATGCAGGCCCTGCCTGGTGGGTGGCGTCTTCCAGCACCACGCCAAAGTACTCCAGGAAGAAGCCGTCGCGCAGGGTGGACTCCACGCAGACGTTGGTGGCGATGCCGGTAAAGATCAGGTGGCGGATGCCGCGGCTGCGCAAAATGCTGTCCAGCGGGGTGTTGAAAAAGCCGCTGTAGCGCGGTTTCGGCAGCACGATGTCCCCCGGCTCCGGCACCAGGTCATTCACCAGCTGGTAATCCCAGCCGCCTTTCGCCAGCAGCTTGCCGTGCAGCTCCGGGCGCTGGCGCATGGTTTTCAGCGCATTCGATTTGTGGAAGTTGGGCGAGCCAGGGCCCCCCGCCTCCACATACTCTTCATCCCAGCCGTTCTGGAACCAGATAATCAGCATCCCGGCCTTGCGGGCGGCGGCCACCGCGGTGCGGATATTCTCGATCACCGGCCGGGTGACGGAGACGTCAAACCCGGCGAGGTCGAGATAGCCGCCAGGGCTGGCGTAGGCGTTCTGCATATCCACCACGATCAGCGCGCTCTGCTGGGCGTCAAAGGTGATGGCTTCCGGGCGTGCGGGCAGAGTGGTCATCACGCGACCTCCTTTGTCATAACCGGAATATGGGCGCGGCACTGCATCAGCGGCTGGATGCGCTCGCCAAACGTTTCAATCCCGGCAATAAAGTCATCAAAGGTCAGCAGCACCCCTTCGGCACCCGGCACGCTGGCTACCTCATCAAGCATCCGCGCCACGCTGGCATAAGAGCCGACCAGGGTGCCCATGTTGATATTCACCGCCGAGGTCGGGTCGGCCATCTGCCGCACGTTGGTGTCGGCCCCGGAGCGGGTGTCCTTCTGGCTCTGCTCGCTGAGCCAGCTCAGGGCCTCGTCGTCGGCCCCGGCTTTGTAGTGCTCCCACTTCGCCCGCGCCGCCTCGTCGGTCTCGTCGGCAATGACCATAAACAGCACATAGGAGCCGACATCGCGCCCGGTTTTTTCAGCGGCCTGTTTCATGCGCGCAGCGGTAGGGGCAAAGGCCGTTGGGGTGTTAACCCCTTTGCCGAAGCAGAAGTTGAAGTCGGCATATTTCGCCGAGAAGTCCATCCCGGCATCGCTCTGCCCGGCGCAGATCACCTTCATCGGCACCGACGGCTGGGGGCTGACGCGGCAGTCGTTCATGGTGAAGAACTCACCTTTGAAGTCGCTCTTGCCGGTGCCCCACAGATCCCGCAGGACCTGCACATACTCGGTGAGGTAGTCATAGCGCTTCGAAAAATAGTCATCTCCCGGCCAGAGCCCCATCTGCTCATACTCCGGCTTCTGCCAGCCGGTGACGAGGTTAACGCCAAAGCGTCCGCCGGAGATGGTGTCGATGGTGGAGGCCATCCGCGCCACGATGGCCGGAGGCAGGGTCAGGGTGGCGGCGGTAGCGTAGATCTGGATGCGGGAGGTGACCGCCGCCAGCCCCGCCATCAGGGTGAAGGACTCCAGGTTGTGATCCCAGAATTCGGTTTTCCCGCCGAAGCCGCGCAGCTTAATCATCGACAGGGCAAAATCGAAGTGATAGTGCTCTGCCTTCTGCACGATGGCTTTGTTCAGCTCAAAAGTCGGCATGTACTGCGGCGCGTGGGTAGAGATCAACCAGCCGTTATTGCCAATGGGAACGAATACGCCAATTTTCATCACGAACCTCTCTTCATCTCAGCTTGGGGGTGAAAGTCAGACGTGGCGCTGCATCCTGCATCTCCTGTTCAGCCGCGTAGTCTCGGTTTTGCAAAGGGAGTGCCAGTTTTGAAATCTGTAATGTTATTAGTGTGTTAAGAAATGGTTGATGAATTGCTGGTGATAAAAGTGGACTGTCTGGTCAAAATAGTTGCACACAAAGCAGGCAGTCGTGCGCGGTGGCGGTGCAGATTGTCGTGGTAAAGCAGGGGTTTTGCTATGCTGGGGGCTGATCAACACGGAGTGAGCAAATGGCACAAGGCGCAGTGAAGACAGGCGGTAAACGTTCGCAGGCGGTGAGCGCGAAAAAACAGGCGATCCTTGCGGCGGCGCTGGAGACCTTCTCGCAGTTTGGCATCCACGGCACCCGGCTGGAGCAGGTGGCGGAGCTGGCGGGGGTGTCAAAAACCAATCTGCTCTACTACTTTCCCTCGAAAGAGGCGCTGTACGTCTCCGTTCTGCAACAGATCCTCGATATCTGGCTGGCCCCGCTGAAGGCGTTTCGTGAGGAGCTCACCCCGCTGGTGGCGATCCAGCAGTATATTCGCCTGAAGCTGGAGGTCTCCCGGGACTATCCTCAGGCGTCGCGACTGTTCTGTCTGGAGATGCTGCAGGGGGCACCGCTGCTGAAAACGGTGCTGAGCGGGGATATGAAATCGCTGGTGGATGAGAAGTCAGCGATCATTGCCGGGTGGGTCGCCACCGGCAGACTGGCCCCGGTCGATCCACACCATCTGATCTTTATGATCTGGGCCGCCACCCAGCACTACGCCGACTTTTCCGCCCAGGTGGAGGCGGTGACGGGCAAGACGCTCAAGGATGACGACTTTTTCCACAGCACGGTGGAGAACGTGGAGCGGATGATTATCGAAGGGATCCGGGTGCGTTAATTCCCCGGGGGCAGCGGGCAGCTTAAATCGCCCTCTTCACACTGCATCAGCGTGGCCAGATAGGCTTCCCGTTCGTTGGTTTTATCCGCCAGACACTGGTTCACAATCATTGGCTGAATAGAGCCGCCTTGAGTGCCGGAGCCGATAAAGGCGCAGTCAGCATCGCGCAGGGCGATCCACGCCTGTTGCGCCTTTTTCAGCAGCTCACGCTGGGGGGCGTCGGCGCGCTTGATGGCTGCCTGATACGTCTGGTTCAGGGTTTTATCCGCGGCCTGATACTGCTGCGCGGTGCAGCTGTTCATCTCCGCCTGGGTGCTGGCGTTGGCGCACTCATCCGCCAGCGCGCTGGTGCTCAGCAGTAACGCGGCACCGGCGATAAAAGCTCGTTTCATCTTTCCCTCCCTATAAAAAAGCCGGATGCGCTGTGCTTATCCGGCCTACAAAAACAGAATGTCACCTCTGTAGCCCCGGTAAGCGTAGCGCCACCGGGGAGAGATTGCACGCTTAACCGATGGTCATCAGGCTGGCGTTACCCCCTGCTGCGGCGGTGTTCACGCTGAGCGAACGCTCCACGTACAGACGCTCCAGCTGCAGGTTGGTTTCACCCCGGGCGAAGCCCTGCACGGAGACAATCGCCCCGCTGCGGGCCGCAACCTGCTCGCACAGCTCGCGCAGCTGGTCGGAATCACCGTGATAGATCACCGCGTCGAACGGCTGGCTGGTCAGCACATCAGCTTTGGCGAAACGAATCCGTTCCGTCACCGCCTTCGGCAGCTGCTTCGCCAGGTCACGGTGCAGGCTATCTTCCGGCCAGAGCACTTCACACCCGGTCGCCATCGCCGCCGCCAGCTGGATCAGCGCATCCTGCTCGTTATCCGCCACGCACAGCACACGCTCGCGCGGCATCAGCGTCCAGGTGTTGCGCTCGCCCGTTGGCCCTGGCAATACGCGCTGGGTACCGGCCTGAGCCAGCTCGCCATACTCCTGACACAGCTCGCGCAGTTCAGGACGTTTTTCCGCCCACGCTTTTAATGCTTCCAGCGGCTGGGTCAGCACCGTTTTCACCTGGGTGTCTACCGCGTACTGCGCATCCTGACGCGCCAGGGTGACGCCCAGCGCATTGGCCGGACGGTTAGCCAGCAGGCGATAGAGGTACATTGGACCACCGGCTTTCGGACCGGTGCCCGACAGCCCTTCGCCGCCGAACGGCTGCACGCCGACCACGGCGCCGACCATGTTGCGGTTCACGTAGAGGTTGCCGACGTTGGCGCTGCCGGTCACCTGGGCGATGGTTTCATCGATGCGGGTATGCACTCCCAGGGTCAGACCGTAGCCGGAGGCGTTGATCTGCGCGATCAGCTGGTCGAGGTTGTTACGGTTGTAACGCACCACGTGCAGCACCGGGCCAAACACCTCTTTCTTCAGTTCATCGAAGCTCGCCAGTTCAATCAGGGTTGGCGCCACAAAGGTGCCGCTGGTCCACTCGCGGGCATCTTCGCTGTTCTCACGCACCGCCTGGTAGACCGGACGGCCTTTCGCACGCATCGCCTGGATGTGGTTTTCGATGTTGGCTTTCGCTTCGGCGTCGATCACCGGGCCAATGTCGGTGGTCAGACGGCCCGGGTTGCCCATCCGGCACTCCGCCATCGCGCCACGCAGCATTTTCAGGGTGTGATCGGCCACTTCGTCCTGCACGCAGAGTACGCGCAGGGCAGAGCAGCGCTGTCCGGCACTGTCGAAGGCCGAAGCCACCACATCCACCACCACCTGCTCGGTGAGGGCGGAGGAGTCGACGATCATCGCGTTCATACCGCCAGTTTCCGCAATCAGCGGCGTTGGACGGCCCTGGGCATCCAGACGGGTGGCGATGTTGCGCTGCAACAGGGAGGCCACTTCGGTGGAGCCGGTGAACATTACGCCGCGCACGCGGTTGTCGGCGGTGAGTTTGGCACCCACGGTCTCGCCGCGGCCCGGCAGCAGCTGCACGACGCCTGCCGGAACACCCGCTTCCAGCAGGATATTGATTCCCTGAGCGGCAATCAGCGGGGTCTGTTCCGCCGGTTTGGCCAGCACGCTGTTACCCGCGGCAAGGGCGGCGGCAATCTGGCCGGTGAAGATCGCCAGCGGGAAGTTCCACGGGCTGATACAGACCACCGGCCCCAGCGGGCGGTGGGTTTCGTTGTCGAAATCGTCACGCACCTGACCGGCATAGTAGTGCAGGAAGTCAACGGCCTCGCGCACTTCGGCGATGGCGTTGCTGAAGGTTTTACCCGCCTCACGCACCAGAATGCCAATCAGCTGCTGCATCTGATCTTCCATCAGCACCGCAGCGCGCTCCAGAATGGCTGCACGCTCCTGCGGCGGGGTGGCGAACCAGATCGGCGCATTGTTCACCGCGCTGTCGAGAGCCAGATCCACTTCCTCTTCGGTCGCTTCGCGGACAAAGCCGACAATGTCTTTCGGTTCGGCCGGGTTGATCACCGGCTGCATTTCGCCATTGCTGACCGGCTGCTCCAGGATCGGTTTCGCCTGCCATTTTTGCAGGGCGCTGTTGAGCAGCGACGAGGAGAGCGATGCCAGACGGTGTTCGTTCGCCAGATCGAGGCCCGCGGAGTTGATGCGGCCATTGCCGTACAGCTCACGCGGCAGGGCAATCTTCGGATGGGGCAGACCAACCTGACCCTCCTGGGCGGCCAGCTTTTCCACCGCCTGTACCGGGTCCGCCACCAGCTCATCCAGCGGCAGGGTGGCATCGGCGATGCGGTTAACGAAGGAGGTGTTGGCCCCGTTCTCCAGCAGACGACGCACCAGGTACGCCAGCAGCGTTTCGTGAGTACCGACCGGGGCGTAGATACGGCACGGACGATTCAGTTTACCCTCGGACACTTTACCGGTGACCTGCTCGTACAGCGGTTCACCCATGCCGTGCAGGCACTGGAACTCGTACTGGCCCGGATAGTAGTTCTGACCGGCCAGCTGGTAGATGGCCGCCAGGGTGTGGGCGTTGTGGGTGGCGAACTGCGGATAGATCAGGTTCGGCACGCCGAGCAGCTTTTTGGCGCAGGCGAGGTAGGAGACGTCGGTGTAGACCTTGCGGGTATAGACCGGATAACCCTCCAGACCTTCCATCTGCGCGCGTTTGATCTCGCTGTCCCAGTAGGCGCCCTTCACCAGACGGATCATCAGGCGGCGACGGCTGCGGGTGGCGAGATCAATCAGGTAATCAATGACGAACGGGCAGCGTTTCTGGTAGGCCTGAATGACAAAGCCAATCCCGTTCCAGCCCGCCAGCTCCGGCTCGAAGCAGAGTTTTTCCAGCAGATCGAGGGAGATCTCCAGACGGTCAGCCTCTTCGGCGTCGATGTTGATCCCGATGTCATACTGGCGCGCCAGCAGGGTCAAGGACTTCAGGCGCGGATAGAGCTCTTCCATCACCCGGTCGTACTGGGCGCGGCTGTAGCGCGGGTGCAGGGCGGAGAGCTTGATGGAGATCCCCGGGCCTTCATAAATGCCGCGACCGTTGGAGGCTTTACCGATAGCGTGGATCGCCTGCTGGTAAGAGACCAGATAGGCCTGCGCGTCGGCGGCGGTCAGCGCCGCTTCGCCCAGCATGTCATAGGAGTAACGGAAGCCCTTATCTTCCAGCTTGCGGGCGTTAGCCAGCGCTTCGGCGATGGTTTCGCCGGTGACGAACTGCTCGCCCATCAGGCGCATCGCCATGTCCACGCCTTTACGGATCAGCGGTTCACCGCTCTTGCCGATAATGCGGTTCAGAGAGCGGGAGAGGCTCGCTTCGTTGTGGGTGGAGACCAGACGGCCAGTAAACAGCAGGCCCCAGGTGGCGGCGTTAACGAAGAGCGACGGGCTGCGGCCAATGTGCGAATGCCAGTTACCGTTGCTGATCTTGTCGCGGATCAGCGCGTCACGGGTCGCTTTGTCCGGGATACGCAGCAGCGCTTCCGCCAGGCACATTAACGCCACGCCCTCCTGGGAGGAGAGGGAGAACTCCTGCAGCAGGCTCTGCACCATGCCGGCGCGCCCGGAGGCCGTTTTCTGGTTACGCAGTTTTTCGGCAAGCTGATACGCCAGGCTGTGGGCCTGGGAGGCGACTGGCTCCGGCAGACGCGCCTGTTCCAGCAGCATCGGCACGGCGTCGGTCTCGGCGCGACGGTAAGCGGCGGTAATGGCCGCGCGGCTCACCGACTGGGGCAGGATCTGCTCGGCAAATTCAAGGAACGGCTGGTGGACCTCTTCGATCGCCTCGGCGCTATCGTCGCTCTCGTTGGCGGCACCGGCCAGCAGGGCAGGCAGCTCTGGCAGGGCGTCGTCGCTCTCCAGTTTTTCCAGATAGTTAAAGATCGCCTGCTTGATTAACCAGTGTGGCGTGCGGTCAATTCGGGTCGCAGCCGATTTAATCCGTTCGCGGGTCGCATCATCCAGCTTAACCCCCATGGTGGTCATGCCCATGCCAAAAACTCCTGTGATTCAGTAGCGCTAGTGTAGTTAACGTGAAATATCCACTATGTTGCAACTTTGTGCAACCACGTTAAATGTGACCCGGTTTGCAAGCTGGAAAATGAATGGAATGTTACGTGATAGTTAACCGCAAAAAAGTTGTGGATTTTAGCGATCAACCCTGGTTTCATGCGGCGCTTAACACTTTTTGCAGGTGCAACCTCAAAAAACGTGAGCGAGTGCAACCTCCAGGAATCTGGTGTGAAACCGGGGATGAAATTCATGTAAATGCAGTGTTAAATCATTTGTGTCATGGAGGCGCATACGGCAGGATACGCGCGGCCAACAGAAACACACATCATCACCCTCTCGTTCCGGGGGTGTAATAAAGACGGTCAAAAAGGCTGTCGAACATCTTTGCGGAGTATTTAAATGGCAATTAGCACACCGATGCTGGTGACATTTCTTATCTATATTTTTGGCATGATCCTGATAGGGTTCCTTGCGTGGCGTTCTACCAAGAACTTTGACGACTACATCCTCGGCGGGCGAAGCCTTGGGCCGTTCGTGACGGCGCTCTCTGCGGGCGCGTCGGATATGAGCGGCTGGCTGCTGATGGGGCTGCCGGGCGCCATCTTTATCTCCGGTATTTCAGAAAGCTGGATCGCCATCGGTCTGACGCTGGGGGCATGGATTAACTGGAAGCTGGTGGCCGGGCGTCTGCGCGTGCACACCGAAGCTAACAACAACGCCCTGACCCTGCCGGACTACTTCACCGGCCGTTTCGAAGATAACAGCCGCATCCTGCGTATTATCTCCGCGTTAGTTATTCTGCTGTTCTTCACCATCTACTGTGCCTCCGGCATCGTGGCAGGCGCGCGCCTGTTCGAAAGCACCTTCGGCATGAGCTATGAAACCGCACTGTGGGCGGGCGCGGCGGCGACCATCCTCTACACCTTCGTAGGCGGGTTCCTGGCCGTCAGCTGGACCGATACCGTGCAGGCCAGCCTGATGATTTTTGCCCTGATCCTGACCCCAGTGATTGTGATCCTGTCGGTAGGCGGCCTGGGTGACTCCCTGGCGGTGATTCAGCAGAAGAGCATCGAAAACGTCGATATGCTGAAAGGGCTGAACTTTGTTGCCATCGTGTCGCTGATGGGCTGGGGGCTGGGTTACTTCGGTCAGCCGCACATCCTGGCGCGCTTTATGGCGGCGGATTCGCACCACACCATCGTCCATGCCCGTCGTATCAGTATGGCGTGGATGATCCTCTGCCTGGGCGGCGCCTGTGCGGTGGGCTTCTTCGGTATCGCCTACTTCAACAACAACCCGTCGCTGGCAGGTGCAGTAAACCAGAACGCCGAGCGTGTGTTTATCGAGCTGGCGCAGGTGCTGTTTAACCCGTGGATCGCCGGTATTCTGCTCTCCGCTATTCTGGCGGCGGTGATGTCCACCCTGAGCTGCCAGCTGCTGGTCTGCTCCAGTGCCATCACGGAAGATCTCTACAAAGCCTTCCTGCGTAAGGGCGCCAGCCAGAAAGAGCTGGTGTGGGTCGGTCGCTCTATGGTGCTGGTGGTGGCGCTGGTCGCCATCGCGCTGGCGTCAAACCCGGAAAACCGCGTGCTGGGTCTGGTGAGCTACGCCTGGGCGGGCTTTGGTGCCGCCTTTGGTCCGGTGGTGCTGTTCTCCGTGATGTGGTCCCGCATGACTCGCAATGGCGCCCTGGCGGGGATGATCATCGGTGCGGTTACCGTTATCGTCTGGAAGCAGTTCGCCTGGCTGGGCCTGTATGAAATCATTCCGGGCTTTATCTTCGGCAGCATCGGGATCGTGGTCTTCAGCCTGATGGGTAAAGCGCCCTCTACCTCAATGCAGAAACGCTTTGCGGAAGCCGACGCCCAGTACCACACCACCGCGCCAACGAAGTTGCAGGCGCAGTAAGTGACAGACACGCTATAAGCCGGGCTTGCCCGGCTTTTTTTATTGCTAATTTCCGTGATTTACGCTGATATCGCAGGGCAAATTACAATGAGGATAGCGAAGAATGAGACTTAAAAACGGGCTTGTGGCAGGCGCGATTTTACTGCTGGCAGGCTGTAATGCCCCCTCACACAGCACCGCGGACAACACCTGCAAAGCCGATAACCAGCTGCAGCAAACCACCCTCTTTTTCGGCCTGAACCGTCCGGCAGGGGAGGCGATCACCGGCCAGGAGTGGCAGCAGTTTGTGGATCAGGACGTGACGCCGCGTTTTCGTGATGGCTTAACGGTATTTGATGCCCGCGGGCAGTGGCTGGGTAACGACGGAAAAGTGGCGCGTGAGTCGAGTAAGGCGCTGATGCTGATCCACGGTAAAGATGCGCAAAGTGAGAGCAATATCGAGGCGCTGCGCGGGATCTATAAAACGCGCTTCGCCCAGGAGTCGGTGATGCGCGTTGACCAGCCGGTGTGCGTGCAGTTCTGATAAGACCGGGTGCGGCCTGTTTGCCGGGTGGCGCTAGCGCTTACCCGGCCTACTTATCCTGTAAGCCCGCGCAAGCGCAGCGCCGCCGGGCAACAAACTACAACACTAACCCCGCAAAGCTCGCCGACAACAGACTCACCAGCGTCGCGCCATACACCAGACGCAGACCGAAGCGTGACACCACGTTGCCCTGCTTCTCATTTAGCCCTTTAATCGCCCCGGCGACAATGCCAATAGAGGCAAAGTTAGCGAAGGAGACAAGGAACACCGACAGAATGCCCAGCCCGCGCGGGGTCATCTCTGCGGCAATCTTTTGCAGCTCGATCATCGCCACGAACTCGTTCGCCACCAGTTTAGTCGCCATAATGCCGCCCGCGTGCAGGGCATCGCTCAGCGGAATACCCACCAGCCAGGCCAGGGGATAGAAGACATAGCCCAGAATCTGCTGGAAGCTCAAGCCAAACAGGCTGGAGAAGAGGGCGTTGACGGCGCTGATCAGGGCAATAAAGCCAATCAGCATCGCCAGAATTATCATCGCCACTTTGAAGCCAGCCAGAATATATTCCCCCAGCATCTCAAAGAAACTCTGGGACTCATGCATCTTCTCCAGCTTAATTTCCGGCTCCGCTTCCGGGCGGGTCGGGTTAATCACCGTGAGGATGATAAAGGTGCTGAACATATTCAGGATCAGCGCCGCGACCACATATTTTGCTTCCAGCATCGTCATATAGGCGCCGACGATGGAGAGCGACACGGTGGACATGGCGGTGGCCGCCATGGTGAACAGACGACGCGAGGAGAGATCGCCCAGCACCCCTTTGTAAGCAATAAAGTTTTCCGACTGGCCCAGCGTCAGGGAGCTGATGGCGTTAAACGACTCCAGCTTGCCCATGCCGTTCACTTTCGACAGCAGGGTGCCGACTATGCGAATTATCACCGGCAGAATACGCCAGTGTTGCAGAATGCCGATCAGTGCGGAAATAAAAATAATCGGACACAACACTCCAAGGAAAATAAATGCCAGCCCTTTTTCTCCCATCCCGCCAAAGACAAAGTTGGTCCCTTCGGCGGCATATTTCAGTAACGATTCAAAGAAGCCCGAGACATACTGAATAACAAACAGGCCGCTTTCGGCATGGAGGAAAAAGAACGCCAGCGCAATCTCAATGACAATGAGTTGAATGACGTAGCGAATACGGACGTTGCGGCGGTCGAAGCTCACCAGCCAGGCCAGCGCAAGGATAACCACCAGCGCCAGCAAGAAGTGCAGGAATTGATACATAGTTGATTTTCAGCAGATTAATGAGGCGCATATTTAGCCACAGCCTGCTGTGAGCGTAAATGGGCATTTACGTTATAACTTATTCACCTTTTAGTCACTTATGTGACTATTTTCCCGGTACGGGTTTACATCCTGTCATCAAAATGCAGCATATTTCGCTTGTATTTCTTATTGCCGTAATGATAATCACTATCACAAGAATTTACCTTTCTTTGCATCAGTTGACGGCGAAAAACATTTAAGGTGTCGCATGTTTGTTCCATTCCTCATTATGTTACGTGAAGGGCTCGAAGCAGCCTTAATTGTCAGTCTTATCGCCAGCTATCTGAAACGTACCCAGCGGGGCCGCTGGATCGGCGTGATGTGGATTGGCGTCTTCCTTGCTGCCGCCCTCTGCCTGGGCCTGGGCATTGCCATCAACGAAACCACCGGTGAATTCCCGCAAAAAGAGCAGGAGCTGTTTGAAGGGATCGTGGCCCTGATTGCGGTGGTGATCCTCACCTGGATGGTCTTCTGGATGCGTAAAGTGTCCCGTAACGTCAAAGTCCAGCTGGAGCAGGCGGTGGACAGCGCGCTGGCGAAGGGCAAGAGCCACGGCTGGGCGCTGATCATGATGGTCTTTTTCGCCGTGGCGCGTGAAGGGCTGGAGTCGGTCTTCTTCCTGCTGGCCGCCTTCCAGCAGGATGTCGGGATCTGGCCGCCACTGGGCGCGGTGCTGGGCCTGGCGACCGCGGTGGTGCTCGGTTTCCTGCTCTACTGGGGCGGCATTCGTCTCAATCTGGGCGCCTTCTTCAAATGGACCAGCCTGTTTATTCTGCTGGTGGCCGCCGGACTGGCCGCGGGAGCGATCCGCGCCTTCCATGAGGCGGGCCTGTGGAACCACTTCCAGGAGGTGGCGTTCGATCTCAGTAACGTCCTCTCTACCCATTCGCTGACCGGCACCCTGCTGGAGGGGATCTTTGGCTATCAGGAGACGCCGAGCGTCAGCGAAGTGGCGGTGTACTTTATCTATCTTATTCCGGCGCTGGCGCTGTTCTTTATGCCATCGCGCCCCAGCGCTCAGCCGTCGCGTACTGCGCCCTGAAGTGCTCATTGTAGTTACAACATACTTTTAAAAGGGAAAAGTCATGGCAATCCACTTTCGTCGCAGTGCATTACAGGCTAGCGTGGCAGCGCTGATCGTTTCTGCATTCGCCGCACAGGCCGCGGATGTTCCACAGGTAAAAGTTACCGTCAATGATAAACAGTGTGAGCCGATGACCATCACGGTCAATAGCGGTAAAACGCAGTTCATCATCCAGAACCACAGCCAGAAAGCGCTGGAGTGGGAGATCCTGAAAGGGGTGATGGTGGTGGAAGAGCGGGAAAACATCGCGCCGGGCTTTAGCCAGAAGATGACCGCCAACCTTGAGCCGGGCGAATACGACATGACCTGCGGCCTGCTGACCAACCCGAAAGGCAAGCTGATCGTGAAAGGTGCCGCCACCGCCGATGCCGCCAAAGGCGACGCGCTGTTGAGCCTCGGCGATGCCATTACCGCCTATAAAGCGTACGTCACTCAAGAGACCGCGGATCTGGTCGCGGGTACCAAAGCCTTTACCGACGCGGTGAAAGCGGGCGATATGGAAAAAGCGAAATCCCTCTATGCGCCGACCCGTCAGCACTACGAGCGTATCGAGCCGATTGCCGAGCTCTTCTCGGATCTCGATGGCAGCATCGACGCCCGTGAAGACGATTACGAGCAGAAAGCCGCCGATCCGAAATTCACCGGTTTCCACCGCCTGGAGAAAGCGCTGTTTGGCGACAACTCCACCAAAGGGATGGAGCAGTACGCGGAGCAGCTGAACAGCGACGTGCTGGAGCTGCAAAAACGCATCAGTGAGCTGGCCTTCCCGCCCTCAAAAGTGGTGGGTGGCGCGGCAGGGCTGATTGAAGAAGTGGCCGCCAGCAAGATCAGCGGGGAAGAAGATCGCTACAGCCATACCGACCTGTGGGACTTCCAGGCCAACGTCGAAGGCGCGCAGAAGATCGTTGACCTGCTGCGTCCTCAGCTGCAAAAAGATAACAGCGCCCTGCTGGAAAAAGTGGATGCCAACTTTAAGAAAGTGAATATCATTCTGGCGAAGTACCGCACCAAAGAGGGCTTTGAGACTTACGACAAGCTGACCGATGCCGACCGTAATGCCCTGAAAGGGCCGATTACCACCCTGGCGGAAGATCTGGCGCAGCTGCGTGGCGTACTGGGTCTGGACTAAGTTGATGAACAAGCATGACGAGTACGACGTGGCTGAACCTTCACGACGTCGGTTGTTAAAAGGGGTAGGGGCGCTTGGCGGCGCCCTTGCTCTGGCGGGTGGCTGTCCGGTGGCGCATGCGGCAAAACCGCAGAGTGCGCCGGGCACGCTCTCCCCGGATGCGCGAATGGAGACGCAGCCGTTTCACGGCCTGCATCAGGCCGGGATCTTAACCCCGCAGCAGGCTTCGATGATGCTGGTGGCTTTTGACGTGCTCGCCAGCGATAAAAGCGAGCTGGAGCGCCTGTTCCGTCTGCTGACCCAGCGCATTACTTTTCTGACCACCGGCGGCCCGGCGCCTGAGACGCCGAACCCGCGTCTGCCGCCGATGGATTCCGGTATTCTGGGGAGCTATATCGCCCCGGATAACCTCACCATGACGGTGTCGCTGGGGGCGTCGCTGTTTGATGACCGCTTTGGTCTGGCGGCGCAGAAACCGAAATCGTTGCAGAAGATGGTGCGCTTCCCGAATGACTCCCTGGATGCGGCGTTGTGCCATGGCGATCTGCTGATCCAGATCTGCGCCAATACCCAGGACACGGTGATCCACGCCCTGCGGGATCTCATCAAGCACACCCCGGATCTGTTAAGCGTACGCTGGAAGCGGGAAGGGTTTATCTCTGACCACGCCGCGCGCAGCAAAGGCAAAGAGACCCCGGTGAACCTGCTCGGCTTTAAGGATGGCACCGCCAACCCCAACAGCCAGGATGGGCCATTAATGGATCGGGTGGTGTGGGTGACCGCCGATCAGGGCGAACCGGCCTGGGCGGTGGGCGGCAGCTATCAGGCTGTACGCATTATTCAGTTCCGCGTGGAGTTCTGGGACCGGACGCCGCTGAAAGAACAGCAGACCATTTTTGGCCGCGACAAGCAGAGCGGTGCGCCGCTGGGCATGAAGAACGAGCACGACGTGCCGGATTACGCCAGCGACCCGGAGGGCAATGTTATCGCCCTCGACAGTCATATCCGCCTCGCCAACCCGCGCACTCAGGAGACCGAGCAAAACCTGATGATGCGCCGGGGCTACAGCTACTCGCTGGGGGTGACCAATTCCGGTCAGCTGGATATGGGGCTGCTGTTTGTCTGTTTCCAGCACGATCTGGAGAAGGGCTTTTTGACCGTGCAGAAACGCCTGAACGGCGAGGCGCTGGAGGAGTACGTCAAACCCATTGGCGGAGGCTACTTCTTTGCGCTGCCTGGCGTACAGGACAAAAACGGCTGGCTTGCTCAGGGGCTGCTTGAGGCCTGAATACCGTCCCGCTTACCCCTTAAGCGGGACAGTTTTTTTCTCGTCCCACTATCTCTTTGTTATAATTCTGTAATATCCCCATAGCAGACTAAGTATCGCTGTCAGGCGAATCTTAAAAGTTGCATTCAGGTAAAAATAATGTTGCATTCATGCTAAATCCTGATGTACTTAAATTAAGAAAGCGGTAAACCTTACAGTGAACATGAATCACTCTGGAGATCGCGAATGGTTGGGTCCTCAACTGGACATGGTAAACGCAACAACCGCAGCACACGGCGCGGAGGCCCACACTCCGGCAGCGATCTCTTCACCGAAAAATTCTCCCCCTCCACAGCAAATCCTGATTTTTCCGACCTGACGAATGGTGAGCATAGCGATTCGGCCGGGTCATTTAACCAAGCAAGCTATGGCTTAGAAGGAAGCCAACCCTCAGATGTTTGTTCGCCTAATCGCACCGACTCTGGTGCGAGTGATGAATACCAACAACTCAAGGTGCTATCCATGGGAAGACAAAAAGCAGTGATCAAAGCTCGTCGTGAAGCAAAACGTGTGCTGAGACGGGATTCACGTAGCCATAAACAGCGTGAAGAAGAGTCGGTCACCTCGCTTGTGCAGATGAGTGGTGTTGAAGCAATTGGCATGGCGCGGGACTGCCGTGATACAACTCCAATTGCGGCACGCAACGACGCTCAGGCGCAGTACCTGAATGCTATTGAGAATAAGTCGCTTATTTTCGCCACCGGGGAAGCCGGGTGCGGGAAAACGTGGATAAGTGCAGCCAAAGCGGCGGAGGCGCTGATTCATAAGGACGTCGATAAAATCATTGTCACCCGTCCGGTACTGCAAGCTGATGAAGATCTCGGCTTCTTGCCAGGCGATATTTCGGAGAAATTTGCCCCTTACTTCCGGCCCGTTTATGACGTGCTGGTGAAGCGTCTGGGGGCCTCTTTTATGCAGTACTGCCTGCGTCCCGAAATCGGTAAGGTTGAAATTGCGCCGTTCGCCTATATGCGCGGACGTACATTTGAAAATGCAGTTGTGATTCTCGACGAGGCTCAGAACGTAACTGCTGCGCAAATGAAGATGTTCTTAACGCGCCTCGGGGAGAACGTGACGGTTATCGTCAATGGCGATATCACCCAGTGCGACCTGCCGGCGGGGGTTCCGTCCGGGCTGAGCGACGCGCTGGCACGTTTTGAGGAAGATGAGATGGTGGGCATTGTGCGTTTCAATAAAGACGACTGCGTGCGCTCGGCGCTGTGCCAGCGGACGCTGCAGGTCTATTCCCGGTAATGGTATAACCTTCTCGTTTTACTTTCTTCTGCAATCCCTTCCCGGCGCAATGCCGGGAAGCTGTGTCTGTCGAAACACTTCTGTTGGGTTGTCTATTTAAAGATCACATTATGATGATGTCATACTTATTTCGTATAGAAAATGCCGGGTATTACGCAACGTTTTGCTGTATCTATAAGTCTTAACGTTAATTCAAATGGGCTTTTTAATAAAAAATGCAGAAGTGTGATATTAAATCATAATATCCACAAAATATGTATGAAAATCATGAGCAGGCTAATTATAAATAATCAATTAAACGTGAATGTTGTCACAATTCATTACTGCCACGCGAATATTAAGTTGGTCTCTTTCGGGCTATTATCTATGTTTCGTAGTAATCCAAACACAATTCTATAAAGAAACTTCCAGGGAATCCGTTTTCTCTGGACCATCACGCTGAGGGCCATACATGAACGAACTGGTTGGTGCAATTAATGGTGTTATCTGGAGCCCGGCGTTAATATTTTTATGCCTGGGTGTCGGCCTCTATTTCTCACTGCGTAGTCGCTTTCTGCAATTACGCCATGTTAAACATATGGTCGCGCTGATGTTTCAGGGGCGCGCCACCGATGCAGGGGTGTCGTCGTTTCAGGCACTGACGATGACGCTGGCAGGACGTGTGGGGACCGGGAATATTGCCGGCGTAGCGACCGCCATTACCTTTGGTGGTCCTGGCGCGCTGTTCTGGATGTGGATGGTAGCCTTTTTGGGTGCCAGCTCTGCTTTTGTTGAATCCACGCTGGGTCAGGTTTATAAAGAGAAAATTAACGGTGAATATCGTGGCGGTCCTGCCTTTTATATTGAAAAAGGGCTGGGCGTAAAATGGTATGCATGGTTATTTGCTGTAGTGACTATTTTCTCCTGCGGCTTATTACTTCCAGGCGTACAGGCAAACTCTATTGGTGCCAGCCTGGATATTGCCTTCGGACTTAATCCGAATGTTACCGCCGCAATATTGGCCATACTGTTAAGCTTCATTATTTTCGGTGGTGTAAAAAGGATCGCCAGCTTTAGCAGCATGGTCGTTCCTTTTATGGCGCTCGGTTATATTATTGTGGCCTGCGTTATTATCGCCATTAATATTGAACAGCTTCCTTCCGTTATTCTGCTGATCTGGAAAAGTGCATTTGGCCTCGAAGCGGGCTTTGGCGCCGTTCTGGGGCAGGCGATCATGTGGGGCGTTAAGCGCGGGGTTTATTCCAACGAAGCGGCGCAGGGTACAGGGCCACATGCGTCATCAGCGGCCGAAGTCAGTCATCCGGCGAAACAGGGGCTGGTTCAGGCTTTCTCAGTCTATATCGACACGCTGTTCGTCTGCTCCGCTACCGGCTTTATGCTGTTGATCACCGGCTTGTATAATGTTCAGGGCGTTGATGGCGCGGCAATCTACACCGGCATCGCAGGTGTGGCAGCAGGCCCTGGCTATGTGCAGACCGCGATGGAAAGTATGATGCCTGGTTTTGGTAACTACTTTGTCGCCATTGCGCTGTTCTTCTTTGCCTTCACCACTATTATTGCCTACTACTATATTGCTGAAACAAATATTGCCTTTATCAACCGCAAAATTAACCGCCCATGGCTGACGTTCTTGCTGAAAATATTCCTGTTAACCTCCACGGTATATGGCACCGTGCGTACTGCGGAGCTGGCATGGGGTCTGGGCGATATTGGGGTCGGGTTGATGGCGTGGCTTAACATTATTGCAATTGTTCTTTTACATAAAAAAGCATTTGCCAGCCTTAAAGATTATGAAACGCAGAAAGCGCAAGGTATCGATCCGCAATTTGACCCGATCCGGCTTGGGATTAAAAATGCCGATCACTGGGTTAAGGAACGTAAAGATGAAAAAGGTGTGAACCCGGATCAGACATCTTCTCTGCCGGGAGGCCGTACAATAAGCTGATGGCGCGAAAAAAGCCCGTACGAAAGTACGGGCTTTTTTTTAATAGCGTTGTGAGGGGGGATTGACTCGCTGTCGCCAGTTGTCGAACCCGGTCGGGGGTTCTCATCCCCCTACAGGCATGCAACATGCGAAAAAAAAAAGCCCGCATTTTCATGCGAGCTCTTCTTTAAATATGGCGGTGAGGGGGGGATTGACTCGCTGCGCTCGCCCTACGGGCAGCCCACTCACTGCGTTCGCGGTCTGTCCAACTGGCTGCGGCAGTTGTCGAACCCCGGTCGGGGATTCTCATCCCCCCCACAGGCGAGCAACATGCGAAAAAAAAGCCCGCATTTGCATGCGAGCTCTTCTTTAAATATGGCGGTGAGGGGGGGATTGACTCGCTGCGCTCGCCCTACGGGCAGCCCACTCACTGCGTTCGCGGTCTGTCCAACTGGCTGCGCCAGTTGTCGAACCCCGGTCGGGGATTCTCATCCCCCCCACAGGCGAGCAACATGCGAAAAAAAAGCCCGCATTTTCATGCGAGCTCTTCTTTAAATATGGCGGTGAGGGGGGGATTGACTCGCTGCGCTCGCCCTACGGGCAGCCCACTCACTGCGTTCGCGGTCTGTCCAACTGGC
>NZ_CBDAHM010000001.1:0-226878 GCF_965195605.1 Leclercia sp. M-A074-M | reverse complement strand
GTCGGGGATTCTCATCCCCCCCACAGGCGAGCAACATGCGAAAAAAAAGCCCGCATTTGCATGCGAGCTCTTCTTTAAATATGGCGGTGAGGGGGGGATTGACTCGCTGCGCTCGCCCTACGGGCAGCCCACTCACTGCGTTCGCGGTCTGTCCAACTGGCTGCGCCAGTTGTCGAACCCCGGTCGGGGATTCTCATCCCCCCCAGCGGAGAATATAAAAGAAAAAAGCCCGTACTTTCGTACGAGCTCTTATCTCGAATATGGCGGTGAGGGGGGGATTCGAACCCCCGATACGTTGCCGTATACACACTTTCCAGGCGTGCTCCTTCAGCCACTCGGACACCTCACCATATTGTTTTGCTGCCTTTCCTCTCGGGGGCAACGGGGCGCTACTATAGGGAGTCAGGCTAAAACGGTCAAGCAGATTTTCTGCTTTACTGCGCGTTCGGTTAAGCAATAAGCAGCTCCACGGTTTTCAGGCCGTGGAGCGGGCGATTAGCGCTGTGAATCGAGTGCTTCCCCGTTCTTTACGACCTCTTGCGCTTTACCGTAGCTTTCAATCAGCAGCTGATAAGCCGGGAAGATATGGGTATAGACTTCTGCCCACTGCGATGCATCTTCACGATTCCAGGTGCGCTGGATCTCCGAGGCGACGGCGGCGGTATCCATCGGTACGACGCCAGCCTGGACGATACGTGCCAGGGTAATCTCCTGCGCCATTTTGCTGTAAGTGCCTGACGCATCGATCACCGCAAATACCTTATAGCCGTCGGCCACCGCGCTGATCGACGGGAAGGCCATGCAGACGCTGGTAATGGTACCGGCGATAATCAGCGTCTTGCGCCCGGTCGCCTTCACAGCAGCGACGAAGTCCGGATTATCCCAGGCGTTAATCTCACCCTTACGCGCCACGTACTGCGCATGGGGTGCATTGGCGTGGATCTCCGGGATCAGCGGCCCGTTTGGCCCTTGCGGTACGGAGGCAGTGGTGATCACCGGGATATTCGCAAGAGTAGCGATTTTTGCCAGCGCCGCGGCGCGGGCACGCAGTTCCGGCATCGGCATATCACCCACGGTCTGGAACAGGCCGCTCTGGTGATCGATAAGCAACATCACCGCATCATCGACATCAATGGCCGGACGGGCGCCGTTAAAGTTAGCAGGGGTAGACATGATTCTCTCCTTTATTACCTTCAGATCTGGCCGAAGCGGCCGGAATTGAAATCGCGAACGGCTTCGGCGATTTCGCTTTTACTGTTCATCACAAACGGGCCGTAGCCGACGATGGGTTCATTCAGCGGCTCCCCGGCCATCAGCAGCACTTTGGCATCGCTGCTGGCTTCCAGATGCAGCTTCTCCCCTTGCTGGCTCAGTACCACCAGCTGGGCTTCACCTGCCTGTGCGACGCCGTTCACCGTCACGCTGCCCTCCAGCACCACCAGCGCGGTGCTCCAGCCCTCAGGTTGGCTGAGCGTAAGATGGCTACCCTGATGCAGGGCGATGTCCCAGACGTTCAGCGGGGAGTAACTGTGCGCCGGACCGGTGGTCTCCTCGTAGCGTCCGGCGATCACCCGTAGCGATCCGCCGTCGTCAGGTAGCGTCACCACCGGGATCTGACGTTTTGTGATGCTCTGATAGCCCGGCGCCGTCATCTTGTCCTTCGCGGGCAGGTTGACCCACAGCTGCAACATTTTTAGTTCCCCTCCGTTTTGCGCAAAGGCCCTGGAGTGGAACTCCTCATGCAAAATGCCGGAGCCTGCGGTCATCCACTGCACGTCACCCGGGCCAATCACGCCGCCTTTACCGGTGGAATCGCGGTGTTCAACTTCGCCGGAATAGACGATGGTCACTGTTTCAAAGCCGCGGTGCGGGTGCTGGCCCACGCCGCGTTTCGCGCCATCCGCCGGGAAGGAGTAAGGCCCGGCGTAATCCAGCAGTAAAAATGGGCTCAGTGGCTCACCATGGGTCTGGTATGAAAACATCGAACGCACCGGGAAACCGTCGCCAACCCAGTGCGGCCGGGGTGCGGTATAAATGCCTGTTACGTTTTTCATCGTTTTCTCCTGATGTTCTGTTGATGTAATTAGCTTATATTTAGGGTTAATATCCCGGTAGATAGTGAAAATGACATGAACTGTTCCATTTATGGAACGATGAGGACGTTATGCAGGATCTCAATGATTTCGCGTGGTTTGTCAAAGTGGTCGAGTACGGCGGTTTCGCGGCAGCCGGGCGGGCGCTCGATCTGCCAAAATCCCGGCTCAGCCGACGGATTGCCCAACTGGAGGCACGGCTTGGGGTACGTCTGATCCAGCGGACAACGCGGCAGTTTACGGTTACTGAAGTGGGGCAGACCTTCTATCAACACTGCAAGGCGATGCTGATAGAAGCCGAGGCAGCGGAGGAGGCGGTCGCGGCCTTGCAGGCGGAACCGCGTGGCCTGGTGCGGATCACCTGTCCGGTCACGCTGCTGCACGTCCACGTCGGGCCGATGCTGGCTAAGTTTATGGCGCATTACCCCGGTATTAATCTGCAGCTTGAGGCGACCAACCGGCGGGTGGATCTGGTGGCGGAGGGTGTTGATATCGCCATCCGTGTGCGTCCTCGCCCATTTGATGACAGCGATCTGGTGTTGCGGGTGCTTGCCGACAGAGGGCACTGCCTGGTGGCGAGTCCGCAGTTGATCCAGCGTCTGGGTGTGCCGGCCACGCCATCGGAGCTCAGCGCCTGGCCGGGCCTGAGTCTGGGGGAGGGGAGACAGGTTCATAAGTGGGCGCTAAGCGGGCCGGAGGGGGCAAAAGCGGAGATCCATTTTCAGCCGCGCCTGATGACCACCGATATGCTGGCGCTGCGGGAGGCGGCGATAGCGGGCGTGGGGCTGGTGCAGTTACCTATTTTGATGGTCAAAGAGCAACTGGCGTCCGGGGCATTAATAAAAGTGCTGGAAGAGTGGGAGCCACGCCGGGAAGTGATCCATGCGGTCTATCCCTCCCGGCGCGGGCTGTTGCCGTCAGTCAGGACGCTGGTGGATTTTTTGACCGGGGAGTATGCGCGGATGGTGGAGGAGTGAGGCCGGGTTTGGGTTTCGTAGGTCGGGTAAGCCTGGCGCCACCCGACGCTTCCAGAGCGCGCGGTATTGCATTAAGGCAAAATGCCTGATGGCGCTGCGCTTATCAGGCCTACGGAATCGAGGCTGGATTTGGGTTTCGTAGGTCGGGTAAGCGTAGCGCCACCCGACATGTACTGGCTGCGCCAGTTGTCGAACCCCGGTCGGGGGTTCTCATCCCCCCACAGGCGAGCAACATGCGAAAAAAAGCCCGCATTTGCATGCGAGCTCTTCTTTAAATATGGCGGTGAGGGGGGGATTGACTCGCTGCGCTCGCCGTTACTCGGCCCATCCATGGGCCTCGCCCCTTCGGGGCCAACGCAAGCGTTGTTCAAAAACGCTCCCTGCGTTTTTGTTCGGGCAGCCTGTTCGCTGCGCTCTCAGTCTGTCCAACTGGCTGCGCCAGTTGTCGAACCCCGGTCGGGGGTTCTCATCCCCCCACAGGCGAGCAACATGCGAAAAAAAAGCCCGCATTTGCATGCGAGCTCTTCTTTAAAGATGGCGGTGAGGGGGGGATTCGAACCCCCGATACGTTGCCGTATACACACTTTCCAGGCGTGCTCCTTCAGCCACTCGGACACCTCACCATATTGTCATCCCGTTGTTGCTGGGACGGGCGCTAATGTAAGGAAAAGCCTGACTTACGTCAATCAACTTTTTCAGTAAATTAGCGCGTTCAGACAAACTTCAGCCAACATGATTTTTAATTGCGCTGAAAGTGCCTTTTTTATCAGCAACGACCGCACTCGCAAAATTTGTTATGCTGCAATCCAGTTGATAATGAACATAAAACAGCGCAACAGAAGGCAATCGCAATGGATATTATTTTTTATCACCCAACATTTGATAACGCTTACTGGATAAAAACACTTTCGGCGGCGCTGCCAGGCGCCAGGGTTCGGGAGTGGAAGCGCGGCGATAACGAACCCGCAGATTATGCGCTGGTGTGGCACCCACCGGTTGAGATGCTGCAGGGGCGAAACCTGAAAGCGGTGTTTGCCCTTGGGGCAGGGGTGGACTCTATCCTCAGCAAGCTCAAGGCGCACCCGGAAATGCTGGCGGAGTCGATCCCCCTGTTTCGCCTGGAAGATACCGGCATGGGCCAGCAGATGCAGGAGTATGCGGTCAGCCAGGTGCTGCACTGGTTCCGCCGCTTTGACGATTATCAGGCGCTGAAACAGCAGGCCCGCTGGGAGCCGCTGGCCGACTATCAGCGCGAAGATTTTACTATCGGGATCCTCGGGGCCGGGGTGTTGGGATCGAAAGTGGCCGAAGCGCTGGCACCGTGGGGCTTCCCGCTGCGCTGCTGGAGCCGCACCCGCAAGCACTACCCTGGCGTCACCAGCTTTGCCGGGAAGGAAGAGTTACCGCAGTTTTTAGACGGCACGCGGGTGCTGATTAACCTGCTGCCGAATACGGCTGAGACGGTTGGGATCATTAATAAGGCGCTCATCAACCAGCTGGCGGACAACAGCTACCTGATGAACCTGGCGCGTGGCGTACACGTGGTGGAAGCCGATCTGCTGGCGGCACTGGAGAGCGGCAAGCTGAAAGGCGCGATGCTGGATGTCTACAGCAAAGAGCCGTTACCGGCGGACAATCCCCTGTGGGCGCACCCGCGCGTGGCCATGACGCCGCACATTGCGGCGGTGACGCGTCCGGCAGAAGCCATCGACTATATCGCCCGCACCATCTCGCAGCTGGAGAAGGGCGAACAGGTTACCGGGCAGGTCGACAGACAGCGCGGTTACTGAGTTATACCCGGCGATTGCCGGGTTTTTGCTGATAAACGCCCGTGATAACTGCTATCCTTTGGGAAACACGAGAGGAGAGAACGATGTACCCCGTTGACCTGCATATGCACACCGTCGCCAGTACCCACGCCTACAGCAACCTTCATGACTACATCGCCCAGGCAAAACAAAAAAACATTAAGCTCTTTGCGATCACCGATCATGGTCCGGATATGGCGGATGCGCCGCACTACTGGCACTTTGTGAACATGCGCATCTGGCCGCGGGTAGTGGATGGCGTTGGGATCCTGCGCGGCATTGAGGCCAACATCAAAAATACCCAGGGCGACATTGACTGTACCGGCCCGATGCTCACCTCTCTGGATCTGATCCTCGCCGGTTTCCATGAGCCGGTTTTCGCACCTCAGGATCAAGCCACCCATACCGAGGCGATGATCGCCACTATCGCCAGCGGTAACGTACATATCATCAGCCATCCGGGGAACCCGAAATACCCGATTGATATCCAGGCGGTCGCGCAGGCTGCAGCGGAGCATCGCGTGGCGCTGGAGATCAACAACTCCTCCTTTATTCACTCCCGTAAAGGGAGCGAAGCAAACTGCCGGGCAGTGGCGGCTGCGGTGAAGGAGGCGGGTGGCTATGTGGCGCTGGGCTCCGATTCCCATACCGCCTTCACGCTGGGCGATTTTAGCGAATGCCGCAAAATCCTCGACGCGGTGGACTTCCCGGAAGATCGCATCCTGAACGTCTCCCCGCGCCGGCTACTCGATTTCCTGGCGTCGCGTGGCATGGCGCCAATCAATGAATTTGCTGATTTTTAACTGTGTAATGGACTAAATAAATGAATGAGTTTTCCATCCTCTGTCGCGTACTGGGTTCTCTCTATTATCGCCAGCCGCAGGATCCGCTGCTGGTGCCGCTGTTTACCTTGATCCGCGAAGGCAAGCTGGCCCAGAACTGGCCGCTTGAGCAGGATGAATTGTTGCTGCGTCTGCAAAACAGCTGCGACATGCAGCAGGTCGCCGCCGACTACAATGCGCTGTTTGTTGGCGAGGAGTGCCGCGTGTCGCCGTATCGCTCTGCCTGGGAAGAGGGCGCTACCGAAGCCGAAGTACGCGCATTTCTCTCTGAACGCGGGATGCCGTTGACCGATACCCCAGCCGACCATCTCGGCACGCTGCTGCTGGCGGCCTCGTGGATTGAAGATCATGCGGCGGAAGATGAAAACGAGGCGCTGGAAACCCTCTTCGGGGAGTATATCCTGCCCTGGTGCGGGACGTTCCTCGGGAAGGTTGAAGCGCACGCCACCTCGTCCTTCTGGCGTACCATGGCCCCACTGACTCGCGATGCCATTGCCGCGATGTGGGATGAGCTACAGGAAGAGAATGAAGAGTGATTTAGATCACTATCTGTATGTAACAGCAAATATCAATCTGCATATTATGTGTTCCTGATCTCATTTCATGACCGCGTATCTGTTAAGATGCGCGCCATGAACATTCTACTTTCTATCGCAATCACGACAGGCATCCTCTCCGGTTTATGGGGCTGGGTTGCCGTCTCTCTCGGACTCCTCAGTTGGGCGGGCTTCCTTGGCTGCACGGCCTATTTCGCCTGCCCGCAGGGGGGCGTGAAGGGGCTGTTTATCTCGGCCTGTACGCTGATGAGCGGCGTGGCGTGGGCGATGATTATCATCCACGGCAGCGCGCTGGCACCCCATCTGGAAATCGTTGGCTACGTTATGACCGGCGTGGTGGCGTTTTTGATGTGTATCCAGGCGAAACATCTGCTGCTCTCGTTTGTGCCCGGCACCTTTATGGGCGCCTGCGCCACTTTTGCAGGGCAGGGGGAGTGGCGGCTGGTGGTGCCTTCGCTGGCGCTGGGACTGGTGTTTGGCTACGCCATGAAAAACAGCGGCCTGTGGCTGGCGGCGCGCAGGGAGAAAACGCGAAACGTCACGGCGTTGAGCGAATAAAAAAGGCGAGACCAGGGTCTCGCCTTTTTAATGCGCTTTCTGTCAGGATTCTGGCGGCGTCGACATCTCGCGGTATTTCACCAGAATATCGTTTTTCACTTCATTTTTGTTTTGCAGGTCCCACAATCCGCGATCGATACCGTCGTTAATCAGGAAGATCACCCCGGTTTCGATAGCAGACATCAGGCAGAGCATGACCGGCTCGTTAGAGGTATAACCGATTTCTCCCTCCAGCAGACGCTGGTAGTCGATGAAACGGAACACCCCGGCCTGCACTTCATACGAGAGAATGGTTTTGCTGGTGGTCACGGACGACAAAATTTCGCCGGTACTGACGTTGACCACACGCAGGTTCACCGCAATCTGGTCAAGCTGGTACTGCGTATCGCCGCCAATACCGAAATACCGGGCCCCCACACCGCCCGATTTCACGTTACTTTCGTAGCCGATAATCGAACCTTCAACCATCACGTTCGCCGCCGTGAGCGAATGCAACGGAATACGGTTGTTCATTGCCACGGTACCGTTATCCTGCGCAGCACGAATGATCTTACGTTCGTTGAGCAGGTTTTGCAGCCCCTGACGTTCCAGAGGAATAAACCAGCGAGAATCTTTTAACGCAGTGACCAGCATGGCGGTGGCGCTCTGCGGTACAGCCGTTGAGAAGTTACTTGCCGGATACGGTTTAAACTGCCCGGTTTCATCCTGAATATTATAAACCGACACGTAGATCTTACCCGTTGGCAATGGCAATTTGGTTAAATCACGATAGCTCTGGGCGCGAGGCATTAATGTCGGTTTCGCTGCTTCTTTCGGAGGAGCAGTTAAACAGCCGCTCAATAAGCACACTGCAACAAGGAGGAGAAAGCGCTGCATGATTATTATCCTTATCTCGACATTATTTAAAAGTCGGTAGAACCGCTTTGCAAGCCAGCAACCTGAATGGTGGACGTTTTCCCCGTTTTGCGGTCTGTCACGTTCAGCTGCATTTGTCCGTCCGCATTAGCGATGTCGACTATAAAGTCGCTGGTCACCATACGGCCGGGTTTGCCGGTGTTAATATTGGTCAGCAGCCCGCCCAGAACCTGGGCCTGGATTGCCTGGGTAAAGTTATCCAGCGCGCTCGGGGTTTCAAACCCGAAGTCGTCAGAATTTGGATCCGTATAAGAGTTTTGTGCCTGGGCCGAGTTTAAAAGAAAAGAACCGTTATTAGGGTTTCCACCAAAGTTCGGGTTGCGGAACTGGAAGGTCATATTTCCGGCCCAACTCAGAGATGGAATAAGCATTAAAGCTACAACTGCATGGACAACACGCATGGATGCCTCCGAATTAAAATTCGTCTGGTGCTAAATCGCCCGTACCCAGCAGAGCTTTATCGATCTGCAGGCGATTTAATGCCTCTTCGGTTTGAGCCAGAGCAAAGACCACATTTTTATCCAGGTCAGTTTTCGTGGGGTATAAAAAGGTCTGGAAAATAACGTCCTGATTAACCGTTATGGTGATCCAGCTTCCCCAACGTGCGCTGGGCCGTTCACTGATAGTTAAGTTACCGGGATAATCACTTTCCCATTTGTCGCTGAAGCCGCGATAAAAAGCATGGCCGACTGCGGAGACGGTGTGGTCAGTTAACAATCCCGGGATCTCTACTTCAACCGCATGAAGATTCCCGGCAGCAAGCCATAAGCCTGCTGCGGCAATCCAACTCACTGTGCGTTTCATAGGGTTAACGCCTGAGGTTATCATTTGCCCATGAAACCGCCTGAGTCCGGTTTTTGACAGCTATCTTCTTGAAAAGATTGTAAAGATGAGTCTTAACCGTATTTTCGCTGATAAATAACGAACGGGCGATTTCATTATTTGAAGCACCGATACGTAATTTATTCAGAATCTCTTTTTCGCGGTGGGTCAGCAAAGCGGACTCTGAACTGTTATAGCGATAATTTCCGGAGTGCGTTATGAGGTAGCTGGCAAGTTTCTGTGAAAAGTAACATTCACCACGCAGAACCCCCTGCAAGCCTTCAACCACGCGGGTTTCATCCTCATTGACGTAAAAGACGCCATTGATATGTGGCCAACTTTCAATATCCCTGAAGGGGTATTCTTCGGGCGTATTTAACAACAACACACGGATATTGTTGTTTTTCCTGCTTAAAATATCTTGCCAGTATTGGATAAGTTTTTTATCCGCTTCCATCATATCGAAAAGAATAATGCTGCCAGGCGCAATGTCATCGAAAGAGCGTTGAATGCTATGCAATTTTCCGCTCAACGTTAAACTATGCTTTAAATGCTGTAGTAAAGCTGTCGCTTGTAAAGAAGGTTTGGTCACTAACAATAAACTCTGACCATGCAAGCTATGGACTTCATTAAACATGATGAAACCCCTTTTTATGAAACACCTGGCAGTTGCCCCCAATATATTATTGGGGGCACCAGAAGTACTGACAGATGTTGCACTGCTGTGTGTAGAAGAAAGACCATATCCCTTAGAGAGAAGGGAAAATTAATTCGCAATGCCGAACTTCTGTTTTCAATCTAGCTTTAACGTTTTTTAAAGCAAGTGTTAAACGTGTAACAGGATGTAAAAATCAATATTACTTTGTAAAAAATGAGTTCATGAATTGATTAGAAATCATCAAAAAGTTGTACATTAAGATATTGGTGCACACATTTTAAAAGTCATACAAATTGTATTAAGTTATTGATTTTTATAGGTCATATAAATTTTAGGCTATTAGCGATAAGGTATGAGCCAGGGCAAAACGCTAAGCCTATTTTTACAATGTGTAAACGCCTTAAGAAATCACGGACTTTGTCACGCAATCATGGATATATTCCGTTTTCTCTCTTCTGGACCAGCGAAACGGCAAATCCACGCATTTGCGGTTTTCCATTTCTGCAAAGTGAAAATGGTCCTTGCTGACCCTCTGTAAAATCGTTGTATCGCCACGGTATTTAATTTTAATTAATACTTTGGGGTGAACGAAAGAATAAAAATACAACTGGCGGGTGAGATATTAAAATTGTTTCGGCAGACATACTCTTCATCGTAACGCCGGGTTAACAAAATATTTGCTCTTGTTAACGCAGTTATTATACCACCAGGTCCAGGGTGATAACATGAAGAACAAGTTGTTATTGATGTTGACATTACTGGGTGCACCTGGATTTGTTTTCGCAGCGACTGATTTAGCTTCGGCAGAATACAATTTTGCGGTTAATGAGCTGAGTAAATCCTCATATAACCAGGCTGCAATCATTGGACAAGCTGGCGTAAATAATAACGCTAACGTTCAACAACACGGCCAGAAATTGTTGTCTGTCGTTTCTCAGGAGGGCGGAAATAATCGGGCGAACATTGATCAATCAGGGAGTTATAACCTTGCCTATATTGATCAAAAAGGGAACTCGAACAATGCGAGTATTAATCAAGGTGCATATGGTAATACCGCAGTGATTATTCAGAAAGGTTCTGGTAATAAAGCGAATATTACGCAGTACGGTACGCAAAAAACGGCAGTTGTAGTACAGAGACAGTCGCAAATGGCAATTCGCGTAATCCAACGCTAGCTATTGAGCGATAATTAATCAATCCGATGGGGGCTTTACAATGAAACTTTTAAAAGTGGCAGTAATTGCAGCAATCGTGGTTTCTGGCAGTGCTATGGCTGGTTCTGTTCCACAGTGGGGTAATAACCATGGTGGTAATGGAAATAACAACGTCAGCCCAGAATCGCTGACCGTTTATCAATATGGTGGCCGTAACAATGTGGACGCTTTGCAAAGCGATGCCCGTGGCTCTGAAATCACCGTTCGTCAGAATGGCTTCGGTAACGATGCCGATCTGTCTCAGGGTGCTGACAGCAGCGAAATCAGCCTGACCCAGCGTGGCCAGGATAACGACGCAACCATCAGCCAGTGGAGTGGCCGTAACCTCTCTGCAACTGTAAGCCAGTCTGGTGGTCGTAACGAAGTCGATCTTCGTCAAACTATGAACGGCGCGTCTGCTAACATCACTCAGGTTGGCTTCGGCAACACCGTGACTGCTGGTCAGCACTAATACTGCCGCTGTACGTCGAAAAAACAGGGCTGAGGCCCTGTTTTTTTTTGGGGAGAAGATGATGAATACACTTTTATTACTTGCCGCGCTGACCAGTCAGATTACCTTTCAAACCACCACCGAAGGTGAGAACGTGACCATTATTCCTCAGGTGACCGTCACAGAACCGTGTTTATGCCAGGTGCAAATCCTCACCTCGCGCAGTGGCCCAGGCGGTCAGAGCACCTCGCGTCAACAAAACACCGTCTCATTACCGGCAAATAAAACGGTCAACCTTTCCCGTATGACCCTGAACTCCGGACCCAATGACAAGATAAACGTCATTGTGACGGTCTCGGATGGTAAGTCGTTGCATCTGTCGCAACAATGGCCTCCGTCGAAAGCCTGATGTTCAAAACATTCATGAAATCAATATATTGATTAAAGTAGCGCGGATGTTATTCCATTGTTATTCTCATGTTGCTGGTGTCGCCGATGCCAGTCGACAGCCCTCCATGAGGGGCGTTGTTTAAGCGTCAGGGACGATATCAATGAGGATTACAATGATGGTTTCGTCCCATATCACCCTGGCCGCAGCCTTTGTTGCTGCGGTTACGCTTACGCCAGTCTGCACGGCCAATGTTATCCATTTTATCGGCCGGATTGTCGAAGAGCCTTGTAACATCACCCCTGATGCGCGCGCCTTAACCGTCTCCTGTCCGCAAAATAATAGAATGTCTGTTCAACAGGTCAGCTATAAAGAGGCGCTTGACGGCAGGGTGAATGCCGCAGATCTCGCCACTGTCAGCATGAAGTACATCAATCCGGAAAAATCGCTCGCCATCGTGCAGGTTGATTACCGCTGAGGCAGGGCCGTTTTCTGTCAACCGGACTTCCACAACCCAACCTCTGCGATACACTTAAGAAAAAACGGTATGCAGAGGTTGATTATGTACTCCCGAATTGAAGTCTTTCATGGTGATATCACCACGCTGCATGTGGATGTGGTCGTTAACGCAGCCAATCCTTCATTAATGGGCGGTGGTGGCGTGGACGGGGCTATTCATCGGGCGGCAGGACCCGCCCTGCTGGAGGCGTGTAAGCTGGTTCGCCAGCAGCAGGGCGAGTGCGCCCCGGGGCAGGCGGTGATTACGCTTGCCGGAAACCTGCCCGCCAAAGCGGTGATCCACACCGTTGGCCCCGTCTGGCATGGGGGCGAACATCATGAAGCACGGCTCCTGGAAGAGGCCTACCGCAACAGCCTGAACCTGGCGGCGGCCAACGGTTATCAGACTCTCGCCTTCCCGGCAATCAGTACTGGCGTTTATGGCTATCCCCGCGCGGCGGCGGCTGAAATCGCCGTTAACACGGTTTCGGATTATCTCACCCTCAAGCCTCTGCCGGAGCGGGTATACTTTGTCTGCTATGATGAAGAAAATGCCCGACTATACAAGCGACTGCTTACCCAACGAGGACAGGAAACCGACGCATAACACGCGACTGGGACGCGCGATTGCACCGGTCAGCTCTTCACATCCTGGCCTTTGTGGGCTTCTCCCTCTTGATAACAGTCTTGACGCCTTCGCCTGCCGCTACCGGCTGGCGGAGATGGCGGAAAAGACGCTGGATGTGCAGTACTACATCTGGGAAGACGACATGTCTGGACGCCTGTTGTTTTCCGTCTTATTGTCCGCCGCCATGCGCGGCGTCCGCGTGCGCCTGTTGCTCGACGACAACAATACCCAGGGGCTGGACAGCATCCTGCGCCTGCTGGACGCGCATCCTAACTTTGATGTCCGGCTGTTCAATCCCTTTTCGTTCCGCTCCCTGCGCGCGCTGGGCTATCTCACCGATTTCGCCCGTCTCAATCGCCGGATGCACAACAAGAGTTTTACCGTGGACGGCGAGGTCACCATTATCGGTGGGCGAAACATCGGTGATGCCTATTTTGGCGCAGGTGAAGAGCCGCTCTTTTCCGATCTGGACGTGATGGCGACTGGCCCGGTGGTGCAGGATGTGGCCAACGATTTTGAGCGCTACTGGAACTGCGCCTCGGTCTCCACGCTCCAGCAGGTGCTGGAGCTTTCCGAGGCGGAAATTGAAGATAAAATTCATCCCCCCGAAGAGTGGTATCGCGACGACATCACCCGCCGATATCTGGATAAATTACAGTCCAGCGACTTTATTACCAATCTGGAAGCGGGCAATTTGCCGCTGATTTGGGCCAAAACCCGGCTACTCAGTGACGATCCGCGTAAAGGGCAGGGGCGGGCAAAACGGCACTCGCTGCTGCCGCAGCGCCTGATGGGGGTGATGGGCTCGCCAGTGCAGCAAATCGATATCATCTCCGCTTATTTTGTTCCGACCCGTGCGGGGGTGGCGCTGCTGCTACAGATGGTGCGCAAAGGGGTGAAAGTCGCCATCCTCACCAATTCGCTGGCAGCGAACGACGTCTCCGTTGTGCATGCCGGTTATGCCCGCTGGCGAAAAAAGCTGTTGCGCCACGGCATCGAGCTTTATGAACTAAAGCCCATTCAGGATGGCGTACCGCCGGCGCACGATCGCGGGATCACCGGGAACTCCGGCTCCAGCCTGCATGCCAAGACGTTCAGCGTCGACGGCGAGAAAGTGTTTATCGGTTCACTTAATTTTGATCCCCGTTCAACCATGCTCAATACCGAGATGGGCTTTGTCATTGAAAGCGAGAAGCTGGCAAGGATGATCCATACCCGGTTCGTGCGCAGCCAGCGCCATGAAGCCTGGCAACTCCGGCTGGATAAAATGGGCCGTCTGAACTGGATTGAGCGTAAGGAGGGGCAGGAGATCGTGCATAAAAAGGAGCCCAAAACCCGCTTCTGGCAGCGGATGCTGGTGCGTCTGGCCTACTGGCTGCCGGTAGAGTGGCTGCTGTAATGACGCGCCAGTTCAGCGACCGGCGCGCAACGGCTTAGCTGGTGACCTGCGGTGATTTTTCCGCTTTGGCGGCCGGTTTGCCGGAAAAGAGAAAGCGCAGCAGCGGAATACGCAGATGAATTTCGTATAGCGCAATGGCAATGCCTACCACAAACACCAGCCCACAGATAAAGCCAAGCAGATTTGAGCTGATATGCGGCGTAATGTAGGCGCCAAAGAAGAGCGTTAACGGATGGTGCACCAGATAAATGAACAGCGAGGCGTTGACGAAATAGGTGACGCGCGCCGATTTAAAGTTCAGCAGGCGGTGTCCCAGCGCAAAGACCACATTCACCATCCACAGCCCCAGCAGCATGGTGATCACGCTTTCGGTTTCATACATCCAGGCATCGCCGCTGCCATAACGCTGGTTGAGCAGATACGCGATAAATGCCAACAACGCCCCGAGGGCGCAGCCGCGTGACGGCGTGGTAAACAGCGCTTTCAGCTTCGGATGCACAAACGCCAGGGCGCCAATCAGGAAGAAGGGCAGGTAGAAGAGCGTCTGCATTACCACAAAATTAAACAGGCCGTCGCTGAGGATCGGTGACCAGACGAGTAAAAGCGTGCGGCGCAGCGCGGCATAGATGATACCCAGGATTAAAAACAGCACCGACAGCTTGCCCCAGGTGATATCGCCAAAAAAGGCGTCCGACCGGGCGCTGAGATGCTGGCGCATGCGGCTGAAGAGCCACAGGCTGACCGTGGTCATCACCACCAGCACCAGCAGGAACCACAGATGAGAGACCAGTTCCCAGGCGAGGGTGTTGTATTTATCGTACAGCGACAGGGTGTGCCAGCTATCCGCTTTGCCTTTGACATGTTGCAGCATGATGAATTGCGGCAGCGTCAGCAGGGGGATGGCGGTAAGCATCGGAATACCGACGCGCTCCACGCGCACTTTCCACCAGCGTTTAAGCGGGTAGCGCAAAAAAAGCATGTAAGAGAAGTAGCCCGAAATAACGAAAAAGACCTGCATCCGGAAGGAGTGGATAAAATCGTTAAACAGCGTCAGCCACCACGACGACTCCGCACTATTGACGTGCCAGACGTGGCTCGAATAAATCAAGGAAATGTGAAAAGGGATCCCCAGCAGCATGAGCCATGCCCGGATGGAATCAAGGAAATATTCGCGTTGTGCGGGTACGGTACTCATATAACGTTGCGCATTCTCAGACTTTTCGTCTTATCCCTAAGACCAATAGTGTTTACATTCGGTGCCAACCCTACACGAAGTCTGACACACTGTCTCCAGGATAAGCACGCAAAGTGAAAACGGGTTACTTTCACTTGCTTAAACCATGAGCCAGCACGCTGAACAAAGCGGTGATTATGTTGTCGGAATGCCTGATTTTCCATTAAAATGGATCGGATCGATATAAGCACACAAAGGGGGAAGTGCTTACTTATTATGAAACATAAACCACAAATGATGAAAATGCGTTGGTTAGGAGCGGCAGTCCTGTTGTCTCTGTATACCTCATCGGCCCTGGCCTTTACCATCGACGATGTCGCAAAACAGGCAAAATCGATGGCCAGTAAAGGGTACGAAGCGCCAAAAAGTAACTTACCCTCCGTTTTCCGCGACATGAAATATGCGGACTATCAGCAGATCCAGTTTAATCACGATAAAGCTTACTGGAATAAAATTAAAACCCCGTTCAAGCTCGAGTTTTATCATCAGGGGATGTACTTCGACACGCCTGTCACCATTAATGAAGTGACCGCTAACGCGGTACGCAAAATCAAGTACAGCCCGGACTACTTTAATTTCGGCAATGTGCAACACGATAAAGACACCGTGAAAGATTTAGGCTTCGCGGGCTTCAAAGTGCTTTATCCCATCAACAGTAAAGATAAAAACGACGAAATTGTCAGCATGTTGGGGGCAAGCTATTTCCGTGTGATTGGCGGCGGCCAGGTTTATGGCCTCTCTGCACGCGGTCTGGCGATTGATACCGCGCTGCCTTCCGGGGAAGAGTTCCCACGCTTTCGCGAGTTCTGGATCGAACGTCCAAAACCAACCGACAAACGCCTGACCATCTATGCGCTGCTGGATTCCCCGCGCGCAACGGGCGCCTATCGCTTTGTCATTATTCCTGGCCGCGATACGGTGGTCGACGTGCAGTCTAAAGTCTATCTGCGCGATAAAGTCGGCAAACTGGGCGTTGCTCCGCTGACCAGTATGTTCCTGTTCGGGCCAAACCAGCCTTCTCCTGCCACCAACTTCCGCCCGGAACTGCACGACTCTAACGGTCTGTCGATTCTTGCTGGCAACGGTGAGTGGATCTGGCGTCCGCTGAACAACCCGAAACACCTGGCGGTAAGCAGCTTCAGCATGGAGAACCCGCAGGGGTTTGGCTTGCTCCAGCGTGGCCGTCAGTTCTCCCGCTTTGAAGATCTGGACGATCGTTACGATCTGCGCCCAAGCGCCTGGATCACTCCGAAAGGCGAGTGGGGCAAAGGCAAAGTGGAGCTGGTAGAGATCCCAACCAACGACGAAACCAACGACAACATCGTCGCGTACTGGACGCCGGACCAGCTGCCGGAAGCCGGTAAAGAGATGAACTTCAACTACAGCATCACCATGAGCCGCGATGAAGACAAGCTGCATGCGCCGGACAACGCGTATGTTCTGCAAACCCGCCGCTCAACAGGGGATGTGAAACAGTCCAATCTGATTCGCCAGCCTGATGGCACCATCGCGTTTGTCGTTGATTTCACCGGCCAGGATATGAAGAGCCTGGCACCGGAAACCCCGGTCACCGCTCAGGCGAGCATTGGTGACAATGGTGAGATCGTTGAGAATAGCGTGCGGTATAACCCGGTCACCAAAGGCTGGCGTTTAACCCTGCGCATTAAAGTGAAAGACGCGAAACAGCCGACTGAGATGCGTGCCGCCCTGGTCAACGCCGATCAGCCGTTGAGTGAAACCTGGAGCTATCAGCTACCTGCCAATGAATAAGATAACTGAGTATATCGATGCCATGCCGCTGACCGATATCGAGAAGGCGGCACTGCCGAAGGGTGACATCAGCGCGGTTCACACCGCGCTGGATGCCGATCATCATCCGTTCACGCGTGAAGATGATACCCCGCTGGGCTCGGTTAAAAGCCGTCTCGAACAGGCCTGGCCCGATTCACTGGCTGAAGGCCAGCTGATCCGCGATGACGAAGGGCGCACCCAGCTTGAGGCGATGCCGAAAGCGACGCGCTCCTCCATGTTCCCGGATCCCTGGCGCACCAACCCGGTGGGCCGTTTCTGGGATCGCCTGCGCGGCCGCGACACCAATCCGCGCTATCTCTCTCGCCTCTCTAAAGAGCAGCAGGCCAGCGAGGAAAAATGGCGTACCGTTGGCAGTATTCGCCGCTACATCCTGCTGCTGTTGACCATCGCGCAGACCGTCGTCGCCACCTGGTACATGAAGACGATTCTTCCCTACCAGGGCTGGGCGCTGATCAATCCGGCCGATATGTTCGACCAGGATCTGCTGGTCTCGTTTATGCAGCTGCTGCCTTATATTCTGCAAAGCGGCATCCTGCTGCTGTTCGCCATCCTCTTCTGCTGGGTATCGGCCGGTTTCTGGACCGCGCTGATGGGCTTCCTGCAGCTGCTGATAGGCCGGGATAAGTACAGCATTTCGCACTCTACGGTGGGGGATGAACCCCTCAATCCTGAACACCGTACCGCGCTTATCATGCCTATCTGTAACGAAGATGTAGATCGCGTTTTTGCCGGCCTGCGCGCCACCTGGGAGTCGGTGAAAGCTACCGGTAACGCCGAACACTTCGACGTTTACATCCTGAGTGACAGCTACAACCCGGACATCTGCGTGGCAGAACAGAAAGCGTGGATGGAGCTTATTGCCGAAGTGCAGGGCGAAGGGCAGATCTTCTACCGCCGTCGTCGTCGTCGCGTGAAGCGTAAAAGCGGTAATATCGATGACTTCTGCCGTCGATGGGGCAGTCAGTACAGCTATATGGTGGTGCTGGATGCCGACTCGGTGATGACCGGTGAGTGTCTGACGGGCCTTGTGCGCCTGATGGAAGCGAACCCGAATGCCGGGATCATTCAGTCTTCGCCGAAAGCGTCGGGCATGGATACGCTGTACGCGCGTTGCCAGCAGTTTGCGACCCGCGTCTACGGGCCGCTGTTTACTGCCGGTCTGCACTTCTGGCAGTTGGGTGAGTCGCACTACTGGGGGCATAACGCCATTATCCGCGTGAAGCCGTTCATTGAGCACTGTGCGCTGGCGCCGCTGCCGGGTGAAGGCTCGTTCGCGGGCTCGATCCTGTCGCACGACTTCGTGGAAGCTGCGCTGATGCGCCGTGCCGGTTGGGGGGTGTGGATCGCCTATGACCTGCCTGGCTCCTATGAAGAGCTGCCGCCAAACCTGCTGGATGAACTGAAGCGTGACCGCCGCTGGTGTCACGGGAACCTGATGAACTTCCGTCTGTTCCTCGTGAAAGGGATGCACCCGGTACACCGCGCCGTCTTCCTGACCGGCGTAATGTCCTACCTCTCCGCGCCGCTGTGGTTTATGTTCCTGGCCCTGTCGACTGCCCTGCAGGTGGTACATGCCCTGACCGAGCCGCAGTACTTCCTGCAGCCGCGCCAGCTGTTCCCGGTCTGGCCGCAGTGGCGCCCTGAGCTGGCGATAGCGCTCTTTGCCTCGACGATGGTGCTGCTCTTCCTGCCGAAGCTGCTGAGTATTGTGCTCATCTGGTGCAAGGGCTCGAAGGAGTACGGTGGTTTCTTCCGCGTGACGCTCTCCCTGCTGCTGGAGGTCTTATTCTCCGTGCTGCTGGCGCCGGTGCGTATGTTGTTCCACACCGTCTTCGTGGTCAGCGCCTTCCTCGGCTGGGAAGTGGTCTGGAACTCGCCGCAGCGTGACGATGACTCTACGCCGTGGAGCGAAGCGTTTATGCGTCACGGTTCGCAGATGCTGCTCGGTCTGGTCTGGGCGGTGGGCATGGCGTGGCTGGACTTGCGCTTCCTGTTCTGGCTGGCGCCGATTGTCTTCTCGCTGATCCTCTCCCCGTTTGTGTCGGTGATTTCAAGCCGTTCGACGGTGGGTCTGCGCACCAAACGCTGGAAGCTGTTCCTGATCCCGGAAGAGTATTCACCGCCGCAGGTGCTGGTTGATACAGACAAGTATCTGGAGCTCAACCGCAGTCGTTCGCTGGAAGATGGGTTTATGCATGCGGTGTTTAACCCGTCATTCAACGCCCTGGCCATCGCTATGGCGACTGCCCGTCACCGTGCCAGCCGTGTGCTGGAGATCGCCCGCGATCGTCACGTTGAGCAGGCGCTGAACGAGACGCCAGAGAAGCTGAACCGCGACCGTCGTCTGGTGCTGCTAAGCGATCCTGTCACCATGGCGCGGATGCATCATCGTGTCTGGGCCGCCCCGGAGAAATACTCTTCGTGGGTGAACTATTACCAGACGCTGAAGCTGAATCCGCAGGCATTGAAAGCGAAGTGATGTGTCGGAAGGCGCTACGCTTACCCGGCCTACAAAATCTGTAGGCCCGTGCAAGCGCAGCGCCGCCAGGCAAATAAATACCGGCCCTGGAGCCGGTATTTTTATCTTTTGAGGTACTGGATGAGATTTTTCATCGTCATCACAATGGCGCTATTACTGAGCGGCTGCGGCAGTATCATTAGCCGGACGATCCCAGGTCAAGGACACGGCAATCAATATTACCCGGGCGTGCAATGGGATGTCCGTGACTCCGCATGGCGCTACCTGACGATACTCGATCTGCCGTTCTCCCTGGTCTTCGATACGCTACTGCTGCCCATCGACGCTCAGCACGGGCCCTATGAATAATTAACGTTCGTCCCACTCATCCGCTGCGGTTTGTCCCTCTTCGGTATCCAGCGGCGGCTCAAGCTGGAATTCACCCTCATCCCATTCATGCAGGGTGTTCTCTTCCAGCCACTCCTGACGCAGCTCAATCTCGTCATAATCGCCATCAAACACCGCCTGAGCCGCTTCGCCGCTCAGTACGGGCAGGCACTCGCCGTCTTCGCCGTCATCGGCAAAAAATTCGGCCTGCCACATAATGTCCCCATCCTGCATGACATATTTCTGGATATTGAGTTGCTCAATATTCGCGTCTTCTTCCTCAATGCCGGGATTATCGGCGAGAAACTCTTCGCGCGCGGCATCAATCGCTTCCTCTAAAGTGGCAAACATAGTCATCGGCGTCTCCCTGTGAATTGACGTGGTGTTCAGGGAAAGAATAGCTGATTCTCCATAATTGCAAGTATGAAAGCGGCAAAAGCCTTCACGCAGCGGTCTTAATCGGCGGCAGAGACCTTATCTGATTCCGGAATAGCCCTGGGTCGGCGCACGGCACGGGACAGACTGAACCACGAATAGATCGCGTTGAATAGCACCACGCAGGCGGTGACGATAAATACCGCGCGAAAACCGTAGCTGGCGGCAATACCGGCCCCCAGAAGAGGGCCGGTGACGTTGCCGATATCGCGGAACGACTGGTTGTAGCTGAAGATTCGTCCGGCAATCTGATTGGTAGAGTTATAGACCAGCAGGGTCTGCACCGCAGGCAGCAGGGCACCATCGGCCGCCCCGAGTAAAAAGCGCAGAACACCCAGCTGCCACGGGGATTGCACAAATGACATCGGGATGAGGAGCAGCACGGAGATCACCAGCGCGACGATCAGGATCCTTTCCGGACCAATCCGATCGCCCAGTTTCCCTAGTCGCGGGGCGCTGATCAGGGCGGCCACGCCGGGCACCGAGGCAATCATGCCGCTGATAAAGGCGATATTGCCCACATGCCCGGCCAGGTCGCGCACGTAGAGCGTCAGGATCGGCGCAATGGAGCCGGTAGCGACCTGAATAATCATGGTGGTGACAAACAGGCTGATGACCAGGCGAGGATTTTTAAGGGAGGCAAAGACCTCGCGGGCATGCAACATCTCTTTTTTCGGCACCGGGGTAAAATTTTCCCGGATGCAGAATAAGGTCACCAGGAAGCAGGCAAACAGTACCCCCGCGGTGATAAAAAATACTGGCCGCAAACCGTAGCTGTCCGCCATTAAACCCCCGGCCAGTGGGCCGAGCAGGGCGCCGCTTACCGCACCAGTAGAGAGTGTTCCCAGCGCCCAGCCGCTTTTATGGCGGGGGATCTGCGTGGCGATAAGCGCGTTAGCATTAGGCACAAAGCCGCCCAGCAGACCCAGTAGCGCGCGCAATACCAGAAACTGCCAGATGTTTTGCGCCAGCCCCATCAGCAGCATGATGATGGCCATTCCCAACGCCGAACGCAGCAGCATAATCTTGCGCCCTTTGCGGTCGGCCAGCCCGCCCCAGAAAGGGGAGGCGATAGCGGAGAAGAGAAACGTGATGCTGAATACTAGCCCGGACCACATATTGAGCGCGCTGTGGCCGCTGACGCCGAGTTGTTCTACGTAGAGCGGCAGAAAAGGCATCACCAGGCTAAAAGCGGCGCCCGTGAGAAAGCAGCCCAGCCAGGCAACCATAAGGTTCCGCTTCCAGTTTATTGGCGTTTCTGAGGGAGACATAGCTATCCGCGTTATGATGCGCGACGGCATCATTTATAAAAGAAGGTAATAAGCCTGCTAATTATGCGCCTGGGTGATGGTTGCTGCAATGACGGAGAGCATTATAAGCTTAAAGAGCAGTGCGGCCCGGAGGCCGCAGGGGAGGATTAATAGCGGGAAGGGACACCTTCCGGACGGGTTTTAAAGCGGCGATGCAGCCACATGTACTGTTCGGGCGCCAGCAGAATGCACTTTTCCACCACCTCATTCATCCACGCGGCAGTGGTTCTGGCATCATCCAGCGGCGGGGAGCACTCCGGTTCCAGCATCATCAGCTCGTAGCCCTTGCCGTCAGGTTTGCGACGCGGCACAAAAGGAACAATCGCCGCGTTCGACAGACGGGCCAGCGTCCATGTGCCGGTGGTGGTAGCTGCCTCGTCGACCGCAAAGAAGGGCACAAAGACGCTGGCGGTTGGGCCGTAGTCATGATCTGGCGCGTACCAGATCACCTCCCCGGATTTCAGGGCGCGGATCATCCCCTTGAGATCTTTACGGTCGATCATGCTCTTGTTGGAGCGCATCCGCCCCCAGGTCTGCAGCCAGTCGATCACCGGGTTGTCGTTCGGGCGATAGACGCCAATACCGGGCGCCTGCATGCCAAACATCCGCGCGCCGATCTCCAGCGTCAGAAAATGGACGCCGATCAGCAGAACGCCAGTTTTATTGGCCTGCAGATTGTGCACCGGATCCATGCCGGTGCCGGTCACTTCCGTCCAGCGCGCCATACGCTTATTGGACCAGAACCAGGCCATTCCGGTCTCCATCAGCCCCATGCCAACGGATTCAAAATTTTTCACTACCATGGTGTCGCGCTCGTGCTCGCTCATCTCCGGGAAACAGAGTTCCAGATTACGGCGGGCAATGCGGGCGCGGCGGGACATAAAGCGCATCGCCAGTCGACCCAGACCGCAGCCAAGACGGTAGATCAGCGGGTAGGGCAGCTGCACCAGTAACCATAATAAACCGATGCCAGTCCAGGTCAGCCAGTAACGAGGATGTAGAAGCGCAATGGAAAATTTAGGGAGTTGAGTCATGTCGTTCCTGTTTGTGATACGTCCTGTTGGCGTAGTGTCGCATTTTTCCATTGATAACCAAAATGCATCGCTATGGAATGGTCATGAATAGAGCAAATGTTATACCCTCGGCATTTTAACGTGAGAAATGTAGCGCAAAATGAAGGGATGTAAATTCCCAATGTTTGCTATATGATGCCGACCGATTTTCATTCTCATACGATTGCAGGAACCGTACACCATGCCAGTGTTACACAACCTCATTTCGAACGAAGAGCTGAAAGCGCGCATGTTGGCTGAAACCGAGCCGCGCACGACGATCTCGTTCTATAAATATTTCACCATCGTTAACCCGCAGGCTACCCGCGACGCGCTGTACAAGGCGTTAACCGCGCTGAACGTCTTTGGCCGTATCTATCTGGCCCATGAGGGCATCAATGCTCAGATCAGCGTGCCTGAAAGCAAGCTCGATGAGCTGCGCAGCTTCCTCTATGGCTTCGATCCGGCTCTGGACGGCCTGCGCCTGAATATTGCGCTGGACGATGATGGTAAATCCTTCTGGGTGCTGCGCATGAAGGTGCGGGAGCGCATTGTGGCGGACGGCATTGATGACCCGACCTTTGATGCCAGCGACGTGGGCGATTACCTGAAAGCGTCAGAAGTGAACGCCATGCTGGACGATCCTGACGCCGTGTTTATCGATATGCGTAACCACTATGAATATGAAGTGGGCCATTTCGAAAACGCACTTGAAATCCCGGCAGATACTTTTCGTGAGCAGCTGCCAAAAGCCGTTGAGATGATGCAGGAGCATAAGGACAAAAAAATTGTCATGTACTGCACCGGCGGGATCCGCTGCGAAAAAGCCAGCGCCTGGATGAAGCACAACGGCTTTAATAAGGTGTGGCATATCGAAGGCGGGATCATCGAGTATGCCCGTCGCGCCCGCGAGCAGGGGCTACCAGTGCGCTTTATCGGCAAGAACTTCGTCTTTGACGAGCGCATGGGTGAGCGCATCTCTGATGATGTGATTGCCCACTGTCATCAGTGCGGCACCGCCTGCGACACCCATACCAACTGCAAAAATGACGGTTGTCATCTGCTGTTTATTCAGTGTCCGGCCTGCGCTGAGAAGTTTAACGGCTGCTGCAGCGAGCTGTGTAGCGAAGAGAGCATGTTGCCTGAAGAGGAGCAGCGCCGCCGCCGTGCCGGGCGCGAAAATGGCAATAAGATCTTTAATAAGTCGCGGGGGCGTCTGAATACCCGCCTGGGCATTCCTGACCCGGAGTGACCCTGAAACCTTGCCCGGTCGCGTGACCGGGCGAGGGTATTATTTCTGCTGAACCCCTTCTACCGAAATGATCAGCTCTACGTCCTGCGACGCCGGGCCCAGATCGGTAGTGATGTTGAAGTCTTTCAGGTGAATTTTACCTGATGCCTCAAACCCGGCGCGTTTCCCGCCCCACGGATCGTCACCCTGACCAATCAGTTTTGCATCCAGCTTAACCGGTTTCGTTACGCCGTTCAGCGTCAGGTTGCCGGTAATATCCAGCCCGTCACCATCCTTTTTCACCTCGGTCGAGGTAAAGGTCGCCTGCGGGTATTTCGCCACGTTGAGGAAGTCTGCGCTGCGCAGATGCTTGTCGCGCTCGGCGTGGTTAGTATCGAGGCTGTTGGTGTTCAGGGTGACATTGACTTTATCATTCGCCGGATTGCTCTCATCAAAGGTAAATGAGCCATCGAAATCCTTGAATGTGCCGTACAGCCAGCTGTACCCCAGATGCTGAATACGGAAGTTCACAAAGGCGTGCTGGCCTTGTTTATCAATTTTGTAGTCCGCTGCCACGGCGGCGCCGGTGGTGAACAGCAGAGACGCTAAGGTTAATCCCAGCAGGCTTTTCTTCATTTTATGCTCCAGAGTCAGGGGACGCTTTGCCCAACATACGTGTCAGGGTGGCGTCTTTGTCGATAAAGTGATGTTTCATGGCGGCAAGTCCATGTAATACGGAGAGAATAACTACGCCCCAGGCCAGCCATAAATGCACGGATCCAGCCAGATCGGCCTGGGGGCCGGCATCGGCCAGCAGGGCGGGGACGTCAAACAGGCCGAAGACACTGATAGGTTTTCCGTCAGCGGTGGAGATCAAATAGCCGCTGATCAGGATGGCGAAAAGCAAGGCATACAGGGCGATATGGGCGGCGGCAGCGCTAATGCGCGTAAAGCGAGTCTGGCTTTTCAACGCCGGCGGAACAGGGGAGATATGGCGCCACAGCAGCCGCACCACCAGCGCCAGCATCAACATAAAGCCGATGCTTTTGTGCAGCTCCGGTGCCTGGTGATACCAGCCATCGTAATAGCTCAGGGTCACCATCCAGAGGCCAAGACCAAACATGCCGTAAACCGCAATCGCCATCAGCCAGTGCAGACTCATGGAAATAACGCCATAGCGTGTGGGGGAATTTCGCACCTGCATTTTGAGCACCATTATTAATTCGCAAGCGCTAAAAATGGCGTGAGCAAAACATTAATGCAAATGATATTTACACATATTCAATATTAATTTTATTTGTTCGATTATTTTGAATGAATATTAGAAATGATAGTCAATGGCGCTGTTAATGATTTGCTGGAGCGGCTGATTTTTGGCGGGTTGTGACATTTTTATGATGTTCAAATAATTTATGGGGAAATTATAGTTATTTTAAGAAATGTCAGTTTTTGTCAATGAATCTCATCAGAAAAATACAATGTAAAGAATATCGAGGACTGCTAACAGCGACCACAGCAAAATATAGAGCATCAGGTGCTCGCGAATATTATTGACCAGATAGTTAACGATACGACGCATGAGAAAACCGGTAAAAAGATGCATGAAAGGCTTCGGAAACCCGAAGCCTGACACCATTATCGGCTAAAGCGAGACAGGGAGAAAGGCGTGAGATCAAACGGCGGCGCGATATTCTGAGAGAATTGCGCGGCAATTTCACCCAGCACGCTGGCAAACTTGAACCCGTGCCCGCTCAGGCCGGTGATCAGCAGCGTATTATCATGACCCGGCAGGGTATCGATGATGAAATCTTCGTCCGGCGTGTTGTCATAGGTACAGGTTGCACCGTGTAACAGGCCGCCGATACCCGGCAGCACATTGCGCAGGAATTTGAATGCTTCAGAGCCATCCCCGGGGTAGGCGCCAAACGGCTTACGCTCTTCCGGCGAGTTAATCACCTGCCCGCCGTTATGTTTGCCGATCTTAAGGGCATCTTTTTCGGACGGGAAGCCGTAAAACTGGTCGCCGTCAGGCAGCTCGCCGGTAAAGGCTGGGAAGTGATTCTGATGGCTGTAGCGCCCGTCGGCCTGGAACCAGGAGAAAACTTTGCGTACCGGCTGCACCGGCAGGCCGGGAACCAGACGTGAAACCCAGGTGCCGGCGCTTACCAGCAGGCGGCTTGCGCTGTAGGGGCCTTCCGGGGTATCAACGGTGACACCGTCCTCATGATGGGTAATGGCGCTCACCGGGCAGTTAAACAATTGGGCGCAACCGGCCTCTTTGGCCAGCGCAATCCAGGTTTTAATCGCCAGTTCGCTGCGCAGTACGCCCGACCCGGATTCATACAGGCCGATATAGTCCGCCGGGACGTTGATCTCAGGCCAGCGCTTCATGATCGCTGCCGCGTCCAGTCGTTCAAGATTGAGGCTGAACTGGCGGGCGCTCTGTTCAACGGTCGCCAGAAATGGCGAGTCGGAGGGCCCAAGATTGACTACCCCCGTGCGTTCAAAGACCGGCTCACCGCTGATTTGCACCAGTTCATCCCACAGCGCCTGCGCCCGTAACACCAGCGGCACATAGCGTTCACCTTCGCCGTAAGCGTGGCGCATCAGACGGGTATCACCGTGGTGGCTCCCTTCGGTGTGGGGCGGCATATGGGCATCGATCATCAGTACGTTCTGACCGGCTCGCGTTGCGTAATAGCCTGCCGCCGCGCCGACAGATCCGCTGCCAATAATAATAAGATCGTATTTCATGAGGCTCTCTTTACGCGTTTCGTTGGTTAGCAGGGTAATTAAGAAGGCAGGGTTATACAAGGGAGAAATAAACGAGGCACCGTGAGGTGCCTGTTGGGTGAAAAAGTGTCGTGACGCTAGTGTCGCCGGTACTCATTTTCCTGGTAGTCACTGGATTCTATTTTTGCAATACCGGCTTCTAAAATAGAAATAAACTGGCGTGCGACATCTGTGGTTAACCACAACGTCTGCCCAACTTCCGCTTCTTCAGTGTCAGGATGATTTGGAGTCTGGTAGTGCAAACGCAGCATCAGTGCGTCGTAGCTATCTACAGTGCTGATATCCCAGCCTACAAGCGGATGGGTCTGGATGACTTCATTATTCTTTTCCATCATAACCCCCTGAATACGTGTTAAAAAGACAACGACTGTGAGGTTCAATGCGTGTTTTTCTGAAGCAATTTCAGTATATCAATAAATAAGGCTTCTGAAGGGAAAAAGAAACAGGCAGTCCCAAATATTTATGCGTTTTAGGATTGTTTGAACATTAAAACGTCATCTTGCTGATGATTTTTGACGAAGTCAGTCAGATTATTCGTGCTTTCACATAAAAAGAGGAAAAAAAGCCGGGGCGACCCGGCAAAAAAACACAATGAAGGAGAAAATTTAATCGGTAATAAACCAGTCGTCAGCGCTCTCCCAGGTTTCCTGTAAAATTTCGCTGATACGCTCTTTATCATCTTTTGCGCCACCGATGACCGAGAGATTGTTTGACCCCGCATAACGCACGGTGACGGCACCTTCGCGTTCGGGAAAGGAGTTGTTTATACGGCGGGATAATTCACCCGCCAGTGCGTCCAGCGCACCAGCAGGCAAAGGCGTTGTTCTGGCAATGGTCACTTCAATACGCATAATTGCCCCCTGTGTTATATACTGTGTATTTATACAGTCATATTGTTGAATTTACAACAGGGGGCAAACAATTTTTAACGCTTCACTGTCCACTGAACGGTTTCACCCGCGAGGAAGGGGATCAGGGTGTCGTCAGTCAGGGGGATGGATTCCACGACGCTGCTCTCTTCGCGCACCAGCTCAACAACGCCCTCATTCACCGGCAGACCGTAGAAACGCGGCCCGTTCAGGGAGCAGAACGCCTCGAAATGTTGCAGGGCATTCATCTCGTCAAAAACCTGCGCGTAGCTGGCAAGGGCGGTCGGGGCATTAAAGCAGCCTGCACAGCCACAGCTGGCCTCTTTACGATGACGGGCATGGGGCGCGGAGTCGGTGCCGAGGAAGGCGCGCGCAAAGCCGCTGGCAACCAGCTCGCGCAGCGCCTGCTGGTGGACATTGCGTTTGAGGATCGGCAGGCAGTAGAGGTGCGGACGCACGCCACCTACCAGCATATGGTTGCGGTTGAACATCAGGTGCTGCGGGGTGATGGTGGCCGCCAGGAGCTCGTTGCCATCGCGCACGTACTCCGCGGCATCTTTGGTGGTGATGTGTTCAAACACCACTTTCAGACCCGGCAGGCGCTGGCGCAGCGGCTCCATCACGGTTTCGATGAAACGCGCTTCACGGTCGAAAATGTCGATGTCGGCATGAGTCACTTCGCCGTGGACCAGCAGGGGCATCCCCAGTTTTTCCATGCGCTCGAGCACCGGCATAATCGCGTCAATGCTGGTGACACCGTGGCTGGAGTTGGTGGTGGCGTTGGCCGGATAGAGTTTGGCGGCGGTAAAGACCCCTTCGCTAAAGCCGCGCTCAATCTCATTCGCATCGAGCGTGTCGGTCAGATAACAGGTCATCAGCGGGGTAAAATCGTGACCGGCAGGCACGGCATCAAGAATGCGCTGGCGATAGGCGATCGCCGCATCGACCGTGGTGACCGGCGGCACCAGGTTTGGCATGACAATCGCGCGGCCATAAATTTCACTGGTATACGGCACGACGGTTTTCAGCATATCGCCATCGCGAAGATGGATATGCCAGTCGTCTGGGCGGCGGATTTTCAAAACCTGGGATTGTGCAGTCATGGATAGGCTCCGGCTGAGTGAGATGATTTTTGCCGGACACAAAGAATAGGGGGAAACGTTTTCGTTTGCACTCTTTTCTGTAAAAAAAGGCGCCGAAGCGCCTCACGGGTTAATCGACGAAGGGGATGACAATCTCACCCGGCTTCACTTCGATACCTTTTGCATATTTTTTCGCCAGTGCTTCGCCCTTGCTGTTGTCTTCGCTCAGGATATAAGCCGGCTGGTGATTAAAGTAGTTTTGCAGGGACTGATTCAGGTATGGCATCAGCGTCTGCAGAACCGGTTTCATCTTCTCCGGCGAGACCACGGCGTCGGTGATCTCCATCTGTTGCAGGTAGATGGCGCCCTGATCCTTATTGAAGACCGGCAACGCTTTTAACTTCAGCTTAATATTGGCTTTCTGGCTGCCGAACAGCGAATTCATGTCCAGACTGGCGTCGCCGGAGAGCATCACTTTGTTCGGCTCTTCGCGGCCAATCTGGCTGGCAAGATTGCTCAGGACGATATGCGCATCGGCGACGCCGGGCACACCGATATCTTTCGCAAAGTTATTGCGCTTCTGCAGGGCCTGGTTAATCTCCTGTTCACTGACCGTGTACTGGGTGAGCTGATTACAACCAACCAGCAGACCGCTGATGATCAACGCAGTAGCAATAACAATCTTTTTCATGGTTTTCCTCGACATACTGGCGCTTCAATCCTGACGCGCCAGTATGTCAGGGGAGTGTCCCTCAGACCAGCAGAATAAACTGATAACGGCGAAGAACAGGAAAAGTGCCTGAGTCCCGGTCAGGCTCCGGGCTCCAGCACGCCGGGTGCAGCGCGCTTGTGGCTGAACTGCCAGCCCAGCGCGAAGAAGGTGGTTACCCCAATCAAAGTCAGCATCACCCACGGCAGTTCAGGCTGGTTAAAGGCTTTCCCGGCATCGAACAGCCAGCCGCCCCCGGCATAGCCCAGCGCGCCACCAATCGCCAGACCGAGACGGCTGAAGCCCATATAGCTGCCCCGCGCGCGCGGATCGGCCAGCTCGGCGCTCAGCGTTTCACGGGCGGGTTCGGCGATGATGGAGCCGATATAGAAGGTGCAAATCAGCATAAACAGCTGTTGCAGGGAGCTCACCATCCCAATGGGCAGCATGCTCAGGGACATCAGCAGCAGGCCCGCCATCAAGCGATGCTCGAGGCGGAAGCGTTTTTCGCTCCAGCGAGCAATAGGGTAGAGGAGGGTGAGGGAGAGGCAGGCCTCAATGGCGTACATCCACTTCACCGCCGCCGGCGATCCGGCGATATCGTTAACCATGATCGGCAGCATCAGCATCACCTGTACGCCCAACATGTAATAGCCCGCCAGCGTCAGCACGTAGGTAATGAAACGTTTATCGCGCCAGACGCGGTCGAGCCCCTCCCGTACCGGCGCTTTGACGGTGGAGAGCTTCCAGGCGGGCAGCAGCCAGGCGTTAAAGGCCGCACACAGAATAAACAGCACCGCCCCAGTGGCGCAGACCAGCCGAAAATCGTACTGCAACAGCCAGCTTCCCAGCAGCGCACCCACCACCGCGCCCGCGCTGTCCTGCATCATCAGCAGCGAGAAAAAACGCCCGCGATGCCGGGGACGGATCAGCTTCACGACGAGCGCCGTGCGCGGCGGATCGAACAGCGTGCCGCCAAGCCCGGAAACAATACAGGAGACCCATAGCAGCCAGGGTTCATGGGCAATCGCCATCGTGGCAAAACCCGCCGCCCGCAGCAGCATGCCGGTGACAATCATCGGTTTCGCGCCAAAGCGGTCGGCAATCGCGCCGCCAAACACCCCCAGCCCCTGCTGGACAAACTGGCGCAGCCCCAGCGCAATGCCGACCATCAACGCTGCCCAGCCCATCTGATCGACAAAGCGAATAGAGATGAGGGGAAAAACGACAAAAAAGCCGAGTACAACCAGCATGTTATCAACAAGCAGGAAATATTTACCCAAGCTCCGGGCCTGTGAGATATGGGACATTTCCCCTCCAGGGAAATATACCCGTCATACTTCAGGTTGCCGGTGCGTTGGCCTCCTCGCTCACCCCTGTCACTTACCGGAGTAAGCTCCAGGGGATTCGCTGCGTCGCCGCCTTCCTGCAACTCGAATTATTTAGGGTATCAAGATAATGAGCGCGCTAATATTCTGCGGTGTCGGCAGGTTTTTTCCCACTACGCAGGCGACAATATTTTTTTATCAAAAAGGGGTTTTGATTGAGGGTTTTAATCGAAAAATGTGAAAAGTCTTCAAAATGGTATGTCACTGTTTTCCCAGAAGGCAGCAGCGCAGGTATAGTAAAGCTAACGGGTCAAAGTTGTAACATGAAGGAGTAGTATCCATGTTTGGCTATCGCAGTAATGTGCCGAAAGTACGCCTGACGACCGACCGGCTGGTGGTTCGCCTCGTGCATGAGCGTGATGCCTGGCGTCTGGCGGACTACTACGCTGAGAATCGTCAGTTTTTAAAACCCTGGGAACCCGTGCGGGATGAGAGCCACTGCTATCCTTCCGGCTGGCAGGCCCGGCTGAGCATGATCGCCGAGTTTCACAAGCAGGGCTCGGCGTTCTACTTTGCCCTGCTGGACCCCGATGAAAAAGAGATCATTGGCATCGCCAACTTCTCTAACGTAGTGCGGGGCTCGTTTCATGCCTGCTATCTGGGGTACTCCATCGGGCAAAAATGGCAGGGGCAGGGGCTGATGTTTGAAGCGCTGACCTCGGCAATCCGCTATATGCAACGTACCCAGCACATGCACCGCATTATGGCCAACTATATGCCGCACAATCAGCGCAGCGGCGGTCTGCTGGCGCGCCTCGGATTTGAAAAGGAGGGCTACGCCAAAGATTACCTGCTGATTGACGGCGAATGGCGCGATCATGTCCTGACGGCGCTGACAACCAAAGAGTGGAGCGCGGGGCGCTAAGGAACAGAGATGAAATATCAGTTAAGCGCCACTGAAGCGCGCGTCATTGGCTGCCTGCTGGAGAAGCAGGTCACGACGCCGGAGCAGTATCCGCTCTCGGTAAATGCGGTCACCCTGGCCTGCAACCAAAAAACCAACCGTGAACCGGTGATGAACCTTGCCGAACATGAGGTACAGGATCTGCTGGATGCGCTGGTGAAACGCCACTACCTGCGCACCGTCAGCGGCTTTGGCAATCGCGTCACCAAATATGAGCAGCGTTTTTGCAACTCCGAGTTTGGCGCCCTGAAGCTAAACTCCGCCGAAGTGGCGCTGATCGCCACCCTGCTGCTGCGCGGGGCACAGACCCCGGGCGAGCTGCGCACCCGGGCGGCGCGCATGCATGAATTCGCCGATATGCAGGAGGTGGAACAGACCCTCGAAGGCCTGGCGGCAAGAGAGGATGGCCCGTTTGTCCTGCGCCTGGCGCGGGAGCCGGGCAAGCGTGAAAGCCGCTATATGCATCTCTTCAGCGGAGAGGTTGAAACTGCCGCCGCCGCTGAGACAGTGGCTCCCGCCACGGAAGAAACCTTACTGGCCCGCGTTGAAGCGCTGGAAAACGAAGTCGAAGAACTGAAGCAGCGCCTCGATTCGCTGCTGGCACATCTGGGAGATTAACGGTGACAAAATTACGAGTGGGCGTGGTAGGGCTGGGGGGGATCGCCCAGAAAGCCTGGCTGCCGGTGCTGAGCGCCGCGTCAGACTGGACATTGCAGGGGGCCTGGTCACCCTCTCGGGATAAGGCGATCAGGATCTGTGAATCGCTGCGTATGCCTTACTATGAGTCGTTGCAGGAGCTGGCCCGCGCCTGTGATGCAGTCTTTGTCCATACTTCCACCGCCACCCATTACCAGGTGGTTAGCGAGCTACTGCATGCCGGGGTGCATGTCTGTGTTGATAAACCACTGGCGGACAATCTGGCCGACGCCGAGCGCCTGATTGAGCTCGCTGCACAGAAAAAACGCACCCTGATGGTCGGTTTCAACCGTCGCTTTGCGCCGCTCTATCAGCAGCTGAAAAATGGGCTTCAGGAGGCGGCATCCCTGCGGATGGATAAGCATCGCGCCGACAGCGTCGGCCCCAACGATCTGCGTTTTACCTTGCTGGATGATTATCTGCACGTGGTGGACACCGCGCTGTGGCTGGCGGGAGATAATGCGCGTCTCACCGGCGGCACGCTGCAAACCAACGAGCAGGGGGCGATGATCTATGCTGAGCACCATTTCAGCACGGGCAATATGCAGATCACCACCTCCATGCACCGCCGGGCAGGCAGCCAGCGGGAGTGGGTCCAGGCGGTGACGGACGGCGCGCTGCTGGACGTGACCGATATGCGCGAGTGGCGCGAAGAGCGGGGCGCTGGAGTGGTTACGCCGGCTATTCCTGGCTGGCAGAGCACCCTGGAGCAGCGTGGTTTTGCGGGCTGCGCGCGCCACTTTATTGAATGCGTGCAAAATCAGACGGTTCCTGAAACCTCGGGTGAACAGGCGATCCGTGCCCAGCGCATCGTGGAGAAGCTCTGGCGCGATGCCATGAGCGAATAACCCTCTGTAACATCTGCCCATAGCAATTCCTGTTTTTACGAGTAGACTAGGCGCGTTTTGCGTTTTCCAGGCCGGGTAAGCATAGCGATACCCGGCGAAATGACGCCTGCTTTGCAGGCGTTTTGTTTCAGGTAGTGGAAGCTCACGTTAATGAACCTATTAAAATCGCTGGCCGCCGTCAGCTCGATGACCATGTTTTCGCGCGTGCTGGGTTTTGCGCGCGACGCCATTGTGGCGCGGGTCTTTGGCGCAGGGATGGCCACTGACGCCTTTTTTGTCGCGTTCAAACTGCCCAACCTGCTGCGTCGAATTTTTGCCGAAGGCGCCTTTTCCCAGGCGTTCGTGCCTATCCTCGCGGAATATAAAAGTAAGGAGGGTGAAGACGCCACCAGGGTCTTTGTCGCGTATGTGTCGGGGCTGTTGACCCTCGCGCTGGCCATCGTCACCGTGATTGGGATGCTGGCGGCGCCCTGGGTGATCATGGTGACCGCCCCCGGCTTTGCCGATACCGCCGACAAGTTTGCCCTGACTACGCAGCTGCTGCGCATCACCTTTCCTTATATACTGCTGATCTCCCTGGCGTCGCTGGTCGGAGCCATCCTCAACACCTGGAACCGCTTCTCGGTACCGGCCTTTGCGCCCACCTTCCTTAACGTCAGCATGATCGGCTTTGCGCTGTTTGCCGCGCCGCATTTCCATCCGCCAGTACTGGCGCTGGCCTGGGCTGTGACGGTAGGGGGGGTACTCCAGCTGGCGTATCAGCTGCCGCACCTGAAGAAAATCGGCATGCTGGTCCTGCCGCGCATTAACCTGCGCGATGCCGGCGCGATGCGCGTGGTGAAGCAGATGGGGCCGGCGATCCTTGGCGTGTCGGTGAGCCAGATTTCACTCATCATCAACACCATCTTCGCCTCCTTCCTCGTCTCCGGGTCGGTTTCCTGGATGTACTACGCCGATCGCCTGATGGAGTTTCCCTCCGGGGTGCTGGGGGTGGCGCTGGGCACCATTTTACTGCCTTCACTCTCCCGCAGTTTCGCCAGTGGCAACCATGACGAATATTGCCGCCTGATGGACTGGGGGTTACGCCTCTGCTTCCTGCTGGCGCTGCCAAGCGCCGTAGCGCTGGGGATCCTGGCGAAACCGCTCACCGTCTCCCTGTTCCAGTACGGTAAATTTACCGCCTTTGATGCTGCCATGACCCAGCGGGCGCTGATCGCCTATTCCGTGGGACTGATGGGCCTTATCGTGGTGAAAGTGCTGGCCCCGGGCTTCTATTCGCGCCAGGACATCAAAACCCCGGTGAAGATCGCCATTGTGACGCTGATTATGACCCAGGTGATGAACCTCGCATTTATCGGTCCGCTGAAGCATGCCGGTCTGTCGTTATCCATCGGTCTGGCGGCCTGTCTCAACGCCGGGCTGCTCTACTGGCAGCTGCGTAAGCAGCAGATCTTTACCCCGCAGCCGGGCTGGTCGCGCTTCCTGCTGCGTCTGGTGATTGCGGTGCTGGTAATGGCGGCCGCGCTGGTGGGGATGCTCTACGTAATGCCGGACTGGTCGCTGGGCACCATGCCATATCGTCTGCTGCGCCTGATGGCGGTCGTGCTGGTGGGGGTAGTGGCCTACTTTGCCACCCTCGCGGTGCTGGGCTTTAAGGTGAAAGAGTTTGCCCGCCGCACGGCGTAATGCAAAAAAAGGGGAGCGCCTGTCGGTGCTCCCCATTCCTGTGGCTATCGCCTGATTAAATCGAAATTTTCTTTCCGCCGCTGCGTGAGCTGGCTGTCTGGCCATCGGCGCCATACAGTCCTGTCTCCTGATGCGGCTTAAGCACGGCAAGCGCCTGCTGGTTACGGAGGATCTGCCCTTCCAGTAACCACCCGTTGTGCTGATTCAGATCGCGCAGATGCTGCGTTTTTTCAGTAATAGTTTGCCAGCGTTCGACGACATCATCATTTGCACTATGGCGCGCGGATTGCTCGCTGCGTCGCTGCTGTTCAAGGTAGTCCAGCGTGGCCAGCAGTGAGCTTTTATCTTCTGTAATGCGCTGCAGCGCGCTGCCATGAACATTTCCGGCAGAGAGCTGCTGCTGTTCGGCGTCCATGACCGTTTTCAGGTCGTTCAACACGACCGTCATTTGATCCATTATTTCCGTCAGACGACTCATACAGTGGTTACTCTAAGAAACTTTGCGCATCCTGGATCAGCGCATCAGCGATTTTACTGGTATCCATTTTCAGCTCGCCATTGCGGATGGCGGTTTTCAGCGCTTCAACACGCTCCATGTTGATATCGTTGCTACCAGGCTGCATCAGTTTCGCCTGGGCATCGCTCAGCGTGACGCTGGTGCTGTTGGCGGTCGCCGATTTTTGCGGGCGAGTCTTTGCAGTGGCAGTGTCATTCATTTCGCGCGGTTGAACTGGGCTAACCGGCTTCAGGGGCGATGTACGATCAATGCTCATTATATTGTCCTCATCGAGGGTTCGCGGCGTTGGCGCCTGACATCATCATTAAGTTACTTCTATATCGGCAGCCGCCGCATAATCTTTAAAAAGATTATAGGTTAATCAGAATATTCCCATCAGAATCCACCGTTCCGCTCACCACCTGGCCCGAAGACATTCTCACCCGGGCGTTTTGCGCAACCGCCGCATTGTTTAGCGCCTGACCTTCACCGTTAACGCTAAAGCCGTCGCCGCTGGCGATAACCATCACCCGCTGCCCCGCTTTGATCCGCCAGGACTGACGCAGCATCGATAGCTGCAAAGGCTGCCCTGGCACCAGATCGCGCAGGCTGACGGCATTCTGCACCTGGTTAATGTCCAGGATGGCCCGGGGCGGAAGCTGATCCAGCCTGCCGCGCTTCAGCGTAACGCTGTCCGGCTGCAGGGCGGCACCCCGGGGGATACTCCGGGACGCGACAACATAATCGCCCGTGGCCTGAACTGCAACCTGTATAAATCGTTTTTCATTGCCACATCGGGCGGTAACGCTGACGTTGCCCCACAGCTTCGTATTGCCGAGAACGCTGAATGCAGGCGTCTCGCACGAAGGACGCATGCTGGCTGGCGTGCGAACCTGCACCGAAACCTCATCGCTGAACCCCGCCAGCCGCTGGGCAAAAAATGTTGTCAGCTGGGCATCAAGATCCTGCGCCTGCGTGAGGGCGCTCCAGAGGAGCAGGGTTGCGGTGAAACCACGTTTGAGTGCCATATCGCCCGTTACCGTCGGTTTAATGATGAGCAGAATTCTACCTGTAGGGGTTTGCCATCAACGCAATAAATAGCGACGCATTTTGTGCTTATTCCGTCGATGAAGTAGACGGGGTGAGATTTAAGCTATCCACTGAAATTTTGCCATCAGCGGAGGAGACATGCTCGATAAACTCGACGCCGCGCTACGTTTTCAGCAGGAAGCGCTCAACTTACGCGCCCAGCGTCAGGAGATTCTGGCCGCCAATATCGCTAACGCCGACACCCCCGGGTTTCAGGCGCGCGATATCGATTTTTCCAGTGAATTAAAGAAAGTGATGGAGCGCGGTCGGGCCGAAAATAGCGGTGTCGCCCTTGCGCTGACGTCTGCACGCCACATTCCCGCACAGACCGTGACCACCCCGAGTATCGATTTACTTTATCGCATTCCCGATCAGCCATCCCTGGACGGTAACACCGTCGATATGGACCGGGAGCGTACGCAGTTCGCCGATAACAGCCTGCAGTACCAGATGGGGCTGACCGTTCTCGGCGGGCAGATTAAAGGCATGATGAATGTTCTGCAGGGAGGCAATGGTTAATGGCCTTACTCAATATCTTTGATATCGCGGGTTCAGCCCTGACCGCGCAATCGCAACGACTGAACGTCGCCGCCAGTAACCTGGCGAACGCCGACAGCGTGGCGGGTCCGGACGGGCAACCTTATCGCGCCAAACAGGTGGTGTTCCAGGTCGATGCGGCACCGGGCGCCGCAACCGGCGGGGTAAAAGTCGCCAGCGTAATTGAGAGCCAGGCACCGGACAAACTGGTCTACGAGCCGGGCAACCCGCTGGCCGACGCCAACGGCTACGTCAAAATGCCGAACGTGGATGTAGTGGGCGAGATGGTGAACACCATGTCAGCGTCCCGCAGCTACCAGGCCAACGTTGAAGTACTGAACACCGTGAAGAGCATGATGCTTAAAACGCTCACTCTGGGCCAGTAAAGGAGAGATCAATGTCCATTGCAGTCAATGTCAATGACAGGTCGAGTGCCACAGGCGTCAGCGGCACCACCGGCAACAGTTCGCTTACCGGCAGCAACGCGTCCGATCTGCAAAGCAGCTTCCTGACGCTGCTGGTCGCACAGCTGAAAAACCAGGATCCAACCAACCCGATGCAGAACAACGAACTGACCACGCAGCTTGCGCAGATCAGTACGGTGAGCGGCATCGAGAAACTGAACACCACGTTGGGTTCTATTTCCGGGCAGCTCGACAGCAGCCAGTCGATGCAGGCCAGCACGCTGATTGGGCATGGCGTGATGATCCCGGGCTCCACCATTCTGGCAGGCAGTAGCAGCACCGACGGCACCAGCACCACCTCCACCACGCCGTTTGGTGTTGAGCTGCAGCAGAGCGCCGATAAAGTGACCGCCACCATCACCGACAGGAACGGTGCGGTGGTTCGTACCATTGATATCGGCGAACTGAAAGCGGGAGTACACACCTTTACCTGGGACGGCACGATGACCGACGGCAGCAGTGCGCCAAATGGTTCCTATAACGTTGCCATCTCCGCCAGCAGCGGCAGTACGCAGCTGGTGGCCCAGCCACTGCAGTTCGCGATGGTGCAGGGTGTGATCCGCAGCAGCAACGGTAACACGCTGGATCTGGGGACTTACGGTACAACTACGCTCGACGAAGTTCGGCAGATTATATAAGCCTTAACCTTTATCAGGAGTAACAAATGGCCTTTTCACAAGCGGTCAGCGGCCTGAATGCTGCAGCCACTAACCTCGACGTCATTGGTAACAACATTGCCAACTCCGCGACCTATGGCTTTAAGTCTGGTAGCGCGTCGTTCGCAGATATGTTCGCCGGTTCCAAAGTCGGTCTGGGCGTAAAAGTCGCCGGGATCACTCAGGACTTCAGCGACGGTACCACCACTAATACCGGTCGTGGTCTGGACGTGGCGATCAGCCAGAACGGTTTCTTCCGTATGCTCGACAGCAACGGTTCCGTCTATTACAGCCGTAACGGCCAGTTCAGCCTGGACGAAAACCGCAACCTGGTAAACATGCAGGGTCTGCAGGTGACCGGCTATCCGGCAGCGGGTAGCCCGCCAACGGTACAGACCGGCGCGAACCCGCAGCCGATCACCATTCCTAACAATCTGATGGCCGCTAAAGCGACCAGCACCGCAGCCCAGCAGATCAACCTGAACTCCACGGACAGCGTGCCTAACATCCCGTTTGACGTGACCAGTGCCAACCCGGATTCAGACAGCTTCAACAAGAAAGGCACCATCACCGTCTATGACAACCAGGGTAACGCCCACAACATGTATGTCTACTACGTGAAAACGGCGGACAACAAGTGGGATCTCTACACCCAGGACGGTAGCGCCGCGAACGGCCAGATCACCAAATCTGCCCAGATGAGCTTCGACCCCAACGGCAACCTGGAAGGGATCTATAACTACAGCCCAGCCGGTGTTTTGAGTGCGACGCCAAACGCCAATCCGGCCATTAACGTGACCACCGATCCGCTGAGCGGCGCGCTGCCGGTGACCTTCTCCCTGAGCTTCCTGAACTCCATGCAGCAGAACACCGGGGCGAACAACATCGTGGCGACCAACCAGAACGGCTACAAGCCGGGCGACCTGGTGAGCTATCAGATCAACGACGACGGTACCGTGGTAGGTAACTACTCCAACGAACAGAACCAGGTGCTGGGTCAGATCGTACTGGCAAACTTCGCCAACAACGAAGGTCTGCAGTCTGAGGGGAACAACGTCTGGTCTGCCACGCAGTCTTCAGGCGTGGCGCTGCTGGGCACCGCCGGTTCCGGTAACTTCGGTACCCTGACCAACGGCGCGCTGGAAGCCTCCAACGTCGACCTGAGTAAAGAGCTGGTCAATATGATCGTCGCGCAGCGTAACTATCAGTCGAACGCGCAGACCATCAAAACCCAGGATCAGATCCTCAACACGCTGGTTAACCTCCGCTAAGTGGCTGACGGGATAGCTTAATGGATCACGCAATATATACCGCGATGGGCGCCGCCAGTCAGACGCTCAATCAGCAGGCCGTCACCGCCAGCAACCTGGCGAACGCTTCGACGCCGGGCTTTCGCGCGCAGCTCAATGCGATGCGCGCCGTCCCGGTGGAAGGGCTCTCCCTGCCGACGCGTACGCTGGTGACCGCCTCCACCCCGGGAGCCGATATGACGCCCGGGCAGATGGATTACACCTCGCGCCCGCTTGATGTGGCGCTGCAGCAGGACGGCTGGCTGGCGGTTCAGACCGCAGACGGCGGCGAAGGCTACACCCGTAACGGGAACATCCAGGTGGACGCGGTCGGGCAACTGACCATCCAGGGACGTCCGGTTATTGGTGAAGGTGGCCCGATCACCGTGCCGGAAGGCTCGGAGATCACCATCGCGGCCGACGGCACCATCTCCGCCCTGAACCCGGGCGATCCGCCAAACACCGTCGCGCCGGTTGGCCGCCTGAAGCTGGTAAAAGCCGAAGGTTTTGAAGTGCAGCGTGGCGACGACGGCATGTTCCGTCTGACCCAGGCGGCGCAGGCTACCCGTGGCGCAACGTTACAGGCTGACCCGACCATTCGCGTCATGTCTGGCGTGCTGGAAGGCAGTAACGTTAAGCCAGTAACCGCGATGACCGACATGATCGCCAGCGCCCGCCGTTTTGAAATGCAGATGAAGGTGATTTCCAGCGTTGATGAAAACGCCGGTCGCGCCAACCAACTGCTGTCAATGAGTTAACAGGACTACTTATGATCAGTTCTTTATGGATCGCGAAAACCGGCCTCGACGCGCAGCAAACCAATATGGATGTCATCGCCAACAACCTGGCGAACGTCAGCACCAATGGGTTTAAGCGTCAGCGTGCGGTTTTCGAAGATTTGCTTTATCAAACCATTCGCCAGCCAGGGGCACAGTCTTCTGAACAGACTACGCTGCCTTCCGGTCTGCAGATTGGTACCGGTGTTCGCCCGGTAGCGACTGAACGTCTGCACAGCCAGGGCAACCTCTCCCAGACCAACAACAGCAAAGACGTGGCGATCAAGGGCCAGGGCTTCTTCCAGGTTCAGCTCCCGGACGGGACCTCTGCCTATACCCGTGACGGTTCGTTCCAGGTGGATCAGAACGGCCAGCTGGTGACCGCGGGCGGTTTCCAGGTGCAGCCGGCGATCACCATTCCGGCGAACGCCCTGAGCATTACCATCGGGCGTGACGGGATCGTGAGCGTGACCCAGCAGGGCCAGGCTGCGCCGGTGCAGGTTGGCCAGCTTAACCTGACCACCTTTATGAACGACACCGGTCTGGAAAGTATCGGTGAAAACCTGTACATCGAAACCCAGTCCTCCGGCGCACCGAACGAGAGCACGCCGGGTCTGAACGGTTCAGGTCTGCTGTATCAGGGGTATGTGGAAACCTCAAACGTCAACGTCGCGGAAGAGCTGGTGAATATGATCCAGGTTCAACGCGCGTACGAAATTAACAGTAAAGCAGTGTCGACGACCGACCAGATGCTGCAGAAACTGACGCAACTCTAAGGTGTAGCCCGGTGCGGTTCACGCCGCACCGGCTCCCTGTTTTCGAAGATGAAGGCAATGCAAAAACACGCGGCGATTCGTTATCCCATAGTGACTCTCCTGGCCGTTACCCTCAGCGGTTGCGCCTGGGTTCCGTCTCAACCTTTGGTGCAGGGTGCGACTTCCGCCCAACCCATTCCTGGCCCGACGCCGGTAGTGAATGGCTCAATTTTCCAGACCGCGCAGCCGATTAACTACGGTTATCAGCCGCTGTTTGAAGACCGTCGCCCACGTAATATCGGCGATACGCTGACCATCCAGCTACAGGAAAACGTCAGCGCCAGTAAGAGCTCGTCGGCGAATGCCAGCCGCGACGGGAAAACCAATTTTGGCTTCGACACTGTGCCACGCTATCTCGAAGGACTCTTCGGTAACGCGCGCGCCGATGCCGAGGCGTCTGGCGGCAACTCCTTTAACGGTAAAGGCGGCGCCAATGCCAGCAACACCTTTAGCGGCACGTTGACGGTAACCGTCGACCAGGTGCTGGCGAACGGCAATTTACATGTAGTGGGTGAAAAACAGATCGCCATCAACCAGGGCACGGAATTCATTCGCTTCTCCGGTGTGGTTAACCCTCGCACCATCAGTGGCTCCAACACCGTACCGTCCACTCAGGTGGCCGATGCGCGCATTGAGTATGTCGGCAACGGCTACATCAATGAGGCGCAGAATATGGGCTGGTTGCAGCGTTTCTTCCTTAACTTATCACCGATGTAATCGAGGTGACCTATGTTTAAATCCCTCTTCGGGTTCCTGCTGGTGCTGGTGGCGACATGTGCCCAGGCCGACCGTATTCGCGATCTCACAAGCGTACAGGGTGTGCGGGAAAACTCACTGATCGGTTACGGTCTGGTTGTGGGGCTTGACGGGACGGGTGACCAGACCACCCAGACGCCGTTCACGACCCAGAGTCTGAACAACATGCTCTCCCAGCTCGGCATCACGGTGCCCGCCGGGACCAACATGCAGCTGAAAAACGTGGCGGCGGTAATGGTCACCGCCTCTTTCCCGGCCTTTGCGCGCCAGGGGCAAACCATCGACGTGGTGGTATCCTCCATGGGGAATGCGAAAAGCCTGCGCGGCGGGACTCTGCTGATGACCCCCCTGAAAGGGGTAGATAGCCAGGTGTATGCCCTGGCGCAGGGTAACATCCTTGTCGGCGGGGCGGGTGCCTCCGCAGGCGGCAGCAGCGTGCAGGTCAACCAGCTTAACGGCGGCCGTATTACCAACGGGGCGGTTATTGAGCGTGAACTGCCGACCCAGTTCGGCAGCGGCAACACCATTAACCTGCAGCTGAATAATGACGACTTCACTATGGCGCAGCAGATTGCGGACACCATCAACCGCAACCGCGGCTACGGCAGCGCTACCGCGCTGGATGCCCGCACCGTGCAGATCCGCGTCTCCAGCGGCGGCAGTAACCAGGTGCGTCTGCTGGCGGATATCCAGAATATGGAAGTGAACGTCACGCCGCAGGATGCCAAAGTGATCATCAACTCCCGCACCGGCTCGGTGGTGATGAACCGTGAGGTGACGCTGGATAGCTGCGCCGTGGCGCAGGGCAACCTGTCGGTGACCGTCAACCGCTCGGCTAACGTCAGCCAGCCAGATACGCCGTTTGGCGGCGGTGAAACGGTGGTGACGCCGCAGACCCAAATCGATTTGCGTCAGAGCGGCGGCTCGCTGCAGAGCGTGCGCTCCAGCGCCAACCTGAACAACGTGGTACGTGCCCTGAACGCGCTGGGCGCCACCCCGATGGATCTGATGTCGATTCTGCAATCCATGCAGAGCGCGGGCTGCCTGCGCGCCAAACTGGAAATTATCTGATGCTGACCGATAGCAAACTGCTGAGCAGCGCGGCCTGGGATACCCAGTCGCTCAACGAACTGAAGTCTAAAGCGGGTAAAGATCCGGCGGGCAATATCCGCCCGGTTGCCCGCCAGGTGGAGGGGATGTTTGTCCAGATGATGCTGAAAATCATGCGTGAAGCCCTGCCAAAAGATGGCATCTTCAGCAGCGATTCCACGCGTCTGTACACCAGCATGTATGACCAGCAGATTTCGCAGCAGATGACTGCCGGTAAAGGGTTAGGACTTGCCGATGTGATCGTTAAGCAGATGGCGGCCGCGCAGGGCGTGCCGCCAGAAGAGGCACCGCAGCAGGTGCCGATGAAGTTCGATCTGGAAAGGGTCACCAGCTATCAAAACCAGGCTCTGACGCAGATGGTGCGTAAAGCGGTGCCGAAGGTGCCTGAGAGCAATGATGAACCCCTTACCGGCGACAGCAAAGACTTCCTGGCGCAGCTCTCCCTGCCGGCGCGTCTCGCCAGCCAGCAGAGCGGGGTGCCGCATCACCTGATCCTCGCCCAGGCGGCGCTGGAGTCGGGCTGGGGGCAACGGCAGATCCGTCGTGAGAACGGTGAGCCGAGCTTTAACATCTTTGGGGTGAAGGCCTCGGGGAGCTGGAAAGGGCCGACTACCGAGATCACCACCACCGAGTATGAAAACGGCGAAGCGAAGAAGATCAAAGCCAAATTCCGCGTCTACAGCTCCTATCTCGAGGCACTTTCAGACTATGTCGGCCTGTTGAGTCGTAACCCGCGCTATGCGGCAGTGACCCAGGCCGCGACGGCAGAGCAGGGTGCGCAGGCGTTGCAGAACGCGGGCTATGCCACCGATCCACAGTATGCCCGCAAGCTGACCAGCATGATCCAGCAGCTGAAAGCGATGGGTGAAAAAGTCAGCAAAGCCTACAGCAACGATATCGAAAATCTGTTCTGAAAGTTCTCAAGTCCGGCTGGGGCCTGCCGATAATCTCCAGCAGGACTCGTGTCTGAAAGTATAAAAGGAACCCCCATGTCCAGTTTGATCAACAGCGCCATGAGTGGCCTCAGTGCAGCACAGGCTGCGCTGAATACCGCCAGTAATAACATTTCGAGCTACAACGTGACGGGCTATACCCGTCAGACGACGGTGCTGAGTGCCTCAAACAGCACGCTGACGGGCGGCGGTTGGGTTGGCAACGGCGTGTATGTCTCTGGGGTACAACGCGAATATGATGCATTCATTACCAACCAGCTGCGCACCGCGCAGAACCAGAGCAGTGCCCTGACGACCCGCTACCAGCAGATGTCCAAAATTGACGACATTCTCTCTGGCAGCACCAACAGCCTGGCGACCACCCTGCAGGGTTTCTTTACCAGTCTGCAGACTCTGGTGAGCAACGCCGAAGATCCGGCGGCGCGCCAGACGGTACTGGGCAAGGCTGATGGTCTGGTGAACCAGTTCAAGGTGAACGATCAGTATCTGCGGGATCAGGATAAGCAGATCAACACCGCCATCGGTACCAGCGTTGATCAGATCAACAACTACGCTAAACAGATTGCCAACCTGAACGATCAGATTTCCCGCCTGACCGGCGTGGGTGCGGGCGCATCCCCGAACAATCTGCTCGACCAGCGTGACCAGCTGGTGAGCGAGCTGAACCAGATCGTGGGGGTTGAAGTCTCCGTTCAGGATAGCGGCACCTATAACGTCTCCTTTGGCAATGGCTACAACCTGGTTCAGGGCAGCACCGCTAATCAGCTGGCGGCCGTGAAGTCGAGCGCCGATCCATCCCGCACTACGGTGGCGTTTGTTGACGGCACCTCGGGCCCCGTAGAGATCCCGGAAAAACTGCTGACCAGCGGCTCTCTGGGCGGCATGTTGACTTTCCGTACCCAAGAGCTCGACGCGGCACGTAACACTCTTAACCAGCTGGCGCTCTCTTTCGCTAACGAGATGAACAGCCAACACGCAAAGGGCTTTGATCCAGAAGGTAACGCTGGCGGTGAGTTTTTTAAAATTGGTGCTCCCGCGGTACTGGGAAACACCAAAAATACCGGCTCGGCCTCCGTCACTGCCGCCATTAACGTGGCAGACAGCGCTAAAGTACAGGCTACCGACTACAAGATGGAGTTTGACGGCGGCAGCTGGAAGATCACCCGCCTCTCGGATAAAACCACGGTTAAGCCAGTTGATGACGGCAAAGGTAACTTGTCCTTTGATGGCCTGACGGTGAACGTATCGGGCACGGCGAATAACAAAGACAGCTTTATCGTTAAGCCTGTCGTCAATGCCATCGTCAATATGGATGTGGCGATTAGCGATGAGTCTAAACTGGCGCTGGCGTCTGACGCCACCGGCGGTGAAAGCGATAACCGCAACGGCCAGGCGCTGCTGGATCTGCAAAGTAGCAAAGTGGTCGGCGGCAATAAAACCTTTAATGATGCCTACGCCTCGCTGGTCAGTACCGTCGGCAGCAAAACCGCGACGCTGAAAACCAGCAGCACCACCCAGGCAAACGTGACGACGCAGCTGAGCAACCAGCAGCAGTCGATCTCCGGGGTTAACCTCGATGAAGAGTATGGCAACCTCCAGCGCTACCAGCAGTACTACCTGGCCAATGCCCAGGTGCTGCAAACTGCCAGCACGCTCTTTGACGCGTTAATCAATATTCGCTAAGGCCGAGGTGAACGATGCGTATTAGCACCCAGATGATGTACCAGCAGAACATGCGTGGGATCACCGACTCCCAGAGCAAGTGGCTGAGCTACGGTGAGCAGATGTCCACCGGTAAACGTGTTAACCGTCCTTCTGACGATCCTATCGCTGCGTCTCAGGCGGTAGTATTGTCCCAGGCGCAGGCCCAGAATGACCAGTTCAAGCTGGCCCGCTCTTTTGCTACACAGAAAGTGTCGCTGGAAGAGAACATTTTGGGGCAGGTCACCATAGCGTTGCAGGCTGCGCAGGAAAAGATTGTCTACGCAGGTAATGGCACATTGAGTGATAGCGATCGTAACTCGCTTGCTACCGATCTGCAGGGTATCCGCGATCAGCTGATGAACCTGGCAAACAGCACTGATGGTAATGGACGCTATATTTTTGCAGGTTATAAAACTGATGCGGCGGCATTCGATCAAGCGACCGGGACGTATAACGGCGGTACTACACCAATCAGCCAGCAGGTAGATTCTGCTCGTAGCATGCAAATCAGCCATACAGGTACTGCAGTGTTTGAATCCTTCACCAGCAATGCAGTGCCGGAACCCGCTGGGAGCAGCCAGGAAAAGAATCTTTTCAAAATTTTTGATAGCGCAATTGCAGCATTAAAAGTTCCTGTTGAAGGCGATCAGACGAAGGCCGACCAGTTTGCGGAAGATATCGATAAAGCAAACCGGGGTTTAAGGAATTCCCTTGATAATGTGCTTACCGTGCGCGCCGATCTGGGTGTCAAATTAAATGAGCTCGAATCACTTGATACGCTGGGTAGCGACCGTTCATTAGGCCTGTCGAAGCAGATGAGCGATCTGGTTGATGTCGACTGGAACGCTGCGATTTCCTCCTACACCATGCAGCAGGCGGCGCTTCAGGCATCTTATAAAGCATTCAGCGATATGCAGGGTATGTCTCTGTTCCAGTTGAATAAATAACTGACTTGACCTTTAGAACATGGCTTGAAACTGGTTATGTTCTGTATGCCCAATCCGTTTTGCGGATTGGGCTTTTTTTCAGGAATTTTGCAGGGCCGATGAGCGGGTGCGGACGTTTTCAGTCATACGGATAATCAGCGCCACGCCTGCTGTAAGGGTCGCCAGCGCAATAACGCCCGGCCAACCGGCCATGGTATAGAGCTGACTGCCGAGCGCGGAACCTAACGCCATCCCGATAAACACACCGGTAAAGAGCAGAGCGTTCAGACGGCCACGGGCCTGGGGCTCAAGGCTATAAACCAGGTTCTGGTGAGCCACCAGGCTCGACTGCAGACCGAGATCAAAACCTACCGCGGCAACGGCAATCAGGATCAGCTGGCCCTGTACACCTAATGCCGGCATGAAAAACATCAGGGCGAAGGAGACGGTTACCAGCGCGGCACCCAGCTGAGTGACTTTACCAGCGCCCAGTTTATCCGCCAGACCGCCAGCGAGTGGCGCGGCCAGAGCGCCTGCGGCACCGGCAATGCCATAGCCACCGGCAACGGCGCTGCCAAGACCGTAGTGTTCCATCAGCATCACCGCGAGGGTAGACCAGAAGGCGCTAAAGGCGATGGAGAGAAAACCCTGTGCCAGTGCGGCGCGGCGCAGAGCGGGGTAGCGACGCCACAGGTGTGCCATGGAGCGCATCAGCTGCGGATAACGCAGGTTCGACGGCACCGCGAAGCGGGGCAGAATAAACCACATTACGGCGGCGAGGATCGCAATACTGCCTGCCGCCAGCTGGTACATCACGCGCCAGCCAAAAGCTTCACCTACCACGCCGCTCACCGTACGGGAAAGCAGGATCCCCAGTAACAGGCCGGTCATCACCGTACCGACGGTTTTCCCCTGTTTACCCTCCGGGGCGAGGATCGCCGCAGCCGGAACGATATCCTGCGCCATGGTGGCGGTCATCCCAATCAGCAGGCTGACCAGCAGCAGGGAATGCATCTGAGCCGTCAGGCTACAGGCCAAAAGTAGCAATGCCAGCGCGATGCTTTTCACCACAATCAGGGTGCGGCGGTCATAGCGATCGCCAAGCGGCAGCAGGAAGAGGATCCCCAGCGCATAGCCTGCCTGCGTCAGGGTGGGCACCATTCCCATCCCTTCAATACTGAGATGCAAATCTGCGCCCATCAGCGGCAGTAGCGGCTGAGCATAATAGATGGCGGCGACGCTAAAGCCCGCGCCGATGGCAAGGATGAAAATTACCCAACGGCTGACGGCTGGGCTCAGGGTACTGGAGTTCATATGCAGTTCCTCATTTCGGGTGTGTCGCTATTCTTTATCACCACGCCTTGCGGTGGTAGCGGGCCCGGTGTTAAAACACTTATACGTGTAACGTATAACCGGATTAAAAATGAAACGTTCGGAACGTATAGACCGGGTAGAGCTGATGCGTACTTTTGTGCGCATCGTGGAGACGGGCTCTCTTTCTGCCGCAGCGGTGCAGATGGCGACCAGCCAGGCCACCGTCAGCCGTCGTCTGCAATCACTGGAGACGCTGCTGGGCGTGCGCCTGATCCTGCGAACGACACACGCCATGAAGCTGACGGATGACGGCGAACGCTGCTATCAACATGCCCGGCGGGTCATTGACAGCTGGTACGCGCTGGAGGATGAAGTCGGGCAAACAGAAGATGAGCCGGTCGGGGTGCTTCGCGTGCGTGCGCCGCATGCCTTTGGACAGGAGCAGTTGCTGGAGCCATTAACGGCGTTCCTGCTGCGCTATCCACGACTCAATGTGGAGTGGATGCTCAACGACCGCTCGGCTGATTTTTTAAGTGACAATATCGACTGCGCTATCCGGGTAGGGGCGGAGATCGACCCGGCTACGGTGTCGGTATTGCTGGCCGAGGTGCCGCGCAGCATTGTGGCGTCACCCGAGCTGCTGGCACGGTTTGCGCCAGTAGAAAAACCGGAAGATCTCTCCGCACTGCCCTGGGTGGCGCTCAATACTTTTTATCGTCAGCATGTTGAACTGTTCAGTGCGGAAGCCGCACAACCGCTGCGGGTGGCTATCTCCCCGCGCTTGAGTACCGACAGCCTCTACGTAGCGCGTAAAAGCGCGCTCACCGGGCTGGGTGTTGCCGTGGTCTCAAGCTGGACTGTCGAAGCGGATATCCGTGAGGGCAGGCTGATTCATCTGGTGCCTGACTGGCAGCCCGCCGCGTTGCCGGTTCATCTTGTCTATCCCTGGTCTCGCTACTATCCGGCACGACTGCGTCGTTTTCTGGAGATGATGAGAGAGGTGATGCCTGAAATCGCAGGGATGCGCAGGCCAGAACAGAGGCAATAAAAAAGCCGACCCGAAGGTCGGCTTTTGCGCTTAAGCAGGCTTATTCAGCCGGCTGTGGGCGCGTGGCTGGCGCAGTGGCGTGATGGGTGGCGCTGTGCCCCCCCGCAGAGCCTTTACCGTCAAATTCAAATGCCGGACGTACCCAGTCACTCTGGCGCGGCGCTTCCGGAACATATTCCGGTGCCGGCGCACGGGTCATCGGAGCCGTCGCGTGATGGGCTTCAGCGTGAACCTGAGCGGCTGGCGCTGGCTTCACTGCAGGAACCGGCTTCACTTCTGGCTCGTCGACGTGAGCGACGTCAGTGACTTCAGGTTCCACTTCAGCGGCCTCAACCGGTTCAACATCGATTTCAATCTCAGGTTGAACTTCCGTTTCTACTTCAACTTCCGCGACCGGCTGCGGCTCGACGGCTGCTTCGGTGGTTTCAGTCGTTTCAACGGCAGCGGCTTGTTCGACAGCAGGTTCAGCTACGGCAGCGTCCTCTGCAATCTGCTTCGCGACGACCGCATCGTCAGGAGTGACGATCTGCGGCTGTTCTGTCACTGGCGCAGCAATCACTTCCGGATGTGAAGTTTCAACTTCAGCCACCTGCGGCTCTGGGATCACAACGGCAGCAGCGTCAGCGATCGCTTCAACTTCGACTGGCGCAACAGGGAGCGCAGTTTCCTGAGCGACGGTCTGCTCTTCAAACTGTGGCTCCTGAGGGCGAGCTACCGGATAACGGATCCAGGCTTTACCTGATGCCATTTCTGGGGAGGCACAGGCAATAGCCAGCGGCATTGGCGACTGCAGCGGATAACGCTCGTCACGATAACGACGGCGACGCTGACCACTCACGCGCAGGTGACGCGGAGAGCGGCGTGAACGGCGCGGCATGCCGGCGTTTTCACGGCCTTCAGCATTTTCTTCCTGCTCAGGTGCGTTTTCAATCACCGCAGGCAGATCAACTTTAGCCAGCTCGGTACGCTGTGCAGGCTCGGCCTGTGGTGCGATCGCTTCAACCGCAGCTTCTTCAGCCTGAGACTGGAAACGCACTTTCTGGTTCATCTGACGCTGCTTACGGCGCGGCATCACCTGAACGCGTTCTTCCTGTTCAGTATCCTGAGCGGTCTCTTCGTCGCGATTCAGCGCTTTAACTTCCTGCTGGGCCTGACGTTTGTCATCGTTACGACGACGGTTACGTTCGCGGCGCGGCTGCTGCTCATCACGCTGTCTGCCTTTGTCAGACTCTTCGCTGACCGGCTGGCGAATTTCACGCTCTTCCGCGTTCTGCTGCGGCTTCTCGCGGCGGTTGCGACGGTTTTCGTCACGTCCTTCACGGCGCTCGCGACCTTCGCGGTTATCACGATTGTCACGGCTTTCGCTGCCTTCACGGCCTTCGTTGCTCTCTGAACGGTTATCGCGGCGCTCATTGCGGTCACGACGGTTGTTCTGACGCTTACGACGATCCGGGGAACGCTCCTGTTTCTCTTCTTTCTTCTCAACCGGTGCCGGGGCAGGCTGCGGCTCTTCACCCGCGAACATCTTCTTCAGCGCACTGAGGAAGCGGCTCAGCAGACCTGGCTGTTCAGCCGGTTGGCTCACTTCTGCCGCCGGTTTGGTTGCAGGTTTAGCCGCCACGGTCTCCTGCGCTGGCGCAGGCGGTGCTTCTGGCATCACAAACGCTGCCAGTGCAGGCTGTTCAGGCAGTTTACGCTCTGAGTACTCTTCCTCGGACGGCAGCGCCATCGCCTCTTCATGCAGCTTAGGCAGCATGTAGCTCAGGGTGGAGGTCTCTTCGCCTTTGCGCACGCGCAGCACGGAGTAGTGCGGGGTCTGCATCTGATCGTTAGGCACGATCACGCAGCGTACACCGCCCAGACGGGCTTCGATCGCACTTACCGCGGCACGTTTTTCGTTCAGCAGGTAGGAGGCAATCGGCACAGGCACAATGGCGTGAACTTCTTTGGTGTTCTCTTTCAGCGCCTCTTCTTCGATAAGACGCAGGATAGAGAGGGACAGCGATTCGTTGTCACGCACGGTGCCGGTACCGCTACAGCGTGGGCAGACGTGGTGGCTGGATTCACCCAGTGACGGGCTCAGACGCTGGCGGGACATCTCCAGCAGGCCAAAACGGGAAATATGGCTGATCTGGATACGTGCACGATCCTGACGCACCGCTTCACGCAGGCGGTTTTCCACCGCGCGCTGGTGACGTACCGGCGTCATGTCGATGAAGTCGATAACGATCAGGCCGCCCAGGTCACGCAGACGCAGCTGGCGGGCAATCTCATCGGCCGCTTCCAGGTTGGTGTTGAAGGCCGTCTCTTCGATATCGCCACCGCGGGTTGCACGGGCGGAGTTGATGTCGATGGCGGTCAGCGCTTCGGTGCTGTCGATAACGATAGAACCACCGGATGGCAGACGGACTTCACGCTGGAAGGCGGATTCAATCTGCGATTCAATCTGGTAGTGGCTGAACAGCGGGATCTCACCGGTGTACAGTTTGATTTTGCTGGTGAAATCGGGACGACCCAGCGCAGCGATATGCTGGCGGGCCAGCTCAAGCACTTTCGGGTTATCAATCAGAATTTCGCCAATGTCCTGACGCAGATAGTCGCGGAAGGCACGCACGATAACGTTGCTTTCCTGGTGGATCAGGAACGGAGCAGGGCGGCTTTCAGCGGCTTTCTGAATCGCTTCCCAGTGCTTCAGACGGAAGCCCAGGTCCCACTGCAGCGCTTCGGCAGATTTGCCCACGCCTGCGGTACGGACAATCAGACCCATGCCGTCTGGCAGCTCCAGGCTTGCCAGCGCCTCTTTCAGTTCGGTACGGTCGTCCCCTTCGATACGGCGAGAGATACCTCCCGCACGCGGGTTGTTTGGCATCAGCACGAGGTAGCTGCCTGCCAGGCTGATAAAGGTAGTCAGTGCAGCGCCTTTGTTGCCGCGCTCTTCTTTATCAATCTGGACAATAACTTCCTGACCTTCGCGCAGAACATCTTTGATGTTAGGACGGCCATGGGCATTATAGTTGGAAGGGAAGTACTCGCGAGCGATCTCTTTCAGCGGGAGGAAACCATGACGCTCGGCACCGTAATCGACAAATGCGGCTTCAAGGCTGGGTTCAATGCGGGTGATTTTGCCTTTGTAAATGTTCGCTTTTTTCTGTTCGTGTCCGGGACTTTCGATATCCAGATCGTACAGACGCTGCCCATCCACAAGGGCGACACGCAACTCTTCTTGCTGAGTTGCGTTGATTAACATTCTTTTCATCGTAACTTACTCATTATTCTTACATTGACGACTAAGCTGCGGGCAAGGTGACGCTTTCCGGGGTATGAACCGATGGCCTCGTGTCTATTCACGTCGCCAACCTCACGGTTGTCGCTCGCTTAAGAGGCGCAAAGTGTCGGTTGCCTGTATTTCATACGGAAATACAGCGCGATTATCAGGGGAATAGCCTGGGTAAAACTCTCCAGAGAAGATTCCATTTACCGGTAAGTACTGCAACCCGCAGCCCGCTAACTGTCTGAAAGATCAATACGTCTTACGCCATTGCTGCGTGGATGATCGGTCAGACAAAATTGGTCATTCCGTCGAGATCCTTACAAAACCCGGATTTAACGCGGAAAACAGCAGCATTATTCCATTGCTAACCGGGTTATAGCAAGATGACTTTTGCCAATTATCACCCGGTTACTCACAGTTTTTTCACTTCTCTCATACGATTGGTTTAATAACCATCAAATCGATTGCGTGAATGAAACAGTAACCGGGTAAAACTAAATATAAGCATAGAAAAATGAGTGGCGCTAATGGCTGCCGATAATTAGAATCGCCCCCCATGAAAACAGAGACTCCAGCCGTAAAAATGGTTGCCATTACCGATGATGAAGCGGGGCAACGTATCGACAACTTTTTGCGCACCCAACTGAAGGGTGTGCCAAAGAGTATGATTTATCGCATCTTGCGTAAGGGTGAGGTGCGTGTGAATAAGAAGCGCATCAAACCCGAGTACAAACTGGAAGCGGGTGATGAAGTGCGCATCCCGCCCGTGCGCGTAGCTGAGCGGGAAGAGGAGGCGGTGTCGCCGCATCTGAATAAAGTCGCCGCGCTGACGGAGGTGATCTTATATGAAGACGATCATATCCTGGTGCTCAACAAACCCTCCGGCATAGCCGTTCACGGCGGCAGCGGATTGAGCTTCGGCGTGATCGAAGGCCTACGCGCGCTGCGTCCCGAAGCCCGCTTCCTTGAACTGGTTCATCGCCTTGACCGGGACACCTCCGGCGTACTGCTGGTGGCGAAAAAGCGTTCGGCGCTGCGTTCGCTGCATGAACAGCTGCGTGAGAAGGGGATGCAGAAGGATTACCTCGCGCTGGTGCGCGGCCAGTGGCAGTCCCATGTCAAAGTGGTCCAGGCGCCGCTACTGAAAAACATTCTGCAAAGCGGTGAGCGTATCGTTCGCGTGAGTCAGGAAGGCAAACCGTCTGAAACCCGCTTCAAAGTCGAAGAGCGTTATGAATTCGCTACCCTGGTGCGCTGCAGTCCTGTGACCGGTCGTACTCATCAGATCCGTGTTCACACCCTGCATGCAGGTCACCCCATCGCCTTCGACGATCGCTATGGCGACCGTGAGTTTGATAAGCAGCTGGCGGGTACGGGCTTGTCTCGTCTGTTTCTGCATGCCGCCGCGCTGAAGTTTACCCATCCGGGTACCGGCGAGGTGATGCGTATCGAAGCGCCTATGGATGAGCATCTGAAGCGCTGCCTTAAAGTTCTGCGCGGTTAATTGCCGGGTGGCGCTGCGCTTACCCGGCCTGGGAAACCGTAGGCCCGTGCAAGCGTAGCGCCGCCGGGCGAAGCAGTAGGCTAGGCCATTAACGGGTTGTAATGCTCCCGACGCAGCATCTGGCACAGCGCAATCAGCGGTAATCCCACCAGCGTGTTCGGGTCGCGCCCGTCCAGCCTCTCAAACAATGCAATCCCCAGCCCTTCGCTCTTAAAGCTGCCCGCGCAGTTTAACGGACGCTCTTTACGGACGTAGTCATCAATCTCTTGTTCGCTGAGATGGCGGAAGTGCACGTCGAAGGGCTCACATTCCGTCTGCAAATGGCCTGTTGAGCTGTTATAGAGAGCAAGGCCGGTATAGAACGTGACGATATTGCCGCGGGCTTTCAACAGCTGCTGACGCGCCTTCTCTTCGGTATGCGGTTTACCCGTGATAGCGCCATCCAGGACGCAAACCTGATCGGAACCTATAATAAGATGGTCAGGAAATTGCGCTGCCAGGCTTTTTGCTTTTTCCTGCGCCAGACGTACCACCAGATGCCGTGGCGATTCACCGGGTTGTGGGCTTTCATCCACGTTCGGCGCGGCGCATTCAAAGGGTACGCCAAGTTTTTCCAGCAACACGCGGCGGTAGGGTGAAGTCGAGGCGAGAATAAGATTTGGCATATTTTTTTCACCAGATATAGCGTATCGATGCCAGCCATTTTAAACTACAGGCCGCAATGTGTGCGAATAATTGGCAAAAGGCAGCCTGAGGTTGCCTTTTTCTTTGACTCTATGACGTTACAAAGTTAATATGCGCGCCCTATGCAAAAGGTAAAATTACCCCTGACTCTTGATCCGGTTCGTACGGCTCAAAAACGCCTCGATTACGAAGGTATTTATACCCGTGACCAGGCTGAACGTATTGCCGAATCCGTAGTCAGTGTGGACAGTGATGTGGAATGCTCCATGTCGTTCGCTATCGATAACCAGCGCCTCGCCGTATTAACCGGTGATGCAAAGGTTTCGGTTACGCTCGAGTGTCAGCGTTGCGGGAAACCGTTCCCACTTCATGTTCACACAACATATTGTTTCAGTCCGGTTCGTTCAGACGAACAGGCTGAAGCACTCCCGGAAGCGTATGAGCCGATTGAGGTTAACGAATTCGGTGAAATCGATCTGCTGGCGTTAGTTGAAGATGAAATCATCCTCGCTCTGCCAGTGGTTCCGGTGCATGATTCTGAACACTGTGAAGTGTCCGAGGCGGACATGGTCTTTGGGGAACTGCCTGATGAAGCGCAAAAACCAAACCCATTTGCCGTATTAGCCAGCTTAAAGCGTAAGTAATTAAGGAGTAAGGTCCATGGCCGTACAACAGAATAAACCAACCCGTTCCAAACGTGGCATGCGTCGTTCCCATGACGCGCTGACCGCAGTTACCAGCCTGTCTGTAGACAAGACTTCTGGTGAAAAACACCTGCGTCACCACATCACTGCTGACGGTTTCTACCGCGGCCGCAAGGTTATCACTAAGTAATCACGCGTTTGCGTGATTAGGCTTAGTGAGGGTTTCCCCGTGCAAACGGGGATATACCGAACCAGGCTGCGACGATACCTTGACACGTCTAACCCTGGCGTTAGATGTCATGGGGGGCGATTTTGGCCCTTCCGTGACAGTGCCTGCAGCATTGCAGGCACTGAACTCTAATTCGCAACTCGCTCTCCTTTTAGTCGGTAATCCCGACGCTATCACGCCATTACTCGCAAAAGCTGACTTCGAACAACGTTCACGTCTGCAGATTATTCCTGCCCAGTCAGTTATTGCCAGTGATGTCCGGGCCTCACAGGCGATCCGCAGCAGCCGCGGAAGTTCAATGCGCATCGCGCTTGAACTGGTTAAAGAGGGCCGCGCACAAGCCTGCGTCAGCGCCGGCAATACCGGCGCGTTGATGGGGTTAGCAAAATTACTGCTCAAACCGATTGAAGGTATTGAGCGTCCCGCGCTGGTGACGGTACTGCCGCATCAGCAGAAGGGCAAAACGGTAGTGCTGGATTTAGGCGCGAACGTCGATTGCGACAGCGTTATGCTGGCGCAGTTTGCCGTCATGGGCTCGGTGCTGGCAGAGGAAGTGGTGGGGATTTCTCATCCCCGCGTTGCCTTATTAAATATTGGCGAAGAAGAGACCAAGGGTCTCGACAGCATCCGTGATGCAGCGGAGTGGCTAAAAAAAGAGCACTCCATCAACTATATTGGATATCTCGAAGCCAACGAATTATTGACCGGGAAGACGGATGTACTGGTGTGTGACGGCTTTACAGGAAACGTTACATTAAAAACCATGGAAGGGGTGGTGAGGATGTTTCTTTCTCTGCTTAAATCGCAGGGAGAGGGTAAAAAAAGGTCATGGTGGCTGATTTTATTAAAGCGTTGGTTACAAAAGAGCCTGGCGCGGCGATTCAGTCACCTCAACCCCGACCAGTATAATGGCGCCTGTCTGTTAGGATTGCGCGGCATTGTGATTAAGAGTCACGGTGCGGCCAATCAGCGAGCGTTTACCGTCGCCATTGAACAGGCAGTGCAGGCGGTGCAGCGACAAGTCCCACAGCGGATTGCCGCTCGCCTGGGATCTGTATTAGCAAAAAGTGACTGAGCGTACATGTATACGAAGATTTTAGGTACCGGCAGCTATCTGCCAAAGCAAGTGCGAACCAACGCCGATCTGGAAAAAATGGTAGATACGTCTGACGAGTGGATCGTCACACGTACAGGTATCCGCGAACGTCGTATTGCCGCGCCAGATGAAACAGTTTCCACCATGGGCTATGAAGCCGCCCAGCGCGCGCTGGAAATGGCGGGTGTCGATAAAGACGACATCGGTCTGATTATCGTTGCGACCACTTCCGCCACGCATGCCTTCCCAAGCGCTGCGTGCCAGGTGCAAAACATGCTGGGCATTAAAGGCTGCCCGGCGTTTGACGTTGCCGCTGCCTGCGCAGGCTTTACCTATGCGCTGAGCATTGCCGATCAATATGTAAAATCTGGCGCAGTGAAATATGCGCTGGTCATCGGCGCGGATGTTCTGGCTCGCACCTGCGATCCAAACGATCGCGGGACGATCATTATTTTTGGTGATGGTGCGGGGGCTGTCCTGTTAGGACAATCTGAAGAGCCGGGCATCATCTCAACGCATCTGCATGCTGACGGTCGCTACGGCGAACTGTTAACGCTGCCAAATGCGGATCGTGTCAACCCGGACAGCGCCATCTACCTGACTATGGCAGGTAACGAAGTCTTCAAAGTGGCAGTGACCGAACTGGCACACATCGTTGACGAGACGCTGGAAGCCAATAATCTGGAGCGTTCCGCTCTTGACTGGCTGGTGCCGCATCAGGCTAACCTGCGCATTATCAGCGCCACAGCCAAGAAACTCGGCATGTCGATGGATAACGTTGTGGTGACGCTGGATCGTCATGGCAATACGTCTGCAGCATCAGTACCGTGCGCGTTTGACGAAGCGGTGCGCGATGGACGAATTCAACGGGGCCAACTGGTCTTGCTCGAGGCCTTCGGTGGCGGTTTCACCTGGGGTTCTGCGCTGGTTCGTTTCTAGAAAGGATAAAAAAATGACGCAATTTGCTTTTGTATTCCCCGGCCAGGGTTCTCAGGCCGTGGGAATGTTATCTGGATTGGCGGAGCAGTTTCCGGTAATCGAAGAGACTTTTCGTGAAGCTTCTGATGCGCTGGGCTACGACCTTTGGGCGCTGACCCAGCAAGGGCCAGCCGAAGAGCTGAATAAAACCTGGCAGACGCAGCCTGCGTTGCTGACCGCATCGGTCGCACTGTGGCGCGTATGGCAGCAGCAGGGTGGCAAAACGCCAGCGCTGTTGGCCGGTCACAGCCTGGGTGAGTATTCTGCGCTGGTTTGTGCGGGTGTGATTGCGTTTGCGGATGCTGTGCGTCTGGTTGAGATGCGCGGCAAATTCATGCAGGAAGCGGTGCCGGAAGGCACGGGCGGCATGTCAGCCATTATTGGTCTGGATGATGCTTCTATCGCAAAAGCGTGTGAAGAATCCGCAGAAGGCCAGGTCGTTTCACCGGTGAACTTCAACTCCCCGGGCCAGGTGGTTATCGCCGGCCATAAAGAGGCGGTTGAGCGTGCAGGCGCAGCCTGTAAAGCCGCGGGCGCCAAACGTGCGCTGCCGCTGCCGGTGAGCGTACCGTCCCACTGCGCGCTGATGAAGCCTGCTGCAGACAAGCTGGCCGTTGAGCTGGAAAAAATCACCTTCAGCGCACCGACCATTTCAGTGGTCAATAACGTTGATGTGCAATGTGAAACCGCGCCTGAGGCCATCCGCCACGCGCTGGTTCGCCAGCTCTACAGCCCGGTTCAGTGGACGAAAACCGTTGAATTTATGGCAGCGCAGGGCGTAGAGCATCTGTATGAAGTGGGCCCGGGTAAGGTCCTCACCGGTCTGACTAAACGTATTGTTGATACCCTGACTGCATCGGCGATTAACGAGCCTGAAGCACTGTCAGCGGCACTTGCGCAGTAAGAAGAGGAATACCATGAGTTTTGAAGGAAAAATCGCACTGGTCACCGGCGCAAGCCGTGGTATTGGTCGTGCTATCGCTGAAATCCTCGTCGCGCGTGGCGCGACAGTGATCGGCACCGCTACCAGCGAAAATGGCGCGCAGGCTATTAGTGACTATCTGGGAGCGAACGGTAAAGGTCTGATGTTGAATGTGACCGATCCGGCATCTATCGAATCTGTTCTGGGAAATATTCGCGCAGAATTTGGCGAAGTGGATATTCTGGTCAATAATGCCGGAATCACTCGTGACAACTTACTGATGCGAATGAAAGATGATGAGTGGAACGATATTATCGAAACCAACCTGTCATCTGTGTTCCGTCTGTCAAAAGCGGTAATGCGAGCTATGATGAAGAAGCGTCATGGGCGTATTATCACTGTCGGTTCTGTGGTTGGTACCATGGGAAATGCTGGTCAGGCAAACTACGCTGCGGCGAAAGCAGGCCTGATCGGTTTCAGTAAGTCGCTGGCGCGCGAAGTTGCGTCCCGCGGAATTACTGTAAACGTTGTTGCTCCGGGCTTTATTGAAACGGACATGACGCGTGCGCTGACCGATGAGCAGCGTGCGGGTACGCTGGCGGCAGTTCCAGCGGGTCGTTTAGGCGACCCTAAAGAAATCGCCAGCGCGGTTGCATTTTTAGCCTCTGACGAAGCGAGTTACATCACTGGTGAGACTCTCCACGTCAACGGCGGAATGTACATGGTTTAATCACGATCGAAAATATTTGCGTTATTGGGGGCATTGGCCTCAAAATAACGTAAAATCGTGGTAAGACCTGCCGGGATTTAGTTGCAAATTTTTCAACATTTTATACACTACGAAAACCATCGCGAAAGCGAGTTTTGATAGGAAATTTAAGAGTATGAGCACTATCGAAGAACGCGTTAAGAAAATTATCGGCGAACAGCTGGGCGTTAAGCAGGAAGAAGTGACCAACAATGCTTCTTTCGTTGAAGACCTGGGCGCAGATTCTCTTGACACCGTTGAGCTGGTAATGGCTCTGGAAGAAGAGTTTGATACTGAGATTCCGGACGAAGAAGCTGAGAAAATCACCACCGTTCAGGCTGCCATTGATTACATCAACGGTCACCAGGCGTAAGTGAACATCTCCAGGCGGTCATTCGACCGCCTGAGTTTTTTCTTTTGTAGTCCCTCGTTTTTCTTTTTTTATCCCTCCCTGGAGGACAAGCGTGTCTAAGCGTCGTGTAGTTGTGACCGGACTTGGCATGTTATCTCCTGTCGGCAATACCGTAGAGTCCACCTGGAAAGCTCTCCTTGCCGGTCAGAGTGGCATTAGCCTAATCGACCATTTCGATACTAGCGCCTATGCAACGAAATTTGCTGGCTTAGTAAAGGATTTTAACTGTGAAGAGATCATCTCGCGCAAAGAACAGCGCAAGATGGATGCCTTCATTCAATATGGAATTGTCGCTGGCGTTCAGGCCATGCAGGATTCTGGCCTTGAAATTACGGAAGAGAACGCAACCCGTATTGGCGCCGCTATTGGCTCCGGGATTGGCGGCCTTGGCTTAATTGAGGAAAACCATAGCTCTTTAGTCAATGGTGGTCCACGTAAGATTAGCCCGTTCTTCGTTCCGTCAACGATTGTTAACATGGTGGCAGGTCACCTGACCATCATGTATGGCCTGCGCGGTCCAAGCATTTCGATTGCAACTGCCTGTACGTCTGGTGTGCACAACATCGGCCAGGCGGCGCGTATGATTGCCTATGGCGATGCTGACGCGATGGTTGCTGGTGGGGCAGAAAAAGCCAGCACCCCATTGGGTGTGGGCGGTTTCGGTGCAGCGCGTGCGCTGTCTACCCGCAACGATAATCCTCAGGCGGCTAGCCGTCCGTGGGATAAAGACCGTGATGGTTTTGTGCTGGGTGACGGTGCCGGTATGGTCGTACTTGAAGAGTACGAGCATGCGAAGAAACGCGGCGCGAAAATTTATGCAGAAGTCGTTGGCTTCGGCATGAGCAGCGATGCCTATCACATGACCTCTCCGCCGGAGAATGGCGCAGGTGCTGCGCTGGCCATGGTTAACGCTATCCGTGATGCGGGTATCGAGCCGGGTCAGATTGGCTATGTGAACGCGCACGGTACCTCAACGCCTGCGGGCGATATCGCTGAAGCGCAGGCCGTTAAGTCTGTGTTTGGCGATGCAGCCCGCCGCGTCATGGTCAGCTCAACCAAATCCATGACCGGTCACCTGCTGGGTGCGGCGGGTGCAGTAGAGTCTATCTACTCCATCCTTGCGCTGCGCGACCAGGCTGTTCCGCCAACCATCAACCTGGATAATCCGGATGAAGGTTGCGATCTGGACTTCGTTCCGCACGAAGCGCGTCAGGTCAGCGGTATGGAGTACACCCTGTGTAACTCCTTCGGCTTTGGCGGCACCAACGGCTCTCTGATCTTTAAAAAGGTCTGACGCTAACCAGTCGTTAGTGCAGTAAAAAAAGGTCCGCTTGTCGGGCCTTTTTTATTCAGTTTTCTTCCCTTGTCCAGAGCCATCCTTCCTGCCAGACTATTCGACCATCTTAAAGGAGCCACCATGTTCTTGATAAATGGTATAAAGCAGGCACAGCTTCCGGCGAGTGACCGGGCGATTCAGTTTGGTGACGGCTGCTTCACGACGGCCCGCATTGTCGAAGGCAGGGTCTGTTTACTTGAGGCACATCTGCAACGATTGCGGACGGCCTGTGAAAAACTGTTCATTCCCTTTGTCCAGTGGGCAGCGTTAGAAGATGAAATGACAGGCCAGGCGCAGGGCGTCGATCGGGGCGTATTAAAAGTCATTATTACCCGGGGAAGCGGCGGAAGAGGATACAGCGCGTCTGGCTGCCTGGATCCGGCTCGCATTCTGTCGGTATCAGCCTGGCCTGCCCATTACGATCGCTGGCGCAAGGAAGGCATTACCCTGGCATTAAGCCCGGTGAGGCTGGGACGTAATCCGCAGCTTGCGGGGATAAAACACCTCAACCGGCTTGAGCAAGTGCTGATTCGCTCCCATCTTGAACAGACCGACGCCGATGAAGCGCTGGTTCTTGACAGCGAAGGGTTCATTACGGAATGCTGTGCGGCGAATTTATTCTGGCGGCAGGGTAAGGATGTGTTTACCCCCTGTCTGGATCAGGCTGGCGTTAACGGCCTGATGCGGCAGTTTTGTCTGCGGCAACTGGCGCACTCCGGATTTCGCGTGGTCGAAGTGCAGGCGCGCGAGGCTGCGCTGATCGATGCTGACGAGATCGTCGTATGCAATGCGCTGATGCCTGTTGTGCCGGTGCGCCAGTATGGTTCTCACCATTTTACATCGCGTGAGTTGTACTCGTTTTTAGCCCCTCTGTGTGAGCAAACCAGATAGTCATGAAGAAAATGTTGCGCTTTATTCTCCTCGTCGTTGTCGTGCTGGGCATTGCCGCTGGCGTGGGGATGTGGAAAGTTCGCCAGCTGGCGGAGAGCAAAATCCTGATCGCCGACGAGACGGTATTTACCCTGAAACCCGGTACCGGACGGCTGGCGCTGGGTGAGCAGCTGTACGGCGACAAGATCATTAACCGCCCGCGGGTATTCCAGTGGTTATTACGCGTGCAGCCGGAGCTGTCGCATTTTAAAGCCGGTACGTACCGCTTTACGCCAGGAATGACTGTGAAGGAGATGCTGGAGCTGCTTGAAAGCGGTAAAGAGGCGCAGTTCCCGCTGCGTTTTGTCGAAGGGATGCGTCTTAGCGACTACCTGAAGCAGCTGCGCGATGCGCCCTACATCAAGCATACGTTGCCGGACGACAGCTATGCCGCCGTCGCCGAGGCCCTGAAATTTGAGCATCCTGACAGGATAGAGGGTTGGTTCTGGCCCGATACCTGGATGTACACCGCGGGCACCACCGATGTAGCACTCTTGCAGCGTGCGCATAAAAAGATGGTTGCAGCCGTGGATAAAGCCTGGGAAGGGCGGATGGAAAACCTGCCGTATAAAGATCAGAACCAGTTCGTGACCATGGCCTCTATCGTCGAGAAAGAGACGGCGGTCGCCAGCGAACGCGATCAGGTGGCCTCTGTGTTTATCAATCGTCTGCGTATCGGTATGCGGCTGCAGACTGACCCTACGGTGATTTACGGGATGGGTGAGAACTACAAGGGCAACATTTCGCGTAAAGATCTCGAAACCCCAACGGATTATAATACCTATGTCATTAGCGGATTACCCCCGGGGCCGATCGCCACGCCGGGTCAGGCATCGCTGAATGCCGCCGCGCATCCGGCCAAAACGCCGTATCTCTATTTCGTCGCTGACGGAAAGGGTGGACATACTTTTAACACCAATCTTGCCGGTCATAATCGTTCGGTCCAGGACTATCTGAAGGCACTTAAGGAAAAAAATGCGCAGTAACTACATCGTCATTGAGGGGCTGGAAGGCGCCGGGAAAACCACCGCACGCGATACGGTCGTCGAGACGCTAAAACAGTGCGGCATCGAAGAGATGATCTTCACCCGCGAACCGGGCGGCACACAGCTGGCGGAAAAACTGCGTAGTCTGGTGCTGGACATTAAATCGGTCGGCGATGAAGTCATTACGGATAAAGCCGAAGTCATGATGTTCTACGCCGCGCGTGTCCAGCTGGTCGAAACCGTCATCAAACCTGCGCTGGCGCGTGGGTGCTGGGTCATCGGCGACCGCCACGATCTCTCCACCCAGGCTTACCAGGGCGGTGGCCGCGGCATTGACCAGACGATGCTCGCCACGCTGCGCGATGCGGTGCTGGGGGATTTCCGCCCGAACCTGACGCTCTATCTCGACGTGACGCCAGAAGTGGGCCTGAAGCGCGCCCGCGCCCGTGGCGAACTGGATCGTATTGAGCAGGAGTCGCTGGACTTCTTCAACCGTACCCGCGCCCGCTATCTTGAGCTGGCCGCGCAGGACAGCACCATCCGCACCATCGACGCCACCCAGCCACTGGAAGCGGTGATGGACGCCATTCGTAAAACGGTCACCGACTGGCTGAAGGAACAACAGGCATGAAATGGTATCCATGGTTGCGCCCGCACTTAGAACAGCTGGTGAACAGCTATCAGTCCGGTCGGGGGCATCATGCGTTACTGATCCAGTCGCTGCCGGGAATGGGCGATGATGCGCTGATCTACGCTATCAGCCGTTTTCTGATGTGCCAGCAACCCCAGGGGCATAAAAGCTGTGGCCAGTGCCGCGGCTGTCAGTTGATGCAGGCGCAGACGCACCCGGATTATTACGCGCTTGAGCCAGAGAAGGGCAAAACGACGCTGGGTATTGATGCGGTTCGCGCGGTCAGCGAGAAGCTCTACGAGCGCGCGCGGCTTGGCGGGGCGAAAGTGGTCTGGGTCAAGGATGCCGCCCAGCTGACCGAAGCTGCGGCCAACGCGCTGTTAAAAACCCTGGAAGAGCCGCCGGAGAATACCTGGTTCCTGATGGCCTGCCGTGAGCCCGGACGGTTGCTGGCGACTCTCCGAAGCCGCTGTCGCTTGCATCATCTCAACGTGCCGCAGGAGGCGTGGGCTATCAGCTGGCTTGCGCGAGAAGTGACAACGTCACAAGAAGCTGCGCTCAGCGCGCTGCGTTTGTGCGGCGGCGCGCCTGCAGCCGCGCTGGCGCTGTTGCAGCCCAACGTCTGGGTACAACGCGAACAGCTTTGCCAGGCGCTTGGGGCTGTACCTGACAGTGGTGACTGGATGAGTCTGCTGCCGGTGCTCAATCATGAACAGGCGCCCGATCGTCTGCACTGGCTGGCGGCATTGTTGCTGGATGCCCTTAAAATTCAGCAGGGGGCGACCTTGATCAGCAATGCCGATGCCTGGCAGCTGGTAAACAGCCTCGCCCGGCGCCTGCCAGGAGTGGCATTACGGGCTATCCTTCATGACGTATGCCAGTGTCGCGAACAATTACTCAGCGTAACGGGGCTGAATCGGGAGCTTGTGCTGACCGACCTGTTACTCACTATCGAGCATTACCTGCAACCGGGCACAACGCTGCCTGTATCCCATCTCTGAGAGAGACATTATGTTTTTAGTCGACTCACACTGCCATCTTGATGGCCTGGATTATCAATCCCTGCATAAAAACGTCGATGACGTGCTGGAAAAAGCCGCAGCCCGCGATGTGAAATTTTGTCTGGCGGTCGCCACGACGTTACCGGGCTACCGCACCATGCGTGAGCTGGTGGGCGTGCGCGACAATGTCGTTTTCTCCTGCGGCGTGCATCCGCTGAACCAGGATGAGGCCTATGACGTCGAGGATTTACGCCGTCTGGCGGCGGAAGAGGGCGTCGTCGCGATGGGTGAAACCGGGCTGGACTATTTTTACACTCCGGAAACGAAAGCCCGTCAGCAGGAATCATTCCGCGATCATATCCGTATTGGCCGGGAGCTGAACAAGCCAGTGATTGTCCACACCCGCGATGCCCGTGCCGATACGCTGGCGATCCTGTCAGAAGAAAAGGTGACGGATTGTGGTGGCGTACTACACTGTTTCACTGAAGACAGAGAAACAGCGGGCAAACTGCTGGATTTGGGTTTTTATATCTCGTTTTCCGGGATCGTGACGTTCCGTAACGCAGAGCAGCTTCGCGACGCTGCGCGATACGTCCCGCTCGATCGCCTGCTGGTGGAGACAGATTCCCCTTATCTGGCACCGGTACCGCACCGCGGTAAAGAGAACCAACCCGCGATGGTACGGGATGTGGCCGAGTATATGGCCGTTTTGAAAGGCGTCGATGTTGAAGAACTGGCACGCATTACCACTCATAACTTCGCCAGTCTGTTTCACATTGACCCCTCCCGCCTGCAATCAGTATGATTCGTCAGTTTTTTTTGGGCTCGTAATTAATAGCTAAAGCGAGTAAAGTTCACCGCCCAAACAGGGGCGGTGAATGCGTTTCTGGTAACATTTAGACATCTATTTTGTAAAAATCTGAAAGTTTTTCAGGTAACGAACGCTGAAACGTGATAGCCGTCAAACAAAGATCCGCAGATTTATTTTACTCTGCGTAATAAATAAAGGGCGCTTAGATGTCCTGTCCACGGCACGGTTCTCCCCCCGGGCCAATGCGTGAAAACGTAAAAAAAGCACAAATACTCAGGAGCACTCTCAATTATGTTTAAGAATGCATTTGCTAACCTGCAGAAGGTCGGTAAATCGCTGATGCTGCCGGTATCCGTACTGCCTATCGCAGGTATTCTGCTGGGCGTCGGTTCTGCAAACTTCAGCTGGCTGCCAGCCGTAGTTTCTCATGTGATGGCGGAAGCAGGCGGTTCTGTTTTTGCTAATATGCCACTGATCTTCGCCATCGGCGTTGCGCTTGGCTTCACCAATAACGACGGCGTATCTGCGCTGGCCTCTGTCGTTGCCTACGGCATCATGGTTAAAACCATGGCTGTGGTTGCACCTCTGGTGCTGCACTTACCACCGGAAGAGATCGCTGCTAAACACCTGGCTGACACCGGGGTTCTGGGCGGTATCATCTCGGGTGCTATTGCGGCGTATATGTTTAACCGCTTCTATCGCATCAAGCTCCCTGAGTATCTGGGCTTCTTTGCCGGTAAGCGTTTTGTTCCAATCATCTCTGGCCTGGCGGCGATCTTCACGGGTGTGATCCTCTCCTTCATCTGGCCACCGATTGGTTCCGCTATCCAGACCTTCTCTCAGTGGGCGGCTTACCAGAACCCGGTTGTGGCGTTTGGTATCTACGGCTTCATCGAGCGTTGCCTGGTGCCGTTTGGTCTGCACCACATCTGGAACGTTCCTTTCCAGATGCAGATCGGCGAATTCACCAACGCTGCGGGTCAGGTCTTCCACGGCGATATCCCACGCTACATGGCAGGCGACCCAACCGCAGGCAAACTGTCTGGCGGCTTCCTGTTCAAAATGTACGGCCTGCCGGCTGCTGCGATTGCAATCTGGCACTCTGCTAAACCAGAGAACCGTGCAAAAGTGGGCGGTATCATGATCTCCGCAGCGCTGACCTCGTTCCTGACCGGTATCACCGAGCCGATCGAGTTCTCCTTCATGTTCGTTGCGCCGATCCTGTACATTATCCACGCGATTCTGGCTGGCCTGGCGTTCCCAATCTGTATCCTGCTGGGTATGCGTGACGGTACTTCCTTCTCGCACGGTCTGATCGACTTTATCGTCCTGTCCGGTAACAGCAGCAAACTGTGGCTGTTCCCAATCGTTGGTGCGGGCTACGCGGTGCTGTACTACACCATCTTCCGTGTGCTGATCAAAGCGCTGGACCTGAAAACACCAGGTCGTGAAGATGCAACAGAAGACAGCAAAGCGGGTGCGACCAGCGAAATGGCTCCGGCACTGGTTGCAGCCTTCGGCGGTAAAGAGAACATCACTAACCTGGACGCATGTATCACTCGTCTGCGTGTTAGCGTTGCCGATGTTGCGAAAGTTGACCAGCCGGGTCTGAAAAAACTGGGCGCAGCTGGCGTAGTTGTTGCAGGTTCCGGTGTACAGGCTATCTTCGGTACTAAATCCGATAACCTGAAAACCGAAATGGATGAGTACATCCGCAGCAACTAAGTTGTGACCTGGGGAGACTAAGGCAGCCGAATGGCTGCCTTTTTTATATCTGTAGTTTGTGGCATGCCGGGTGGCGCTACACTTACCCGGCCTACAAAGGCAACAACCGCACGAACCGTAGGCCGGGTAAGGCGCAGCCGCCACCCGGCGAACAGCGCGCACAAAAAAGGGAGCCATTTGGCTCCCTTAGACGCTGCATGCTTTATCAGAACTGATAGCTTGCGGTCAGGCTCACGTTACGCGGTTCGCCATAGACAATTTCGCCCTCAATGTTAGTGTCGTATGTCTTATCAAAGAGGTTATTCACATTACCCTGCAGGGAGAAGTTCTTTGTGACCTGATAACGGGTAAAGAGATCCACCAGCGCATAGCTGCCCTGCGATGCACGCCAGGTGCCATAAGGGGTGTCCTGATAGGTGTAGACGCTGTTTTGCCAGTTAACGCCGCCGCCAACGGTCAGCTCAGGCATCGCCGGCAGGCGGTAGCTGGTGAAGAGTTTCACCGTGGTCCGCGGCAGTTGCGGGTTTACCGCCTTGCCATCGTTATCTTCCGCCACGTAACGCGTTGCGCCAAAGGTCATCTGCCAGTTATCGGTCAGCGCGCCGTTGATTTCAAACTCCACGCCTTTACTCACGGTACCGTCTACGCTCTCGTAAGCTGTATCCGTTGATCCCTGAATCGTCCGGCCGGTGCTTTGGCCCAGATTATCCTGCTCAATGCGGAAGACAGAGAGCGTGGTGGTCAGACGGCTGTTCATCCAGTCAGATTTCAGGCCCGCTTCGTAGTTATTCCCGGTGATCGGATCAAGATACTTGCCCGAGCTGTCGCGGTAGTTCTGCGGCTGGAAGATAGAGGTATAGCTGGCGTAGGCTGACCAGTTGTCATTGATGTCGTAGACCAGACCGGCATAAGGGGTGGTATGGTTCTTCTCCATGCCGTAGGTCAGGGTTTCAATGCTCCAGTTGGTATAACGGGCGCCAAGAATTAAATGCAGAGGATCGGCCAGGGAAATGCGCGTCGCGGCGTACAGCGATTTCATATTCGTGGTGTCATCCTGGGCCAGCGACTGCGATCCCCAGTTGGTTTCCGGGAAGTAACCGTTGTAGTCGTAGAAACTGCCGAACTCCTCCGGGTAGACGTTGGCCCACGAGTTAGTGTAGCGGTTCGTCTGACGGCTGAAGCTGCCGCCGATCATCATGGTGTGCTGGCGACCCAATAGCTCGTAGCCGCCGTCAGCGAAGAGATCCACTGCGTCTACTTTACGCTTGCCGCTGTTCCAGCCGGTGCCGCCAATGTAGCCGTAGTCCGGACCGTAGTTCACGTAAGGGCCTTCCAGCATACCGGTGCTTTTATTGACGTAAGCATCGAGATACATCGCTTTACTGTCGAATTTCGCCTCGGTATGGGTCGCATTCAACGTGGCCTGCCAGTTGTCGGCAAAGCGCTGCTTCAGCGTGAAGAAGACCTTGTTGAACTCTTTGTCGTTGTAAGCCCAGTCAGGTGAGGTGCTGTGCGCGCGATCGTAATGTCTGACGCTGCCATCGGTGTTCCAGCGCGGCAAACCACCCCACGTCTGGTTATTGATGTCGATACGCTGGTATTCGTAGCCTGCCGACAGTGAAGTGCTGGTGGCCAGGTCCGCGTCCAGGATCCCGGAGAAGAAGGTGCGCTTCTGATTGTAGTTGTCGAGCCAGGAGTCGCTGTCCTGATAACCCGCCACAATACGCGCCCGTAGGTTGCCATCTTCCGTCAGTGGACTTTGCATGTCCATCACGTAACGTTGCTTGTTCCAGCTGCCGTACTCTGCAGACAGGTTGCCTTTAAATTCACGGCTGTGGCATGCTTGCGCACCATATTGATGGCCGCCGACGGGTTACCCGTCCCGGTCATCAGCCCGGTGGCGCCGCGCACGACTTCGACGCGTTCAAACAGCGCCATATCTGACTGGGAATCACCCAGATTCCAGCGCGACTCAAAATAGGTTGGGATGCCATCGACCATGTAGTTGTCGATTTCGAAACCACGGGAGTAATAGTTGCTGCGATCGGAGTCAGTCGTGCTTTTGCTGATCCCCATCGTGCTGTCCATCACTTCGCCCAGGGTCTGAAGCTGCTGGTCTTCCATACGTTGTTCGCTGACGATGGTGACCGACTGCGGGATGTCACGTTGGATCATCTGCATTTTGGTGCCCACGGACGTGGCTTTTACGCTGTAGTCCTGGCTGTCATCAGCGGAGGCGTCCGACTGAGAAGAACCATCAACAATGACGGTATCTTCGGTGGAGGCGGCGAAAGCGGTGGTTGGCATCAATGCCATAGCAATGCAGGCTGCCAGCAACGAAGGTGTTGCGACAGACCGGGATTGCCCTTCCCTGGATTGAATGGTGAAAGACATCATTAAACCCTTATGAACGGTGAATGGTGTGCATCAGTCCCGTATCGACGGACTGAAATCATTTTTCTAGGTATAAATTGCGCATGAAAATGCAAATGCGAAATATACGCATTCGATTTATCACTGTAAACAGATGTTGCGGCGGTAAGTGAAATAATGTTTCAGAGCGGGTGGAGGGGAGGTGGTTACTCCGCGAGCAAATCGGGCCGCACACGCAAAGAATTCGTGGGATAAGGTTGAAAGGACAGGAGAAAGTCGCTCATACTCTTTAGTCTTGCCACAAAATATTGCGCCTGCACCGGGCGGGTTGTTTCCGGGCTCGTCGCCAGACTAATGAATAAGGAAAACCTCATGGCTGAAGAAACCATTTTCAGTAAAATTGTCCGCCGCGAGATCCCGGCAGATATCATCTATCAGGATGAACTGGTTACCGCTTTTCGCGACATCTCCCCCCAGGCGCCTACGCACATCCTCATTATTCCTAATATTCTGATTCCGACGGTTAATGACGTGAAAACTGAGCATGAACTGGCATTAGGCCGTATGCTGACAGTAGCAGCGAAAATTGCTGAGCAGGAAGGCATTGCCGAGGACGGTTACCGTTTGATCATGAACTGCAACCGCCACGGTGGTCAGGAAGTTTATCACATTCATATGCATCTGCTGGGCGGTCGTCCGCTGGGCCCGATGCTGGCGCATAAAGGTCTTTAAGATGCAAAGAGGATGGATGGCGGCGCTGGTGATAGCGTTGGCGGGATGCAGTTCGCAACCGTCGATTCCCGTTAATGACGATCAAACGCTGGTTATGGAGTCATCGGTGCTGGCGGCAGGGATTACCGCCGATCAGCCTTCGCTGTCGGTCAGCGAAATTCAACCGTCCGCCTCCTCTGTGCTGTTCAATGAAAGAGATGCGCCAGTTACCGTACACTACCGTTTTTTCTGGTATGACGCCCGCGGCCTGGAAATGCATCCACTTGAGGCGCCGCGCAGCGTAACCATTCCGGCAAAATCGTCGGTTAAGCTATATGGCAGCGCAAATTATCTGGGTGCGCATAAGGTCAGACTTTATTTATATCTCTGAGGGGTGAATTTTGATTAAACAGATCGGTCGTTACGCGCTTGTCACGGCTTTTGCACTGTTCCTGTCGGGCTGTATTAGCCGCACTGAGCAACCACCAGCACCGGTGGAAGAGGTCAAACCGGGCGTCGAGCAGCCGGTTCAGCCAACCCAGCCGGTTCCTGTTGTTCCTACCGTGCCGAGCGTTCCCGCGCAGCCTGGTCCGATAGAGCATCAGGAAGAGCCCGCCCAGCCTGCACCGCGTGAACGTCACTACGACTGGAACGGCGCAATGCAGCCTATGGTCGGTAAGATGCTCCAGGCGCAGGGCGTTAACGCAGGCAGCGTGCTGCTGGTGGACAGCGTCAACAACCGCACTAACGGCAGCCTGAATGCTGGTGAGGCGACCGAAACGCTGCGTAATGCGCTGGCCAATAACGGCAAATTTACGCTGGTGTCTGCGCAGCAGCTTGCTGTCGCCAAGCAGCAGTTGGGCCTTTCCCCGCAGGACAGCCTGGGCTCACGCAGTAAAGCCATCGGCATTGCCCGTAACGTGGGCGCGCAGTATGTGCTTTACTCCAGCGCAACCGGCAACGTCAATTCCCCGGCGCTGCAAATGCAGCTGATGCTGGTTCAGACAGGTGAGATTATCTGGTCGGGTAAAGGTGCAGTTCAGCAACAGTAACCTGACGCGCGACACGCTGCTGTCGCGCTATTTTCCGCAGTTTCGCATCGTCGCGCCGCCGTCCCATACCGGGTTGAGCGGCGCGAGCTGCATTATTGAGCATGCTGCGCGTCGTCTGGTGCTACGCCAGCGTCATGATGCCCTGGCAACGCCTGCTCATTTTCGCCGTCAGTACCATGCCCTGCGCCATCTTCCCGCCGACATTGCTCCTCAGCCGCACTTTTACAGTCCGGGCTGGATATCGGTGGACTATCTGGCGGGGGAGGTCAAAACCAGGTTGCCCGCTGCACCCGCACTGGCCTGGATGCTGTATCATCTCCATCAACAGCCCGTGTTTGGCTGGCGTATCACCCTGATGCCGCTACTGGAGCAGTACTGGCTCCAGGCCTCGCCCACCCGGCGCACGCCGCTATGGCTGCGATGGCACAAACGTCTGCAAAAACGGGGGGAGCCGCGCCCACTGCGGCTGGCGCCGCTGCACATGGACGTTCATGCCGGTAATATCGTGCATACGGATGCCGGTATCCGGCTGCTGGACTGGGAGTACGCGGGTGACGGAGATGTGGCCCTGGAGCTGGCAAGCGTCTGGACGGACAGTGACGCAGAGCGTCAGCAGCTGCTCGCCGCTTACGCCCATGCTGCTCAGCTTGACCTGACGCCGCTGCAACGCCAGGTGAAGCGCTGGCGTCCCTGGGTACTGATGCTGATGGCAGGCTGGTTTGAGCTACGCTGGCAGCAATCACAAGATAAACAATTTATGACGCTGGCCGATGAGATCTGGCGCCAGTTAGAAACAACAGAATAAGAGAGGTTCGTGTGGGTCCGGTCATGTTGGATGTAGAAGGTTATGAGCTGGATGCGGAGGAGCGCGAAATTCTGGCGCACCCGCTGGTAGGCGGCTTGATCCTGTTTACGCGTAATTATCACGATCCGGCGCAGCTGCGCGAGCTGGTTCGCCAGATCCGGGAGGCCTCCCGTCACCGGCTGGTGGTGGCGGTGGATCAGGAGGGAGGCCGCGTGCAGCGATTCCGCGACGGCTTTACCCGTCTGCCCGCTGCCCAGTCGTTAGCCGCGCTGCTCGGGCTGGAAGAGGGGGGCAAGCTGGCGCAGGAGGCGGGCTGGCTGATGGCAAGCGAGATGATCGCCATGGATATTGATATCAGCTTTGCCCCGGTGCTGGACGTCGGCCATATCAGCGCCGCCATCGGTGAGCGTGCATACCATGACGAACCGCAGAAGGCGCTGCAAATGGCGACCCGCTTTATCGACGGCATGCACGAAGCCGGGATGAAAACCACGGGGAAACACTTTCCGGGTCATGGCGCCGTTACGGCAGATTCCCACAAAGAAACCCCGCGTGACCCACGGCCACAGGCGGAGATCCGCGCCAGGGATATGTCGATTTTTAAATCGCTTATCAGCAACAATAAGCTTGATGCCATCATGCCCGCGCACGTGATCTATGCCGACGTCGATCCGCGTCCGGCCAGCGGCTCGCCGCACTGGCTAAAAACCGTCCTGCGCCAGGAACTCGGTTTTAATGGCGTGATTTTTTCCGACGATCTGTCGATGGAAGGGGCGGCGATCATGGGGAGCTACGCTGAACGCGGTCAGGCATCGCTGGATGCAGGTTGCGATATGATCCTGGTCTGCAATAATCGTAAAGGCGCAGTGAGCGTGTTAGATAACCTGTCGCCGATCAAGGCTGAACGTGTTACACAATTGTATCATAAAGGTTCTTTTAGCCGTCAGGAACTGCGGGATTCAGCACGCTGGAAAGCCGTCAATGCTCAACTTGAAGCGCTTCATGAGCGCTGGGAAGCGCATAAAGCGGGGCAATGATCCCTCCTGACAAGCGTAGTGTGACGAGGATACGATGATCATCTATTTGCACGGTTTTGATTCGAACAGTCCCGGGAATCACGAGAAGGTCCTGCAACTGCAGTTTATCGATCCGGATGTGCGGCTGATTAGCTACAGTACGCGCCATCCGAAACATGATATGCAGCATCTGCTGAAAGAAGTGGACAAGATGCTGCAGCTGAACGTTGACGAGCGCCCGTTGATCTGTGGTGTCGGTCTGGGAGGCTACTGGGCGGAGCGCATAGGGTTCTTGTGTGATATCCGCCAGGTGGTGTTCAACCCTAACCTGTTCCCGAACGAGAACATGGAAGGCAAGATCGACCGGCCGGAAGAGTATGTTGATATCGCCACCAAGTGCGTGAGCAACTTTCGCGAGAAGAACCGCGATCGCTGTCTGGTGATCCTCTCCCGCAACGATGAGGCGCTGAACAGCCCGCGAGCCGCGGAGCTGCTGCACCACTACTACGAAATTGTCTGGGATGAAGAGCAGACCCACAAGTTCAAAAATATCGCCCCTCATCTGCAGCGGATCAAAGCGTTCAAGACTTTAGGATAAGGCTCATTTTTTCAACTAAGCCCGGCCACGCAGGTGAGCCGGGCTTTCTTTTTGCTAAGCTTGGGTGAATTTTAAGCGGCAAAACTTGATGCATATCAATTTTGGTATGACCAATGCACCGAACATGTTATTCTCATGTCCATTGAACGGTTTCAGCGATGTAACCTGTTGTTAATTAAAGGTTATTTTCATAACTTTTAGTTAACAATTGGTTAATAATTTAGGGGGTCACGTTGACTACGCCATTGAAAAAGATAGTGATTGTGGGTGGTGGTGCTGGCGGTCTGGAACTGGCTACGCAGCTGGGTAAGAAGCTCGGACGCGGTAAAAAAGCCAAAGTTACGCTTGTCGATCGCAACCACAGCCACCTGTGGAAACCGCTGCTGCATGAAGTGGCGACCGGTTCTCTGGATGAGGGCGTTGACGCCCTGAGCTATCTGGCGCATGCACGCAACCACGGTTTCCAGTTCCAGCTGGGCTCGGTGATGGATATCAACCGTGAAAGCAAAACCATTACCCTGGCAGAGCTGCGCGATGAGAAGGGCGAGCTGCTGGTGCCGGAGCGCAAGCTGGCGTACGACACCCTGGTGATGGCGCTGGGCAGTACCTCCAACGACTTTAACACGCCGGGCGTGAAAGAGAACTGCATCTTCCTGGATAACCCGCATCAGGCGCGTCGTTTCCATCAGGAGATGCTGAACCTGTTCCTGAAGTATTCCAATAACCTCGGCGCAAGCGGCAAGGTGAATATCGCTATCGTCGGCGGTGGCGCGACGGGCGTTGAGCTCTCTGCGGAGCTGCACAACGCGGTGAAACAGCTGCACAGCTATGGCTACAAAGGCTTAACCAACGACGCGCTGAACGTGACGCTGGTGGAAGCGGGCGAACGTATTCTGCCTGCGCTGCCGCCGCGTATCTCCGGCGCGGCGCACAACGAGCTGACCAAACTGGGCGTGCGTGTTCTGACTCAGACGATGGTCACCAGTGCCGATGAACAGGGTCTGAACACCAAAGATGGCGAACATATCAAAGCCGATCTGATGGTCTGGGCGGCAGGCATTAAAGCCCCTGATTTCATGAAAGAGATCGGCGGACTGGAGACCAACCGCATTAACCAGCTGGTGGTGGAGCCGACGCTGCAAACCACCCGCGACCCGGATATCTTTGCCATTGGCGACTGCGCCTCCTGTGCCCGTCCGGAAGGTGGGTTCGTGCCACCGCGCGCCCAGGCCGCACACCAGATGGCCAGCCTGGCGCTGCACAATATTCTGGCGCAGGCGAAGGGCAAGCCTCTGAAGAACTATGTCTATAAAGATCATGGTTCACTGGTGTCGCTCTCGAACTTCTCCACCGTCGGTAGCCTGATGGGTAACCTGATGCGCGGTTCGATGATGGTAGAAGGACGTATTGCCCGCTTCGTCTACATTTCGCTGTACCGTATGCACCAGATTGCGCTGCACGGCTATTTCAAAACCGGGCTGATGATGCTGGTAGGTAGCATCAACCGCGTCATCCGACCGCGACTTAAGCTGCACTAACGGCTTTGCCCCTTCGCTCTCGCGAAGGGGCTTTTTCAGCATATCGTTCTGTAAATCGCCCTCACAGGGTCTAAGAGTCCTCCTAAACCGGCTCATTTTGCGCTTGTTCCCACATTTTTAATCCTTTCTCTGATTTGCCTGCACACACCTTTAGTCGCAGAATTGTTACCAATAGCAATACAAAGGAGAACGTCACATGAATAAATCCATGGTGGCAGGTATAGGGATTGGCGTGGTCGCCGCATTAGGTGTGGCGGCAGTTGCCAGTCTTAATGTTTTTGATCGTGGCCCACAATATGCGCAGGTGGTTTCGGCTACGCCTATTAAAGAGACGGTGAAAACACCGCGTCAGGAGTGCCGCAATGTGACCGTAACGCATCGCCGTCCTGTACAGGATGAAAACCGCATTGCCGGTTCTGTACTGGGTGCGGTGGCCGGTGGGGTGATTGGTCATCAGTTTGGCGGCGGACGGGGTAAAGATGTCGCGACGGTCGTGGGCGCACTGGGTGGCGGTTACGCGGGGAACCAGGCGCAGGGTGCCCTGCAGGAGCGTGATACCTACACCACCACCGAGCAGCGCTGTAAGACGGTCTATGACAAGTCAGAAAAAATGCTCGGCTACGATGTAACCTACAAAATTGGCGATCAGCAGGGCAAGATCCGTATGGATAAAGATCCCGGCACGCAGATCCCCCTTAATGGCGACGGCCAGCTGGTACTGAATAACAAAGCATAAAAAAATCTGTTCTCTGCATTTAGCTCCCCATTCGCTCAGGCTGGGGAGCTTTTTTTGCGCATAAAAAAGACCTTAACAGCGGGGCGACTTGCGCCAGAAGTAAGGTCTTTCCTGGAGATGCTGCTGGGTGACGGGGTCAAAGGTCGAATTCATTATACTGGCGCAGTAACATAAATCCCGTTATCAGGACGGAAAGAAAAGCAAATAAAACTGACCCACCACATAAAACCCAGAGACCGAATAACAATGTAATGCCTATTAACACCTTAAAAAAAGGTAACAGCAAAACCATTATATTCTCCTTCTGAATGTGAATAGCCAGAACGCCTTCACCATAACTAATGCAACTAATCATTAGTACATCAATAATCACTGGTTAAGCATAGCAAGCGGTGAAGCCGTGGTGATAGTTTTTAACTATCTTTCTACGAAGTATAGCGGAAGCTGCGGCGAGAAAAGGGGGAGCAGGGCGGCAGGCCGCCCTGAAAATCAGACTTTCAGCAGTTCAGGCCATAACCGCAGGGTTATCTGGGTGACAGTCAGCAGTTTTTCCAGGCTAGCCCCTTCGCGGGCACTGATGGACATACCCTGCAAAATGCAGCTCAGATATTGGGCAAGTTTCTTCGGATCGCACTGCGCCGGGATCTCACCGCGCTGCTGACGCTGCTGTAAAAACTGGCACAGCGTCTCTTCCTGCATGGCATGGCGAGATTTAACCGTATGGGCAATCTCTTCAGAAGAGGCTGCAAGCGTGGCCGACGTGTTAATCATAAAACATCCCGCAGGGGTCTCTTTGCTGGTAAAGCAGGTCGCCACCGCGGTGAAATAGTCTTCCAGCGCCCGTTCAACGGGCTTCTCCTCGCAAAACAGCTGCGCTTCATGGCGGGCGGCAAAACGGCTGATATAGCGATCCAGCACCGCCCGGAACAGCCCCTCTTTATTGGTAAATTCTGCATACAGCGTAGGCGCTTTCGCCCCCGTCGCGGCAACCAGGTCAGTCAGTGATGTGGCTTCATACCCATGCTGCCAGAACAGCGTCATGGCCTTGTCCAGCGCCGCTTCCCTGTCGAACACTTTTGGTCGGCCACGGCTTTTCTTTTCGCAACGCGTGTCATCGGTTGTCATGAGCCGTTGTACCTCTGTTGGATTGTTGAACGACCATTATAAAAATAATCCCTTTCCGCAGCCAGCGCCGCATGAATAAAAATTTATTCATCATATCAATATGAATTTAAACGCTTTTAAAATTATTTTAATGATCGTTATAAAAATAAATTGACGTGTGATGTAGATCACATCTATCATTTTGTTATCGATCGTTAAGTTAATGCTTACGACATCCCGTTCACTTGCAAAAGGTCCTTATCATGAAAAACGTAAAAACAATCATCGCCGCTGCAGTACTCAGCTCACTCTCATTTGCCAGCTTCGCTGCGGTTGAAGTTCAGTCTACCCCTGCCGATCAACAAAAGGTGGGCACCATCTCTGCGAACGCCGGGACTAACCTGAGCTCTCTTGAAAGCCAGTTAGCGCAAAAAGCGGATGAAATGGGGGCGAAATCTTTCCGTATTACTTCTGTAACCGGCCCGAACACCCTGCACGGTACTGCAGTGATCTACAAATAAGCATGGCTTAACCCTCATTAATGCCACTGCGAAAAAAAACGCTCTGCCTGTGCAGAGCGTTTTTTTATCTGTTAAGGCTACAGCGCCTGGGTAGCGGGGTGAGGCGTCACATCTACCGGCATACCCGAACGCGCTTCCATGGCGCGCTCCATAACGACCTCGTCAGCGCTGGCTTTAAAGCCCTGCTGCGCAGCATTCAGGACAATCGGTAGGGTCTGGGGATCGTCATTCAGCGCTTTCGACAGCGGCTGATGTACCTCCACCAGGCGCACGCCGCCAGGCTCTTCTGACACCTTAATCGGCGTGTTCATGATATTCACTTTGGTACCGGGCTGGACCACACGGAACAACGTCTCGATGTCATTGTCCCGCAGGCGAATACAGCCGGAGCTGACGCGCATGCCGATGCCAAAATCGGCGTTAGTGCCGTGCAGCAGATAGACCCCACCGTAGGCCGCCAGGCGAATGGCGTGATGACCCATCGGGTTATCCGGTCCGGCGGGAACCACCGCTGGCAGATCGATACCCTGGGCTTTATAGCGGGCGCGGATGTTGGCGGTTGGGGTCCAGGTCGGATTGGCGCGTTTGTCCGACACCGTAGTGACCATGGTTGGCGTCAGGGTATCGCCCCCCAGCTGACCAATACCGATGGGGTAAACCGTGACCTCGTTTTTACCCGGCGGATAATAGTAGAGCCGCAGTTCAGCCAGGTTGATCACAATCCCTTCCCGCGGGGCATCGGGGAGGAGGGTCTGAAGCGGGATGGTCAGAACACTGCCTGCACGGGGGACGTAGGGATCGACGCCCGGGTTAGCCTGCAGCAGCGCCAGGAAACCGACGTTATATTTTTTGGCAATCGCCTCCAGCGAACCACCATCGTTTTCCACCACATGAAAACGATTTTCGCCCACCAGCCGACTACCCGCCGGGGGCAGGGGCCAGGTATTCGCCTGGGCGGGCAGGGCAAGCGCTACGGTCGCGAGGAGCGCAACCACCGATATCCAACGGGTAAAACGCGACGTTTTTATCATCACCAGAATCCATAGCAATAAAGATTATTATTATCTGAACGTTAATTGATAATTATGGCGAATGAGTGTGTCGGGAAGTCCAGGGGGATTGCAAAGAGTTGTAAATTGCGCAGGGAAAATCATGCCGGGCAACCCGATGGTAGCCCGGCACAGGGTCAGGCTACGGCATTCTCTTCAAGCTGACGCATAAAGTTACGTACCCAGTCCATGCGGGTTTTGCGCTCCGCCAGATCCTGGGTGAATTTCAGGCGCGTTGGTCCATCGAGCCGGAAGTGCTGGGGCTGTTTTTGCAGCAGGCCGATCAGCCACATCGGATCGACGTGGTTCTTCTCGGCAAACTCAATCATGCCGCCTTTTTCATTCCCCTCCAGCTTGCGGATCCCGAGCTTCTGCGCCTGCTGGCGTAAACGGGCGATATCCAGCAGGTTACGCGCTGCATCCGGCAGCAGGCCAAAGCGGTCAATCAGCTCCACTTTTATCTCTTCCAGACTGGCTTCGTCTTTGGCGCTGGCGATGCGTTTGTAGAACGACAGGCGGGTGTTAACGTCCGGGATAAAATCATCCGGCAGCAGGGACGGCATCCGCAGTTCCACTTCCGTTTGCTGGCTGGTGAGATCTTCCAGCGACGGCTCGCGCCCCGCCTTCAGGGCATCGACGGCGTTTTCCAGCAGCTCCATGTAGAGCGAGAAACCGATGGTTTCCATCGAGCCGCTCTGATCTTCCCCAAGCAGTTCGCCCGCGCCGCGGATCTCCAGGTCGTGAGTGGCCAGCGCAAAACCGGCGCCCAGATCTTCCAGCGAGGCGATGGCTTCGAGACGCTTCTGCGCATCGGGGGTCATCGCTTTCGGGTGTGGGGTCATCAGCCAGGCATAGGCCTGATGGTGCGAACGTCCGACACGGCCACGCAGCTGGTGGAGCTGGGCCAGGCCGAAGTGATCCGCTCGCTCAATAATGATGGTATTGGCGGTAGGAATATCGATACCGGTTTCGATGATGGTGGTGCAGACCAGCACGTTAAAGCGCTGGTGATGGAAATCGTTCATCACCCGTTCCAGCTCGCGCTCGCGCATCTGCCCGTGGCCGATGGCAATACGCGCTTCCGGCACCAGCTCCGCCAGACGGTCCGCCGCTTTCTGGATATTCTCGACATCGTTGTAGAGATAATAAACCTGGCCGCCGCGCAGCACTTCACGCAGGATCGCCTCGCGCACCACCAGGTTATCGTACTCACGGACAAAGGTCTTCACCGCCAGACGGCGGGCAGGCGGCGTGGCGATAATCGACAGATCGCGCATGCCGCTCATCGCCATATTTAACGTGCGCGGGATCGGCGTGGCGGTGAGGGTCAGGATATCGACATCGGCGCGCATCGCTTTGATGCGCTCCTTGTGGCGCACGCCGAAGCGGTGCTCTTCGTCGACAATCAAGAGCCCCAGATCTTTCCACTTCACGTCACTCTGCAGCAGTTTATGGGTACCGATCAGAATGTCGATCTTGCCCTCGCTTGCCTGCTCCAGGATCTGCGCCTGCTCTTTGGCGCTGCGAAAACGCGACATCATCTCGATGCGCACCGGCCAGTTGGCAAAGCGGTCGCGGAAGTTGTCGTAGTGCTGCTGTGCCAGCAGGGTGGTGGGCACCAGCACCGCCACCTGCTTGTTATTCTCCACCGCCAGGAAGGTGGCGCGCATCGCCACTTCGGTTTTACCGAAGCCCACATCGCCGCAGACCAGACGATCCATCGCCAGCGGCTGACACATGTCGCTCAGCACGGCGTTAATTGCCTGGGCCTGATCCGGGGTGGTTTCAAACGGGAAGCTGTCGCAGAAGAGCTGATACTGCTCTTTATCATGCTTGAAGGCGTAGCCCGCCTTCGCCGCGCGCTGGGCGTAGATATCCAGCAGCTCCGCGGCTACGTCGCGCACTTTCTCCGCCGCTTTTTGCCGCGCCCGCGCCCACGCATCGCCGCCGAGCTTGTGCAGCGGGGCATTCTCTTCCGCACCGCCCGCGTAGCGACTGATCAGGTGCAGGGACGACACCGGCACATAGAGTTTGGCGTCGTTGGCGTACAGCAGCATCAGGTATTCACCCTTGATGCCGCCCGCTTCCAGGGTGGTCATCCCGGCGTAACGGCCTACGCCATGCTCCAGATGGACAATCGGCTGGCCGGGATGCAGTTCCGCCAGGTTGCGGATCAGCGTGTCCGGGTTGATGGTGCGGCGGCTGTCCTGACGGCGGCGCGCCACGCGCTCACCCAGCAGATCGCTTTCGCAGATCAGCGCCAGATTATTGAGCGTATCAATAAATCCATGTTCGGCGGCGCCGATCATCAGGTAGCGTCCGTTGCCGCTGGCGTCGTCCAGGCGCAGGATCCGCTTCGGTGCGACCTTAATGCGGCCAAGCAGCTCGCCCAGCGCCTCACGGCGCCCTTCGCTTTCCACAGAGAAGATCACCGTGCCGGTAAAGGATTCGAGGAACTTACGCAGGTTATCCAGCGGCGATTTGTTCTGCGCCTGCACCGCAAGATCCGGCAGCGGCTGGTAGGCCAGGTTGGTATTGGCAGCTTTCTCCGGCAGGCTGTCGGTTTTGAGCTGCATGCGCGGCCAGCGTTTCAGCTCGCTGAACAGCTCATCGGTGCGCAGCCACAGCAGCTCGGGCTCCAGCAGCGGGCGCATCGGATCAACCCCCCGGTTTTCAAAGCGGGCGCGAGTTTCACTCTCGAAACGGCTGGCGCTGGTCTCCAGATCGCCGGTGTTGAGCACCAGCGTGTTGGCCGGGAAATAGCTGAACAGGGCTGGCAGCGGCTCGCTGAAGAACAGCGGCTGCCAGTATTCGATCCCTGACGGCAGGGTGCCTTTGCTCACCTGCTGGTAGATATGTTCGGCGTCGCGCTTGACGTCAAACTTATCGCGCCACTGGCTGCGGAAGAGCTCAATAGCGGTTTTGTCGGTCGGGAATTCGTGGGCCGGCAGCAGGTTGATGGCCTCCACTTCCTCCAGCGTGCGCTGGGTATCGGCATCAAACAGGCGCAGGCTGTCGATTTCGTCGTCGAAAAAGTCCAGACGATAAGGTTGTTCACTGCCCATAGGGTAGAGGTCGAGCAGCGCGCCGCGGGTGGCGTACTCCCCGTGCTCCATGACCTGATCGACATGGCGATAGCCCGCGCTGTCGAGCTGCACGCGCAGGCCGTCCCTCGAGAGGCGCTGGCCTTTTTTCATCACCAGCGCGTGGCCGTGCAGATAGCTGTGCGGGCAGACGCGCTGCATCAGGGTATTGACCGGCACAATCAGCACGCCGCGCTGCATGGAGGGCAGCTGATACAGCGTGGAGAGGCGCGAGGAGATGATCTCCTGGTGCGGCGAGAAGCTGTCGTAAGGCAGCGTCTCCCAGTCGGCAAGGCTGGTGACCAGCTGATCGGTGAACTGGCGGATCTCATCATGCAGACGCAGGGCGTTTTGCATGTCCGGCGCGACCAGTACCACCGGGCCCTGATGACGCTCTGCAATTTCCGCCACCAGCGTGGCGCAGGCTGCCCCGGTCAGTTCACCTAACTGGCGTTGGTCGCCCGCTTTGACGGGCAGGGAAAAACGATTTTGTTCAGGCATGGCTTTGTCAGGATCTCGTATGGGCATATCACTGATACACAATGTCTTTATTATCCTTGATCGTTTTACATTAGCAAACCGTAACCGCACGCAGCGCAAAGCCCCCCTCTCACAGGCGCGCTAGCGTGTCGCCTGAACCAGCGTCAGCCGGGCGGGTGGGGTAAAGAAAATATCACCGGCCAGCGCGCGGGAGAGGTTACGCGCCCCCAGCCCCACCAGGGTGCAGATCAGCAGGCTGGCAAACGGGTAGAAGAGCACCAGCGTCAGCTCTGCCCACACCGGCCAGGTACCGCCATTCAACTGGTGGATCATTAACAGGCTGACCCCTTCGATCAGAATGCGGTGGGTGGTATAAATCGCAATGGTATTGGAGCCAACCACGTTCAGCACATTGTCAGGGCCCACGGCGAAGCGCTGCTCCAGGCGGTAGAACAGGGCCATAATCAGCAGGATCGACAGCAGCGACAGCGGCAGGGGAACCCCGACGAACCACAGCACGACGGAGACCGCCCCGAACGCCGCTACCGCCAGCGCGTCACGGCGCCACACCCGGCTTTGCATCCACGCCATCAGCTGCACGCCGTACCAGGCCCCGAGGCTGTAATAGATCATATTACGCACCACGCTGTTCATCCCCCACCACGGCAGCGGCATAAAGTTGATGGCGATGCTGGCGAGCGCCAGCAGCACGACCAGCGGCGTCCGCCAGCGGCTCAGCAGCTTGCAGAGCGTAAAATAGACCACCAGAGCGTAGAGATACCACAGGCTGGTGCTGGCAGTGAGCATGCCGGTGATAAAGCCGCTTAACGAGTCGGCATAGGCGGCGTTCGACGCGGTATTGAGATCCCGCTCCGGCGCCAGCCACGCATTGAGATGGGTCAACGCCTGCCACTGTAATACTCCCCACAGCGCCAGCACCCAGATAATGCTCCAGAGCCGTTTGTCCAGGCAGGTTTTCCAGTCGACCTCGTCAATGTAGCGCCGGACCAGATACCCCGAAATAAAGAAGAACACCGGCATGCGGAACGGGGCGAGATAGAGATTGAACGTTACCCAACATTTGGCGAGCAGCACCGAAAGGGGAGCATGCAGCGCCTCGAGATGGGGATAAAAGGTGATCACCGAGTGGTAAATCACCACCAGGCAGATGCAGAGTCCTTTTATCTGGTTAATCCATAGTGCTTTTTGTTTCATCGCGTTCCGGGTCCTGTTATTACCTTAATCGAGCGGGTAAGTGTGTTGCGCGGCGGGCGGGATGTAATGGGTAAGAGTCTGTATCCGGATGTTTTTCAGAAAAGCTGCAAACACCTGCGCGGGGCAGGTCGTCTTACGAAAGGGGGTATTACGCTGATTTACCGCGCTTTTTCAGACAAATGATAAGCAAAGCTTACGGTTTCAGTCATTTACCCTTAGCGGATTCGCTTATATACTCGTGGGTCTGCTATCAGCAAACAGACGGATTTCATGTACCAACCTGTCGCACTATTCATAGGCTTACGTTATATGCGTGGGCGCGCCGCGGACCGCTTCGGTCGCTTCGTCTCCTGGCTTTCTACCATTGGCATTACGCTTGGCGTGATGGCGCTGGTGACGGTTCTCTCCGTCATGAACGGCTTTGAGCGCGAGCTGCAAAATAACATTCTGGGGCTGATGCCGCAGGCGATCCTCTCATCCAGCAGCGGGTCGGTGAATCCGCAGCAGCTGCCACAAAGCGCCGTCAAGCTCCAGGGCGTAAGCCGCGTGGCGCCGATCACCTCCGGTGACGTGGTGCTACAGAGCGCCCGCAGCGTGGCGGTCGGAGTGATGCTCGGCATCGACCCGGCGCAAAAGGATCCCCTGACGCCGTTTCTGGTTAACGTCAAACAGAGCGATCTGGCTCCCGGCCAGTACAACGTCATTCTCGGCGAACAGCTTGCCGGACAGCTGGGGGTCAATCGCGGCGATCAGCTACGGGTGATGGTGCCGTCTGCCAGCCAGTTTACCCCGATGGGGCGGCTCCCGAGCCAGCGCCTGTTTAATGTGATCGGCACCTTCGCCGCCAACAGCGAAGTGGACGGCTATCAGATGCTGGTCAATATCCAGGACGCGTCGCGCCTGATGCGTTACCCGCTCGGCAATATCACCGGCTGGCGTCTGTGGCTCAACGAGCCGCTGAAGGTCGATGTGTTAAGCCAGCAAACCCTGCCGGAAGGCACCCAATGGCAGGACTGGCGCGAACGTAAGGGCGAGCTGTTTCAGGCCGTGCGGATGGAAAAAAACATGATGGGCCTGCTCCTGAGCCTGATTGTGGCGGTTGCCGCCTTTAACATCATTACCTCGCTGGGCCTGATGGTGATGGAGAAGCAGGGCGAAGTGGCGATCCTGCAAACCCAGGGGCTGACGCCGCGGCAGATCATGGCGGTCTTTATGGTGCAGGGCGCCAGCGCCGGGATTGTCGGCGCGCTGCTCGGCGCGTTGCTCGGTACGCTGCTTGCCAGCCAGCTCAATAATTTAATGCCGATTATCGGCGCGCTGCTCGACGGCGCGGCACTGCCGGTGGCCATTGAGCCGCTGCAGGTAGTGGGCATTGCGCTGGCTGCGATGGCCGTTGCCTTACTCTCCACGCTTTATCCTTCATGGCGCGCTGCCGCCACCCAACCCGCTGAGGCTTTACGTTATGAATAAGATCCTGTTGCAATGCGACAACCTGTGCAAACGCTATCAGGAAGGCACGGTGCAGACGGATGTCCTGCACAATGTCAGCTTCAGCGTCGGGGAAGGGGAGATGATGGCGATCGTCGGCACCTCCGGCTCCGGGAAAAGTACCCTGCTGCACCTGCTTGGCGGGCTGGATACGCCGACCTCCGGCGATGTGGTCTTCTCCGGCACGCCGCTGAGTTCGATGTCTTCGAGCGCGAAGGCCGATCTGCGTAACCGCGAGCTGGGCTTTATCTATCAGTTCCACCACCTGCTGCCGGACTTTACGGCGCTGGAAAACGTGGCGATGCCGCTGCTGATCGGCAAAAAGAAACCGGCTGAAATCAACGCCCGCGCCAGCGATATGCTGAAAGCGGTCGGGCTGGGCCACCGCGGTAATCATCGGCCATCCGAGCTCTCCGGCGGCGAGCGCCAGCGTGTGGCGATTGCCCGTGCGCTGGTAAATAATCCGCGCCTGGTGCTGGCGGATGAACCGACCGGTAACCTGGATGCCCGCAACGCCGACAGCATCTTCCAGCTTCTCGGCGAACTGAATGCCTCCCAGGGCACCGCCTTCCTGGTGGTGACGCACGATTTGCAGCTGGCAAAACGCATGTCCCGCCAGCTGGAGATGCGTGACGGTCGCCTGAATACCGAACTGACCCTGATGGGGGCAGATTGATGGCTTCACCGTTATCGTTACTCATCGGCCTGCGTTTTAGCCGGGGTCGCCGCCGCAGTGGCATGGTGTCGCTCATCTCGGTCATCTCCACCGTCGGTATCGCGCTGGGCGTGGCGGTACTGATTGTTGGCCTCAGCGCCATGAACGGCTTTGAGCGTGAGCTGAACAACCGCATTCTGGCAGTCGTGCCGCACGGCGAAATTGAGCCGGTTAACCAGCCGTGGAATAACTGGAACGACGCCCTGAATAAAGTGGAAAAGGTGCCGGGCATTGCCGCGGCTGCGCCCTATATCAATTTCACCGGGCTGGTGGAGAGCGGCGCAAACCTGCGCGCTATCCAGGTGAAAGGGGTGAACCCGCGCCAGGAAGAGAAGCTCAGCGCGCTGCCACAGTTTATCCAGAAAGAGGCCTGGGCCAATTTTAAAGCTGGCGATCAGCAGATTATCCTCGGTAAGGGGGTGGCCGACGCGCTGAAAGTGAAGCAGGGCGACTGGGTGTCGATCATGATCCCGAACGCCAGCGCCGATCATAAGCTGCAGCAGCCGAAGCGCGTGCGTCTGCACGTGACCGGTATTTTGCAGCTAAGCGGTCAGCTCGATCACAGCTTTGCCATGGTGCCGCTGGAAGATGCGCGCCAGTATCTCGATATGGGCAGCAGCGTCACCGGGATCGCCATCAAGGTTAACGACGTCTTCAACGCCAACAAACTGGTGCGCGACGCCGGGGAAGTGACCGACAGCTATGTCTACATCAAGAGCTGGATCGGCACTTACGGGTATATGTATCGTGATATCCAGATGATCCGCGCCATTATGTACCTGGCGATGGTGCTGGTGATCGGCGTGGCCTGCTTTAACATCGTCTCCACGCTGGTGATGGCGGTGAAAGACAAGAGCGGCGACATCGCGGTGCTGCGCACCCTCGGCGCAAAAGATGGTCTTATTCGTGCCATCTTCGTCTGGTATGGTCTGCTGGCGGGGCTGCTGGGCAGCCTGTGCGGTGTGGTTATCGGCGTGGTGGTTTCATTGCAGCTGACGCCGATTATCAACGGTCTTGAGGCCCTGATCGGGCATCAGTTCCTGTCGGGCGATATCTATTTTATTGACTTCCTGCCGTCTGAATTACACTGGCTGGATGTTTTTTATGTGCTGGTTACAGCACTTTTACTGAGTCTGCTGGCAAGCTGGTATCCGGCGCGTCGCGCAAGCCGAATTGATCCGGCGAGGGTATTAAGTGGCCAGTAATTACGTCATGATCCGGTGAGCGTTGCCGCCGGGTCAAAAGAGGAATGCACTATGTATTACGGATTTGATATTGGCGGCACCAAAATTGCCCTTGGCGTATTTGATACCAACCTGAAATTGCAGTGGGAAACCCGGGTTCCCACTCCTCACGAAAGCTACGATGAATTTTTAACCGCCATTGCCGCGCTGGTGGCCCAGGCCGATGAACGCTTCGGCGTGAAGGGCACGGTGGGCATAGGCATTCCGGGGATGCCGGAAACCGACGACGGTACGCTGTACGCCGCCAACGTCCCGGCGGCAAGCGGTAGGCCGCTGCGCGCCGACCTGACCCGCCTCCTTGAGCGTGACGTGCGCCTCGACAACGACGCTAACTGTTTTGCCCTCTCCGAAGCCTGGGACGATGAGTTCCAGCAATACCCCCTGGTGATGGGGCTGATCCTCGGCACCGGTGTCGGCGGCGGGATTGTGGTGAATGGCAAACCGGTGACCGGACGCAGCTATATCACCGGCGAGTTTGGTCATATTCGCCTGCCGGTGGATGCGCTGGAGGTGGTGGGGCGTGATTTCCCGCTCCTCCGCTGCGGTTGCGGCCAGCACGGCTGCATTGAGAACTACCTCTCCGGCCGTGGATTTGCATGGCTTTATGAACACTTCTATCATCAAAAACGTCAGGCTCCGGAAATCATTGCCCTGTGGGAGCAGGGAGATGAACAGGCTGTAGAGCACGTTGAGCGCTATCTCGATCTGCTGGCGGTCTGTCTGGGGAATATCCTGACCATTGTCGATCCTGACCTGCTGGTGATCGGCGGAGGATTATCGAACTTTACGGCCATCGCCGAACGGTTGTCCGGTCGGTTGCCGCGTCATTTGTTGCCGGTTGCCCGTGTCCCGCGCATTGAGCGCGCGCGACATGGCGATGCCGGAGGAATGCGCGGCGCCGCATTCCTCCATCTCACCCGCTAGCCATACGAGGTTTTTATGCTGTCGCGACGGTCACTTCGACTCAGCCGTTTTCGCAAAAACAAACGCCGCTTGCGTGAGCGCTTACGCCAGCGAATTTTCTTCCAGGATGTGGCAATGCCGGAATTGATGGAAAAACCAAGAGTACTGGTCCTGACCGGGGCGGGGATCTCCGCCGAGTCGGGCATTCGAACGTTTCGCGCGACCGACGGGCTGTGGGAAGAGCATCGGGTTGAAGATGTGGCGACGCCGGAAGGTTTTGCCCGTAACCCGCAGCTGGTGCAGGAATTCTACAATGCCCGCCGCCGTCAGTTGCAGTCGCCGGAGATCGCCCCTAATGCGGCGCATCTGGCGCTGGCTAAACTCGAAGAGGCGCTGGGGGATCGCTTCCTGCTGGTAACGCAGAATATTGATAACCTGCATGAGCGCGCGGGCAACCGCAACGTACTTCATATGCACGGTGAATTGCTGAAGGTGCGTTGCTCCAGCAGCGGCCAGGTCTTTAGCTGGACCGGCGATGTCACCTCCGATGACAAATGCCACTGCTGTCAGTTCCCGTCGCCGCTGCGCCCGCACGTGGTGTGGTTTGGCGAAATGCCGCTGGGAATGGACGAGATCTACAACGCCCTGGCGATGGCGGATCTGTTTATCGCCATTGGCACCTCGGGGCATGTCTATCCGGCGGCGGGATTTGTTCACGAAGCGAAGCTGCAGGGGGCGCATACGGTGGAGCTGAACCTTGAGCCGAGCCAGGTGGGCAGCGAGTTTGAAGAGAAAACCTACGGACTGGCGAGCGAAGTGGTGCCGCAGTTTGTGGATAAGCTTCTTAAGGGATTGTAAGTGGTTCACTGCGCGAAGAGCAGACGCTTTTCGCGCAAATTTCCAGGGAACGACAGGAACAGGTTATGGATAACCCGCTAATTGTATCGGCCATTATTTTTATTGTGGCGGTAGGGATAGGTCTGTGGAGCCAGTGTTGCCTGCCTCGCCTTTCTGACAGCAGAAATATCCTGTTCATTCTCTTTTTATACCTCGGCATTGTCTCCGCTGGCTCGTGTATATTTAACCTGGTATATCTTCTGTTTACCGGACAACTTGCGCATGGCGATGTGCAGCTGTTCGGCACGATTGTTACGCTGGTCGTGCTGTGGAAACCGCTGATGTATGTGATTGGCAAAATTGATGACGCGTTGCAAAAAATATCGGAGTAAATAGTTGAGCGGGGCGAATCAACGCCAGATTACCCGCAAAGCCCTGACGACAACGCAGGACCTTACGCAGTTAAAATAAATAATTAATCTATTGTTTATCTGTTGTTGATTCGCCCTGTGCCTCATCAGACCACGGCGTCTCCGGCAGCCTGCGCATAATTTTCCTCATTGCCAGAGCGTCCAGTAAAATGGTTGGCACCATAATAAAAGAAATGAGCCAGAAAAAAGGATTCCTGACGGGAAAAATGGTTGTCCATTTATCCTGTTCATTGACTCGCGACAACATCCGGCTGCTCAATCTCGTCACGCAATATTTAAAGGAGTAGTTATTTTCTATCGATATTAAATGAACGGGTGTCATCAGGCCATTCATATAGTTTCTGCACCACGCCCAGGATTCCGCATAACTCAAAAGAGTATCTGCGATATCGGTAGAGAAGCGAGAGACTTGATAAAATAAAGGCGCGTTATCATCGCTGATGATTATCCAGTTTTTTTTCCCGTCAGTCGAGGGTGCTTGCCACTTATACCATGTCCGGGAACCCGCGGTTCCGGAACCGTTACTAAAATGGGCTTCAATGTCCTTCCAGTCATAAATCAGCGTTTCGACAGGCCATTTCGCAAAGATATTACGCGTGGGACGATACGTTTGAACATACACCCGTTGGCGCTTGCGATTCAGCCTGACGATTAACGTTTTGGGGTGGGTAATGACGACACGCAGTGCGTGGATGCTGCTATAGAACATCAGGATAAGTATAATCTCAACCAGAATAAATATGGGAGAATACCCAATAATTGGGCCAATAAATAAAATAGATAACAGAAATGGGAATATGGTCAGAAGCGGCATCGTTACGCCAAGCCATTCGCTTCTGGGGACGTTTCTTATGATATCGCAATTAATATCATTGACGGCGACTACACCGAATAGGGGCGGCGCTTTTCTCTGCGTTTTTTTTGACATAATGAGTCATTTTATGATGTTGCCTGTAATCCTTTAAATCAGGAAACTCAATGCCTATGTCTTGTTAACGGTAGTAAAAATAATGTCGATGCAGAAAAAAGAGAATAAAGAACGTTATTGTTCAGCTTCATATGTACTTATCCTTGTACCATTGAGTTATGCCGGGTCGAAACCCGGCATAGTATTGCATTAACGACCTGCCTTCAACTTCTGGTAATACTCTTCATACAGGCGGCTGGCGTCGCCCACATCGTTCTGCCACTCGCCTTTACTGATGGTCTGCGCATCCGGGTAGAGCGACTTGTCATTTGCAACGGTCGGGCTCAGCAGCTTGCGGGCGGCGAGGTTTGGCGTCGGGTAGCCGATGGTCTCTGCTACCTGTTTTGCCACATCCGGGCGCAGCAGGAAGTTAATCAGCTTCAGGGCACCGTCCACGTTTTTAGCATTGGCCGGAATAGCCAGGCTGTCCATCCAGAAGATCCCGCCCTCTGCAGGCCACACCACTTCCAGCGGCGTACCGGCCTGACGCGCGACGTATGCCGACCCGTTCCACACCATCCCCACGTTGACTTCCCCTTCCATATACGGGTTCGCCGGATTATCGGAGTTGAAGGCGGCCACGTTAGGCATCAGTTTTTGCAGCTCATGGTAAGCCGCTTCAATCTCTTTCGGATCGGCGGTGTTGCCAGAGTAGCCCAGCTTACGCAGCGCAATCTGGAACACTTCGCGGGCGTCGTCGGTCAGCAGCAATTCGCCTTTATAGTCTGGTTTCCACAGGTCGGCCCAGCTCGTCACCGATTTAGGATCCATCGCTTCGCTGTTGATCCCGATCGCCGTTGCGCCCCAGATGTACGGAATAGAGTAATCGTTATTCGGGTCAAACGGCTTGTTGAGCATCTCCGGATCGAGGTTTGAAAAATTGGTTAGCTTCGATTTGTCGATCTTCTGGATCATGCCCTCTTTGCGCATCTTGTCGACGAAATAGGTCGACGGGACCACCAGGTCGTAGGCGCCATCTTTATAGGTTTTGAGCTTGGCATACATGGTTTCATTCGACTCGTAGGTCGAGTAGATAACCTTGATGCCGGTCTCTTTAGTGAACTGCTCCAGCAGGCCTGGCGGCACATACTCGGTCCAGTTATAGAAATAGAGCGTTTTACTGTCGTCCGCGTGCGCAGCGCTAATACCCATTGCGAGAGCGCCTGCCGCGAGCAGGTGGCGTGACCATTTTTTCATTAATACGTCCCCTGAGATTTTGTTTTATCACGAGCAATAAGCTGACTGGCGATCACCAGAACCAGCGATAACATCAACAGTATGGTCGCCAGCGCGTTCACCTCCGGTGAGACGCCAACTTTCACCATCGAATAGATCTTCAACGGCAGAATTTCATAGCTCGGCCCGGTGACGAATGACGAAACCACCACGTCATCCATCGACAGGGTAAAGCTGAGCAGCCATCCCGCGGCCACGGCGGGCATCGCCAGCGGCAGGATAATTTTGCGCAGGATGGTCATCTCGCTGGCACCCAGATCTTTTGCCGCCTCCAGCATCCGCACGTCAAAGCCTTTCAGACGGGAGTAGACCGTCACCACCACAAACGGCAGGCAGAAGGTGATGTGTGAGAAGAGCAGGGACCAGAAGCCCAGCTGTACCCCCAGCAGCATAAAGAGCACCAGCAGCGAGATAGCCATTACGATGTCCGGAGACATCATCACCACAAACAGCATGCCGCTGACGAAGGGTTTACCGCGAAAGCGGTAGCGATAGAGCGCCACCGCCGTCAGGGAGCCAATCAGGGTGGCGAGGGTGGCCGAGAAGATCGCCATCGTCAGGGAGTGCTGCGCCGCCTGCAGCAGGCTGTCGTTATTCACCAGCAGGCTGTACCACTGGGTGGTAAAACCCTGCCAGTTAATGCCAAAGCGCGAGCTGTTAAAGGAGTTCACGATCAGGATAATGATCGGAATGTAGAGGTACGCATAAATCGCGGTCATAAAACCGCCGCGGAGTAGTCGACCGATCATTCAAGTTCCCCTTTACTGTTAAGCAGCCGCGACGCGCGCCAGTAGACCAGCAGCATCAGGCCCATCACCAGGGTCAGGGTGATACTGGTGGCCGAACCGAACGGCCAGTCGCGAATATTGAGGAACTGGCTCTTGATGACGTTACCGATCAGCAGGTTTTTAGCCCCGCCCATCAGGTCGGAGACGTAAAACAGCCCCATCGCCGGCAGCATCACCAGCAGGCAGCCGGCAATGATCCCTGGCATGGTCAGGGGGATAATAATGCGGATAAAGGTCTGGAGTTTGCTGGCGCCAAGATCCCTTGCCGCCTCCAGCAGGGGTTTATCCAGCTTCTCAATGCTGGAGTAGAGCGGCATCACCATAAACGGCAGCAGGATGTAGACCAGCCCCACAATCACCGCGCCGGGAGTGAACATGATGCGGATCGGGGTATCAATGACGCCCAGCCACAGCAGAAACTCGTTCAGGTAGCCTTTGGTGCTGAGAAAGATCTTCAGGCCGTAGATGCGGATCAGCGAGTTGGTCCAGAAGGGCACAATCAGCAGGAACAGCAGCAGCGGTCGCACTTTCGTCGGCAGCTTCGCCAGGAACCAGGCAAAGGGATACCCCAGCACCAGGCAGGCGACGGTGGCTATCAGCGCCATATTGAGCGAATGGAGCAGGACCTGGAAATAGAGCGGGTCCAGCAGGCGCGCGTAATTTTCCAGCGTAAAGACCAGCGAGACAAAATGGGCGTCGTCACGGGTCAGGAAGCTGGTCGCGATGATCATCAGGTTGGGTAAAAAGACAAATAACACAAGCCAACCGACGATAGTGGCGATCACCACATTCTGGAATTTACTTGTGTTCTTCATCAGCCAGCACAACCTCCCAGCTTTCTACCCAGTTAATGACCATTTTTTGATTGAGCGAGTGGTCGAAATCGGGATCGTCTTCGTTAAAGAATTCGCTGACCATCACCATCTTGCCGTTTTCCAGCTCAACGACCGACTCAAGCGTCATGCCTTTGTAGTTTCGCTCGCGGATATAGCCGATTAGCCCTTCGACTTCGGTTTCGTCGTGGATCTCTTCAACGCGCAGATCTTCCGGACGCAGCAGGACGTTCAGCTGCTGTCCCGGCTCAACGGCAAAATTGACGAAGATGTTGCAGGCGCGGCCCTCGACGTTAGCCAGCACCCGCTGGTCGTCGAGTCGTTCAATAACGGTAGCATTGAAGATGTTGATTTCACCAATAAAGCTGGCGACAAACAGGTTTTTCGGCTCTTCGTAGATCTCGCGCGGCGTACCGTCCTGCTCGATTTTGCCCTCGCGCATCACCACGATGCGATCGGACATGGTCAATGCCTCTTCCTGGTCGTGGGTGACAAAAACAAAGGTGATCCCGAGCTTACGCTGCAGCGCCTTTAATTCGTTCTGCATCTGCTTGCGCAGCTTGTAGTCGAGTGCGGAAAGAGACTCATCCAGCAGCAGCAGGCGCGGTTTATTAACCACGGCACGGGCGATGGCGACACGCTGTTGCTGTCCACCCGAAAGCTGGTGCGGTTTACGCTGGGCGAACGCTTCAAGCTGAACCATGCGCAGGGCCTCGGTGACGCGTGGCGTGATTTCGCTGGCGGGCGTTTTTTGCATCCGCAGGCCAAAGGCGACGTTTTCAAAAACCGTCATGTGCGGGAAAAGTGCGTAACTTTGAAAGACGGTATTGACGTGGCGCTGTTCAGCAGGAACCAGGGTAATGTCCTGATTGTCCAGATGGATGTGACCGCGATCGACGTTATCCAGCCCGGCGATAAGGCGAAGCACTGTCGTTTTACCACAGCCTGAAGGGCCAAGTAGTGTAAGAAATTCGCCGTTGTTGATCGTTAAATCCAGGTCGGAAATGACGGTTTTTCCGTCAAAGCTTTTACGAATTCCGGCCAGTTGCACCAACGGTGACAGTGAAGCTGGTTGTGTATTCAATTTTTGATTCAGTCCCATATCGACGCTGCAAATGCTTATCGCAGCGGGGTTTGTGGTTAACCACCTTGGTGAAACGTAATGAGGGCGGACATTCTACGGGAAAGCGCTGCAATCGCCAATCCTTGTTACCCATTGATAAGCTACATTTATTAGCAAACGATGAGAGAACCGGAAATATTCTCGTTTACGGGATAAAAGTGACCTGACGCAATATTTGGGTTTTGCTGCTTACTGATAATGTTGTCACGAAAAGTGAGGGTGACTGCATGGATAAATTACTTGAGCGTTTTTTACAGTACGTATCGCTGGATACCCAATCTAAGCCGGGTGTCCGCCAGGTGCCAAGCACCGAAGGGCAGTGGAAGCTGTTGCAGCTGTTAAAAAGCCAACTGGAGGAGTTGGGGCTCGTTAACGTGACCTTAAGTGAAAAAGGGACGGTGATGGGCACGCTACCTGCGAATGTGAGCGGTGATATTCCTGCCATTGGTTTTATTTCCCATGTCGATACCTCACCGGATTTTAGCGGCAAAAACGTCAATCCGCAGATTGTTGAGAATTATCGGGGCGGTGATATCGCCCTTGGCGTCGGTGACGAAGTGCTGTCGCCGGTGATGTTCCCGGTATTACACCAGCTGCTCGGCCAGACCCTGATCACCACCGACGGCAAAACGCTGCTGGGGGCTGATGACAAAGCGGGTGTTGCCGAGATCATGACCGCGCTGGCGGTGCTGAAGAACAAAAACGTGCCGCACGGCGATATCCGCGTGGCCTTTACCCCCGATGAAGAGGTGGGCAAAGGGGCGAAGCATTTTGATGTTGAGGCGTTCGATGCCCGCTGGGCCTACACCGTCGATGGCGGCGGCGTGGGGGAGCTGGAGTTCGAGAACTTCAATGCGGCGTCGGTGAATATCCGCATCGTTGGCAACAATGTCCACCCAGGCACCGCGAAAGGGGTGATGGTGAACGCGCTGTCGCTGGCGGCCCGCATTCATGCTGAAGTTCCGGCGGATGAAAGCCCGGAAAAAACCGAAGGCTATGAGGGCTTCTACCATCTGACCAGCATCAAAGGGACGGTGGACCGCGCGGATATGCACTACATCATCCGTGATTTTAACCGCGAAGGGTTTGAAGCGCGCAAACGCAAGATGATGGATATCGCAAAGAAGGTGGGCAAAGGACTTCACTCGGACTGCTACATTGAGCTGGTCATCGAAGACAGCTATTACAATATGCATGAAAAGGTGATCGAGCATCCCTACATCCTTGAGGTGGCACAGCAGGCGATGCGCGACTGCGACGTCGAGCCGCAGCTCAAGCCGATCCGCGGCGGCACCGATGGCGCGCAGCTCTCCTTTATGGGGCTGCCGTGCCCGAATCTGTTCACCGGGGGCTATAACTACCACGGCAAGCATGAGTTCGTGACCCTGGAAGGAATGGAAAAAGCGGTGCAGGTGATTGTGCGGATTGCGGAGCTCACCGCAAAACAATAGTCGCCGTTTGACGCCTTACCCGGTCTACGCGTAGGCCGGGCAAACAACGTGCCGCCCGGCATTTCCACACATGAGGAGGGAACCTCATATGTCAAACTACCGTCGACATTATGTGCCAGGCGGAACCTGGTTTTTCACCGTTAACCTGCAAAACCGGCGCAGCGATCTGCTGACGCGACATATCGATACGCTTCGTGCGGCAACGCAAGGTGTTAAACGCCGCAAACCCTTTCTGATTAATGCCTGGGTGATCCTGCCGGAACATATGCACTGTATCTGGACGTTACCCGAAAATGACGCGGACTACTCCGGCCGCTGGCGAGACATCAAAAAGACCTTCACCCGCGTGCTGGGGATGCCAGGCATCTGGCAGCCACGCTTCTGGGAACATACCATCCGGGACGACAACGACCTGCGGCGACATACGGATTACATCCATATCAACCCGCTGAAACATGGCTATGTGACGCGCGTGAAAGCGTGGCCCTATTCCACCTTTCATCGTGATGTACGGGAAGGGATATACCCGGAAGATTGGGCTGGGGAGATAGAGGATTTTGACACCGGAGAGCGGCGATAAAAAGCCGGGTGGCGGCTACGCCTTACCCGGCCTACGGTTGCGATTTTGTAGACCCGGTAAGCGAAGCGCCACCGGGCATTGTCACAGACAACGTTGTAGGCCGGGCAAACGCAGTGCCGCCCGGCAACCCACTAACGTCTCAGTCCTCGAAGAACCAGTACCCGCTGTTCACCAGGACGGCCATCATCGCGAGGAACGACGGATCGTCCAGCGCATCGCCGAAATGATCGGCAGTCAGCACCATATGGCTGGCAAGGGCCTCCAGCGCCGGACGGTGCGGGGAATCCAGCTGCTCGCCATTGACATACACCGCTTCGCCAATACGTAACACCCGCAATCCACCCAGACGCGCCAGCTTGTCGCCCTGCTGAAGGGCATCGTAGATTTCATCCGGCTGATACGGCGGCTCCGGCAAGGAGACGTCCAGCTCGTGTCGGGACTGGCTGATAAACTCCCCGAACCACTGGTTGAAATGTTCCGGCTGGTTGATCATCTCCAGCATCATTCCGCGCAGCTGATCCAGCTCCTGCGGCAGAATATCGGCCGGATGTTCGCGGGAAGGGACCGCCGGATCGCTGAAACGGTGGCTGCCCAGTTCGCGCTGCAGGACGTAATCGGCAAACCCGCTGATCATCTCGCGACCGCTTGGGGCGCGGAAACCAACCGAATAGTTCATTGAGTTCTCAAGGGAGTAACCCTCATGCGGGAAACCCGGTGGAATATAGAGAATATCGCCCGGCTCCAGCTCTTCGTCGATGATGCCGACAAACGGATCGACCTGCAGCAGGTCGGGGTGCGGACAGTGCTGTTTCATCGGCACCTTTTCACCCACGCGCCAGCGGCGGCGGCCGGTACCCTGGATAATAAACACATCGTACTGATCCAGATGCGGGCCAACGCCGCCCCCGGGCACGGAGAAGGAGATCATCAGATCGTCCATCCGCCAGTCGGGCAGGGCGCGAAATGGCAGCATCAGGGCTGCGGCGGGCTGGTGCCAGTGGTTAACCGCCTGCACCAGTAACGACCAGTTGCTCTCACCCAGGTGGTCGTAGCTTTCAAACGGGCCGTGGCTCACCTGCCATTTACCGTCCTGATGGCTGACGAGACGACTGTCGACTTCGCTCTCCATGGCCAGGCCAGCCAGCTCATCGGGAGAGATCGGATCGACGAAATTGGTGATGCCGCGTTTCAGGACAACCGGACGTTTTTGCCAGTAACGTTCGATAAAGTCGGGCCAGTTAAGGGCTAATTGATAATCCATATTTATATTCCGCAGGCTTTTAATGACTCGGATTATAACGGAAGCTCGGCAGCCTGCGTGTGAGAATCACGCTTTTTTCACCCTGGCGTTTAACTATCGTCGCTTGTCAGATGCTGGCGACCAAAAATTACCTCCATTCGGGCACCGCCCAGCAGGCTGTCGCTGGTTTCGATTCTGCCGCCATACTGCTCCACAATGTCCCGGGCGACCGAAAGACCGACCCCCTGACCCGGGCGCAATGTGTCGGCGCGCTGGCCGCGATCGAAGACCTGGTCACGTTTGCCCTGAGGGATCCCGGGGCCATCATCCTCAACGATAATATGCAGCTGGTCCTCTCCCTGACGGGCAGAGACTTCAACGAACTCCAGGCAATATTTACAGGCGTTATCCAGCAAGTTGCCCATCACTTCCATAAAGTCATTTTTTTCGCCGACGAAACTGATTTCCGGGGAGATATCGAGAGTAATGTTCACCCCCTTGCGCTGGTAAACTTTGTTCAGCGCCGAGGTCAGACTGTCGAGCAGCGGGGCGACGGGGTGCAATTCCCTGCTCAGCAGGGTGCTGCCGGTGCGCATGCTGGCGCGGTGCAGGTAGTAACCAATCTGCTGCGAGATACGGCTGATCTGCTCCAGCATCACGGGTTCTGCCTCCTCGGCGCTCAGCTTCGCGCTGCGCAGGGATCGCATCGTGCTCTGCATGACCGCCAGCGGGGTTTTCAGGCTGTGGGTCAGATCGGTGAGGGTGGTGCGGTACTTATCGTAACGTTCGCGCTCGCTTTTCAGCAGACGGTTAAGATTGCGCACCAGACTGGTGAGTTCCCGGGTGGTGTTCGGGTCGAGTTTTTCACGGTGATGTTCTTCCAGCTCGCGCACCTCTTTCGCCAGCGACTCGATAGGGCGCAGGCTCCACCAGGCGGCCAGCCAGAGCAGGGGGATCACCAGCAGCAGGTTGGCAGCGAGCACGTAGACGAACCAGTTCCACACCATATAGGAGCGTTTAAGCTCAACCGGAATGGTGTCGATGACCACAATGGTCAACTGGGGCATCTGGAGGGTCGCGGGGTAGATATTTACCGCCACCGAGTGGGTCAGCTCGCTGTCGTCGTCATCCTCGCGGATCTCGGCCAGCTCCCGCTGCATGTTCCGATCGTTACCGACCAGCACGCTGGTGGCATCAACATTGGCTTCCAGCTCATGAAAGCCGTTGGCTCTTAACCACTCCGGGCGGATGCTTTTAATCAGCCACGGCACGTCGCGCTGGGCCCACAGCAGCTTGCCTTTTTCATTATAAATCAGCGACATGGTTGGGCTCTGGCGATCCAGATGCTCCGGCATATCGATGCTGATTTTATTGTCTTCCCATCTGGCGAGGGTATAGAAGAGATTGCTTTCGCCGCGCAGCAGGCGGAAGGTGGTTTTGTCGAAACTGACGCTGTAGCCCACCAGCGCCACCATGCCGTAGGCCAGGGAGAGCACCAGCACCACTACTGCTGTCGCCAGCAGGAATCGAAACCGCAGCGACAGCGGCAGAAAGTGACGAAACAGTTTTTTCATTTAACGTAATTCGAAAAGATAGCCCTGCCCGCGCACGGTGGTGATGACATCCTCCGGGTACTGCGCCTGAATTTTCTTACGCAGACGGCCCATCAGAACATCGATGGTATGGCTTTCGCGCAGCTCCGCATCAGGGTAGAGCTGGAGCATCAGGGAATCTTTGCTCACCACCTTGCCGCTGTTACGGATCAGCGTCTCCATAATGGTGTACTCAAAGGCCGTCAGCTTAATCACCTCGTCATTTATCGCCAGTTCGCGACGGGAGAGATCGACCTGGAACGGCGGAATGGAGATCACCTGCGAGGCCAGACCGCTGTTGCGGCGCATCAACGCCTGCATGCGGGCGGCAACCTCTTCAATATGGAAGGGTTTGGTGACGTAGTCATCGGCACCGGCGCTGAGCACTTCAACCTTATCCTGCCAGCCTTCGCGGGCGGTTAACACCAGCACCGGCAAAGAGACATCGTGGCTGCGCCAGCGGCGGATCAGCGACAGACCATCTTCATCAGGCAGACCCAGGTCAACGATGGCGATATCGGGCAGATGTTCATTGAGATAGTAATCGGCTTCTTTGGCATCTTCAGCATCATCCACCTGATGCCCCATTTCCTGAAGCTGAACTTTCAGGTGATGACGTAGCAACGCATTATCCTCAACAACCAGTACGCGCATCATCGCTTCTCCCTAATATGAATGGTCAGAGTAGTTTAACGCTGATTATGTTGCGGAGGGGATAAACATTTCGTAAACCGGGGGAAAGTAACCCTCTTTCCGGGCGGAAAGAGGGTAAAAAGCGTTATTTCAGCTCATCAACCATCGCGATAGCGCGACCGATGTAGTTTGCCGGGGTCATCGCTTTCAGACGGGTTTTCTCCTCTTCTGGCAGGGCCAGACCGTCGATAAACTGCTTCATGCCTTCGGCATCGACGCGCTTGCCGCGGGTCAGCTCTTTCAGTTTTTCGTACGGCTTCTCGATACCATAGCGACGCATTACGGTCTGGATTGGCTCCGCCAGTACTTCCCAGTTGTGATCCAGTTCGTCGAGCAGACGCTCACGGTTCACTTCCAGCTTGCTCACGCCCTTCAGGGTGGATTGATAGGCGATCAGCGCGTAGCCAATGCCCACACCCAGGTTACGCAGCACGGTGGAGTCGGTCAGGTCGCGCTGCCAGCGGGAAACCGGCAGTTTGCTGGCCATGTGCTGCAGCAGCGCGTTTGCCAGGCCCAGGTTGCCTTCGGAGTTTTCGAAGTCGATTGGGTTGACCTTGTGCGGCATGGTGGATGAACCGATTTCGCCGGCGATGGTCTTCTGCTTGAAGTGGTTCAGGGCGATGTAACCCCAGATGTCGCGGTCGAAGTCGATCAGAATGGTGTTGAAGCGCGCGATGCAGTCAAACAGCTCGGCAATGTAGTCGTGCGGCTCAATCTGGGTGGTGTACGGGTTCCACTGGATCCCCAGAGAGGTGACGAATTCTTCGCTGAACTGATGCCAGTCCACTTCCGGGTAAGCGGCGATGTGGGCGTTATAGTTACCCACGGCGCCGTTGATTTTACCGAGGATCTCCACCTGCTCAAGCTGGCGGTACTGACGTTCCATACGGTAAGCGACGTTCGCCATCTCTTTGCCGATGGTGGACGGGGTTGCAGGCTGACCGTGGGTACGGGAGAGCAGCGGGATATCGCGATACTCCACCGCCAGGGCTTTCACCGCGTCGATGATTTTGCGCCAGTATGGCAGCACCACTTCTTCACGCGCGGTAGAGAGCATCAGCGCGTGGGAGAGGTTGTTGATATCTTCTGAGGTACAGGCGAAGTGAATAAATTCTGATACCGCGTGCAGGGCCGGGACGCTTGCCACCTTCTCTTTCAGGAAATACTCAACCGCTTTCACGTCGTGGTTGGTGGTGCGCTCAATGGTCTTAATGCGCGCGGCATCTTCCTCATTGAATTCTGCGACGATTTTATCGAGGTAATCGTTTGCCTGGCTGTCAAAAGCAGGAACTTCCTTGATTGCTGCCTGCGCGGCCAGCTTTTGCAGCCAGCGTACTTCAACCTGTACACGGAATTTCAGCAGACCATATTCGCTGAAGATCCCGCGCAGCGCGCTGACTTTATCGCCGTAGCGTCCATCGACAGGGGAAACGGCGGTCAGTGAGGATAATTCCATAATTCGCAACTCCGGGAGGTTAACAATGAGCAAGAATTTGTTTTGCCTGAGTGGTCAGGCGATTACGAGAAAACATTAGCTGCAGGCGGCCACCGCCGACCTGTTGCCACAGTACCGCGGCACGAATACCGGCGAGCAGGGAGGCGCGTACTTTGGCCTGCACCTGCGGGCTTTGCAATACGGCAGGGGAGCCAGTCACCTGGATACGCGGCCCCAGTGGGCTGATGACATCCACATAGATGCCCGCCATGGCGCTGAGTAAGGTATCGGACTGCAACTCGAAATGGTCAAGCTGGCGCTGCAGGCCGGTAATGCGCTCGCCGAGAGTATCCATCGCCCCTTTGGCGGCATTCAGCTTGCGCTCCAGCACCATCATGCTGAGGGTATAACGCGTCAGTTCGGCGTTGAGCCCCTGACGGTTGCTGGCATTTAACACGCCGAGCAAGGTTTCCAGACCGAGACGAAGATTCGCTTCGCTACCACCAAACACGCCGAGGGTGGAGCTGGGGTTCAGATCCACGACGCTGTTGAGCGAAACGTGCAGCGCGTCAGCATCGCAGTGACCCTGATGCGCCAGCTGTTGCACCAGACGGGCAGACTGGCAAATTCCTGCCAGCGCCAGGGTGATGTCATAATAGTTCTTCGCCACACTTGCTCCTTTCTGTGTGTTATCGCATTAAACCGCGGTCAGCGGCAGGCGTTGTTCGATGATACCGCCGCCAAGGCAGATTTCACCGCTGTAGAAGACAGCAGACTGACCCGGGGTCACGGCGGCGACCGGCTCGTCGAAACGCACCTCAATGCGTTCATCATCAAGCGCAGTCACGGTGCAGGGGATATCGGTCTGACGATAGCGGGTTTTCACCGTGCAGCGCAGCGTGCCTTTCAGCGGCTCGCGGTCGACCCAGTGCAGCTGTTGGGCAATCAGCCCGACGGACATCAGACGCGGATGGTCATGACCCTGGGCCACAATCAGAATATTGTTTTCAACATCTTTATCGACGACGTACCACGGATCTTCGCTACCCTCTTTGATACCGCCGATACCGAGGCCCTTACGCTGGCCCAGGGTGTGATACATCAGACCCTGGTGCTCGCCGATGGTATCGCCATCCACGGTCACGATCTTACCCGGCTGGGCAGGGAGATAGCGACCCAGGAACTCACGGAATTTGCGCTCACCAATAAAGCAGATCCCGGTTGAGTCTTTTTTCTTCGCGGTAATCAGATCCAGCTCTTCGGCGATTTTACGCACTTCTGGTTTTTCCAGCTCGCCCACCGGGAACAGGCTTTGGGCAATCTGTTCGTGGCCGAGGGTATAGAGGAAGTAGCTCTGATCTTTGTTACCGTCGAGCCCGCGCAGCAGCTGGCTTTTGCCGTCGACATCCGCGCGGCGCACGTAGTGGCCGGTGGCGATGTAGTCAGCACCCAGATCTTCAGCGGCGAACTCGAGGAAGGCTTTAAATTTGATCTCTTTGTTGCACAGAATATCCGGGTTTGGCGTGCGGCCGGCTTTGTATTCAGCCAGGAAATGCTCGAACACGTTATCCCAGTATTCTGCGGCAAAATTGACGGTGTGCAGTTCAATGCCGAGCTTGTCGCATACCGCCTGGGCATCAGCCAGATCCGCGGCGGCGGTGCAGTATTCCTCGCCATCGTCCTCTTCCCAGTTCTTCATGAACAGGCCTTCAACCTTATAGCCCTGTTGCAGCAACAGCCAGGCAGAGACGGAAGAATCGACGCCGCCGGACATGCCGACGATCACTTTTTTTTGGCTTTCAGACATTGGAATACTCACGACATTGAACTTCAAGGCGGCGTATTCTATCACGCGCCCCCGGCATTGACACCCTCTGTAAACGGCCAGTTAAATTCGCCGATGGTCTCCAGCGGCAGACGCTGGCCGGTCAGGTAGCTGCGAATGCTCTCCGCAACCAGCGGGGAGCGCAGATGTGTTGCGTTAAGGATAGTGTCGGCATCCACCCACAGACAACGATCGATATCGCTGTCGTGTGGCTCAGTGGCGCACGTTTCGTTAAGCTCAATGGCGAACAAAAAACGGATAAACGGCGTTTTGTCCGGCGCGATCCATTGATGGAGGCGGATGAAATGCTGCGGCCTGGCATGAATGCCGGTCTCTTCCCACAGCTCACGCTGCGCCGCCTGGACCAGCGTCTCGTCGGCTTCCAGGTGGCCCGCAGGCTGGTTCCAGAGCGCTTTGCCGTTGATGGTCTCTTCCACCACCAAAAATTTGCCCTGGGCGTGGACAATTGTGGCCACTGTGACATGCGGTTTAAACATGAGGCTCTCCTTGTTCGGTAACGTCCCGCCACTCACCGTTGGCGAGGTTATCCAGCGTGTAACTGCCCATGGCGTAGCGGATCAGGCGCAGCGTCGGATGGCCGACATGCGCCGTCATGCGCCGTACCTGGCGGTTACGGCCTTCATAAAGGGTGACTTTGATCCACGACACGGGAATCGATTTGCGCTCGCGGATCGGCGGATTGCGCGGCCAGAGCCACTCTGGCTCATTCACCAGCTCAATGCCTGCGGGCAGGGTAGGGCCATCGTTCAGCGTGACGCCATTACGTAAAGCAGTCAGCGCCGCGTCGTCCGGCACACCCTCGACCTGCACATAATAGATTTTACCGGTGCGTTTTCCCGGCTGGGTAAGCCTGGCCTGGAGCTCGCCGTCATTGGTGAGCACCATCAGCCCTTCGCTGTCGCGATCGAGTCGGCCTGCGGCATAGACCCCCTGAACGGGGATGTAATCCTTCAACGTGCTGCGTCCGGCTTCGTCGGTAAATTGCGGCAAGACATCGTAAGGTTTATTGAACAAAACGACGCGTGTTGGCGCGCGTTGTTTGCGCGGTCTGGACGCTTGTCGGGTGCTGAATCGTTCAACCCGGTGATTTCTAAAAGAAGTTTTCTGCATGGTATTTTCAGACGTTATCAATTGCCGCATTATAGCCTAATAACGAATGCCTTTCATGGCGCCAGACATTCAGGTACTATCGGTGGGCTCATTACAAATTATTAACATAAAATCAGTAACAACCAGAAGCGCTCGAAGGAGAGGTTAATGGAAAGCAAAGTAGTTGTTCCGGCGGAAGGTAAAAAGATCACCCTGCAAGACGGTAAGCTGAACGTTCCAAACAATCCGATTATCCCGTTCATCGAAGGTGACGGTATCGGTGTTGATGTAACCCCAGCGATGCTGAAAGTGGTGGATGCCGCTGTTGAGAAAGCCTATAAAGGCGAGCGTAAAATTTCCTGGATGGAAATTTACACCGGTGAAAAATCTACCCATGTTTACGGCCAGGACGTCTGGCTGCCAGCTGAAACGCTGGACCTGATTCGTGACTACCGCGTTGCCATCAAAGGCCCGCTGACTACCCCAGTTGGTGGCGGTATTCGCTCCCTGAACGTTGCTCTGCGTCAGGAACTTGACCTGTACGTCTGCCTGCGCCCGGTACGTTACTACCAGGGTACCCCAAGCCCGGTTAAACACCCAGAACTGACCGACATGGTTATCTTCCGTGAGAACTCCGAAGATATCTATGCTGGCATCGAGTGGAAAGCGGACTCCGCAGAAGCCGAAAAAGTAATCAAGTTCCTGCGCGAAGAGATGGGCGTGAAGAAAATTCGCTTCCCTGAACATTGCGGTATCGGCATCAAGCCGTGTTCCGAAGAAGGCACCAAGCGCCTGGTTCGTGCAGCGATTGAGTATGCAATCACCAACGACCGTGACTCTGTGACCATCGTTCACAAAGGCAACATCATGAAGTTCACAGAAGGTTCGTTCAAAGACTGGGGTTACCAGCTGGCGGCGGAAGAGTTCGGTGGCGAGCTGATCGACGGCGGCCCATGGCAGAAGATCAAGAACCCGAACACCGGCAAAGAGATCATCATTAAAGATGTCATCGCCGATGCGTTCCTGCAGCAGATCCTGCTGCGTCCGGCCGAATATGACGTTATCGCCTGTATGAACCTGAACGGTGACTACATCTCCGACGCCCTGGCGGCGCAGGTTGGCGGTATCGGTATCGCACCAGGCGCGAACATCGGTGACGAGTGCGCCCTGTTCGAAGCGACCCACGGTACCGCACCGAAGTATGCTGGCCAGGATAAAGTGAACCCAGGTTCTATCATCCTCTCCGCAGAAATGATGCTGCGTCATATGGAGTGGTTCGAAGCCGCAGACCTGATCGTTAAAGGTATGGAAGGCGCGATCAACAACAAGACCGTGACCTATGACTTCGAACGTCTGATGGAAGGCGCTAAGCTGCTGAAATGTTCAGAGTTTGGTGACGCGATCATCGAAAACATGTAATCCGGTTTCCGGGTTGTATTTGAACGGGAGCCTGATGGTTCCCGTTTTTATTATTAGCTTTTGAACGGTTATCAAAAATTTATCAAAACAAGTTATCAAAACCCCACCCCAAAATCCTATATCGCAATCGTCGTCCAGTCCTTCCCGCGATCGTCGTTGTAGCGATCGGTCTGCTGCTGTGACTTGTGGCCGAGCAACTTTTTAGTGTCAATTCCCTGCTCCTTATACAGACGCTCAGATAGCGACCTCTGCTCATGGAAAGTCGCCGGCGTTCCTTCCCTCCAGTCGATCCCTGCCTTATCCCGGGCCTTACTAAAATTCATTGTGAGCGTGTTCGCTTTAACCTGGGCACCTCGCTCTGCTTGCGACGTGGCCCTGAAAAAATGGACGAGGTAAGGGCTAACCGCGTAATCCCGACAGCGCGATATAACATCCCGCAAACTCCAGTTAATGGCGTTCAGGCGGAGCGATAACGGGATTGCGATTTTGCTTCCTGTTTTCTCCTGAATAATGTGTAACTGGTCATCCCAGACATCGCTAAATTTCATCCTCGAAATATCACCCAGCCGTTGGCCGGTTACCAAAGCCAGCAGCATAGCGTTACCCATATATTGGTGGTTGGCGTCTGCAATCTCGAATATTCGCTGCCATTCCTCAAGGCTGAGTCGCTGCCGGGTGATTCTACGTCTGGGCTTTTTAGTGGCTGACGCAGGATCATAACCCGGGGGAACTTCACCTGCGTGTTGCGCCTCTTTAAATATATCGACCAAAACGGTTCGAATAACCTGGGCCATTCTCGCCTGGCCCGCCGCAATATATTCATCAAGAATTTGGGCGATATCGCGTACATCAACGGATGGCAACAGTTTCATACCAACTCGTTCACGCAGTAGAGCCGCTGGCTTATTTTTTTGTTTGAATGTGTTTAATTTAATGTCACCTGAAGCCAGGCGCTCTTCCTGAATTTTCCAGTATCGGTCGAGCCATGTTGAAACCGTGATCGCTTTGCCTTTGCTTGTGGCGATCCTGTCACTGATCGCCAAAATCTGCCGGGTTCTCTGTTCTGCCAGGCGCGCATTTGCCTCAGTAGCAATCGCAATGGCCTCCAACTCGTCAGTGCCCAGCGCATGGAACTTGCCGGTGATTGGATGTTTATAGCGCCAGTAAACCTTGTTCACCTTCCTGCTGTAGAGAGGGTAAAGGTTCGGTACAGAGACATTGTTTTTACGTGGTCTGGCAGCCATCGTTCAAAATCCTTTGCAGCAATATAGAGTCGTTCTTCTTAACTATCGGCGCGGCCAGTTCCCCTACCAACTCAGCATCCTCACGAACGCGCCATAAGCGGCCCTGCTTCATTGCTGGTGGAGAAAACTGGTTCTGTTTCGCATAACGTCGAAGTGTCGACACGCTTGGAGGGTTGCTTCTGTATTTTTCAGCGGCCCACTCTTCGAGAGTTAACATCTGGATCATATGCTTTACCCCATAATGGCCCAGTAATGGGCCATAGGCTGAAATATTGTAATCAGATTGCTGTCAGGCGCTGCCAGATAGCCGATACGTATTTGACCTGGTGGCGGGCGTCCGCCAGGGCATTATGCTGATCCCCTTCAAAAGGGATGTCGTAGCGTGAGTTCAGCCCAACAGCTTTGCCCAGTTCGACGACGGTACGCACGTCCCGGTAGTTCCAGTGCGGGATCGGGAATGGTGTGTCGGCCAACTCGAATGCTGCCTCCAGAAGAGAACAATCAAACGAACTACCATTCCCCCAGAGCTGAACATTCTTCGAGCCGTTAGCCGCGTTTTCAGCAATGAAATCGAGGAAATGCTCCAGCGCTTCTACCAAACCGACCGTGTCATCCACCACGATTGCAGATCGTGCTTCCGGCGATTGTTTCAGCCACCAGAGGATGGTGCTGGCGTCCGGCCTGGCTCCGAAGGACATCGACGATTCGAGGTTAATCACCTGGTAAAATTCAGCGCCGGTTTTCCCGCTGGACGGGTCAAAGAATATGGCCCCTATTGAAACGATCGGCGCGCCCGGCTTTTTGCCCATGGTTTCGAGATCCACCATCAGGTGCGTGAACATGGTTTTCGTGTTTGAGGTATTAGGCCCCAGCACTTCCAGATCCTCTTTCAGGCCCGTTTCCATCGCCGCATAGGTTGCATCGCCAGCCGCGGCGCCGCAGTCAGGGCAACCGCCGCCACCTTCGGTACCACAGACAGTGCAGATGGTTTCTGCTACGGCATTTGTTTGCGCAGTAGTTGCATTAGCGCTTTCGCTTGGTTGAATCGGGTTACCAGTTTTTCCTTCCGCCGGGTTAGTCTCTTCCATCTGCACATCGCTGGTGGTCTCCTCATTAACCGGTGAACGGTCATCATTTTCTGGTTGTTTTTCGTTCATCAGGTTATCAATGGCGAATACGCCTCCGCCGAGGTTCGCGACCTGCGGCTGACTGTTGGCCTCATCCGCACGACGGCGTGCTCCCTCTTCACGTACGCGTTTCAGGTTTTCATCGTGAGTGCAGAGGGGGGCTCGAGAAGATTTGTCATCTGCAGGATTGATGGTTATTTCATTCACAACCGGAGCGGCGAAGGCTGCTGGGATCGGCAGCAGTTCGGTTGCAGCGTTAAACTCAGCCGTCATTGTCTGATTCACGAACTCAAGGTGAGCAGCAGGCGTCAGATGGATGTTCTCCGGCGCGATGCGCACCAGGTTGAAGATGGCCGCGCGGTTCACTGCCAGAACGCCGGGCTGGTTGCGCAGGATTTTGCTCCACGATTTCCATGGCTCTTCTTTTTTCGCGATGATTTCTTTGGCGCGGCGCGCGATGCTCACCGGAATTTCACGATAGTTGAAGTCCATCGGCATCAGGGCGCTGGCGATCTCCAGATCGAGGGTTTCCAGGGTGTGATGCGCGCCCTCACCGCGATCAGTTACATACCCGCCGTCGGCATTGGTGCCAGCGTCGGTGCGTTGGACAAGGTTAATACGATTGCCGGCGACCCATTCACGCGTCAAGATCCCGCGGTCGATATATGGGGTGGCTACCCATGCCTTTGTGAACTGCAAAAGCAGGCCCAGCTCATGGCACTTTTCCATGCTGAACACTTTGCGGATGGCGTTCGTGTAGCGCCAAAGATCTTTTGTGTCGAAAGCCTTAACTTCTGCAAAATTTTCAGCAGCGAGCAGCAGGTCCTGGACATAACCATTGTCGGTATCCATTTCCAGTGCGTGCAGCTCTGCATTCTCGCTGCGGGTGATGTGGTGGCGCAGTTCGTCCACCGTCAGCTGGGCAAGCAGCTGTTTGCGGAAAGGCATTTTGCAGACGGGGTAGTGGGCACCACCATCATCATGCTCGCTGATCTTCAGGCCATGCTCATACAGAGGTTTTGGGGCCTCATCCTTGGCGGCATTGCCTACTTCTGGAGTTTCAAGGGTAGTTCCAGGCGCGGCAGGTAGATCTGCCTCGCTGGTGACCACCGGGGTGGAGGTGGTTTCACCCTGAGTTGCGGCGTCGGGGATCACTTTCCAGGTGCGCTGGTCGTCGGCCAGGGTGTAGCGTTTACAGAACTCAAAGCAAACGACAGCTTCTGCGGGCAGATCATCCACAACCGGCATGTCTGTACGGATCGGCTTAAGGTAGTCTTTCCCGCGGCCAGTTTCGATTTCTGCATCTTCAAGTTCAACATCCAGTGCAAGATTGGCGCGGGCTTCTGTTTTAAACGTCCCCCAGTAGACGGCGTCAGGTTTGCCTGATTTCTGGGTAGCTTTAATATGATAAAAAAAATCCATCTTGGAGCCTCGTTTGGGTGTAAAATACCCAACAGCTGATGAGCGCTGCTTAGGTAGTGGTCATTGGTCAAAACTCGATTCCGGAAAGCTTTGGTCGGCTGACCGGGTACTTAACCCGCCTTGCGCGGGTTTTGTGCTTATTGGGCGCCGGGCTTATTCGCCAGCTGAGAGATAAGCACTCCATCAAGTGCATCAAGCACCGGGTCGAACGTGGTATTCGACGGGATCTTGCTGACTGCGCGGATGACTGCTGAAACTGAGATATCACCTTCACGAAGGCTATATCCTCCGCCCGGTCCTCTGTGCGAGGTGACCAGCTTGCCGCTGCGCAGCCGCTTAAAAATTTGCTCCAGGTAGGAAACCGAGAGCTTCGATTCTTTACTCAGTGTGGCGAGGGGTACTGGCTTGCCGCAGTAGATTCTTTCCAGAACCGCAACAGCCTGGACAGACGCCATCACTCGTTTCATTCCAAATTCCATGGTCTATCCCTTCACCGGATCCCGGCCGTAGCCAGGGTTATCTTCAATGGCATCCTGCAGTACCTGAATCGCTTCGCCGTATGGAAGGGTCAGTGCCAGCTTAATCGCCGTCCCGAACGTCTCCGCTACCAGTTCAAACTTCTGAGCCAGGCGGTTCGCTTCCTCGGTCTGCTCCTCAACAGCCTCCATTTCAAACTGGTGCTCCTGCCAGACTTCATCCATAACGTCTTCTTCAACTTCACTGCGCAGCGCTTCTTTAACTTCAAGAACAGGCAGGAAGCCGATTAACTCCTCTGCCGGTGCGGTGCTGTATCGCAATGCCAGTTCGTTCGCTGACATAAATCCTCCGGAAAAAAGGCCCGCCACGGGCGACGGGCAAAGAGAACTTTTCCAATTTAACCAGAACAGGTCATCGACTCCTGTCTGGTTGAGATGGCGGGATTACCATCACGATGCCATGTGCACCTGGCATCAGGCTGGCAACAGCCATTGGTCGAAACTCGATTAAAAATGTAACGCTGGCTGTTGGTCGTCAGCCGGTTTGTACGGGTAACACTGTCCTTTCACGTGCTGCTCTGCGGCAGCTGCTTCACAAACCGCCTCGGTGTTATAAACGCCGAGCATGATGTCTGAGCATTCCCCGGTGAGGGCGCAGACGGTAACGATTAAGGCGAAAAACGAGGTCATGCGTTGAGCTCTGGATTGCCTTTCTGCGCCATGAAGTAACAGAACTTGCGGATCAGAACTTCAACGATGTTGAGGCGAATAGCCTGCTGTTTAACTGGGATGCGTGCGTAGTCAATCATGGTTATCTCCTTGTTGCCCTTTGCGTCTGGCCGACGGAACGGTAAAGCCTGCTGCGCGTTAGTTTTTGTCATCTCATCCGGTGTTTCATATGCCGCCGGCAGCTACTACGTGGGCGTCCTGCCTGGATGACTTACTTGCTGCTTGGTGTGCTCGAAGTTTCACACGGCGTGAATATCTCGTCAATACAAAAAGTGAATTTTATTTTTCACATAACGTGAGGATTTGAATCTATGGACGAAAAAAAACCAGCCGGATGGCTGGTTATGGACGGTATGAGTTAGTTAGCTATTTGTATCAGACTGGTCATCCATCGGCTTGAATCTTCCGCGAAGGTACTTCTCAACGTATTCATCAATTTCTTTAAGCCTGACCTGAAAGATATCAATCATTTTGTCTTGTTCAGTTTCAGGTAATTGTTTGAACAAATTGAGCATTACTCTTTGTTTTTCTGTAAGCCATTTATCTTCATCGCCACGCTCACCGAATAGCAGTTCGCCTGGTGAAGTGCCTAATATTCTGGCTAAAACCATTGCATCGTCAGCACCAACGTTCCTCAACCCGGATTCGTAATTGGCGAGACGAGACGCAGCTGACCAACCACATAACTTTGCAGCCTGGGCCTGGCTCAATCCCTTTTGAATGCGAAGCGTTCTAATACGCTCGCCGATCTGTTCTGCAATTGTCTTCATGAGTCGATTTTATCACGCATAGTGAATCTTTATCGATTCACGATTATGTTGACATGTAATTCACGATATGTGAATAATGTTCACATCTTACAGGAGAGTCGGATGAACCTAATTTCTCACTATCGCAAAAAAGCAAACATTTCCCAGCTAGCGCTTGCACAACAGATTGGTTGGAACCAACCGCGTTTGGCGAACTATGAATCGAATCTGAGAACGCCAAGCCTTGAAGATTCCCGCCGCATCGTAGCCGCGCTTAATGCTCTGGGGGCACGCTGTTCATTAGATGAGGTTTTCCCACCACTAACAGATGGTTAAGGAGTTCAAATGCAAGCCATTACTTATGAGCATGATAACCAAAAGGCTATCGCTCCGCTGAAAACTAAAAATCAGTATGAGCCTCGCCGCAGAGACAATTTGCGGCGCCAGGCGATCCTTACAGCCGTTCGTGAATGGGAGCTTACTTTGCCCGGCCAGGCGCAGGACGTTGTTACACAGCTGGTGGCCGAGCAGTGGGCAAAAGAGGGTGGGCGTGGGATCACTGTGAACAAACAGAACCTTTATCGCTACCTGAAAAACGAAACCAATTCCAGCAAGTACACGGCTTATGTCATGCAACTTGCGGACGCGATCAGCATGGCAATGCCGATTGAGATCGCCAGAAAACATGGCCTCCGTCAGGGTAAAACAGATTTCGAGCTGGTGGCCGACGCAATAAAAGAGTGCGGCGAGCATCACCAGGCGAAGTTACTGGGCCTGCCAACCAAGAAGCAGGCGAAAGAGGGCTTTGAAAACCTTCTTGCCAACGCAGCCCTGCTACCAGGAGAACTGGCTGGCGTGGTGATTGCTCACCTGCAGGCTCTGGCTCCGCTATTTACGTAATCGAGTTTTGACCAATGACCAATAAATCATCCACGGCAGGAGAGCGGTAATGGCTGGAGACTGGATCAAGATGCGTGCTGATTTGCACACACACCCCAAAGTCGTCCGCATTGCGTCCGCTTTGGATGCGGACAGATTGCGCGTTGTCGGCGCACTACATGCGACATGGTGTCTGTTTGATGCCCATTCAGTAGATGGAGAGCTAGAAGGTTACTCCCCAAAAACTCTGAACGACATGATCGGATTTGAAGGTTTCGCGCAGGCTCTTATCACTGTCGGCTGGCTTGAATCGACTGATGTAAGTCTCTGTATGCCAAGATTTTCTGAGCATAACGGGCAGTCCGCAAAACGGCGTGCGCAGGAGGCAGACAGAAAACGAAATGTCCGCAAGTTGTCCGCATCAGATGCAGACAAAAAGCGGACCAGAGAAGAGAAGAGAAGAGAAGATCTAAACCCCTCTCTTAACGAGGGCGCGAAAGAAAATTCGGAAGAGGGTCAGCCCCCAGCGGAGCCAACTGCAGCCCGATACCTTGAGGGTCTGGATGAGCCGATCGGTAAGTTCACCATGACCAGCGCCTGGCTACCATCCAGAGATTTTCGCCAGCGAGCGGCGATGTGGGGAATAGCTTTGCCTGACCCTGATTACCTTGCCACAGAGCTCGCTGAGTTCGCGTCGTACTGGGAGTCAGAGGGGAAGGTGTTCACCCAGGTTCAGTGGGAGCAAAAATTCGCACGGCACATCGTGCTGGTGAGATCGAAAAAACAACCGGAAACCGGAGGTAAGGACAATGCAGGAGTTAGGGGAGAGCCTACAGCATCCAGGGCTGTTCAGCAGATTCAGTCAGCCCACGCAGAGTGGAGACGTCGCAATGGACTTGATGGCAACGGAAACGGCATGGCGCCTGTGGCAGGTCATGGGGGAAATATTCTCGAACCGGTGGACGCAGAAGAATGGGGCCGAACCGTCGGCGCTCTGGATAGCCCAGATAGGTTCGATGACTGAAAAGCAAATCAAACTGGTCTGCCAGCAGTGCATGGAGCGCTGTGCAGGTGGGAACACGTGGCCGCCGGATCTGGCTGAGTTCGTATCGCTCGTTTCAGAAAGTGGAGCAAACGCCTTCGGTCTGACGTCCGACAGTGTCATGGGTGAGTACCGCCGCTGGCGCAATGAATCCTATCGGTTTTCAGGCAGCGACAAATATCCGTGGCCGCAGCCGGTGCTGTATCACATCTGCATTGAGATGCGCAGAACGGGCGTGGAGCGTCAGATGACCGAGGGTGAACTTAAGAAACTGGCGGAAAAATTGTTAACGAAATGGAGTAAGCATGTCAGTAACGGCCTGTCGGTCCCGCCGATTCGCCGCCAGCTTGCAGCACCGCAGCACCCGGCAGGGCCAACTCCGGCGCAGCTGCTTATGGAAGAGTACAAACGCCGCAAAGCGGCAGGTTTAACCAACTAAATCGAGTGATGACCAATGACCAAACCATTAACCCAGAAAGACCAGGTGGCGATTTTTGTGCGCTATCAGCCGAACTGCGCCGTCGGCGATGTTTCCGAAGCGCTGGATATGTCAGGTGCAACAGCAGGCAAGCTGCTGCGCGAGCTGAGTGACGATGGGGTGATAACACGCTCACGTAACAGCGTCCAGTACACCTATGCGGCGGTGCCGCATCTTGATATCCCGGATGTAATCCTTCCATGCATGGAGGAGAAAAGCGACCCGATCAAGATGCAGGCTGCTGAGCAGAAGGCAAAAGCGCTGGAAGAAAAAGGACTGTGGCGCCGCGCTGCAGCGGTTTATTCGGACATGTTCGGCATTGCCTGCAGCTCTGTGGAGGTTGCCTGGATCGCCAAACGCCGTAAAGAGTGCCTGCGCCAGGCGGGGAGGGCCTGACTGATGCCAAGACCAAAAACACACAGGGAACGCACCCTGTTCATCAGCTGGATTATCGAGATGGTGAAAAAGCATGGCCACGCTACGACCAATGATGTCGTCGCCATGTTCGGCCTGCACCGTACTACTGCCGAGAAATACATTCGGGCTGCCGTGAAGCAGGGCCATCTTATCCGCCACGGACGCTGCGGCGTCTTCCGCGACCAGCGGGCAGTTATTGACTTTGACATGGAGCGTTACACCAATCGTATGACGGCGAAATGAAACTAAAGATTGAGAATTAACTATCACCAAGCCGCCCGGAAAGGATTTTTAGGGCGGCTATAAGCGAAGAGCGGACGTTCGCTAAATCTTGAAATCATCAGGAATGTGCGAAGGCACATAGATCTCCATGCTCGCTTCCAAAGTAGCGTTATCTACTCTCTAAAGAGAATATGCGGATTTGAGGGGTATTTACAGGTATTGCGATATAGTAATCAACGGGGCGCAGGCTAGTTTAATGGGATAACAAAAAGGGCAGGAAATTCTGCCCTAAGTTAATATCCTTGAATTACTCGACTAGAAATCTTGTGCTGAATTTCTAATTTCAAACATTCGCGATAAACATTAGACCGAGTCTGGAACAGTAATTAAAAATTGGGGTTGATACGTGCTGATACCCCAGCATGCTCTTTTAAGAGGTAGAGAAGTCCACCTCCATCTATGAGTTCGATTGGTTTGTCTTCGCAGAAACGATATGCATCTTTACCGTATTGACTTGTACACACCAGAATACCTTTGTTAGCACCTTCATTCATCATTGTTCCATAAAGATCTCTTACAGAACTAACACCGACAGTGTCTTTATATCTTTTAGCCTGAATCACCACTTTGCCACCGAGTATCGGGCGTGTGTCGAATGCCACCGCATCAACGCCACCGTCTTTTGTACCTCTGGTGAGTTTGGTATCCAGTCCCATTTGGGTGAAAAGATTTGATACTAATACCTCAAATTCTGACGGTGAAAGTTCCATAAGGTTTGGTCGTGTTTCAAGGGCAGATAAAGCATCACCTTGTTCAATAAAGCGTTTATCAACCATGTTGAATTCGATAATAGGCTTTACTGCCTGAAGTTCATCTGGCCGCCCTGAAACTTGTGCACCTAAACTTCTAAGGCATGCACTCTTTTCGACCCTTTCGAGTTTTATTTGCATAAAATCGTCCTTGTAAGCACGGGCAGATACTAATGTGACTTTAGTGTCATGCCCACTTGTAGGATCGATCGTTTCGATTACACCGTTAAACAGAACTGATGTTAAAGCAGATGCCTTGTCAGCTTCGAAAAGCTCATGCATTGTGCGGAGTGTGATCGCGGCGATTATGTTTTGATAGAGTTCTTTGATCTCGCCAATCTTTCGCGCCTTGGCATCAATGGCATCTCTCGTTTTGACATATCTGTATTCCAACTCGCGCGGTACTATTGCAATATCAGGTAAGTTGTATTCAACCAACAACTCCTTATTGTCAGGTAAATAGGCCAACCTAAAGGCTTGTGGGAAGCCGTTCTCAGGATATTCAGACCGTGTCAACACCATTTCGCAATATGCCAACACGCTGTCAGGATCGCAGTTGAGGTAGTCTTGCTCAAACAGGTCAACTTCGTCGTGCTGACTTTTTATTTCTTCGAGGTAAGCAGTTCTTCGGGCCTGATAATCAGCAACTAAAGCATCAAGCTCAACTTTCTGGCTTAAAAGTTTAATTGAATGATCTTCCTTACTTTTATTGAAAGATTCTTCTGCCTGCTTCAATTCTCGATAATATCTGTTCTTTACCCACGGGAAAATAGTCTTCCATGCAGCTGGAGCATGCACAACTTTTATCTCTGGCTCCGGGTCTGGTAAGAGATGCTTAGGTGTTTTGAAGTCTTCGAATTTTGGGTGTTTTTTCAGCGCCGAAAAATCAATTGAATCATCAAATTCGAGAGTATGTTCCAGAAGTGTTGAAAGCGCGGAAATAGTCTCGTTCAGCTCAGCGTTAAGATCGGAAACTTCATCTTGACGTTCTTCCAAATACATGGCTTTTGCTAACTTATCAGCCTCCTTTTGCTCGCGAAGTCTCTGAGCATTATCACGTTTTATTTCGCGCTCTATTCGGCGAGCCTCGGCAAACTGATGGCGCTCTGCTCTCTTACGCTCACGCTCTGCTGCTGCTACGGCTCTGCCTGTAGCACGTATAAAACCTTCAAATCCTGATCTCCGTCCCATCCCAATCCCCAACATAAAGTTCAGTTTGCAACAAGGGAAGTTGCCTCAAGCAACCGTCCATCTAATTAACCTGTAATTAATCTACTTTATTAGCACCAACTCAATCTATAACATTTTAAAAAAGCAATTAGCCCACATCTCAAAATATGCAGGTTTGTTTTCGCTTATCCAATCAACGGAGTGCTGGTCATGATCACTAACTGATTGAGTGCTGTTTTATCAACGTCCGCTTCTGGCACAAAACGGAAGTTACTCTTCCCTTGTAAGCGGGACTCTGTTGGGGCGTACTGAACTTTACAGACTTAAACGAGCGCTTTGCACACAGTGCGGCAAGCGGGCTTATGCTCTCATTTTTCATAATTCTTATCGGCATTTTGTGTGCCTAAAGCATTGATCAAAACGGCCTATAGGTATACTGTATATTCATACAGTTAATGCAGCGGAGGCTATTATGAGAGTTGAGTTAAGCATTGATAGAACTAAAGAACTTCCTAAGGGCGCTGTCCCGGCTCTGGAAAAAGAACTGTTAACACGACTGCAGGATCAGGTAGGCGATTGCACCCTAGTTATACGACGAACAGGCTCAGATGGGTTAAGTGTTCTGGGCGGTGAAAAGGACGCGAAGAAGAAGGTAGAAGAGATCCTCCAGCAGACCTGGGAAAGCGCTGACGACTGGTTTTATTAATTCAGCATGTAATTAGTTTCCTGGTGGAAGGGGAGGTTTGGTGAAGCAAAGAGAAGAATTTCCAAAAAAGGGTTATGCAGTCATCAGGTGTCACGATGGGGTTATCGTTGCACGACTGCACTCATTTCCTGAATGTGATCGTGCGCTGATGTACAGGCGAGGTGATGAGGTGTCGTTTACGCCGCTTCTGGATGATGAGATTGTAGGGTCGCCAACTCTCTTTACGCAGATGCTGGAGCGGGCAGGTTACCGCGTTTCGCTTAATTCTGTTAAACTCCCGTCATAGGCCTGAACAACCTATACCTGCTGCGCCACTGGAGAGATACCATGGCGCAAAAACCTACCAAACAAAAACTTAATCTGGTTCCTTTCGGAATCAGCGGTTTCTTTTTGCCTGCGCACTTACAGGTGGCAGCATGAAGAAAACCAGCTTTATTCACACTCAGCTCACCACAAAAGAAGTGGACGAACTCGAGGCCCGCTATCGCGCTAATGACGTACGGACTGTGCGCAGCCTTGATTTCGATCTCATCCACTGGACACTCACCGCTTATCTGCCGGAGGCAAACAGAGCCCCGCGTCAGGATAAGACCTTCCAGCAAAAGCTCTGGAGGGAAGCGTGAAAACCTACAACATCACCCCGATGGGCAAACCCAGGATGACCAGGGCGGATAAGTGGAAAAAGCGGCCGGAGGTTCTCCGGTACCGCGCGTTCTGCGATCACGTTCGGCTGCTGGGCGTTGAACTGCCGGAAGCAGGCGCGCACATTACGTTTATCCTCCCGATGCCCCCATGCTGGAGCAAGAAGAAGCGCCAGGAGATGGCAGGGAAACCTCACCAGCAGAAGCCCGACAAAGATAACCTGGAGAAAGCCCTGATGGATGCCATCTATGCCGATGACGCCCATATCTGGGATTCCCGCGTGACGAAGCGCTGGGGTGAGTTAGGGCAGATCATCATCGGGGAGATCGACTGATGCGCGCCTTGCTGAAACCGGTTATTGCCCGGGAACTGGGCGTTGTGCTGCTGAAACCCGGCAGCGAGCTGATGCCCATGTTCATTTCAGGGCGCGTGCTGGTGGAGAGCCAGCCTGCCAGTATGGCCAGCTTTGAGACCGGGAGAGTGCCCGATCTACGGCAGCCGCTGGCGGCCAATCCGGCGCTGCGTCCGTTCTTCCTCCACGAAAAGGTGATCACCGCTGCTGGTGGGCTGGCTGGCCTGGAATACTGGTTGCTGCGCCACGGCGGCGGCACCTGCCAGTACCAGCACAGCGACTACCACTATCACGAACTGACTACCATGCGGCATGAGCCCGGTGCGATTCTTCTTTGCGGCCACTGCGACAACCGGCTGCGCGAGCAGTACACCGAACGACTGGCGGAGCTGGCGCGGCAGAACGTCATCGACTGGGTGCTGGACATCGTCCTTGTAGCGCTGGCACTCGATAAAACCCGTGAACTATCTCTGGCTGAATTGTGCTGGTGGGCTGTTCGTACCGGCGTCACCGATGCGCTGCCTGAATCCGTTGCCCGAGATGCATTGCGCCTGCCGGCGGAGAAACAAACGTACCGCGAGAGCGAGATCGTACCGTCGGTACCGGCCACCAGCATCATCGCCGACAAAGCCCGCGCGCTACCTGCAGCACCTGCAACACCTGCAGGTGCGCCACCAGCCATTAAGCCAATCGTGGGCGTCCTGGTGGATCCCGAGTCCCCGCAGACCCTGATGAAGCGGCCAAAGCGGACCCGCTGGGGCAAACCCAAATATCTGGCATGGGTTAAGACGCAGCCCTGTGAGTGCTGTGGCAGGCCGTCAGATGATCCACACCATCTCATCGGCTGGGGTCAGGGAGGCATGGCAACGAAGGCGCACGACAGTCTCGTGATCCCTCTGTGCCGCCAGCACCATACCGAACTACATAACGATCCGGTGAAATTCGAGCGTAAGCATGGTACTCAGCCGGAAATGATAATCAGAGTGCTGGACCGGGCCTTTGCGCTCGGCGTTCTGGCTTAAGGAGAAGATGATGCGAGATATGTATGAACTGATGGAGCGTTGGGGAGCTTGGGCTGCTTCAGACAGTAGTGGCGTTGACTGGCAACCTATAGCTGCAGGATTCAAAGGGCTCATGCCTCACGGCAAAAAATCACGTCTTCAATGTGACGACGATGAGGGGCTCAAGATTGACGGTTGCGTGGCGCGTCTGCGGAAATGTAAGCCAGACGAGTATGAGTTGTTAATCGCACATTTCGTAGTAGGTATCTCATTACGAGCTATAGCTAAAAAACGCAAATGCTCAGACGGGACGATAAGGAAAAAATTACAAACAGCATTGGGGTTTATTGACGGATGTTTGTCATTTCTACCTTTGTTACAATGACTTAATCTTAATGCAAAAACTCTCTACATTCCCTACTTTTATATGTATATAATACCAGGATATAGTGATGGAGAATCTTGTGAACATTCAAGCAGTAGACATTTTTTGTGGCGCGGGTGGCTTAACTTTTGGTTTAAAAAAAGCTGGGATTGATGTTTCCCATGGTGTTGACATTGATGACTCTTGCCGCTACGCCATTGAGATAAACAACCCGCAAACTACGTTCATTAGCCAATCAGTTACTGAATTGAAATCCAGCGATGTGTCTACTATGTACAAAGACGGGAATCTTAGGTTGCTTGCTGGATGTGCTCCATGTCAACCGTTCTCCAAATACCGTAATCCTAATAGTCGGGAAGATGATTCTAAGTGGCGTTTATTGACAGAATTTCAAAGGCTTGTAAGCGATATTCTACCTGAGCTTGTGACCATGGAGAATGTACCACAGCTTAGGAATCATAATGTTTTTGAAGAATTTGTAAACGCATTAAAGGCACTTGGATATCATTTGTGGTATGGCGTAGTCAAATGCTCTGACTACGGTTTACCTCAAAATAGGCGTAGATTAATTCTAATTGGCTCCAAATTGGGGCCAATTAGTCTCGATCAAGAAAAAGTTAGTAAAAAAGTTACTGTTAAAGATGCAATTGGTCAGTTGCCAAAAGTAGATGCGGGTGAAAAACTTGAAAGTGATCCCTTGCATTGCTCCCCTAAATTAAGGGACCTTAATCTTAAACGAATTATGCATTCTTTGCCTGGAGGTACATGGGATGATTGGCCTGAAGACATTAGAGCCGACTGCCATAAAAAGAATTCAGGCTCTACTTACAAAAGCGTTTATGGCCGGATGATTTGGGATGACACAAGTCCCACAATAACTACCCAATGTTATGGTTATGGAAACGGACGATTTGGTCACCCGGAACAAAATCGCGCAATTACATTGCGCGAAGCTGCTATTTTACAATCGTTCCCGTTAGATTATAAGTTCCTTGACAAGGATACACCATTTTCATTCCAAAAATTGGGAACTATGATTGGAAATGCTGTTCCCCCTATAATTGGTCAAATAATAGGGGAAACATTCGTCAGGCACGTTGAGGGGATAAATACCCGTTAGAGGTAATATAATTTTCTGTTGAACTAATCAATAAGCGCAAATATAAGTCAATTCTTTCCGATCTTAGTTTAACTTCTTCTAGAGGGTCAATTTGACCCTTTTTAGAAAAACTGGTGCTTCCATGCGCAAGCTCATTTCTAATATCCTTAAGTAAATCTAAATCAACCCCATTTCTACATTCTGGTGAATTAGCAATGTTGATACCATAAGCTTGGGTTATTTTGTGTAATACAGGTTTGCAGACATTTCCATTAAATTCTTTCCGTATATTTAATGAAGCTGAAATGATTTTTTTTGAGATGTCAGAACCTATTTTTTGATATAGAGATTTTCCCGTTTCGTTATCTGAAATAATACGATGAAGGATATTTACCTGAAACTTCTCCCGAAGGGAAGTATAATTCACACCATTATCTTGTAAATGGTCATAAATTGATTCAATGCAACCTCTGGCGGTGTTTTCTACTTGATTATAAAGCATCATATGTACGGATGATTTTAAAATATTAATCCTTAGAGTATTGGATTCTATTTCATCTTGATAGGTTTGCTGTTCCAGTTGCTGGGTATGAGCCTCTAAAGATGATGCGAGAGTAAGTAACTCCATAATATCTCTCGCTCTTTCTTCATACTCATCTCTTAAATGAAGCAGACTCATAGTTATATCCCTAAGAGTTTATCTTTAACATAGAATATTCTGTTCTTGAGTTGACTGGTGTTGTTGGCACTATCAGCAGTAACTATTGTTTCAAATTCTTCTCCAAATAACCAATCTCCTACAGGAATAGCGGGTTCTTGTAATTGCGGGTTAGTTTTTAAGGCAAGTGCAGTTCCCACAGCAATAGCTTCGTATCTGGCGCGGGGTGTAGTTTTACTCGTTGGTGTCTTTTTGAATCCCATAGGGAAATGAGCATCAACAAAAGTAAGCATGCTTTCAAAATCATGTTTGAAGGTGTCAACATCTTGTTGGTTGACATTTTCGGCCTGAATATTGAGATAATTATCAATAAATGGAGCAACAAAGCCTTTATAATTATCTAGATCGTTCAAATATGCAAAAAATCTCAAAACTAGTTCACGATGATCGCCATTGGAACGTTTCCGATCAGATAATGGAGCCAAGCGACCAAATAGTGGGTTTGTTGAGCAAGGGGTCACTACATCTCTGTAGAATATTGATGCAGCCGCATCTGAACCGTGCCTAACTTCCATTGCTTCCAATCTTTTCACACCTGAGTTGATCCTTTCGAATAAATCCCTTCTATGTTGCTCCTCTACATCACCTTTTAACTCTATAAATCTTAATGATGCCCTTAAAAATCGTCTTTGTCGACTGGCTAAAAGATCAGAAAATTTAAAGCCCTCTAAGCACTTCAATTCTTTTAAATCCTTCAGTTCAAATTGATCATTCCAAAAATAATAAATCGAGCGAATCCTTTGAGAACCATCAATGATTTCCACGCGACCGTCTAGTTCTGGATCTTCATTAAACACATCAGCTATATAAAGGTATGGTATTGGAAAGTCTAATAATATGCTTTCGATAAAACGAGATGCCGTTTTGATATCCCATTTATAGTCGCGTTGATAATCAGGAATAAATAGCTCATTTTTATCAATGTCAAGGTTATCGCCATACTTTTGAACAATTACTTCAACGGTCCACTCACGTACGTTGTACCCAATGTTTCTCTGAGCAAGCCTAATATCATTGTCAGCAGAGGCGACCAAGGCCGCGATTTCTGCTTTTTTTCTGTTTTTTGTGTTTTCATCTTGTATCTGTTCAAGTTCTTCTTTGAGTTCTTTAAGCGTAGTCATGTCACAGTTCCTTTAACTGAAAAGTAGATTGTAAGAAAACAATAACGCGTACGCAAAAACTATCGTAACCTGTTAAGAGTAGTTTCTACGCCACGGACTTAAAACGATTTTAAACCTCGCTTAGGCGGTTTTTTATCCTCTATTTTAGTTGCCAGTGCGCTGCTTGGACGAGTGATATACTGATGATGGCATGTGATAATGCTCTCGATACGATTACAACACTCAGGTGGGGAAGCGCCCACTACACAGAGACAACTGCATGACCCTGACCAGCATTCATTGCTGGTCTTTTTTATCTGCCATTAGCTCAACTGGAAAGAGCACGGAGCTTCTACCTCTGTGGTTCGGGGTTCGAGTCCTCGATGGCGGACCATTGCATCGCTTCATTCTTAATTAAGTATTTCTCACACCAGCCCGTAACCAAAATGGCTAGACTCTCCTCACAGTGAGGGAGGGAATGGCATGATAGAGGGGTTTTACTGGATACAGCACAATGGCAGAATTCAGGTTGCCTACTATACCCATGGAGAAACGGAAGACCTTGAAACGGGTAAGACCGTAATCGGTATCTGGCACCTGACGCAGGGTGATCCCATTTGTGATGACGGCGAAGCAGAAGTTCTGGAAGGTCCTCTTACACCATCATGATCTCGTCGGTCGTTCCGGGTTTGATGAAGGTGGTCGTTATTCGAATGCGTTCCCTGTAATTACAATTTAGGCGAATTTGGAATAACGCTCCTATTAACTGGCATCATCGCACTCCTGTAACCAGACTTAGTTTTCTGCTTACGACTGAAAGGAGCGAACTATGCCAGTTAACCATGCTGAATGCATCGAAGCCTGCTACAAATGCGCGGCTGCCTGTGATTATTGTGCTGCTTCATGTCTGAAAGAAGAACAAGTGGATATGATGCGTGAGTGCATAAGACTCGATATGCAGTGCGCGAATATTTGTCGGCTCGCAGCGCAATTTATGACCTTTGATAGTGAATTTGCCAGATCGCTATGCCGGGTCTGCGCAGAAGTCTGTCAGAAATGCGGTGAAGAATGTGGGAAGCACGAAGCAGAACATTGTCAGAAATGCTCTGAAGCCTGCCTTCGTTGTGCAGAAGCGTGCCGCTCGATGGCTTAATGGAGCTTTCTCCCAGTTTTCTGTTTGAGCATCGACACTTAGAATTCTGACAAATTTTTGCTATGGTTATGAGTCAGGTGAATCCCCCTATGCGGCGGGGCAATCCAGTTAACTGCTAAGTGCAGATATGCTTGCGGCTCGTATGACTGATAACGAGTCACCGGGAGGCACCCGGCACCTGTCTTATTCCATTTCTGAGTTAAATATCGCCTGCTCGTAAAGCAGGCTTTTTTATATGCGCTTCGAAACCAATGCTATTATTTAATCGTGAACCAAGCCATAACCATTAACCGGACATCCTGACCGGCCAGTAACGCTGCCCGACACAGCTGTTGTATGGATGATGGCGAGGTAAAACACCTACCTACTTAAATTTCCAACTCAGTTAGGCCCGCTTAAAACGCGGGCCTTTTTTTATCTCAGGCTCCCGGAACCCCCATCAAGGTCCTGTCGTTAATTCATCCGGAGAGTCTGATCCCTTCCCACACAACACCCGCGAACCAGCGAGGTGAGAGATATGAAAATGCATAATGACCCCCACTCCTGGACGGAGTTAATCGATCTACTCCACAGCTGGTGGCGTGGTGAAACACCCATTGGTGCCGTGCTGCTGTCAGTTGTGATGGCAGTGCTGAGAATTGCCTACGGCGGCGGTGGCTGGAAAAAGATGTTGCTGGAAGGCCTGATGTGCGGCGCCATGACGTTAACGGCTGTATCTGCACTGGATTACGTAAACCTTCCTCAATCCCTCTCCATTGCAATCGGCGGGGCGCTGGGCTTTGTCGGCGTCGAGCAGGTCCGTTCTGTAGCAAACCGAGTTATCAACGTTCGCTTTGGTGGTGACACCAAGTAAGGGACACTATGAATCAGGCACAATTTCAAAAGGCGGCTGGGCTAAGCGCCGGGTTAGCTGCGCGCTGGTATCCGCATATCGACGCAGCTATGAAAGAGTTCGGCATCACCGCAGTTAACGATCAGGCCATGTTCATCGCGCAGCTGGGCCACGAGTCGGCAGGCTTTGCCTCGCTGGTGGAGAACTTCAACTATTCGGTTGGCGGTCTGAAGGCGACCTTCGGTAAGCGCCTGACGGCATACCAGTGCGAGATGCTGGGCCGGGTTGACGGTAAGCAGACTGCCCACCAGCCGCAGATCGCCAACCTGGTATACGGCGGCCGCATGGGCAACATCTTCGAGGGCGACGGCTGGAAATATCGTGGCCGTGGCCTGCTGCAAATCACCGGGCGGGAGAACTACACCAAATGCGGCGCAGCCCTGAAGCTGGATCTGGTAAGCACGCCGGAGCTGCTGGTGCAGGAACGAAACGCTGCCCGGTCGGCGGCCTGGTTCTTCGCGTTACGTGGTTGCCTGCTGTATTCCGGCGATATTGTGCGGGTCACGCAGATCATCAACGGTGGGCAGAATGGACTGGCTGATCGCAAGGTGCGTTACAGCCGGGCGCTGGCGTCGCTGTCATGAAGCTGCGATACGTTCTTTTGGCGCTGGTGGTCGCTATCTCGTTAACCGGGGCGATGGCCTGGCGTTCTGGCTGGAGCGCACACGCTGACCATATCAACGCGCTGGCGGCAAAGAAGAAAGAGAACTCCGAGAAAGCCATTCAGCCGGTAGAAGAGAAAGCCGTCGCGGCCACCGCCGAGGGCAAAGTGATTTACCGAACCATTACCCGCGACGTGGTGAAATATGTTCAGTCTCCGGATCGTACTGTGTGCCAGTTTGACGATGCTGCTGTGCAGCTGCGCCAGCGTGCAATCGACGCTGCCAACTCCATCAGCGGATTTGATGCAGGAGCCGTGCAAGGGAAGTGATGCTGGTGCCAATAGCGACGAAGATCTACAGGCTGATATAGAGACCGCGCAATGCCTGCGCCAGCTGCGTTTAGATAATTACCGCTGGCAGGCCTGGTATAACGCTGTAAAGTAAATGCCGAGCGAAGCTAAATTGCTGGTGGGCTTACTTGCTCTGAAAAATACCCCTTCCGAAATGAAATCCTGCAGTTCGGAAGGGAGACCAAGAGGGGTCATCTTTACAAGGAGAATATCAATGTAGTGCATGACTCAATAAAAATCCCAAGTATTAAAATAATAACGAAAATGACACTTTTTTCTGATTAGGCTAATACCTGCTGAATATTTATTAGCCCGACTAAGCAAAAAGTTTTATACAACTCACATTAAAAATTTCGGCATCAACTACATTCAAATTGCACGAGTGATTCGACATCTTTGCCATTTAAGCCAATCCCCCTAAGCGGTGGGGCAACCAGTAAATGCTGGACGTATGCGAATTTGCTTACTGGAGTAAGTTCACCGGGAGGCACCCGGGGTTTGAGGGTAAGACTGAAGGAACAGGCATAACGTCGAACTTTGTGCAAAAGCTATCTACATTGCTGTATGACCCTGACCAGTTCTGTCCGAGCTGGTCTTTTTTTGGCAAAAAAAAGCCCCCTGGAGAGAGGGCAAGACATGCTATGGACGGATGTTTCTGAGTGTACTCATGCGGGTCATGAGACAGTTCCATGGGATTCCCTGGTGCAGGTAGGAGCCTTGCAGGGAGTTATAAATATGGTTCGTAGTTCTGATTTAACAAGCGGAAGCGGTAATACCAGGATGATTCTTAATACATAAAAGTAAACGTCCTGATATAGGGTCATATGCTTCGTTAAAGTCTTAACCCTGAGGCCCGGACACCGCCTCCTCTGAACTTTAAGCATAGAAAATTCTCAGCCTCGAAATCGAGAGGCTTTTTAATCACCGAGGAATAAGCATGACAGTAGTTCTTACAGCAAAACAGATTGAGGACCTGGCAGCCTTCGCTAAAGAGGACGGCCAGGCACAATACACCATCACCACTGTGACAATCCCTGAGTTTGATGCGGATGATGGCGAGATTACTCCTGAATATACCGGATTGATTGTGTACTCCGATTCACTTGAACATGGTGTGCTGCAACTCGACGACTAAGTAATCATTACAAAGCTCATCTGCTGGTGGGCTTGATAATGTTAATGAGAGTTTAAAAAGGAAAAAAAACCGGAAGATGCGACATCATCATCCCCGGCAACCTGACACACCATTGTTGTATTTATTTCCCAAAGAAATCATGGCTTATTGATTACATATGGGCAAGAAAACGAAACATTAAATTAACTTAAGTAAAACATTTCATATTTAATTAGTCGTGATTATCAATCCGAAATTGTGCGTGTGAGCATCTTCGTATGTGGATATGAAAATGAGACTGCCACCTTGAGCGAGTAGGATAATGCTGGAGTGTTTCAAAAAAGAAGCCCTCACAAGGAGGGCCACAGCAGTCTCAGTTCAGGTGCTCTTTTTATTAATGTTTCCCCGGAGTTGGCATTCTCCGCACAGAGTCCCAAATAGCCTGGCAGGCTATGGGCTAACAACAAGCGTAAGCGTGGGATATTAAGAATTTCCTCAAAAGCCATCACCATGGGCAGACCCATAGTAATGGCTTTAAGGATATAGCCTGGACATTCCCAACAGGTGACAAGACGATCTCCGGACCTGCGGAGCTTTTTTATGCGTATCGCCGATGCATTAACGTATATGATAATCATTATCATTTGTGGGTCCTTTCCGGCATATCGGCCTGCTACGGGGCGGCGTCCTCGCAGATTATCGCTATTTATGAAAATTTTCGGGTATTTGCCGTTTCCGTTCTTCTTCTGGCTATCTTGCTGTTTTTACTGAAAACACCCCTTCAATAGAAAGGAAATGGTGAAGCCCAGGAAATGGTGATTTGGCGTCTGTCGTTTCCTTTCTCTGTTTTATGCCAGGAGTGAGCAATGGAGGTTAACAAAAAACTCTTATCCGAGATTTTCGGCGTCAGCGTTCGTACCATCCAGAACTGGCAGGACCAGGGGATGCCGGTAGCGCGAGGAGGCGGGAAAGGGAACGAAGTTATGTATGATTCCGCCGCTGTTATCGAATGGTATTCCGCGCGGGATGCTGCCATTGAAAATGAAAAATTACGGAAAGAGGTTGAGGATCTGCGCATTGCCTCCGAGTCCGATCTTCAACCTGGCACCATTGAATATGAGCGACACCGTCTTACCCGAGCACAGGCTGACGCTCAGGAACTTAAAAATGCCAAAGAGTCCGCTGAGGTTGTGGAGACCGCATTCTGCACGTTCGTGCTGTCGCGGATAGCCGGAGAAATTGCCAGTATTCTCGATGGAGTGCCTCTGTCGGTTCAGCGGCGCTTCCCGGAACTGGAAAACCGACATATTGATTTCCTCAAGAAGGACGTCATTAAGGCCATGAACAAAGCAGCTGCGCTGGATGAAATGATACCGGGGTTGCTGAGTGAATATATCGAACAGTCAGGCTAAGGGGTTGCAGCACTCTGTGAGTGCGGGACTCCGTTCGCTTTTCCGGCCCGAGCCGCAGACAGCTGTTGAGTGGGCAGACGATAACTATTACCTCCCGAAAGAGTCTGCTTATCAGGAGGGGCGCTGGGAAACCTTACCCTTCCAGCGTGCGATCATGAATGCCATGGGCAACGACTATATCCGTGAAGTGAATGTCGTGAAATCTGCCCGTGTTGGTTATTCAAAGATGCTGCTCGGGGTGTATGCGTATTTTATCCAGCATAAGCAGCGAAACTCCCTTATCTGGTTGCCGACTGACGGCGATGCCGAAAACTTTATGAAGTCGCATGTCGAGCCGACAATCCGTGATATTCCCTCGCTCCTGTCCCTTGCTCCCTGGTATGGCAAAAAACACCGGGACAATACCCTCAGTATGAAGCGTTTTTCAAACGGGCGTGGATTCTGGTGTCTGGGTGGGAAGGCCGCAAAAAACTATCGTGAGAAATCCGTCGATGTGGCGGGCTATGACGAACTGGCCGCCTTTGATGAAGATATCGAGAAAGAGGGGTCCCCGACGTTTCTGGGTGATAAGCGTATTGAAGGCTCGGTCTGGCCCAAGTCCATCCGCGGATCCACGCCAAAAGTCAGGGGCACCTGCCAGATTGAGCGTGCCGCGAAAGAGTCGCAGCACTTTTTGCGGTTCCATGTTCCCTGCCCGCATTGCGGGGAAGAGCAGTACCTGAAATTCGGCGATAAAGAGACACCGTTCGGCTTCAAGTGGACGCCGGGTGAGCCTGCGAGTGTGTTTTACCTTTGCGAGCATAATGCCTGTGTGATTAAGCAGCAGGAGCTCGATTTTGCGCAGGCCCGTTACCTTTGCGGGGAGACGGGGATCTGGACGCGGGACGGTCTGTGCTGGTTTTCATCATCCGGTACCGAAATTGACCCACCTGACAGCATCACTTTTCATATCTGGACCGCCTACAGTCCCTTCACGACTTGGGTACAAATCGTCAAAGACTGGATCAAGACCAAAGGGGACACCGGCAAGCGTAAGACTTTCGTGAACACCACGCTTGGTGAGACATGGGAGCCGAAAATTGGCGACCGTCCCGATGCTGACGTAATGGCCGAACGTAAGGAGCACTTTGGCGCCGCGGTACCGGAGCGGGTGGCCTACCTGACAGCCGGTATCGATTCACAGCTTGACCGTTATGAAATGCGGGTCTGGGGCTGGGGGCCCGGCGAGGAAAGCTGGCTTATCGACAGGCAGATCATCATGGGCCGTCATGACGATGAAGCCACTCTGCTCAGGGTTGATGAGGCTATCAACCGGACATACACCCGGAAAAATGGGGTGGAAATGTCGGTTTCACGCATCTGCTGGGATATCGGCGGTATCGACCCGACCATCGTCTACAACCGCTCGAAAAAGCATGGCCTGTTCCGCCTGATACCTATTAAAGGGGCATCTGTCTACGGTAAACCGGTTGCCAGCATGCCGCGAAAACGCAACAAAAACGGTGTTTATCTCACGGAAGTGGGCACCGACACGGCTAAAGAGCAAATCTATAACCGTTTCACCCTCGTGCCAGAGACCGGTGACCCCCTCGCCGGGGCAGTTCATTTCCCTAATAACCCTGACATCTATGATTTAGCCGAAGCTCAACAGCTGACAGCTGAGGAGCAGGTCGAAAAGTGGGTGGACGGCAAGAAAAAGATCGTCTGGGACAGCAAAAAGCGACGAAATGAGGCGCTCGACTGCTTTGTCTACGCACTTGCAGCCCTGCGGATCAGCATTTCGCGATGGCAGCTTAATCTCGATTCTCTTCTGGCAAGTCTGCTGGAAGAAGACAGTGGGCGTAAAATTCACAAAACCCTGGCTGATTACGCCCGGGCATTATCCGGAGAAGAATAATGGCGACACAGGCTGACCTGGAGGCAGCACGCGCTGCATTACATGACCTCATGATGGGTAAACGGGTGGCAACGGTACAGAAAGATGGCCGAAGGGTGGAATTTACAGCTACCTCAGTCAGCGAGCTGAAAAAATATATTGCTGACCTTGAATCTCAGGTTGGCTCCACTTCACGGCGCCGGGGACCGGCAGGGTTTTATGTATGAAATTACCAGCTTTAGTGGGGCCGGACGGTAAAACATCCCTGCGCGAATATGCTGGGTATCACGGCGGTGGCGGCGGATTTGGCGGCCAGTTGCGATCCTGGAATCCGCCCATCGAAAGTGCTGATGCGGCGCTCCTGCCTAATTTCTCACGTGGAAATGCCCGTGCTGACGATCTTGTACGAAATAACGGCTACGCAGCAAACGCCGTGCAACTTCACCAGGATCACATAGTCGGGTCATTTTTCAGACTGAGTTACTGCCCGAGCTGGCGTTATCTCGGCATTAAAGAAGAGGAGAGCCGCGCGTTTGCCAGGGAGGTTGAAGCCGCCTGGTATGAGTATGCTGAAGATGACTTTTGCGGAATTGATGCCGAGCGCAAGCGAACGTTTACGATGATGATCCGTGAGGGGGTCGCGACGCATGCATTCAACGGTGAGTTGTGCGTGCAGCCCACCTGGGACAGTGATTCAACGCGGCTTTTCCGCACGCAATTCAAAATGGTCAGCCCGAAGCGCGTGAGCAACCCGAATAACATGGGGGACACCCGGAACTGCCGTGCCGGTGTCAGCATAAACGATGCTGGTGCAGCGCTGGGTTATTACGTGAGTGAGGACGGTTACCCGGGCTGGATGGCTCAGAAATGGACGTATATTCCCCGCGAACTGCCCGGGGGCAGACCATCGTTTATCCATGTGTTCGAGCCGCTCGAAGACGGGCAAACCCGCGGTGCCAACGTGTTTTACAGCGTGATGGAGCAGATGAAGATGCTCGACACCCTGCAAAACACGCAACTACAGAGTGCGATCGTGAAAGCGATGTATGCAGCCACCATCGAAAGCGAACTGGATACGCAGACGGCAATGGACTTTATCCTCGGCTCTGACAGTAAAGACCAGCAAAGCAAAATGACAGGCTGGCTCGGTGAGATGGCATCGTATTACACCGCGGCGCCGGTTCGGCTCGGTGGTGCCAAAGTCCCGCACCTGATGCCTGGTGATTCACTGAATCTGCAGTCAGCGCAGGATACGGATAACGGTTTTTCAACCTTTGAGCAGTCACTGCTGCGCTATATCGCCGCCGGGCTGGGGGTCTCATACGAGCAGCTCTCGCGTAACTATTCCCAGATGAGTTACTCCACCGCACGCGCCAGCGCCAATGAATCCTGGGCGTTCTTTATGGGTCGACGCAAGTTCGTCGCATCCCGGCAGGCCTGTCAGATGTTTGTCTGCTGGCTGGAAGAGGCGATTGCGCGCCGGGTTGTCACCCTCCCATCCAAAGCCAGGTTCAGCTTCCAGGAAGCGAGAACTTCATGGGGTAACGCAAACTGGATCGGTTCGGGGCGCATGGCTATTGATGGCCTGAAGGAGGTGCAGGAGGCTGTAATGCTTATCGAGGCCGGTCTCAGTACTTATGAGAAGGAGTGCGCCAAACGCGGGGATGACTATCAGGAAATATTTTCTCAGCAGGTACGTGAAACTATGGAGCGCCGGAGCGCGGGCCTTAAACCCCCGGCCTGGGCGGCAGCCGCTTTTGAATCCGGGCTGAAAAAAACAAACGAGGAGGATAAAGATGACGCCAGAGCTTCGTAATCTCCCGCATATTGCCAGCATGGCCTTTAATGAGCCGCTGATGCTAGAACCCGCCTATGCGCGGGTTTTCTTTTGCGCCCTGGCAGGCCAGTTGGGTATCACCCGACTGACGGATACGGTGTCGGGCGTCACGCTCGGCGCTGAACAAATTGCAGAGCCGCTGGCACTGTTTGGCGAAGATGAGGAAATGGGACCCCGGCCAGCGCGCAGTTACCAGATAACGAACGGCATCGCAGTGCTACCCGTTTCCGGCTCGCTGGTCAGTAAAACCCGTTCGCTGCAGCCTTATTCCGGCATGACGGGATACAACGGGATCATTGCCCGCCTGCAGCAGGCCATGAGCGATCCTGGCGTCGACGGCATTCTCCTCGATATGGATACGCCTGGCGGGATGGTGTCCGGGGCATTCGACTGCGCCGACATTATTGCACGGATGCGCGATATCAAGCCCATCTGGGCGCTGGCAAACGATATGAACTGCAGCGCCGGGCAGCTTATCGCCAGCGCCGCTTCCCGCCGCCTGGTCACCCAGACCGCGCGTACGGGCTCAATCGGCGTGATGATGGCGCACAGCAACTACGGCGCTGCCCTGAAAACGCAGGGCGTCGAGGTGACCCTGATTTACAGCGGCGATCACAAGGTTGATGGCAACCCCTACGAAAAACTACCGAAAGATGTTCGCGATGATTTTCAGACGCGGATCGACGCCACGCGTCAGATGTTTGCCGAAAAGGTTTCCGCTTATACCAGCATGTCTGTGCAGGCCGTACTAGACACCGAGGCGGCTGTCTTCTCCGGCCAGGAGTCCGTGGATAACGGTCTGGCGGATGAACTTGTTAACAATACCGATGCGCTCGGCGTGATGCGTGAAGCACTCGACAGACGCAAAAAAACAACCACTGGAGGAACTATGCCATCACCTTCTGCATCTGCAGCGACCAATCAGCCAGCTGACCAGACAGCTACACAGACTACTGCACCGGCTGAGCAGGTCACTACCGTTGACACAACAACCGCTGCCTTGGTGGCCCCGGCAGATCTCAGCGCTCAGGTATCGGCAGCCGTAGCCGCAGAGAATGGTCGCATCATGGGTATTCTGAACTGTGAAGAGGCAAAAGGTCGCGAATCACAGGCCCGTGCGCTGGCCGAAACGCCGGGCATGACGGTCGAGAGTGCGCAGCGCATTCTGGCCGCGGCACCGCAAAGCGCCCAGGCGCGTACCGATACGGCGCTGGATCGTCTGATGGAAACCGCACCAGGTGCGCTTTCAACAGGGAATGCCTCTGCTGAGGCCGGCGACGATTTGTTAAACACCCCCGTTTAAGAGGCTAACATGGCAATCACTGAAGTATTTACTCATCACCAGCCGCTCGGTAACAGCGATCCGGCACACACCGCGTATGTACCGGGCGCACTGACGGCATCCGCCCCGGCAATGACCCCGCTCATGCTCGATGCTACGTCCGGTAAACTGACCATCTGGGACGGCGAGCATGCAGGTGCAGCATGCGGCATTCTGGCGGTTACTGCTGACCAGAACAGTGCAGAACTGGCATTTTATAAATCCGGTTCATTCCGCATCGAAGATGTGCTCTGGCCTTCTGCCGTCACCGACGACCACATTAAGCGCAATGCATTCACCGGCACGGGCATCAGCATCGTCTAAGTCGCTTCATATCAGTCTCTTTCATCCATAAAGGCCGCCAGCGCGGCTTTTTTTTCGGGAAAAATCTATGTCAACGTATACCACTGCCCAGTTGCTGGCGGTCAATGAGAAGAAATTTAAGTTCGATCCGCTTTTCCTGCGCATTTTCTTCCGCGAAAGCTATCCCTTCAGCACTGAGAAAGTGTACCTGTCGCAAATCCCGGGCATGGTGAACATGGCACTCTATGTCTCGCCTGTTATTTCCGGCAAGGTCATCCGTTCCCGCGGGGGTACCACCTCAGAATTTACACCTGGATATGTCAAACCCAAGCACGAAGTAAACCCGCAGATGACCCTGCGTCGTCTGCCGGATGAAGATCCACAGAACCTGGCGGATCCTGCCTATCGCCGCCGCCGCATCATTCTTCAGAACATGAAGGATGAAGAGCTGGCGATTGCGCAGGTAGAAGAGATGCAGGCCGTATCCGCCGTACTCAGCGGTAAATACACCATGACCGGGGAGGCGTTCGAGCCGGTGGAGGTGGATATGCAGCGCAGCGCCAGAAACAACATTGTTCAGGCAGGTGCTGCGGCCTGGTCCGCCCGGGACAAGGAAACCTATGATCCGACCGATGACATCGAGACGTATGCGGTGAATGCCAGTGGCGTGGTCAACATCATCGTGTTCGATCCAAAAGGCTGGTCACTGTTCCGTTCCTTCAAGGCCGTCAAGGACAAGCTGGATACCCGCCGCGGCTCTAACTCTGAGCTGGAAACCGCACTCAAGGATCTCGGTCAGGCGGTTTCCTACAAGGGTATGTACGGCGATGTGGCAATCGTCGTGTATGCCGGTCAGTACGTTGAAGGGGGCGTGCAGAAGAATTACCTGCCGGATAACACTATGGTACTGGGTAACACACAGGCGCGCGGTCTGCGAACCTATGGCTGTATCCAGGATGTGGACGCGCAGCGCGAGGGCATTAACGCCTCTGCACGCTATCCAAAAAACTGGGTGCAGACCGGTGATCCGGCACGTGAATTCACCATGATCCAGTCCGCGCCGCTGATGCTGCTGGCAGACGCGGACGAGTTTGTGTCCGTCAAACTCGCGTAACTTCCACCCGGTGGCCCTTCGGGGCCAATTTTTCGGAGTAGCTTCCATGACTGAAAAAGAGACACTGATCGCCCGGCTGAAAGAGCTGGGCAAAATGCTTGGCCGTGACGTGAATACCAGCGGCACCATCCAGGAGCTGTCGATGCGTATTGCTGAGCTTGAAGAGGAGCTGGATGGAGATGCCGGTCCGGTTGACGGTGAAAATGGCGTGGAGAATGCTTCCGGCAGCACCGGCAGCACCGGCAGCACCGACGGTGATATTGCTGACGCGGCGAAAGAAAAAACGACAGCGACCACAACCGATGACCGGGTAACAGTAGAAACGCTGGCAACCCTGCATATTGACGCGCTGCATGCCACGCGTAACGAACCGGTGTCCATCGCTGAGCCCGGCGTGATCATTCGCGTATCCGAACAGGATGCAGACGAGCTGATCGCAAAGGGGCTGGCCAGAGAAGTCTGAAGGGGACCGCATGGCTGATTTCGATAATCTCTTTGATGCAGCTATGTCACGGGCGGATGACACGATTCGCGGCGTCATGGGCGCTGATGCAACGGTGACGTCCGGCGCTTTGTCGGGCGTCACGATCCACGGTGTTTTCGATGATCCTGAGAATATTGGTTATGCCGGGGCAGGGGTACGGATTGAAGGAACCAGCCCGTCTTTATTTGTGAAATCAGCCACTGTCCAGCAACTGGAGCGTATGGACACTCTGATGATTAACGGGCGGGCTTTCTGGGTTGAGCGAATTGGCCCTGACGATTGTGGCTCCTGCCATATCTGGCTGGGTAACGGGAGCCCGCCCGCCGGTACCCGCCGTCGTTAAGGAGGCTGCATGTCCATTAAAGGCCTTGAGCAGGCGATAGAGAATCTCAACAGCGTCAGCAACACCGCCGTCCCGCGAGCGTCGGCACAGGCCGTTAACCGCGTGGCAAACCGGGCTGTCAGCCGCAGCGTGGCAGTTGTGTCAAAAGATACCCGGGTCCCGCGAAAACTGGTAAAGCAACGCGCCAGGCTGAGACGTGCGACGGTTAATAAACCCCGCGCGCTTATCCGTGTAAACCGAGGCAATTTACCGGCCATAAAACTGGGTACCGCCAGCGTGCGCCTTTCCCGCAGAAAACGGGATAAGAAAGGGGCCAACAGCGTGCTGCGCATTGGACCGTTCCGTTTCCCGGGCGGATTCATTCAGCAGCTTAAAAACGGTCGCTGGCACGTCATGAGGCGAACAGCAAAGCCCCGTTATCCGATCGAAGTGGTCAGCATTCCTCTGGCAGCCCCTTTAACCACGGCATTTAAAGCTGAGCTGCCGAAGCTCATGGACTCGGATATGCCCAAAGAGCTCCGGGCATCCCTTACAAACCAACTCAGGTTGATTATGACAAAATGAAACACAGTGATATCCGACAGTTGATTCTTGACGCACTGGAAAGCGCGATGGGTACTGACGCCATTTATTTTGACGGCAGGCCAGCAGTGCTCGAAGAGGGAGATTTCCCGGCCGTCGCCGTTTATCTCACCGACGCGGAGTATACCGGGGAAGACCTGGATGCCGATGTCTGGCAGGCCACTCTTCATGTTGAAGTCTTTCTTCCTGCCAGGGTGCCTGATTCGGAGCTGGATGAATGGATGGAAGCGCGTGTTTACCCGGTTCTGGCGGAGATCCCGGGGCTTGCATCCCTTATCACCAATATGGTGCAGCAGGGCTATGACTACCAGCGCGATGATGATATCGGACTCTGGAGTTCAGCCGATCTGAAATATTCCATCACCTACGAAATGTGAGGACGTTATGACCACACCTAACCCGCTGGCACCGACGAAAGGGGCCGGCACCACCCTCTGGATTTACACCGGAAGCGGCGATCCCTACGCCAGTCCCCTTTCGGATGTTAACTGGCTGCGTCTGGCAAAGATCAAGGATCTGCAGCCAGGCGAACTCACCGCCGAGTCAGAGGACGACACCTATATCGATGACGACAACGCCGACTGGGCTTCATCCATGCAGGGTCAGAAATCGGCAGGCGACACGAGTTTTACTCTGGCATGGCTGCCGGGTGAAAGCGGTCAGCAGGACCTAGTGAACTGGTTCGATGACGGCACGGTTAAAGGATACAAAATCAAGTACCCGAATGGCGCCGTCGATGTCTTTAAAGGCTGGGTGAGCAGCCTTGGGAAGACCGTTTCGGCTAAAGAAGTGATGACCCGAACGGCAAAGATCACCAATAACGGCAAACCCTCACTGGCAGAAGACAGCGGTACTGCGGTAATTGGCGTGACGGGTATCAGCCTGGATAAATCCACTGCAGCGGTTGCTGTCGGTGCGACCACGCAACTGGCAGTGACGGTCCTGCCAGCCAGCGCTTCAGATGCTTCCTTCCGCGTCGCGACGTCTGATCCGTCGAAAGCAACAGTGACGGTCAATGGTTCAGTACTGACCGTCACCGGCGTGGCGGCGGGCACCGTTGAAATTATTGTCATGACCAATAGCGGTAACTTTGCGGCAATCTGCAAGGTGACCGTTTCCTGAATCCCGGGGCGTGAGCCCCGTACTCCGGAGTGAATATGTTTCTTAAAACTGAACTGCTCGAGCATAACGGCAGCAGCGTGACACTGTACCAGCTGTCCGCGCTGCAGCGCATTGAACACCTCGAATACCTGAAAGAGCTGGAAGCGGTTGAAGAAGGTGATTTCCAGACCGCTATCACCCTCACCGTGAAAAATGGTGCTTACCTGGTGGCGTTGTCGCTCTGGCATGGTCATGCGCTGAAAGGTACGCTTCCTGATGGCGCGCCGGCGGAAGTGGCGAAAATTCAGGATGAAGTCCTGCAGACCTGGCCGACGGAGCTTATTGCTGAAGCGGATTTTAAGGTGAAACTCCTCTCCGGCATGATTGAACCGCAGCTGGAAGATGCGCAGGTTGGCATCAGCGAACCTGCAGAGCCTGTTACGGCGGAAAAGCCCTCGCCAGTGAGCTGACGTTCGTCCTGAAACTGGCGCGTGAGTTTAGTCGCCCTGACTGGCGCGCCATGCTTGCTGGCATGTCCTCTACGGAGTATGGCGACTGGAAAATCTTCTACCAGGATAATTTCTTTCATGATGCGCAGCTGGACGCCCATTTCTCCGGCCTGCTCTACACCATTTCAACCCTGTTTTTTGCCGACCCGGAATTATCCCCGGACAGTTTCAGCATTCTTTCACCTGTATCTGAACCCGTTGATGTAGCAGAGCCGGACGACGATGCGCTGATGGCGAAGGCGGAAGGTATTTCTGGAGGTATACGCTATGGCCCAGACGGCAGTCGGTGATCTGGTCGTTAATCTTGACGTCAACTCGACGAAATTTAACGAGCAGATCAGCTACGTCAAAAAAGAATTCAGGCAAACGGGTAATGCTGCGAACGACTCTGCTTTGCGGATCCAGCAGTCATTCAGCCGCCAGGAGAATGCCGCGCGTAAGGCAGGCATCTCTGTTGGTCAGTATAACGCAGCAATGCGTATGCTCCCGGCGCAGTTTACTGATGTGGCAACGCAGCTGGCGGGTGGTCAGAACCCCTGGCTTATTTTGCTCCAGCAGGGTGGGCAGGTAAAAGATTCCTTTGGCGGGATCATGCCAACCTTCAGAGCCCTGACTGGTACGGTTTCCCCGTTGATGCTCGGCATCGGTGCACTTTCGGTCGCAACGGGCGCGCTTTTTTATGCCTGGTACCAGGGCTCTTCTACTCTGTCTGATTTCAACAAAACTCTGGTACTTTCGGGGAACACTGCAGGCCTGACTGCCGACCGCATGCTGATGCTGGCAAGAAACGGACAGTCGGCAGGGCTGACGTTCAACCAGACCAGTGAGGCCCTGACCGGGCTTGTCAACGCGGGCGTGCGTGCCGGTGCCCATTTTGACGACATGAGCCAGGCCGTTGCCCGCTTCACCGAAGCATCGGGTGTACCAGTCGATAAAGTTGCCGCTGCGTATGGCAAGCTGACAACTGACCCGACATCCGGGCTCATTGCCATGGCCCGGCAATTTCATAACGTCACTGCCGAACAAATCGCACATGTTGCCCAGTTGCAGCGTGCCGGTGATGAAGCCGGGGCACTTAAGGCGGCAAACGACGCGGCCACCGCCGGATTCAACGATCAGACCAAATCCATCCGCGACAATATGGGGTCGATTGAAACTGCTGCCGATACGCTGAAACGCGCATTTAAGTCGATGTGGGATGCGGCGCTTGATGTCGGTCGGCCCGATACCGCGCAGGAAATGGTGGCAAAAGCACAAGCCGCTTTTAAAAAGGCCGATGAAATCTGGAATCTGCGAAAGGATGACCGTTATGTAAATGATGAGGCCCGTGCCCGGTTCTGGAATGACCGCGAAACGGCCAGGCTGGCGCTGGACATGGCGCAGCAGCAGGCGGGGATTTCCAGGGCTAATGAAGAGAATGCTTCGCGCGAAGCGGTAGCGGAATCTGATCGTCAGAAATATGCTTCACAGGCGCAGTCTAATTACGCTAAAACGCAGTCAGCGCTGGAGAAATACACGGCCAGGCAGAATGAGCTGAATAAGGCGCTGAAAGATGGGCGGATCCTGCAGGCGGATTACAACATCAACATGGCGGCGGCCAAAAAGGAGTACGAGGACTCCCTGAAAAAGCCGACGAAAAGCAGGACACCTGGGGGTGCAAAACTCACCGACACCACCAGTGCGCAGACACTGGAGCTGCAGACGCAGCTTGAGGTTATGCGTCAGCACAGTGATATCAATGACACGATCAGCCAGCAGCGCCAGCAATTGTGGAAAGCGCAGGCCAGATTTACGGTCCTTGAACAGGCCGCCAGAACCCGGGCGCTGACGGAAGATGAAAAGTCCCTGCTCGCCAGCAAGGATAAGGTGCTCGCGCAGGCAGAGATCAATGCAAAACTGGGTGACCAGATCGTCACGCAGGAGCGCCTTAACCGTCTGCAGGATACATCGCAAAAATACGTTACCCAGATGGGTGAGAAAACCCGGGCGCTGGCGGAAAGCGCGGGGATGAGCAGTCGTGCGGCACAGCGGCGCAATGAAGAGGCTCAGTTACTACAGGGCTGGAAAAACGGCGGCGGGTCTGAAAAAGATCAGGGCTACCAGAAAGAGCTGCAGGCGCTACAGGGATATTACCAGGAACAGGATAAAGTGCGCGGCGACTGGCTGTCTGGTGGCAAATCCGCCTGGGCTGATTACGCCGATTCTGCGGGTGACGCGTACGGTCAGATGAAAAATGTCGCGGCCAGCACCTTTGACGGAATGACGCAAAACCTTGCGGACATGCTTACCACCGGTAAAGCAAAGTGGAGTGACTTCACCGGCTCAACGCTTTCGATGCTGGCGCAAATCGCCCTTAAACAGGCGGGAGTAGGGATCGTGGGCGCAGTCAGTTCGGCTATCGGATTTGCCGGGGGCGGCTATACCGGATCGGGCGGTAAATATGAGCCTGCCGGGGTGGTGCACCGCGGGGAGTTCGTTTTTACCAAAGAGGCGACCAGCCGGATCGGGGTAGGGAATCTGTACAGCATGATGCGCGGTTACGCGTCCGGCGGGCTGGTCGGTGGCGGCAGAATGTCCGCTGCGGCCACGGGAGGGATCAGCGTTTATGCACCGGTCAGCGTCAGTCAGCAGGGTGGCGGCGAGTCCAGCCAGGCGGACACCATCGGAACGGCGCGGCAGCTTCAGGGCATTGTTCAGCAGACCATCACTGACCGGCTTAAAAAGGAGATGGGGCCGGGTGGTGTACTTTACCCGAGGAGGTAGCAGTGACAGACACATTCAGCTGGCGCACCCGTAAATCAGCCCGGGGAACAGAAAGCGCCCGTACGCTTCAGTCCCAGTTTGGCGACGGGTATAAACAGGTCGCTGGAATGGGGATCAATGACAGGTCCGAAGTCTGGGATCTTGACTGGACGGGCACACGAAGCGAGGCCGCAGTGCTGCGCGCGTTTCTTATGTCGCACATCACCAAATCGTTCTGGTGGACGAACCCCTGGGGGGAGAAGAAGCTCTACCGGATGAAGGCTGATTCCTTCAGTGCTTCGTTCCCCTCCGGAAAAAAAGCGACAGTAGCGTTCACGTTCGAGCAGTCCTTTGCTCCCTGATTATCTTCAAATCCAGAATGACTTACCGCCTTCGGGCGGTTTTTTTATGGGGTGAATATGAGTTTCACGCAGGATATTCAGCAACTGGAACCGGGCCAGTTAGTCCAGCTGGTTGAAATAGACGGCACCGAATTTGGCATGGATACCATTTTGCGCTTCCATGCCCACAATATTGCTTCTGCAGGCTGGTCTGCATTCGCGGCTGACAACCTGCCTGCCATTATCTGGCAGGGTCAGCAGTACGACCCTTACCCTTACGAGCTGAAAGACCTGGAGCTGTCCAGCACCGGGGCGCAGCCCACACCCACGCTTTCCGTGTCGAACGTCGGCAACTACGTGACTGCGCTTTGCCTAGAGTATGACGACCTGGCGAGGGCCAGGGTAAGAATTCACACCACGCTGGCGAAATACCTGGACGCGGCCAACTGGACAGCCGGCAACCCGAATGCCAGCCCGGCGGACGAACGCGTGCAGCTTTTTTACGTCAACGCCAAAACCGCTGAAACGCGGGTGCAGGTCGACTTTGAACTGTGCTCACCCTTTGACATCCAGAACCTGCAGCTGCCCACCCGGCAGATCACGCCGGTCTGCACCTGGTGCACTCGCGGCTGGTACCGCACCGGCACCGGGTGCGACTACAACGGGAACCGCTATTTTCTCAAGGATGGCACCCCCACAGATAACCCGGCGCTGGATATGTGCGGCGGCCAGAGGCAGGACTGCGAAGCGCGGTTCGGAACCGGTAACCCGCTGCCGTTTGGCGGCTTCCCGGCGGCAAACCTTCAGGGTAAATAACCATGCGAAAAAAACTGATGGATGCGATCCGCGCTAATGTTGCCGCGGAATATCCGAACGAGGCCTGCGGCGTGGTGGTGCAGGCCGGACGGGCGCAGCAGTACATTCCGTGCCGGAATATTTCAGCAACACCCACTGAGGCCTTCACGATCTCGCCGGAGGATAAGCTGGCAGCATCGGAGCAGGGCGAAATCATTATGGTTATCCACTCGCATCCTGATGTGGTGCAGCTTGTGCCGTCCGAAATGGACAGGGTGCAGTGCGACTGGTCCGGGGTGGAATGGGGCATCATGAGCTGGCCGGACGGTGATTTTTGCACGCTGGCACCCCGTGAGGACCGGGACTACGCCGGGCGGCGCTGGGTGCTGGGCTTTGCTGACTGCTGGTCGCTGATCCGTGAGTGGTTTCAGCGTGAGCACGGCATTACCCTGGGTGATTACTCGGTACCGTACGAGTGGTGGGAGCAGGGCGAAAATCGCTACGACGATAACTGGGAGGCAGAAGGCTTTATCCAGGTAGACCCGGCTGATATGCGTCCCGGCGATATGATCATGATGCGCATACAGGCGCAGGTAACCAATCACGCGGCTGTTTACCTCGGTCATCACGAGCACCAGGAAAACATCATGCTGCACCATAATTTCGGCAGCCTCTCTGCCCGGGTGCCGTACGGCAAATATTACCGCGACCGCACCGTTCGTGTGGTCCGACACAGGAAGCTGATGAATGCTGAAGACACTCATTCTTGAAGGCCGTATGGCGAAAAAGTTCGGGCGCGAACACCAGTTTCACGTTGAGGATCTGCGCGAGATGCTGCGCGCCATGTGCAGCCAGGTTCCCGGCTTTAAACGCTACCTGTCAGAAGGGCATATGCAGGGGATCCGCTTTGCCTTCTTCAATGGCAAAAACAACATCGGCCTTGACGAGTTTGACATGACCCGCGGCGGTACGGTGTACCGTATTTCGGCCATTACCGAAGGTTCAAAACGCGGCGGTGTGCTGCAGATCGTTATCGGGGCGGTGGCTCTCGTGGCCGCGTATTTTACCGCGGGTGCCTCGCTGACGGCGATAGGTCTGAGCACAGCTGCCGCAACCGCGACAACAACGGCCCTTACGGGACTCGGTCTGTCGATGATGCTGGGGGGTGTTGTCCAGCTGCTGACACCCCAGCCGAAATACAACGTCGGTGCCTCGTCCAGCACGGACAACAAACCCAACTACGCCTTTGGCGCGCCGGTGAATACCGTGGCTGTGGGTTATCCGGTACCTGTGTTCTTTGGTGAGCGCGAGATCGGCGGGGCCGTCATCAGCGCGGGGATCTTCTCCAGCGACCAGCAGTGAAATTTATTGTTAGCTACAGGCCACCTCCGGGTGGCTTTTTTTATGGGTGAACTATGCGACTTCCCGAAGATGAAACCCTTATTCAGGGACGTAAAGGCGGCAGTGCTAAACAGCACACCCCTGTTGAGGATCCGGATGACCTGCTGTCGACAGCAAAATTAAAAATGCTGCTGGCGATCGCTGAAGGTGAAATCCAGGGTGAGCTGACGGCACAGAACATCTTCCTTAACGACACCCCACTGGCGAACGCCGACGGCAGCTATAACTTTACGGGTGTGAAGTGGGATTTTCGCCAGGGCACTCAGGATCAGACCTATATTCAGGGGTTGCCTGAAGTCGACAACGAAATGTCGGCAAACGTGACCGTCACCACCACCGCGCCCTGGACACGCCAGTTCTCTGACCTGATGCTGGATGCCGTGCGTATTAAGCTGAGCCTGCCCGTACAGTACACCTATAAAGACAACGGCGACATGGTCGGGACGGTCACGGAGTACGCCGTTGATCTCTCGACTGATGGTGCTGCCTGGCAGACAGTGGTTAACGGCAAATTCGACGGAAAGACAACCACGGAATACCAGCGCGATATCCGCATTGATCTACCAGCGGCCACTACTGGCTGGGCTGTGCGGGTACGTCGTATCACGCCTGATTCCATCGGGAACTCAAAACTGATAAACGCCTTCAAAGTGTTCTCGTTTGCTGAGGTGATCGACAGCAAGTTACGCTATCCCAATACGGCGCTGCTGTATATCGAGGTCGATGCCAGCCAGTTTACCAGTGGCGCGCCGAAGGTGACCTGCAGGCCGAAGGGGAAACTGGTACGCGTGCCGGACTCCTACGACCCGGTTACGCGCACCTACAGTGGCACCTGGTCCGGTGGCTTCAAAATGGCCTACACCAACAACCCGGCCTGGGTATTTTACGATCTGGTGCTGGATGAGATTTACGGCATGGGTACTCGCATCGATGCTGCCATGATCGATAAGTGGGAGCTGTACGCCATTGCGCAGTACTGCGATCAGAAGGTGTCGAACGGGGCGGGTGGGACCGAGCCGCGCTTCACCTGCAATGTCTACATCCAGAGCCAGCAGGACGCCTACACCGTTCTCAGCGATCTGGCGGCGATATTCCGCGGGATTACCTTCTGGGGCAACGACCAGATTTACGTGCGCGCGGATGTGCCACAGGATGAAGTGGATTTTACCTACCATGCCTCGAACGTGATCGACGGGTTGTTTACCTACGGCGGCGGCAGCTACAAAAACCGCTACTCGTCTGCCCTGGTGTCGTGGTCTGATCCTCAGAACCATTACAGCGACACGGTTGAGAGTGTCTACGATTCCGACCTGGTGAAGCGGTACAGGGTCAACCAGATGTCGATGACGGCGATTGGCTGCACATCCCAGAGCGAAGCGCACCGCCGGGGCCGCTGGGCGCTGCTGTCTAATGCGCGCGACGGAACGGTGTCATTTGGCGTGGGACTGGACGGTTATATTCCCCTGCCCGCAGAAATTATCGGTATCGCGGATCCGTTCCGTGCCGGCAAACAGAACGGCGGGCGTATCCGGGCGGTGAGCGGGCGTAATGTCACGCTTGATCGCCCTGCTGACTATGCCGCTGGCGACCGCCTGGTGGTCAACCTGCCGGACGGCAAGGCGCAGACGCGGACAATCGCGTCCGTCAGCGCAGACAAACAGACGGTGACGGTCACCACCCCCTTCAGGCTGCCGCCTGAGTCCGGTGCAGTGTGGGCCATCGACAGCGATAACCTGGCTATCCAGTATTTTCGCGTGACATCCATCCGGGCTAACGACGACAGCAACGGTGGTTTCACGATCACCGCGGTCCAGCATGACCCGAATAAATACCGCTATATCGATGACGGCGTGCGCATCACCCCGGCACCGGTCACCGTCACGCCGGTAAGTGTTCTGCCGGCACCGAAAAACATTACCCTCACTGAAACCGACCACATTGAGCAGGGACTTACCGTTGCCACCATGAATGTGTCCTGGGACAGGGTGGATGGCGCTATCCGGTACCAGACGCAGTGGCGCAAGGATAATGGCGACTGGATAAACGTGCCGGTGAGCAGCGCCCAGGGATTTACCGTGCAGGGGATTTACACCGGGAGTTATGACGTGCGGGTGCGTGCGCTTAACGCCCAGGATTCAGGCTCTCCGTGGGGCTACGCCGATACGACTTACCTCACGGGCAAAACCGGCAAACCTGGCACGCCGCAGAGCCTGCTGGCGAGCGACGATGTCGTCTGGGCTATCGACATCACCTGGGCTTTCCCGGATGGCTCAGGTGATACGGCATACACCGAGATTCAGCGCACCACCACCGAAGACAAAGCTAACCCGCAATTACTGGCGCTGGTGCCGTATCCGGCCACGCATTACCAGCATGGCCCGATGCGGGCGGGCGTCAGTCAGTGGTACCGCGCCCGTCTGGTGGATCGTATCGGCAACACCGGCGACTGGACGGCTTGGGCGGCAGGGCAGTCCAGCTCGAACGCCGGTGATTATCTCGACATGATCGGCGACACGCTTGAACAGACCGAGGGCTATAAAAACCTCGTGTCGGATATTGCCGATCTCAGCGACGATATTCAGTCAGCGCGCGACGACATCACCGCAGTTACGACAGAGTCGGCGGCAACCAAAGCAGGCCTGGCACAGGAGGTCACGGACCGTAAAAAAGCCATCACCGACGAAGCGGCAGCACGTGGCCAGGCGTTGCTGACCGAAAAGAACGCGCGCGTCGCGGATATCAGTAACGTCAATCAGACGATCCAGACCACCACCGAATCACTGGCGCAGATGATGGCGCAGATTTCTGCGGGTACTGGCGCACAGTTTGATCCACTCAAAATCTGGTATTTCGATTCGACAGTGGAGGGCTGGACCGGGAACGGGACCCCGACCTTTGTTGACGGCTGGATACGCCCGGCGAACCATGCTACCGATCCCTGGGTGGCGTCTCCCGGCTCACTGGGTGTTAACTCGTCGTCCTATCGCTTCGTTAAAATGCGCATCAGGAAGTTCGGGGCGCCGGGCTGGGCGGGGCAGCTGCGGTGGCGTGGTACCGGTGGCTTCAACGACACCAACATGCTCACTGTCGGCGAGCCTGCATACGACGCCAACGGGATCGCCACGCTGGAGTTCGACAATATCCCCTGGCTGACTGAAGCCACGATGAATCAGTTCAGGCTGGATCTGTCCACTAAGCAGGATGCGACGAACTACTACCTGATTGACTGGGTAGCGCTCGGACGGCCTACTCCCGGTGCAGGGATGGCGGCCCTTCAGGCAGAAACGACAGCCCGTGTCCAAGGCGACCAGGCGGAAGCCACAGCGCGCGAGACGCTGGCGGCGCAGATCCGGGGCGGTTATACCGGTGATGACCCGTCGAAGCTGGCCTCGGGCTTGCTCTACAATGAACGCCAGGCGCGCATCACGGCGCAGGAAGCGGAGGTGACAGCCAGGACGGCGCTGGAAGCGACCGTTAACGCCAACAAAGCCAGCGTGACGCAGGAGCTGGCAACGCTGACGACTGAGCAGGAGGCGCAGGCTACAACGCTGTCGGGCCTGCAGACCACCGTCGGGAAAAATACCGGCGATATCACGCGCATCGATAAAGCCGTCGCTGATAACAACAAAGCGCAGACTACCGCGCTGGCTGCGGTAAAGGCTACCACCGACCAGAACACGGCTGACATCAGCACGGAAACCACGGCCCGTACGGATGCAGACAGTGCGCTGGGGCGTCGTATCGACAGCCTGAAAGTGGATGTGGACGGTAACACTGCCAGCCGCGACGCCGGTATTGTTGGTAGTGTCAGTAACGCGCTCGCCAACTTCATGGCGTTCTCTGATCAGCGCGTCACGTTTGCCGTTGGCGAAACGAAAACGATGGCCGAGATCACCGAGACCCGGAAGACCGCCGCGGATGCCACAAGCGCTGTGGCGGAGCAGGTCACTACGCTTAAAGCCACGGTTGAGCAAAACGGGCAGACTAACGCCGCCGCCATCACGCGCATTGATAAAGCCGTTACGGATCTGGGGAGCGCTACCGCGACCAGCATTGAGAAGGTCACAGCGTCTATTGGGCAAACCAACGCTAACGTCCAGACGACCAGCCAGGCTGTTGCTGACATCAACGGTAAGCTGAACGCGCAATGGGGCGTTAAAGTCCAGGTGGAAGCGAACGGTGTCAAACGCATCGCGGGTATCCAGCTGGGCATTGACGGTACAGGGGCTTCAAACTTCCTGATTTCTGCCGATACGTTCGCGGTTTATAACCCGACGACGAACGGGCAGGAGTTGGTGTTTGCTTCGACCGGTGGGCAGATGTTCATGCGTTCGGCATTCATCCAGGATGGCTCGATTGATAACGCCAAAATCGGATTCCAGATCAGCTCAAGCGACTGGAACGATCTTGGACCGTGGGACCCGAACGGGCGTGGCTGGTGCATTAGAAAAGACGGCTCTGCCTATTTCAATAGCGTGACAATAAGAGGAACAGTTTACGCCACTAACGGGAGTTTTTCCGGGACGGTTTACGCGACGGACGGCAGCTTTAAGGGCACCGTAGAGGCAACATCTTTCATTGGAGACGTGGCAAACACTGGGGTATTCCCCGACGCCACCGGCAGATCAAACGGCATCGCAACTGCGACCGTGAACATGCATTACACCGATTCCAGCAATAACGGACTCGGCAAAAACGCCGTTGTGGAGGCGATGATCTACGTGCGAGGGATTACAGGTGCGGTCACGGCCACCGTGCAGATGGTCATTGCAGGCAACACCCGCACGATTAACTACGATGTCCCCATTGGTGGGGTATGGCTCACCGCCCGACATGCGGCGTCCGGCATGGGCGGCCAGCGTATCGACGCCAGCATCACCGTTACTTCAAGTAATGCGTCGGTCGGTGTTACCGCCCCGACAATGACGGTAACGCGCGGCACCGGCTCTTTCTCCTCCTGACCCTCATAACCACACCTCAATAACCCAGCTCCGGCTGGGTTTTTTTTAAGGACAACACGATGGCCACACTTGATGAAGATTTGGCGAAAGCCGTCTCTGAAGGATTTCGCCTGGCGCAAAGCAGTATCATCAACCAGGACCTAATTTTATCGGGTACCGGTGACGTCACCGTAACCCTGGCAGACGGTTCGAAAAAGACGGGTCCCAGCTGGTCAAAGCTGATCGCCCTGGCCGGAGCGGCAGGAGCCAGCGCTGCTGCTGCCAAAACCTCAGAAACGAACGCAAAAACCTCTGAGACGAATGCGAATTCATCAAAGACCGCAGCGGCAAGCAGCGCTTCAGCAGCCAAGACCAGCGAAATGAATGCCAAAACCTCCGAGACGAACGCAAAAACGTCTGAGACGAATTCCAAAACGTCGGAGACCAATGCTGCTAATAGCGCCAGCAGTGCCGCTGCATCTTTGGCCGCCGCGCAGAAACTCACGTCTGTACCCTATGAGGCTCCACCATATCCAGACGTCTGGTTGCCTCTCAATGATGATATGCGGCTTAAGGAAGGCATTGCACCATATGACACGTTTACTATTTCCGGGCAGGTACTGGAGCTGCCAACAAAATCGGCGCTGTTAACCCGCTCAACTACCGGGACCTATTACGATAAATCAGGACTGATGAAGTTAGCCGATATTAATGAACCTCGCTTTGACAAGCAGGGTCTTATGATCGAATCAGGTGCAACTAATCTATATACGTATTCAGAGACTATTGGTGCCGGAAGTGGTGTCACGGCGACCAATAATGCCGGAGTTTCTCCAAGGGGTGATATGACAATGTCGCTTATCACTGAAAATACGGCGAACACTGAACACTATGCGGGTGATCGGAATATAGTTTTAACAGCAAATACAGTTTATTGCTTTTCTGTTTTTGTTAAAGCTCACACTAATTCCCGAAATTTATATTTGCGCATTGCTTCTGGTAGTACAGCAGGAGTTTTCTTTGATCCCGTCGCGGGGGCGTGGTCTGGAAACGGAACGGGTGCGGCTTATTCTGATCGCGGATTCGAGGATATTGGAAACGGTATTTATCGCGTCTGGATAACGTTCATCGCTGCCGCAAGCCAGAGTACAGTCATCCGTATTCAATTAGCGAACGGTGTTACAGCAAGCTATACAGGTGATGGAAAATCCGGTTTATATGTCTGGGGTGCGCAACTGGAAGAGTCGCCAGCACCTACCTCATATATCAAGACAATATCCGCCACTGTCACTCGCGCTCCAGATTTATGGGATATGTCGAGCATCAATGCCGGATACCGGACTCTTGCTGACAAATTCAAGCGCACTGTCGCGTTTGAATTCGTAAGTAAAATGGCTCCTTCTACAAGCTATGCGGAGGTGTTACGGAACGGCGGGGTAAGCAATGACATTATTTGCCGACTTCTGCCATCCAACCGGCTTGCGTCTTACAGAAGCTCTGGGGGGATCACAGTTAATATGGATCAAACCCTGTCAGGGGTTTATGTCCATAAAGTTGTAGGAGATGTGGTTACCATTTATTGGGATGGCAAAAATGCCACGGCAACGTCTCTTCCGGTGGGAACGACGCAAACACCGACCAGATTAGGTAATAACACGCCAAACTCAGTCGCCAAATTCGTATATTACATTCGCAATCTACGCATCTGGCATCGTGAACTGACAGAAAACCAAATATATGGACTCCGCTAATGAGAGACTTATATCTGCGCTTTAATGACGCCGACGAAATGCGCACGCAATTAATCGCAGCGGGGTTTGTGGATGATGAAGAACAGGGAGGTTTATATCACCCTGATATCAGCCTGGATATCGTCGGCGTTATCACTGTTCCTGCTGAAGTTATCAATTCCGGTGAAGAAAACGAAGTTATCAAATACACCACCGAACCCGGCTATCATGTCAATTTGCGGGTCATGAATGACTCGTTCGATTCATCCGGGCTGAACGACTTTGTGGTTAATCCGAAAACACCGGCTCGCGTCTGGGCGTAAGGAATTAAGTTATGGCAAACAGAATAGACACGGCTGAATTAAACAGGGCCATTGCTGCATGGACATCAGTTATTAACGACGCATCTCCGCCGGGGGTCGGGAGTACGGTTTATGGCGGATACATAAAGTCACAGTACACCGTAAATGGCGTTGAGAAGATATCCGCCCAGCTGCAGATCGTGAAACGCATCGAATGGAACTACTCCATTGCCAGACTGGTGGTGTTGCAAAATGCGGGGGGTACTGACTCCGCGCAGAACAACTACTTCGACTTCATGTCCAACGGCAATGTGCAAATCCCGGGACGTTTGTATATGGGCGGTCCAGCCGTGAGTTCGTGGTGGAACTCAGCACAGGCCCACTATGCCTCTTATTACGCGGAGACCGCCACGGATTCTCCGGGTAACGGGGCTATAGCTGGCCTTTCCTGGGGGTATCAACATGGCGGTGGGTATAACCTTCGATCGATGTGGGGTAATGTTGGTAACGGGCTGAGTTCCTGGGCTAACACTGCACTAACACAGTTCGGAGATAGTGGGTCCAAGATACGGTACTGGTATTTCACCCCAGCCAACGGGGATTTAGTCACCTCGACAAGTGGTGATGGCGGCTTTGCTGGCAACTACACCTATCAGAAGTCAGCGACCTCTGATGCCACTCTGAAGCACGATATCACCTATGACGACGGCCAGGCATCTTACGAGAACATCAGGAAGCTGAAACCCTGCACGTTCGTGTATAACGGCGATTACTTAGAGCGTGTGCGCCGGGGGATCATCGCCCAGGACGCTTTGCGGGATATCGACAGCGAGTATGGGAAGCTGGTTCCTGCGGCGCCTGAATTTGACGAAGAGGGAAATCGTTGTGATAAAGATGACACACTGGCTTTGGATAACAACGTCGTCATGATGGATACGGCGCTGGCGCTGCATCACGCGATTGCCAAAATCGAAACACTGATCGCGCAGGTCGCGCAGTTGCAGGCTGAGGTTCAGGCGCTGAAAGCATAACGGCAGCCGGATGTTCAGCTGTAATTATCATTAGCTGTCTCAGCGAACAACTCAGGATAGAAAAAAAGCCCGCACGGGAGCGGGCGTAACTCCATAAGTTTTGTTATCAATCCCGCGCTCATGACGCAGGTCGTTAACATATCGGCAGCATCAGCCATTACTTTAGGTAGGGAGTATTAGCGCTTCGTTTAAAATCATCTAAAATTAATAGAGGTGAATCCCCCTGTGCGGCGGGGCAATCCAGTTAACTGCTAAGTGCAGATATGCTTGCGGCTCGTATAACTGGTAACGAGTCACCGGGAGGCACCCGGCACCTTAAGCTGTTTGTTTGTGCTGATTTCATTTGCCTGCCTAATCAGCAGGCTTTTTTTTACGGCCCTGATGGAGGCTCAGATGGCAAGTTTTGCTTTGTTAGCCGTTTTGTTTGTGCTTATCGTGTCGGGTCTTATCAATCTTTTGAGAACGTTATTAAATATCTGGTGCGGTCCGGAGCAACATTAAATCGTCCCGGATGACGCGTGGCTCTACCATAAACTGCTAGCGCTGCTGGCTCATTGCACTTGGCCATATTTGTTAGTTAGTGCTTTTAAGCCTGGCTACGAAAACATTAAGAAATGTTAATCATTGCACCTTTAGTTATAAAGAAACTGTGTATGATGTCAGTTCAGCAAACGGCGTGAGGCGTTGTACCCGTTATGAAATTCATCTGTCCTGCATGTAAAAGCAACCGGTTCTTTTTCACCTCCTTCAATCCCGTGCAAAATCTGCCACACGGTGCGTTATGTTCTGTATGCGGAACCCGGCTCACCGCGCGCTCCATCCTTCCTGCGCCACGCAGAAGACGATGGCCTAAACAAGTGGTATAGACAAGCCGCCACGATGATCAAAAAATAGTTAAAGTTTCATCCGGGAGATATTCATTCAGAAAGAATGTGAATTTAATAAGATGATTTCTTTAAGGTTTTTCCAGTATTATACGGTAATCATAATCTGATAACGGATAGCTGAGCATTGGCACCACACAGAAAAAACCACACAAAACTATCCCTTAAACTGCTCTTACTTCCGGGGTTTTCATTACTGTCCATGGGAGTTTTTCTGGAGCACCTGCTTTCATTACAATCTCCTGGTGATGGAGAAACGTCTCTCACCTTTGGCTGGGATTTAGTTGCACCTGATAATGAGCCTGTAACCTCAGCCTGTGGTACGCAAGTTAAAACCAGCCTGACTCTGAACTCACAGGAACTGGTGTCGGGTATTAGCCATTACTTAATCATTTTCGGCAGCAGGTCCGGTCACGATAATGAACAGCCCGCGTTTTATCTGAAACCAGTTATCGATAAGGCACTCAAAAAGGGAATGGTCGTCGCAGGTATGGACCACGCCGCTTTTCACCTGGCAAAAAATGATTTCATCAGTGAACTTACCCTGGCTGCTTTTAATGCTACCCGGCGTTCAGGTGAGCATTATTCTTCTGAATCCATTCCAGTTCATACCGGTGTTTTAACCAGAGGTGACATATGGCTGTGTACGGGAGGGCATGCTGCTTCAAAGATAGCCGAGCTCATTGGGCAAAAAAGACTGGAAAGAATCAGCGAAATAAAAAAATTAAGCACCGCGATAGTCAGTAAGGAGGCTAAGTATAATTCGGACGGGGCCCTTACTTCCATGTCCACAGAGGTTACATCAACTCTTCAGTTTTTAAAAAATAATCTGGCCACGCGCCTTGAGGCGGATGCCATCGCGTCGCGCTTCGGGTTAAACAGGCGAACCCTTGATTTAATGATGATTCGCGAGACGGGCAGAACCGTCAGGCAGACCATCGTACATCTGAGAACAGACTATGCCTGCCACTTACTGGCACAGAAAACGAAATCACTGAAAGAGGTGGCTGAAGAGTGCGGTTTTGCGAATCTTAGCCAGTTCACCAGGCTCTTCAAAAAAAGAACGGGATTAACGCCCGCAGCATGGCGTTACGATGCCTATCTTAACTCGCCCCGGCAAAAATAGTTTTGAGCAGGTAATGCACTTTTAGCCTTAAAAAGTGGTTATCAAAACTCTAAGCAATTATGGCAAAAACAAGGAGTTATAAAGCAGGTCAAACAAGCCATAAAATCTGTTTTTGTGTTACCATTCTTATAGAAAGTAATGGCTTACAATGATTGCGTGGAACTACTGCTGCGTCACATGGAATGGTTCGAAGCCGCAGACCTGATCGTTAAAGGTATGGAAGGCGCGATTAACGCCAAAACCGTAACCTACGATTTCGAACGTCTGATGGAAGGCGCTAAGCTGCTGAAATGTTCAGAGTTTGGTGACGCGATCATCGAAAACATGTAATCCGGATTTCGGGTTGTATGTGAACGGGAGCCTGATGGCTCCCGTTTTTTATTAGCATTCTTGCGCTGCTGCGGATGCCCTACCTTCTTACTCCCTCTTTGTCTCTTTTATTGATGCCATGAATGGCTAATATCGCAACGTCCGGACAGACGTGCTGATGCACATCCGTCGTCGCGGCTATGTTTGATATTTTAATAACAAACACAGGCTTACCCGAACATCGCAAAAAAGGAGATATGCATGAAGCGTCCAAACTGGTTTCAGATTTCTGCTGAGGGTGGAAAGGCTATGGGAGCACTTCATCATTACGCTACTACCGGGACAGATTTGCCTGCCGATCTGATTCATCTGGTTTTTTTACGTGTTTCACAGATTAACGGTTGTGCGCACTGCATTGATATACATACGCGCGACCTTATCAAAAGCGGCATGTCCGTCGAAAAATTGGTCCTGGTGCCGGTGTGGCGAGAAGCGACCTACCTTTTCTCGGATGTGGAGCAAGCTGCGCTTGCATGGGCAGAAGAAGTGACCCTTATCAGTGAAACACACGCTTCTGATGAAGCCTATTCCGCAGCGCTTGCTCTATTTGGTGAAAAAAATCTGGTTGAACTGACCATTGTGATTGCCACCATGAATGCCATCAATCGGATGGGCATCAGTTTCCGCATGAAGCCGCTCGCTAAAGCCTGAAATCATACCCGTTGGTTTAGTTTCACTTTGTGCGTACAGCAGATCTTAAGCCAGACCGCAGAGGGCTCAAATAAATGAGCCCTGAATTGAGCTTGAGGCCGATAAACCCCGGTTATTTTAATTTGAAACCGCGCTGCATGACCGTTTCGCGTAAATTGATTCGCCCGCCGAGATAATCCAGGCTGGTCGCGGAATCAACGACGGAGCCGGCCCAGGTTTTGTCGCGCATATTCTGGCGACGACGAAATGCCTGATATGCATTTTCATAGCCTTCAAGGTACGAGCGATAGCGATCCTGTTGGTAGTGATTGTAATGGAGTACCATTGGCTGAGCCGGTCGCGGGCGAATGCTGCTGGTTCTGGCTCTGTCGGGCCACCCGGTTGCCATGCCAAACGTGACAAAGCTGTACTCAGGCAGGTTGATGATATTTGCCACCTCTTTGGCAATATTACGCATCACCCCGAGATAGACTATTCCTAAGCCTATGGATTCCGCTGCAACGGCAGCGTTCTGGGCGGCAAGCGCGGCATCAATCGATGCCATCAGGAAAGAGTCGAGGTAGTCGAGCACAACAGGCTCTTTACCGGCATCTTTTGTTATTCCTGCACCTCGCGACAGATCTGCTACCCAGAGGAGCAGGGCGGGTGCTTCCTCAATCCACGGGATACGGTCCACGGGCACTGAACGTGCTACGGTATCTGAAATACGCTGTTTAAGCGCCGGGTCCGTAACGGCTACCAGGCTCCACTGATTCAGGGCAGAGGAATTTGAGGCTGATTGCGCCGCAGCGACCATGGTCTCTATTGCCCCATCCGGGAGAGGTTCAGGCAAAAATGTCCTGACAGATTTATGGCCCAGCAGGGCTTCAACCTGCGGCGTCCAGATAATGTTGTCTGGTTTGGGTTGCTCAACACCGTATCGGGCTTCCAGCAACGCCTGTTGTTTTGCAGTAACGTCAGTCATGGTTTTACTCTCCTTCGGCAAATTTCATGACCGCAGGATAGCTGGAGTTGCCACACGGATAAGCCCCCGATTTACGACTTCAGTTTCCATATGTGTGCACAATCAGATGGCATACTTTAAAATAGAGACATGGATCATCTGTTAGCTATACGTATATTCCAGCGCATCGTAGAGACGCGCTCTTTCACAAAGGCCGCAGCACACCTGGATTTGCCGCGCTCCACTGTCAGTAAGAATCTCAAATTATTAGAGGAACATATAGGCACTAAGCTGATACAGCGCACGACACGTACTGTCACCTTAACGACTGAGGGTGCCGAGTATTACAGAAGGATCAGTAAGCTCGTCACTAAACTCGATGAAACCGAAGGCGCCATTCGGGATATGGGCGCCGCCGCGAAAGGAAGGCTGCGCATTGATCTTCACTCCTCGCTGGCGAATTTTGTCCTGATGCCGGTACTCGAAGAGTTTCGTGAACGCTATCCCCATATACAGCTGGCGCTTGGGGTGGGCGATCGCCCGGTTAATCTCATAGAGGAAGGTGTAGACTGCGCCATTCGCGCAGGTGAGCTGACGGATTCTTCTCTGATTGCGCGAACGCTGTATAAAGATCGCTTAATCACCTGTGCAAGCCCCGGCTACCTGAAACAGTATGGCGTTCCCAAAAAACTGACTGACCTTGAAAATGGACATAAAATCGTCGGCTATTTCAGTGCTGCAACCGGTGAGGCCTGGCCTCTGCGTTTCATGAGCAGGGGAGGCGAAAAACAGTTGGCAGCATTTGATATCGCCGCGAATGATAGTGCCGCGCTGATAAGTATGCTTGTCCACGGCATGGGCATAGGGCAAACACATGCTTCCGTAAGCCGTCGCTTTATAGCATCGGGTGAACTTGTTCCTGTTCTTGAAGACCTGACGCACAGACAATTTCCTGTCTCTATTATTTTCCCGCCAACAAAGCCGTTAAATGGCCGATTGAGAATATTCATCGACTGGATGATTGAGAGATTTTCTGGAAATAGTGCTTGGTAGGAAGCCGATGGGTGCCCGTTTTTTATGGTTACGCAGGAGGAATAATGCTTGATGAGACAGCGCTTCGCCGCATTGCCGCAGGTGAACTCTTGGCGGCAACACCAGCAGAGCTTGCCGCCGAACTTCTGACTATCCGTCAGGAGAACGCCCGCCTGAAGCAGCTTCTCGCAACCGAAGTGAAGCTCCCTTATGTCAGCGCCAGCCCGGTGTGCGATATCGAGGCCGGATACGCGGCAGGCGTCACCGACTGTAAAGAGGCGATACGTCGGGCAGGTTTTTTAATCGAAGGGGATGATTAAAAGATGAAACCCGACGGATGCCGGGCCTGCTCACATTAAAACCAGTTAAATTTGTCCGAAAGTATAAGCAACAAGGAACTGGCACAAACAAGGTTAATACAAATCACGAATCTGCTGGAAACATTCATGTTATCAATACCATTATGGCTGTACTGGGATTGTGCTAATAAGCGTAATCGCAAATCCCAGAACGTCAAATCGCAGGATAACAGGCAAAAAAAAGCCCACGAAACGTGGGCAAGTAATACTGGAAGCAATGTGAGCAATGTCGTACTGAATACCTGAGTGATTTGCTCAACTATTCAGTATTGAGAAAGATAATATTTCTCATTAACGATTACAACCCCATCTTTTGTGTGGGACGCCGTTTGTGGACTTAATCTTAAAATCTTCACGTGATGGCTATCACAAACTTGCATTTCTGAATCCTGTGCTAAGCTTTCTGTGTACTTGATTTGACGACAAAAACCATACAGAGAGGAAAGCAGTTATGGGAATCATATCCTGGATTATCTTTGGGCTTATTGCAGGTATTCTGGCGAAGTGGATCATGCCGGGCAAAGATGGCGGTGGGTTCATCGTTACGGTCATTCTGGGCATCATCGGTGCCGTAGTGGGTGGCTGGATCAGTACCCTGTTCGGATTCGGCAGAGTCGATGGCTTTAACTTCGGCAGCTTTATGGTTGCAGTAATTGGTGCGCTGGTGGTGCTGTTTATTTACCGTAAGGTAAGAAGCTAACCCGACACACTTCAGAAAAAAGACCGCCAATGGGCGGTCTTTTTTCGCGATTCACCACCAGCCTAACTGGCTTCCGGCCACGGCCACAATGGCGACAATCAGCATAATAATCGTCGTTTTTCTCATTTATCCCCCAGGCGCAGCGTAGCCGCCGATAAAAAACCACGTTAAAAACACCACCGCCGTGATAAAAATCACGATCGGGAACAGAATACCAAGCCGCATGCTATCACCTGTCCTGAAATACAAAACCCGTCGAGTGTACGGGGTTAATCGATATTGAGAAAGGGCGTTTTCCGTTTCCCTTTTTTATCGCTGTACATGGCGGCGTCGGCTACCCGCAGTGCGCTATCTGCATCCAGTCTGGCAGGATCCACCTCAATCACCCCCAGGCTGGCGCCCGGGTAGACCAGATGCACATCACCCAGCCAGTACTCCCCGGCGATCTGTGCGCTCAGCTGTCTCTTCAGCACCGTCAGCGACGTCTGCTCGCCGCTTTCGCTATCATGACTCAGGCAGGCCACCAGGAACTCGTCGCCACCCAGCCTGCCGACGATATCATCCTCGTCGCGTCCTTGATTCAACCGTTTACCCACTTCCACCAGGAACCGATCGCCAGCCTCATGGCCAAAGCGATCGTTAATAAGTTTGAAATTATCCAGATCGATATAGGCGATAATGGCGTTGCGGTTCAGATGACGCGCCAGCGAGAAGAGGGTGGTGAGATTTTCAAAAATCGCGCGACGGTTAGGCAGCCCGGTCAGGGCATCGGTATAGGACCAGGTAATCAGGGCGGCGTTAGCTTCACGCAACTGCCGGACAAGCGACTCTTTCTCAATGTACTGGGCGATGAGCCCGGCGAAGAGCTTTAAGACCTGCTCGCCGCGTTCGCTCAACGGTTGTTTATGGGTGCTGGTGGCGCAGAGGGTGCCATAGAGCGAACCATCCGTCAGATGAACCGGTATGCTCACGTAGGTGGTGATACCCAGCGCTTTTGCCGCGTCGCAGTCTGCAAAGCGTTCGGGGACGTTATCGCTATAGAAGCAGTCGGAATCGATCGCCCGTTTGCACAGCGTGTCGCCCCAGGGAACGCTGAGCCCTTCCGGGATTTGCATCTGTTTGCTGTTTCTGGCGTAGAGAATATGCTGCAGACGGGCGTTGATATCAATTTTGGTAAGGTAGGTGGACTCCATGTCCGTCACTATCTCAAGCATTTCGAGCAGCTGACGCACCAGGCCCTCAAGTGATTGCTCAGTGCTGAGCGTTTCTGAAACACGGGCAAGAATAATATCCGACATGACGCTGCTCAACTCCCCTTACAGATGATCTCTGTACCTGTCTGATTTGCTCAAAGATTGACGGCGGATAGTAAAACATGAATTAACAACATTTCATATATTCAGGCGAGGAAGGGCACATTCTGGCAGGAAAAAGCCCCGGCGCAGGGCCGGGGAAAATAACAGCTTGATTACGGAATGATGTTCTCTGGTCTTTGCGAGAACGATGGCACTATAGCGAGGAAAGATGTTGGCAGAATGAAGAAATCATGGAGAAAGATTAACCGCCTCCCCTGGTGACAGGGCAGACCGGCTGGGATAAACTTTGCTAAGATAATTCTTAAACTCTCAGTATCCAGCACGAGGAAGTATGTTCCAGTTAAATCCGGGCAGCCTGGCGATGATTATCGGCGCCCGCACGCCAGCAGGTCGTCGCAATATTGGTAAATCTGTGGAGCTGTTTAGCCTCTGTCAGCCGGGGCAGCGTTTTTTAAACCCGGTCAACGGCGTGGTGACCGAGCTGCCGCGAGGGGCAGAACGTCCCCTGTGGCTGGTGACCGGTGATGTCTGGTCGGTGGATAACCAGCACGGTTTTGCCTTTGTTCGCCCGGAACACCTGATGCCGCTCACTCCTGAAGAGGCGCCTGAAACTCTCGACGCGCTGATGCTGGACTGAATTACAGCTTACGCAGCCAGTCGGCTAACACCAGCGCGTGATTGTGCTCCCGGTCTTTCGCGCCATAGAGCAGCGTCACGGGCTGGTTGTCGGCCAGACGGGCAATGCGCCGCCCCTCATCTTCCTGCAAGGCCAGCTCCTGACGATAATGTTTGCTGAAGCTGGCGAAATCGATGGTCTCACTGTGAAAGTCCTTGCGCAGTGCATTGGAAGGCGCCAGCGTTTTACACCACTCATCGCACGCTAACGCCTCCTTTTTCATGCCCCGCGGCCAGAGTCGATCCACCAGGATACGGTAGCCATCGTCCTGGCTTGCCTCGTCATACAGTCGTTTGCACTGAATCATTCTCTTGCTCCTTAATCCGGGTGACGCGGTGCTGGCGGTCACGATCGTAACGCTATCACAGGTTGGCTTTCCGCTTTTGCCCACTTATTTTAAGGTGTTGTGATATCAACGAAAGATCGGTAGTCTGACGCGCCTTATGTTATCTGATATTTATCTGGCATAAGGATCACTGTATGGAACTCTCTGCCCAAAAAGATACCCTCCGAATTGCGCTGGTCGGCGACTACAATCATGACGTGCCGGCTCACCAGGCGATTCCTCTCGCCATTGATGATGCCGCCGCGGTGCTGGACATTACCGCCGACTACGACTGGCTGGCCACCACCGAATTAACCAGCCCGGAAGACCTGGTCGGCTACGACGCGATCTGGCTGGTTCCTGCAAGTCCCTATAAAAATGCTGACGCTGCGTTCATTGCGGCGCGGTATGCCCGGGAGAACAGCGTGCCGTTTCTGGGCACCTGCGGCGGATTCCAGCATGCGCTCATTGAATATGCGCGTAACGTTCTTGGCTGGCAGGATGCCGCCCACGCAGAAACCGATACCGCAGGGCGAATGGTCATTGCCCCCCTGACCTGCTCGCTGGTGGAGGTCGCCGATACCATTGAACTACGCGCTAACACCCTGATCGCTAAAGCCTATGGTCAGGAGGAGATCGAGGAAGAATATCGCTGCAATTATGGCGTTTCGCCTGAATTTGCGCAGGAGCTGGAGAAGGGCGATATGCGCGTCACCGGCTGGGACGCGCAGGGGGAGATCCGTGCCGTAGAGTTGGTCACCCATCCATTCTTTGTGGCGACGCTGTTCCAGCACGAGCGCGCTGCCCTTGCAGGGCGTCCTGCGCCGCTGGTGCAGGCGCTGCTTCGCGCGGCACAGAGTTACTGAATAAAGGGCTTAGCCGGGTGTGATCTCCCGGTCACGCCCGGCAAGGATCCCGCACACGGCCATGATGACTGACACCAGCGCACAGGCCAGCAGCGGGATCCGCCAGTCGCCGTTGGTATCATGGATTTTACCCATCAGCGGCGGGCCACAGGCGGCAAGCAGATAGCCGACCGATTGCGCCATCCCGGAAAGGGCTGCCGCCTGATGGGCCGAACTGGCGCGCAGGCCAATAAACGTCAGGCCGAGGATCATCGTCGCACCGGAGCCAAAGCCAAAAATCAGCGTCCACATCACCGCCATCGCTGGCATAAACCACAGCCCGGCAGCACTTACCGCACACATCATCGCCGCCAGTCCGGCGATACCGCGCTGATCTTTCAGGCGAAGCAGGATCAGCGGCACGACAATTCCCGGTGCCGCGGTCGCCAGCTGTAACAGCCCGTGCAGGGAACCCGCCTCGGTTTCGCTGTATCCGTGACTCTGCAGGATCGCCGGAAGCCAGCCAATAATCACATAGTAAATCAGCGAGTTAATCCCCAGAAACAGCGTCACCTGCCAGGCCAGTGCGGAACGCCAGATGCCCCGGCTGTGCAGGGCGCGGGCGCCGCTCAGGGAGCCGGCAGGGCGCTGACGCCATTGCGGAAGCCACAGCAGCAGGGCCAGCAGAGGAAATACCATCAGCATTAACAGCGCGCCGTGCCAGCCCGCGCCGCTCAGGGCAACCGGCACCACCAGCGCCGAGCCCAGCGCGGCGGCAGCTCCCATGGTCAGGGAGTACGCCCCGGTAAGTTTCGCCACCTGGCCGGGGAAATCGCGTTTGATCAGCCCCGGCAGCAGGACGTTGCCCAGCGCAATACCGCAGCCAATGATGGCGGTGCCGCCAAACAGCAATGCCGAAGAGGGAAGCGAACGCAGGGCAATCCCGGCGATGATCAGCAGCAGGGCGATAAAGAGGCTGCGCTCCATCCCGATGCGCCGGGCGAGGCCGGCCGCCAGCGGCGAAATCAGCGCAAAGGCCAGCAGGGGAAGGGTGGTAAGCAGTCCGGTCTGGGCGGTGGTCAGGGCATAATCTGTACGAATAGCATCCAGCAGCGGCGCTGCACCGGTAAAGGTCACCCGCAGTGAGGTGGCAATCATCAGGATCCCGGCAATCAACAGCGCTCGCTGTTTGCCGGTAGCAGAAAGGGCAAGGGTCATGGGAATCTCTTACGTCGAAATGAGGCTACAGGATACGCATTTTCACCGTGGTTGAAATCAAGCTAAAATGACAGATTATCGCTAATATCGGACAAAATGATGCCTGGACTCGGCCTTGCGGGATACGATCCCGACAGCCAGCACGATCCTGCGGTGGCGTTTCATGTACGCGTGGTGGAAGATGAGCAACGCATTCCGTTCCACCAGCACCGCAAAGGCCAGCTGATTCTCGCCCTGCACGGAGCCATTACCTGCGAGGTGGAAAATGCCATGTGGATGGTGCCCCCGCAGTTCGCCGTCTGGATCCCCGGCCTGCTGCCGCACAGCAATAAGGCCACGCCCAGCGCCCGCCTCTGCTTTTTGTTTATTGAACCCGGCGCGGTATCGATGCCGGACCGCTGCTGCACCCTGAAAATTTCACCTCTGGTGCGGGAGTTGATCCTGACCCTGGCGGAGCGCAGCCCCGCTGAGCAGGAGCCTGCCACCCGGCGGCTGGTGCAGGTGCTGTTTGATGAGCTGCCCCGACAGCCCCAGGAGCAGCTGCAGCTCCCTGTATCCACGCACCCCAAAATCCGCCTGATGAGTGACACCATGGCCGAATCGCCTGCCGCCTGGCAGACGCTGCACCAGTGGGCGCGCCATTTTGCGATGAGTGAGCGCAATCTCGCCCGGCTGGTGGTCAGCGAAACCGGGCTCAGCTTTCGCCGCTGGCGGCATCAGCTCCAGCTGATTGTCGCCCTGCAAGGGCTCATTAGCGGGCAGTCGGTGCAGCAGGTGGCGCAAAACCTGGGTTATGACTCCACCACGGCATTTATCACGATGTTCAAAAAGGGACTGGGCCAGACCCCGGCCCGGTATGTCGCCAGCCTCGCTACGACTTCCCGATAAACAACGACACCAGCCCGGCGGCGATCAGCGGGCCGACCGGGACGCCGCGGAAGAGCGCCACGCCTAACACCGTACCCACCAGCAGGCCCGCGACCAGCGTGGGCTGAGAGCTCATCAGCGTAACGCCGCGACCGCCAAGCCAGGAGACAAATACCCCCACGGCAATGGCGATCAACGATTTCCAGTTCATAAAGGCATGGATAAGCGTGGAAGCCGGTAAAGTGCCGCTGGCGATGGGGGCCATCACCCCGATGGTCAGGATGATGATCCCCACGGTCAGCCCCTGTTTTTCAATCCACGGGAAAAAACCGCTAAGCGGCGTCACGCGAACGATGATCAGAACCAGAATTGATATTGCGACCGTGGTGTTATGGCTGATAAAGCCCAGCGCGGCCAGGCCCAGAAGAATGAGCAGGGTAGGGTCAAACATAGGGTATTCCTTGCCAAAATAGAAAAGTAAGCCTGCTTACTTTACGTGCTCGCGTGCCGGTAAAAAGGGTTTTGTGCAAAAAAGAGTGTGATTTGGGCGATTGCCTGAAGTGGAGAGACGGTGCGGATTAACGCCACGGACAGGCGGTTCAGTCGGGAAAAAATGGCGTTATTTTGAATATTCGCTGCTGGCGTTGAGTATCAGCAAAACCAACAACATGACAATTTTCAACTTTTTTCTACCGCTCTTATTCTCCTCACGCAACGTTGTTCCGGTTTACCCCCTTCGGCAAACTTTACGTAGTTTATGTGCCTGCTCGTTAAGCGCTTTCGTTATCGAAAGGATTCGGTTTCGCAGCGGTACACCACGCCACTCTTCAATCAGGCACAGCAATGAAAAAATTTACGTTTCCCCCCCATCCTCTGGCTCTGGCGCTGCTCACCGCCTTTTCCGGCGCAGCGCTTGCCGCGGGGACTATCAGCACAGCACCGGTGAACGATCAGGATGTGATCACCGTGACGGCACCGGTTCTTTCTCCACTTGAAGTGGTCACGTCGCCCAAAACCCCGCGCCAGCCGGTGCCGGCCAGCGACGGCTCGGATTACCTCAAAACCATCCCCGGCTTTAGCCAGATCCGTAATGGCGGCAGCAATGGCGATCCGGTATTTCGCGGCATGTTTGGCTCACGTCTGCGCCTGCTGACCAACGACAGCGAAATGCTCGGCGCCTGTCCGGCGCGAATGGATGCGCCAAGCTCGTACATCTCGCCGGAAAGCTACGATCTGCTGACGGTCACCAAAGGGCCGGAAACCGTACTCTGGGGGCCGGGGAACTCCGCCGGGACGGTACGCTTCGAACGTGAACCGCCCCGTTTTGACAGCGCCGGCATCAAGGGCGACGCCAGCTTTCTCGCCGCTTCGAATGACCGCTTCGATGAAAATGCCGACGTCAGCTTCGGTAACGACACGGGCTATGTACGCCTCAACGGCAATAAATCGAAAGCGGGCGACTACAAAGACGGTAACGGCGATCGCGTGGCCTCGAAATGGGACAAGTGGAACACCGATCTGGCCATCGGCTGGACACCGGATGCGGATACGTTACTGGAACTCACCGCCGGTCAGGGGGATGGCGACGCAAGCTATGCCGGGCGCGGCATGGACGGATCCCAGTTCAAGCGCGAAAGCCTGGGCCTGCGCTTTAAGAAAGAGAATATCGGCGACATTTTCGATTCCCTGGAGATGAGTGCCTATTACAACTACGCCAACCACATCATGGACAACTACTCCATGCGCTCCCCCGGGACCCCGGACTCCGGCTCCATGAACGGCATGCCGATGGGATCGATGGATATGTCGATGCCGATGGAAAAACAGGTCGATCGTCGCACCGTCGGCGGCAGGATGGTGGGGACCTGGCTATGGTCAGATTTCCAGCTGCAAAGCGGGCTGGATATGCAGACCAACACCCATCGCAGCAATGAAGATGATGAGGACAAAGGCTGGCAGGAGGATGCACGTTTTCACGATTATGGCGCGTTCGGCGAGCTGACGTGGAATGCGACCGATCTGAGTAAAGTGATTGGCGGCGCGCGTCTGGATAAGGTCGAAGTGGATAACTATACCGGCATCGGCAGCGACAGCCGCGAGGATACCCTTCCGGCGGGCTTCCTGCGCGTGGAGCATAATCTGGGCGCGGCACCGGCGATGGTCTACGCCGGGCTCGGTTATACCGAACGATTCCCCGATTACTGGGAGCTGTTTTCGCCCACCTATGGCCCGGACGGCACCTCGGATGTCTTTGATAATCTCAAACCAGAGCAAACCACCCAGCTTGACGTCGGCGCCCAGTATAAAGGCGAGCGTACCACCGGGTGGATCTCCGCCTATGTCGGGCGCATCAACGACTTTATCCTGTTTAGCTACGATCCGGACGATTCCCACGTCAGCCAGGCCGACAACGTGGATGCCACCATTATGGGTGGGGAGATGGGCGCCTCCTGGCAGCTGAGCGATCAGTGGAAAACCGACGCTACCCTTAACTACTCCTGGGGGGAGAACACGGACGACCACCAGCCGCTGCCGCAAATGCCGCCGCTGGAGGCGCGTCTTGGCCTCACGTGGGAGCAGGGCGACTGGAGTTCAACCGGCCTGCTGCGCATGGTGAGCCCGCAGCATCGGGTGGCGATGAACGAAGGTAACGTGGTCGGCAAAGATTTCGATCAGAGCGCTGGCTTTGCCATTCTCTCCGCCAACGCGGCATGGAAGGTGAATAACTACCTGAAGCTGAGCAGTGGGGTCGATAACCTGCTGGACAAAAACTACAGCGAACATCTTAACCTGGCGGGGAACAGCAGCTTTGGCTACTCCTCCGACACGCCGGTCAATGAACCGGGTCGGACCGTGTGGGCAAAAATGAACGTTACGTTCTGACAGAAAGCTAACGTAAAACCGCCGGTCAATGACCGGCGGTGGCGTTAACTGTTGCTGGTGGCAGATTGCTTATGGAAAAGCTCTCTGAATACCGGATAGATATCGTCCTGGTCGCGAATGTGCTGCATCGCGAAGTTATCAAACGTGCTTTGCAGATGTTCATACTCACGCCACAGCGTCTGGTGAGCGCGGCGGGTGATCTCGATATAGCTGTAGTAACGCACAACCGGCAGCAGTTTTTTCGCCAGAATTTCATGGCACAGCGGCGAATCGTCTGCCCAGTTATCACCGTCCGACGCCTGAGCAGCATAGATGTTCCACTGCGCCGGGTCGTAACGCTCTTTCACCACCTCATCCATCAGCTTCAGGGCACTGGAAACGATAGTCCCCCCCGTCTCCTGTGAGTAGAAGAACTCATGCTCATCCACCTCCTTGGCCTGGGTATGATGGCGAATATAGACCACTTCCACGTTCTTATAGGTTCGGCTCAGGAAGAGATAGAGCAGAATATAAAAGCGTTTGGCCATATCTTTGGTAGCCTGATCCATCGAGCCGGAAACGTCCATCAGGCAGAACATCACCGCCTGGCTTGAAGGCTCAGGACGCTTTTCGTAGTTCTTGTAACGCAGGTCAAAGGTGTCGATAAACGGCACACGCTCGATTTTGGCGCGCAGTTCGGCGATCTCTTTGCGTAAACGCTCCTCTTCCAGCAGCTGCGCTGGCTCGCTTTTCGCCACACTATCCAGGCTTGCTTCCAGCTCGCGCAGTTCACGCCGTTTGCCCGCGGTCATGGCGGTACGGCGCGCCAGTGAGTTCTGCAGCGAACGCACCACGCTGATATTTGCCGGCACGCCGTTGGCGGTAAAACCGGCCCGGTGGGTTTTGTATTCGTTCAACTGACGATGCTGGTTCTTCTTCAGATTCGGCAGGGCCAAATCCTCAAACAGCAGATCCAGGTACTCATCCTTGGAGATCTGAAACACAAATTCGTCCTGACCTTCACCGTCCTGGCTGGCCTGGCCCTGACCACTGCCGCCGCCACCGCCGCCCCCCTGTGGACGTTCAATACGGTCATTCTGGACAAAATGGTCATTACCGGGATGAACGCGATGGCGCAAACCACCGCGTCCCTGATGGAACATCGGTTCGCTAATATCATCCGTCGGGATAGAGACGGACTCCCCGCTGTCTACGTCGGTCACCGAACGCTTGTTAATGGCCTCGGAGATCGACTGTTTGATTTGCGCTTTATAACGACGCAAGAAGCGCTGGCGATTCACCGTGCTCTTGTTTTTGCCGTTAAGACGCCGGTCAATAAACCAGGTCATATGCCCCCCGTACTGCATTTGCCAACTTTCAGTGCCCGTAAGTGCCGGACAGCGCTGACGCTTATCCGGCCTACGGAACATTGTTGTAGGCCCGGCAAGCCACACGCCGCCGGGCTTTTTGGGCTGTTAAGACGACTTACGCACGCGCAGGTACCATTCGCAGAGCAGGCGAACCTGTTTGCGGGTGTAACCTTTCTCCATCATGCGGTCGACAAAATCGTCGTGCTTTTTCTGCTCGTCGGTTGAGGTTTTGGCATTGAACGAAATGACCGGCAACAGCTCCTCGGTATTGGAGAACATTTTCTTCTCAATAACGGTGCGCAGTTTTTCGTAGCTGGTCCAGTTTGGATTCCGTCCGCTGAAGTTCGCTCTGGCGCGCAGCACGAAGTTGACGATCTCGTTACGGAAGTCTTTCGGGTTACTGATCCCGGCAGGCTTCTCGATTTTTTCCAGTTCCGCATTCAGTGACTCGCGGTCAAACAGCTGGCCGGTATCCGGGTCGCGGTACTCCTGATCCTGGATCCAGAAATCGGCATAGGTGACGTAGCGGTCAAAAATGTTCTGTCCATACTCGGAGTAAGATTCCAGATAGGCGGTCTGGATCTCTTTGCCAATAAACTCGGCGTATTTCGGGATCAGATAGCCTTTCAGGAACTCCAGGTAACGTTCAGCCTGTTCCTGCGGGAACTGTTCACGTTCAATCTGCTGCTCCAGCACGTAGAAGAGGTGTACCGGGTTAGCGGCCACTTCGGTGTGGTCAAAGTTGAACACACGGGAGAGGATTTTAAACGCGAAACGCGTGGAGAGACCGTTCATCCCTTCATCGACACCGGCGTAGTCACGATACTCCTGATAGGATTTCGCTTTCGGGTCGGTATCTTTCAGGCTTTCACCGTCGTAAACACGCATTTTCGAGTAAATGCTGGAGTTTTCTGGCTCTTTCAGGCGCGACAGGATCGAGAAGCGCGACAGCGTCTCCAGGGTTCCCGGGGCGCAAGGGGCATGAACCAGCTCACTGTGGTTAAGCAGTTTTTCGTAAATCTTGATCTCTTCGGAGATCCGCAGGCAGTAAGGCACTTTGACAATGTAAACACGGTCAAGGAACGCCTCGTTGTTTTTATTGTTTCTGAACTGAACCCATTCAGATTCGTTGGAGTGCGCCAGGATAATGCCGTTAAACGGCAGGGCGGAAATACCTTCCGTCCCGTTGTAGTTACCTTCCTGGGTTGCCGTCAACAGTGGATGCAGCACCTTAATCGGCGCTTTAAACATCTCGACGAACTCCATAATCCCCTGGTTGGCGCGGCACAGCGCACCGGAATAGCCGTATGCGTCAGGATCGTTTTGCGCGTGGTTTTCCAGTTTACGGATATCCACTTTACCGACCAGAGCAGAGATATCCTGGTTGTTCTCATCACCCGGTTCAGTTTTGGCAATCGCAATCTGCTCCAGAATGGATGGCCATACTTTCACCACGCGGAATTTGGTGATATCACCGCCAAATTCGTGCAGGCGCTTCGCTGCCCACGGCGACATGATCGTCCCGAGATAGCGGCGAGGGATGCCGTACTCTTTATCCAGTATCTGCGCATCTTCCTGCGGGTTAAACAGGCACAGCGGATGGTCGTTCACCGGGCTACGTTCACCGTTGGCGCTCAGGACGTAGATAGGTACGCGCTGCATCAACGATTTCAGCCGCTCGGCCAGCGAGGATTTACCGCCGCCAACGGGACCCAACAGATACAAAATCTGTTTCTTCTCTTCCAGACCCTGAGCAGCATGTTTCAGATAAGAGACAATCTGCTCGATGGCATCTTCCATGCCGTAAAATTCTTCAAACGCAGGATATCGGGCGACGACCCGATTCGAAAACAGACGGGAAAGCCGTGGCTCCTGGGCGGTATCAACCATATTTGGCTCACCGATAGCCATCAATAGTCGTTCCGCCGCATTGGCATAAGCACTGCGATCTTGCCGGCAGATGGTAAGAAACTCCTGCAGTGTGAACTCTTCGTCCTTGGCAGCTTCATAACGCTGGCGATAGTGATCGAATATATTCATGGCATGCCGTCCTTTCGTTTTTTAGCACAGGAAAAGAGCCGTTCATATGAATAGTAGAGGCTCCCGGAAGCGGGATCCGTTGCACCTCACTGCCAGAGCAGCAACCCGTGTGCCAGGTCGGGCGGCTGAAACTGCGGGGTGATCAGGTATTCAGCTTCTTAAAATTAAGCGTAGATGGCATTTGCAAAACTTGCATGTATGCCAAAACTAATTTCAATGACATATCAATAACTCATCCAAAAAAATAGCCAAATCTTAAACGTCAAACACACTTATTTCACTGAACGGTAATGCGCGTGACAGCGTTTCGTCATCTGCCGCAAACAAAATATTCTGTTAATCAAATTGATTAGCAGACAAAAAATTTTGAGCAATGGGGGAGATGACGGTTACACTTCACTCGCTGATTATTTGACTACAGGAAAGAATGGATTGTGACCAAACTCAAACTTCTGGCACTGGGGATTATCGTTGCCACCTCAGTAAGTACAGCATACGCGGAGAATCAGTGGTCAATTGGTGCTGGTGTCGGCGTAATCAATAGCCCTTATAAACAGTACGATCGTGATTTCTACCCGGTTCCGGTTATCACCTATGAAGGCGATAACTTCTGGTTCCGTGGGCTGGGCGGTGGCTACTATCTGTGGAACGACCAGACCGACAAACTCTCCATCATGGCTTATTACGACCCGACGCACTTCAAGCCTGGCGACAGTGACAACCGTCAGCTGCGCCAGCTGGACAAGCGTAAAAGCACCATGATGGCGGGGATTTCATGGGTACATAACACGCAGTACGGTTTCCTGCGCACCGCCCTGGCTGGCGACACGCTCGACAACAGTAACGGTTATATCTGGGATCTGGCGTGGTTGTACCGTTACACCAACGGCGGGCTGACGCTCACCCCGGGCATCGGTCTGGAATACAACAGCGACAACTACAACGACTACTATTATGGCGTTTCCCGTAACGAAGCACGACGCAGCGGCCTGCGCAGCTTCGATGCAGACGACAGCTGGCAACCGTACCTGGAGCTGACGGCCAGCTATAAATTCGCCACGGACTGGAACGTCTACGGTACCGGCCGCTATACCCGTCTCAGCGATGAGGTGAAAGACAGCCCGATGGTTGATAAATCGTGGACCGGTCTGATGTCGGTGGGTGTGACCTACAGTTTCTGATTGTGCATTTGTACTGCGCAATTTGTGCATCATAACGGGGCCCTCGGGCCCCGTTTGTTTTAGGGTGGTGCAGACAAACAGGAGCGTATTATGAGCGAAAAAACCGTCAACTTTGGCGACAACAGGGTGCTTCCGGCCATCGGTCAGGGCACTTGGTATATGGGTGAAAAGGCAAGCCAGCGCCGCCAGGAGAGCGATGCCTTACGGGCAGGCATTGAGCGGGGGCTGACCCTGATCGATACCGCGGAGATGTATGCCGAGGGCGGTGCGGAAGAGGTGGTTGGCGAGGCAATCAAAGGCCAGCGCGATAAGGTCTTTCTGGTCTCCAAAGTCTACCCGTGGAATGCCGGTGGCAAAAAAGGGATTGCCGCCTGCGAAGCCAGCCTGCGCCGTCTGGGCACCGATCATATTGACCTCTATCTGCTGCACTGGCGGGGAAATTATTCTCTGGCAGAGACTGTCGAACTGATGGAGACGCTGCAACAGCAGGGCAAAATTGGCCGCTGGGGCGTCTCGAACCTTGATTATGCGGATATGCAGGAGCTGGGACAGGTGCCGGGCGGGCAGGCCTGTGCCACCGATCAGGTGCTCTACCATCTGGCCTCACGCGGTATCGAATATGATCTGTTGCCCTGGTGCCAGCAACAGCAGATGCCGGTGATGGCCTATTGCCCGCTGGCGCAGGCCGGGCGACTGCGCGCCGGGCTGATGAATCACCCGGTGGTCAATGCGATTGCCAGAGAGTACAACGCCACGGCGGCCCAGGTGCTGCTGGCGTGGGTGATCGGTCACCCTGGGGTGATGGCGATCCCGAAGGCGTCATCAATCATGCATGTGGAAGAGAACGCGGGCGCGCTGGGCATTACCCTCTCAGCAGAGGCGTTACAGAAGCTGGATGCCGCCTTCCCGGCGCCGAAAAACAAAACGGCATTAGACGTGGTGTGAAGTGTGCGTCATGCCCTCTCAGCATGGAGAGGGCAAGGGCAGGGCATTAACGCTTCACAATGTGAATGGTTTGTCCCAGACGGGTCGGTTTCTCTTCCGTCGCTTTTTGCGGTTCGCTGACGCAGGCGGTCTCTACGCAGACAAAGGTTTTATAACCGTCATCCGGCATATCGCCCATGCTGACTGACAGCGCCGGGCCAGGGTTCCAGCCAACCACGTTGCTGTGGTGGTGATGAATTACTTCAATGGCGCGGTTCAGGGAGGTATCTTCGATAACGCTGCACGCTTCCGGGTTCAGATAGACGCGGTCGGTACGATCCGGGAAGGTTTGCGCGCCGTCGGTCAGTCGGCCTTCTTTCGCATTATCCACTTTGTCGATAAAGGTATCGCCAAGGCCGTTCACGGTGACGGCAGCGATATCGCCGACGTTGAAGTAAGTGTGCAGGGCGGAAGTGGTTTCAAATTCACCGTGCGCTTCCAGTTCGATCTCGCAGGTTTTACCCAGCTTAAAGCGGGCATAGAGAGTGAAGTCGTGCGGCCAGAGTTTGCGCGTTTCATCATCGCTTTGCAGCTCAAAGGTTAACACCACGCCGGACTCATCTTCGTTGTGGGCTTTCAGCGTCCACGGCAGGTTGCGGGCAAAACCGTGCGACGGCAGACCCTCCTGCGCCGCCGGGCCAAACCACGGCCAGCAGATTGGTACGCCGCCGCGAATAGCGGCCCCTTTTTTGAAAGAGGTGTTATCGCTTAGCCACAGCGCTTCCATTTCACCTTCCGGCTGCCAGGAGAGCAGGTGCGCGCCGTGCAGGGCAACAGAAGCCTGAACCTGCGGATGGTCAACTACGATCACTTCAACATCGTCAATCTGACGGCGGGAAAGCACAGGGGTAAGCTGTTCGACTACCGGAAGTGCAAAAATTGTTTTAATCATTACGCAATCCTCTGTCTTTAAAGCAAAAAAAAGGCGACCAGGGTCGCCTTTTTGGATCAATTTCTCATCTCACTTATTTGGAGATGTGAGCGATCAGGTCCAGAACTTTGTTAGAGTAGCCGGTTTCGTTGTCGTACCAGGAAACCAGTTTCACGAAGTTGTCGTTCAGTGCGATACCTGCTTTAGCATCGAACACGGAAGTGCACACTTCGCCGTTGAAATCGGTAGAAACAACGTCGTCTTCGGTGTAACCCAGAACGCCTTTCATTGGGCCTTCAGAAGCCGCTTTGATTGCTTTCTTGATTTCTTCGTAGCTTGCTGCTTTTTCCAGACGAACGGTCAGGTCAACAACAGATACGTTTGGAGTTGGAACGCGGAACGCCATACCAGTCAGTTTGCCGTTCAGTTCTGGCAGAACTTTACCTACAGCTTTAGCTGCGCCGGTAGAAGATGGGATGATGTTCTGAGCTGCGCCGCGGCCGCCGCGCCAGTCTTTGTGAGACGGGCCGTCAACGGTTTTCTGAGTCGCGGTGGTTGCGTGAACAGTAGTCATCAGACCTTCGATGATGCCGAAGTTGTCGTTGATAACTTTTGCCAGCGGTGCCAGGCAGTTGGTGGTGCAGGATGCGTTAGAAACGATGTCCTGGCCAGCGTAAGTTTCGAAGTTAGCACCACGAACGAACATTGGGGTATTGTCTTTGGAAGGACCAGTCAGAACAACTTTTTTCGCGCCAGCGGTGATGTGCTTACGCGCAGTTTCGTCGGTCAGGAAGATACCGGTTGCTTCAGCAACAACGTCAACACCGATTTCGTTCCATTTCAGGTTAGCTGGGTCTTTTTCAGCAGTAACACGGATGGTTTTGCCATTAACAACCAGGTGGCCGTCTTTCACTTCAACGGTGCCGTTGAAACGACCGTGAGTTGAGTCGTACTTCAGCATGTATGCCATGTACTCAGCGTCTAACAGATCGTTGATGCCAACGATTTCGATGTCAGAACGTTCCTGCGCAGCACGGAAAACAATACGGCCGATACGGCCAAAACCGTTGATACCTACTTTGATAGTCATATATTCCACCAGCTATTTGTTAGTGAATAAAAGGTTGCGTGTAAAATTACAAAAACCTTACGCAGCGTCAAGCGGAATCGTGTCAATCATTGCGACAAATCAATCCTTAGCATTAGCTTTGCTCGATTGACCTACCTCACATTCCCTTGGAGCTTGCACCCATATGGGGCCTGCGCACGGAATTTTAAAGGGCTGCCCACATAAAAACGTGGAGTAGATCACATTTGTCTGACCGCCTCTGCGCAACGAGTAAGTTTAGATCAAAAGTACATACTTCAGTGTTAATGTTTTGTTAGAATCGACAGTAAAAGTTGTCTGTTTCAACTGCGAGATGTAAGCCTATGTCGAATCAACATAACTCCGATGAACTGAAAAAAAACCTCACCGAAATGCAGTTCTACGTGACGCAAAATCACGGGACGGAACCGCCATTCACCGGGCGTCTGCTGCATAACAAAAGGGACGGTGTTTACCACTGCTTGGTCTGTGACGCTGCGCTGTTTAACTCCCAGAGTAAATACGATTCTGGCTGTGGTTGGCCAAGCTTCTATGAACCGGTCAGTGAAGAGGCTATTCACTATCTGAAGGACCTCAGCCACGGTATGGAGCGCATCGAGATCCGCTGCGGAAACTGTGACGCCCATCTCGGTCACGTCTTCCCGGATGGCCCACAGCCGACAGGCGAGCGTTTTTGCGTCAATTCCGCCTCCTTAAGCTTCACCGACGACGAGAATGGCGACCAGACGAAAGGCTGAAAAATCGATTCAGCAAATTATTCCTTCGGAGCCCGATTTAACATGAATATTGAAGAGATGATCAATGGCATGACGCCGGAAGTGTATCAGCGTCTGGTCACGGCGGTAGAGCTGGGCAAATGGGCCGATGGCGTGGCCCTGACCCCGGAGCAGAAAGAGAATTGCCTGCAACTGGTGATGCTCTGGCAGGCGCGCAATAACACCGAAGCGCAGCATATGACCATCGACACCCAGGGCCAGATGGTGATGAAAAGCAAACAGCAGCTGAAGGAAGATTTTGGTATTGCACCGAAGCCGATTGCGACGCTGAAGGTCCAGTAATCAGAACCATTGCAGCCCGGTGAATGGCTCACCGGGCCTGTTTAACGTTACGGGTGTTTTATCCCCAGCGACTCGGCCAGCTGCTTTGCCAGCTGGTTGTTATCATCCGCGCCGTACTCCCAGAACATCGCTCCGGCCAGACCTTTCTCTTTGATGTACTCGGCTTTGATCGCCACCGAGCGCGGGTTTTCATACGACAGGGCAAACAGCGGATTGCCGTTATCGGACTTCACCGACAGCCACGGCACTTTCGCCTCATCGTCCCACTGTTCGGTAAACCGTTTCTGCGGATCGTTTAAAAACGTCTTCACAATGTCGTTGTATTTCACGTAGGTATCTTTGGTCAGATCGTAGCCCAGTGATTTGAACAGGGCGATCTGCTGTGCGCTGAAGTAGGGCTGGGTCGCGGGATTTTTCTGCGCGTCCGGTTTGCTCCAGTCGATACCTGGCTCGACGGCACGTTTCGGCACGCGACCATAGAAGCCGATACCCAGGTTCATCTGCTGCGGCTTCAGCCCGGCGGCCAGATAGTTGTTCACCACAAAGTCGACGCTATATTTATCCGCGGCGGCAACGGTCGGCCAGGCGCTGGAGTCATACAGATTGGCGTTAAAATACTGGGTGCCATACGCCATGTCGTAGGTCATCAGGTTGATGTAATCGAGCAGGGGCGCCACTGCCTTCACGTCCACCCAGCTTTTTGGGCTCTCGGCGTTGGCGCCCACCGCGATGGTCACCAGTTTTTTATGTCCGAACGCGGTACGCAGTTCTTTCAGCAGGGCGGTAAAGTTAGCCCGGTCTTCTGGCTTGCTGGCGACCAGCCCCCATGCGCCGTTAACCGGGAACTCCCAGTCGAGATCGATCCCGTCGAGGCCATATTTCTCTACGATCGCCTGAGCTGAGCGGATAAACACCGCGCGGGTCTCCGGGGTGGATGCCGCGCCCGAGAAGCCACGAGCCCCCCAGCCGCCGACAGAGAGGAGCACCTTAAGGGCAGGGTTCTGTTTACGCAGGACAGGGAGCAAAGCCAGATCGGCTTCAACCTTAGGAGATAACCAGATTTGATGCAGTCTGGCCGGGTCTTTTAACGCCGGATTGGTTTCGTCTTTCTCGTCGTTATAGATCAGACCAAAGGAGTAGTTCAGGTGGGTGATCTGGCGAACATCGAGTTTATTGATATCCCCGCCCGGCCCGGCAGTGACGTCGCCGCCACCGTTAAAATAGCCGACGGACATCAGCGAACTGGCGGAAGCAATGGATGCGCAGAGCAGGGGTAAAGCTGCCAGCAAGGGCAAACGTTTCATAGCAATTCCTCTTCAATTTTGACGGTAAAAAAAGCACGCCACGTAAGGGCGTGGCGAAAAAAGTGCCAAAAAAGAATAACATTGCCGTCTCGCTGAGAGTGCGAGGCAGTTCACTTTATGAGACTTAATGAGAATTATGCCCGGTGGCGCTGCGCTTGCACGGGCCTACGGGTGACGGGGTTTTGCCCGGCGGCGCTGCGCTTGCACGGGCCTGGGGGTTTTGTAGGCCGGGTAAGGCGTAGCCGCCACCCGGCACAAGGCTATCAGGCCTGCGTCTCCTGCCAGTCCGCCAGCGTATACAGCGTCGCACCTTCCGCCGCCATATCCATAAACGCCTGGGCGCTGTCCTGGCGCTGAATATTCACCCCGCGACAACCGTCGGTAATGACGTTCACCCGGTAACCCAGCTGCAAAGCATCCAGCACGGTAAATTTCACGCAGTAGTCCGTCGCCAGCCCCATCACAATCAGCTCCACAATTTCGTGATGGCGCAGCCACTGATCCAGCCCCGTTTTTTGCCGGTGCCCATTGTCGAAAAAGGCGCTGTAGCTGTCGATGTCAGGGTTTTCACCCTTCTGGAACACCGCGTCAATGGCTTTGCTGTTAAGCAGGGGATGCAGCTCTGCGCCTTCGGTATGCTGCACGCAGTGATCGGGCCAGAAGGTCTGCGGCAGGCCGTCCAGTTCGCCCTCGGTAAAGGGCTCAACGTCATGCTGGCTGGCAAAACTGCCGTGATCCGCCGGGTGCCAGTCCTGGCTGGCAACCACCGCTTCACCGCGCGCCTTACACCACGCAATCAGTTCGTTGGCGACGTCTACCGTACTGTCGCCTTCGGCCACCGCCAGCGCGCCGCCCGCGCAAAAATCATTCTGTAAATCGACCAGTAACAGGGCTCGTTGCTTCATAGGAACTCCTTATTCGTCTGGCGTCAGTTCGCCACGCAGGTTTTGCATCATCGCGGTGCGGATCGCCTGCACATCCAGATCCTGACTGAGTAAGTAGTGAAGTTTAGTCAGCGTGGCCTCGACCGTCATATCGAATCCGCTCACTACCCCCGCTTGCGCCAGGGCGTTACCGGTGGCGTAGCCGCCCATATTTACTTTACCGGACATACACTGGGTCAGGTTCACCACCACAATCCCACGGCTGCTCGCCTCCTGAAGTTCTTTCAGGAACTCGCCGTTCTGCGGGGCGTTACCCACGCCGTAGGAGCGCAGGATAAGCGCTTTCACCGGCTGACGGAGGAAGTTACGTACCACCTCGGCGGAGATACCGGGGTAGATCGTCACCACGCCAATGGGCTGCGGGGTGATCGGATGGACCACCAGCTCGCCGGAGGTGTGCGGCGCCGGAGGCGTACCGAGGCGGCGAATATGAATACCCGCTTCCAGCAGTGGCGTGAGGTTCGGTGAGGCAAAAGCATCAAAGCCGTCGGCGTGGGCCTTGGTGGTGCGGTTTCCACGGTAGAGCCGGTTATTGAAGAACAGGCTCACTTCGTTGATCGGGAAATTGGCCGCCACGTAGAGGGAATTAAGCAGGTTGATCTGCCCGTCGGAACGCAACTCCGCCAGCGGGATCTGCGATCCGGTGACGATCACCGGCTTACTGAGGTTTTCCAGCATGAAGGAGAGCGCCGAGGCGGTAAACGCCATGGTGTCGGTGCCGTGCAGGATCACAAAGCCGTCGTAGTCGTCGTAATGCGCTTTAATGTCGTCGGCGATGTGCTGCCAGTCTTCCGGGGTCATGTCGGAAGAGTCCATCAGCGGATCATATTCGTGAATGGTGAAGTCCGGCATCTCCGGGCGGTGGAATTCAGGCATTAACGCCAGCTGGCGCTGCAGATGGCCAGATACCGGGATGTAGCCATTTTCCGAACGCTGCATACCGATGGTACCGCCGGTATAGGCCACATAAATTGATTTCTTTTGCATGATGTAAGGTTCGTTTGCTTCAAAGAAAAATCCCCTCTTCGCGGAAGAGGGGATGGGAATTACCGTACGTTAGCGCAGGTGAGGCAGAACGCGTAGCGGTTTTGCGGATCGTTGAAGGTGGCCAGCTTGTCGCCCTCGGCTTTGACCGCTTTCGCCGCCGTGGCGACCGGAGCGGGCAGGTAAGCCTGCAGCGCGTCTGGCAGCATGGCTTTTACCGAGCCGGAGACGCTGTCCATCACAAGATCCATGAAGGTCGGCTCATCCTGATAGAAATCGACGTGCCACTGCTTCAGCTTCGCCAGTTCAGCGGCTTTGGCGACGGCATCATCGAAGTCGCCCAGGTTATCCACCAGACCGTTGCTCTTCGCATCCTGACCTGTCCAGACGTGACCCTGGGCAATCTGGTCGATCTGTTCCGGGGTTCGCTTACGGGAGTCGGCCACCAGGGTGATGAAGCGCTTGTAGCCATTCTCAATGCTGAGCTGCATCATCTGCGACACTTCCGGCGGTAACGCTTTGGTTACGGCAATGTCGGCCAGCGGCGACGTGGCGACGCCATCGGTATGCACCCCCAGATAGTCGAGGCTGTTTTCAACGGTGTTAATCACCCCGAAGATGCCAATCGAGCCGGTAAGGGTGCTCGGGTTCGCCACGATGTAGTTCGCCGGGGTGGAGATCCAGTAGCCCCCGGAGGCCGCCATGCCGCCCATGGAGACCACCACCGGTTTCCCGGCGGCGCGCGCGGCTGCCAGCTCAGCGCGGATCACTTCCGATGCGCTGACGCTGCCGCCCGGGCTGTTAACCCGCAGCACAATCGCTTTCACTTTCGGGTCGAGGCGCGCGTCGCGGATTTGTGCGGCAGTGGTATCACCCCCGACGTTGCCCGGCGTCTCTTCGCCATCCATGATCGCGCCGTTCGCGAAGACCACGGCGATGCTGTCCCCGGTATCGGCACGTTTTTTCGCCTGATAATCATAGAAGCTGATGGCGCTGTAGTTCTTCTCCTCTTTGCTCCAGCCGAACTGTTTGGTCAGGGACTTTTCAATTTCGGCGCTTGAGCCCAGGGCATCCACAAGCTTGTTATCCAGCGCATATTTCGCGGTATCGCCATCAACCTTACGCAGCCCATCCAGCACGCCCTGGGCGCCCGGGAAGACCTGCCCGGCGGTGATCTGGCGGTTAGCGGCCACGGTGCTGAGGTAGTTCTGCCACAGTTCGCCAATCCAGCGGCTGTCCGCTTCACGGGCGGCAGGGGACATATCGTCGCGGATAAACGGCTCAACGGCAGATTTATAGGTCCCGACGCGGAAGACGTGGGTGGTGACCTTCAGCTTATCGAGCAGCGATTTGTAATAGAGGCCGTTAGTGGCAAAACCGTGCAGATCGACCGCGCCCTGCGGCGAGAGCCACACTTTATTGGCAAAGCTCGCCAGATAGTACTGCCCCTGGCTGTAGTTATCGCCCACCGCAATCACCGGTTTGCCGCTGTCGCGGAATTCCCGCAGCGCTTTACCGATATACTGCATCGAAGGCTGATCCGCCCCGGCAAAGTTCTTCAGATCCAGCACGATGCCGGTAATGTTGCGATCGTCCTTCGCCTGACGAATGGCGTCGACGATATCGAACAGTGAGTTTTCCTGCAGACGGTCACCGCTGGCACCAAACAGCTGGCGGCCCAGCACGCCAAGGCGATTGCTGGTGGACGGTTTATCCACCACCACGCCGGCGATATCCAGCAGCAGCGCGCCACGCCCGGCGCTCTGACTCTGGCTGGAGGCGCTGAGGTGCATCCAGACACCGACGCAAACTATCACAAACAGGATGAAAAAGAGGTTCATCACCAGGTTGCGGACGAAATTGAGCAGTCGCCACGTCCATTTAAAAAAGCCGGCAAACAGTCGCCAGAGGGTTCGCATGTATTCTCCCTGTCCAGATAATTACCTATTCCGTCGCTACTGGACGGCGTTGTCGGGCTATCGTAATGACCCGACCGTCACTTGTCAGCAGGAATCGCCTGCTACGCTGTAACAAAATCTGCCGTCGTGTTAATTTTGAGTAAATTTCAAGACAGGAGTTAACCCAATGGATGCACTCGAACTGCTTGTTAACCGTCGTAGCGCAGCGCGTCTGGCGGAGCCCGCGCCAGCAGGCGAACAGCTGGAGAATATTCTTCGCGCCGGAATGCGCGCCCCGGATCACGGTACCTTGCAGCCGTGGCACTTCTTTATCATCGAAGGGGAAGGACGCGAGCGCTTCAGCACCCTGCTGGAGAAGGGCGCTGTTGCCGCCGGGCAGGATGAAAAGGCGATTGAGAAAGCCCGTAACGCGCCGTTCCGCGCCCCGATGATCATCGCCGTGGTCGCGAAATGCCAGCCGCAGCACAAGGTGCCGGTGTGGGAGCAGGAGATGTCCGCGGGCTGCGCGGTCATGGCGATGCAGATGGCGGCAGTCGCCCAGGGCTATAACGGTATCTGGCGTAGCGGCGCACTGACCGACAGCCCGGTCGTGCGGGAAGGCCTCGACTGCGGCGCAGATGATAAAATCGTCGGTTTCCTCTATCTGGGCACCCCGCAGCTTAAAGCCTCCACCACCGTTTCCGTGCCTGACACCGCGCCTTTTATCACCCGTTTCTGATTAATGGCATAAAACTGTCTGGATCCTGAGCAAGTGCAGCAGAATTCAGACAGTCATACTTATCACTTAATGGAATGAGCGCTAACATAGTGCAATTGTAATGAAAGGAGATTGTCATGAGCGAGCAAGCTATTCGTTTAACGCAATACAGCCATGGAGCCGGTTGCGGTTGTAAAATTTCCCCCAAAGTGCTGGAAACCATTCTGCACAGCGAGCAGGCGAAGTTTATCGACCCGAACCTGCTTGTTGGCAATGAAACCCGCGATGATGCTGCCGTCTACGATCTGGGTAACGGCACCAGCATTATCAGCACCACCGATTTCTTTATGCCGATCGTCGACAATCCCTACGATTTCGGGCGCATTGCGGCCACGAACGCCATCAGCGACATTTTTGCAATGGGCGGCAAGCCGATCATGGCGATTGCGATCCTTGGCTGGCCGATTAACACCCTGGCCCCGGAGATCGCCCGCGAGGTAATCGAGGGCGGGCGTTTCGCCTGCCAGCAGGCGGGGATCGCCCTGGCGGGTGGCCACTCCATTGATGCCCCGGAGCCGATTTTTGGCCTGGCGGTGACCGGCGTGGTGCCAACGGAGCGCGTCAAGCGCAACAGCACCGCGGAAGCGGGCTGCAAGCTGTTCCTCACCAAGCCGCTGGGCATTGGCGTGCTCACCACCGCCGAGAAAAAATCGCTGCTGTTGCCTGAGCACAAAGGGCTGGCAACAGAGGTGATGTGCCAGATGAACCTTGCCGGTGCTGCCTTTGCCGACATCGAGGGGGTGAAGGCGATGACCGACGTCACCGGTTTTGGCCTGCTGGGCCACCTGAGCGAAGTGTGCCAGGGCGCAGGCGTTCAGGCGCAGGTCTGGTATCACGAGGTACCGAAGCTGCCGGGCGTGGAAGCCTACATTGCGCAAGGCGCGGTCCCGGGCGGCACGCAGCGTAACTTCGCCAGCTACGGCCATCTGATGGGTGAGATGCCTGCCGAGTGGCGCGATCTGCTGTGCGACCCGCAGACCTCCGGCGGCCTGCTGCTGGCCGTGACGCCAGACGCCGAAGAGGCAGTGCGCGCGACCGCCGCCGAGTTCGGTATTACCCTGACCGCCATTGGCGAGCTGGTGACCGCCCGCGGTGGCCGTCCGATGATTGAGATCCGTTAATTCAATGCGGTTATTTATTGCCGAAAAACCCAGCCTTGCCCGGGCGATTGCGGACGTTTTACCCAAACCGCATCGCAAGGGTGACGGCTACATTGAGTGCGGAAACGGCCAGGTGGTCACCTGGTGTATCGGCCACCTGCTGGAGCAGGCCCAGCCGGACGCCTACGACAGCCGCTATGCGCGCTGGAATCTTAACGATCTGCCCATCGTGCCGGAGAAGTGGCAGCTGCAGCCGCGCCCGTCGGTCACCAAACAGCTCAACGTCATTAAGCGGTTGCTGAACGAGGCATCCGAGGTGATCCACGCCGGTGACCCGGACAGGGAAGGGCAGCTGCTGGTGGACGAGGTGCTGGATTACCTGGGTCTGGCGCCGGAAAAACGCCAGCAGGTGCAGCGCTGTCTGATTAACGACCTCAACCCGCAGGCGGTAGAGCGGGCCATCACCCGTCTGCGCGCCAACAGCGAGTTTGTCCCGCTGTGCGTGTCGGCGCTGGCCCGTGCCCGCGCCGACTGGCTCTACGGCATCAACATGACCCGCGCCTATACCATTCTCGGGCGCAACGCGGGTTACCAGGGGGTGCTCTCCGTTGGCCGGGTGCAAACGCCGGTGCTGGGGCTGGTGGTGCGTCGCGACGAAGAGATCGAGAACTTTGTCGCCAAAGACTTCTTCGAGGTGAAAGCCCATATTGTCACCCCGAAGGACGAACGCTTTACTGCAGTCTGGCAGCCGAGTGAGGCCTGTGAACCCTACCAGGATGAAGAGGGACGCCTGCTGCATCGTCCGCTGGCCGATCACGTGGTGACCCGCATCCAGGGCCAGCCTGCCGTCGTCACCAGCTATAACGATAAACGGGAATCAGAACCCGCGCCGCTGCCGTTCTCCCTCTCTGCTTTGCAGATCGAGGCGGCAAAACGCTACGGCCTGAGCGCGCAAAACGTACTCGATATCTGCCAGAAGCTGTACGAGACGCACAAACTCATTACCTACCCGCGTTCCGACAGCCGCTACCTGCCAGAAGAGCATTTCGCCGGGCGCCACGCGGTGCTGAACGCCATTGCCGTACACGCCCCCGATCTCGTGCCACAGCCGGTGGTCAACCCGGATACCCGCAACCGCTGCTGGGACGATAAAAAGGTGGATGCCCACCACGCCATCATTCCCACCGCGCGCAGCAGTTCCGTCAACCTGACGGATAACGAATCGAAGATTTATACCCTCGTGGCCCGCCAGTATCTGATGCAATTCTGCCCCGATGCGGTGTTCCGCAAGTGCGTCATTGAGCTGGAGATCGCCAAAGGCAAGTTTATTGCCAAGGCGCGTTTTCTGGCGGAAGCAGGGTGGCGCACGCTGCTGGGCAATAAAGAGCGGGATGAGGAGAACGACGGTACGCCGTTGCCGGTGGTGAAAAAAGAGGATGAATTGCTGTGCGAGAAGGGCGAAGTGGTGGAGCGACAGACCCAGCCGCCGCGGCACTTTACCGACGCCACGCTGCTCTCCGCGATGACCGGTATCGCCCGCTTTGTGCAGGATAAAGATCTGAAGAAGATCCTCCGCGCCACTGACGGCCTGGGAACCGAAGCGACCCGCGCCGGGATCATTGAGCTTCTGTTCAAACGCGGTTTTCTGCACAAGAAAGGGCGTTATATCCACTCGACGGATGCCGGAAGGGCGCTGATCCACTCCCTGCCGGAGATGGCCGCGAGGCCAGACATGACCGCCCACTGGGAGTCGGTGCTTACTCAGATCAGCGAAAAGCAGTGTCGCTACCAGGACTTTATGCAGCCACTGGTGGGTACGCTGTTCGATCTGATCAACCAGGCGCGAAATACGTCGGTGAGGGATTTTCGCGGCATGGTGGCACCGGGCGGCGACAAGAAGAAAAAGTTTAAGAAGAAGAGTGCGGCCTGAGAATTTGCCCGGTGGCGCTGCGCTTACCGGGCCTACGGTTTGAGGTTTTTGTAGGCCGGGTAAGGCGAAGCCGCCACCCGGCACAGCCACACAATCAGATCACACCCTGACCCATCATCGCATCCGCAACCTTCACAAATCCGGCGATGTTCGCGCCGCGAACGTAGTTGGTCTGTTTCTCTTCCCCGCCGTACTCGACGCAGGCGTGGTGAATATCCAGCATGATATGGTGCAGACGCGCATCCACTTTCTCCGCCTTCCAGCCCATGCGAGCGGCGTTTTGCGCCATCTCGAGGCCAGAGGTCGCCACGCCGCCTGCGTTAGCCGCTTTACCCGGGGCAAACAGCACGTTCGCTTCCAGGAACAGGTCGGTGGCTTCAATGGTGGTGGGCATGTTGGCCCCTTCAGCTACCGCTTTCACGCCGTTGGCGATAAGCTGGCGCGCGGCATCAACATCCAGTTCGTTCTGGGTGGCGCACGGCAGGGCGATATCCACCGGCACTGACCACGGCTGTTTGCCTTCAAGGTAGGTCAGACCGAATTCACGGGCATAGTCGGCCACGCGACCGTCGCGGCTGGCTTTGATTTCGCACAGGCGCGCCAGTTTTTCGGTTGTAAAGCCCGCTTCATCCACCACGGTGCCGCTGGAGTCGGAGGCGGTGATGACGCGTGCGCCGAACTGCATCGCTTTTTCGATAGCGTACTGAGCCACGTTGCCGGAGCCGGATACGGCGACACGCATGCCCTCAAAGCTCATCCCATGACGCTTCAGCATCGCTTCAGTGAAATAGACCAGACCGTAACCGGTGGCTTCCGGGCGGATCAGGCTGCCGCCGAAGGAGAGGCCTTTCCCGGTAAAGACGCAGGCGCTGTTGTTGGAGAGTTTTTTCATCATCCCGGCCATAAAGCCCACTTCGCGTCCGCCAACCCCGATATCGCCAGCCGGTACGTCGGTGTCGGCGCCCAGGTGACGATAGAGTTCCGTCATCAGCGCCTGGCAGAAACGCATCACTTCACCTTCGCTTTTGCCTTTCGGATCAAAATCGCTGCCGCCTTTGCCGCCGCCCATCGGCAGGGTGGTCAGGGCATTTTTAAAGGTCTGTTCAAAGCCGAGGAACTTCAGAATCGACAGGTTTACCGACGGATGGAAACGCATGCCCCCCTTGAACGGGCCGATCGCCGAGTTGAACTGTACGCGCCAGGCACGGTTAACCTGTACCTGGTTGCGGTCATCAACCCAGACCACGCGGAACTGGATCACGCGTTCAGGTTCAACCAGGCGCTCAAGCAGGGACATCTGACGATAGCGGGGATTTTGTTCCAGGAATGGCCAGAGGGTGGTCATTACTTCGCGGACGGCCTGAGCAAATTCGCTCTGGTGCGGGTCACGCTGCTGAACACGATTCAGAAAGGAGTCAAGGGAGCAAGCCTGGTCCATAACTATAAGTTCCTCTAATATATTGGGATTATTTAATTTGTAACAAATATCTTCGTGATGTTGTGTTTTTCGACTATACCACCCGACAGGCTTTGTGACGCAAGCTAAATTTCGTCCTCAAGTTAAATTCATTAAACGCGCCGGGTCATAATAAAAAACGATGACCGAAGGGGGGATTAAAGCTTCGCGCTGTTTTTACCGTTATAGTGAATATCAGGACATAACAGGAAGAAGCGTCGATGAAGCGTATTGTGATGGCTGTTTTGCTTGGGGTTTTCGCGGCTGGCAGTCAGGCCGATCAGCGGTTTGGAACCGGGGTGGATGTGAATATCCCGCCGGAGATCTTCAGCTCCAGCGGTCAGCGTCCACCGCCGTGTAACCAGTGCTGTATCTATCAGGATCAGAACTATTCAGAAGGGGCGGTGGTAAAAGCCGAGGGGGTATTGTTGCAGTGCCAGCGCGATCCTAACGCCCTGAGTACGAATCCGCTGGTGTGGCGTCGCGTAAGAGAATAAACGCCTGTAACAAAGGGATATCTGCCGGGGCGAGGTCGTAATCCAGCGCCTCGTGCGGTGAACACCATACCAGCTGGCTGTGATAGCGCGCTTCCGGCGTGCCGGTGAATTCCGCGACGTGCCAGGCGTGTAGGTTAATCAGTCGCTGGGACACTTCCCGTTGATGGCTGGCGATATACTCTGCGGGGCAGGCCTCAATGCCCAACTCCTCGCGCAGTTCACGCACTAATGCCGCGGGCTGGGTTTCCCCCGCCTCCACTTTTCCCCCGGCAAACTCCCACAGACCGGGCTGATCCGCATGCAGCGGGCGTTGCGCCAGTAAAATTTTGCCATCCCGTTCGAGAATAGCGCAGACAACATCGAGTGTTTTTAGCATGGTCGTCAATAATGAATAAAAGAAAAAGAGTTAGGATCTGCGCACTTAACACGCCAGGAGCATCCTGTGAACGAGAGACCACCCGTCTGGGTTAAACCCATCGAATCCATTCCCACCATTCTAACGCCTGTCGCGGCAATGCAGAAAAAACATTATGGCGCAGTGCTTAATCCGCTGCGCTGGTGGGGAAGAATGCCCCGGCTGTTCTGGCTGGTAGCGCTGTTTGTAGGCTTTCTGGAACGCAAAAAATCGCCCCTTGAGCTGGTACTGCGTTCGCTGCTGATGACCCGCGTCTCGCAGATCTGCCACTGCGCCTTTTGCATCGATGCCAACGCGCTGCGCCTGGCGGAACGCAGCGGCGGGCTGGATAAGGTGCAGGCCGTCGCGACATGGCGCGACAGCAGCCTGTTCAGCGATAAGGAGCGCGCCGCGCTGGCCTATGCGGAAGCCGTTACCGCCACGCCGCCGGTGGTGGATGAGGCCACCAAAGCGGCGCTGCGCCAGTACTTCAATGACGAGGCGATTACCGAGATGACGGCGCTGATTGGTTTTCAGAATTTATCCGCCCGCTTTAACGCGGCGCTGGATATCCCCTCCCAGGGGTTGTGCGCGATAAGAGGAGAAAAACAGGATGCTTGACCGCCACCTTCATCCGCGCATCAAGCCGCTGCTCAACCGGCTGGTCGCAACCCTGGATAAACCGGGCATCACCCCGGACGGTATTACGCTGATGGGCTTTGCCATCGGGGTACTGGCGCTGCCGTTTCTGGCGCTGGGCTGGTACCTGGCGGCGCTGGTGGCCATTGCGCTGAACCGCTTGCTCGATGGGCTGGACGGCGCGCTGGCCCGGCGGCGCGGGCTGAGCGATGCCGGAGGCTTTCTCGATATCTCCCTTGATTTCCTCTTCTATGCCCTGGTGCCCTTTGGCTTTGCCCTGGCGGATCCGGTTAACAATGCGCTGCCTGCCGCCTGGCTGCTGTTTGCCTTTATCGGCACCGGGAGCAGTTTTCTGGCGTTTGCTGCCCTGGCCGCGAAGCATGAGATAGACAATCCAGGCTATGCCCACAAGTCGTTTTACTATCTGGGTGGCCTGACGGAGGGGACGGAAACGCTGCTGCTGTTCGTGCTCTTTTGCCTGTTCCCGGCGCATTTCGGGTGGCTGGCGTGGGTGTTTGGCGCGTTGTGCTGGCTCACCACCACAACGCGCATCTGGAGCGGGTATCTGACGCTGAAGGAGGTTCAGCGCCAGCCGTGATCACCGCGAGCTGTCTGGCCCGCGTTCCCCAGCCACTACCGGGTTCTGCGGGTTGCTGCTCCACTCATACCAGCCGCCGTCATAGACGCCGATATGTTTCCAGCCCATCGCCCGGGCATACATAAAGGTTTCTGATGCCCGCCAGCCGGTGCCGCAGTAGAAGGCCACCTGCTGATCCGGCAGAATGTTCCACTGCTTCCACATCCTGGCGATATCATCCGCGCTGCGCATGGTGCCGTCCGGGTTATGGAAATCCTCCATATGGGTCGAGTCGCTTCCGGCGTGGCCCCAGCGGGCGCCCTGGATCTCCCCTTTAGGTTTGATGTAGCTGTAGCCGCTGGTGACACCGGTAAACTCCGGCCACGAGCGAACGCTCACCAGCGAAGCGTCCTGACGATGCAGCAGGCCGCGGGCCTGTTCGGTGCTCAGCATCAGCTGCGGCTGACCGGGGATCGGCGCGCCAAAGTCGGCGGCGGGTTTGACATCGTCGGGCGTGCCGCGCTCGACCGGCAGCTTCGCGTCATCCCACGCTTTCCAGCCGCCGTCCAGCAGGCGTACATCTTTCACGCCGGCATACAGCATGATCTGCGCCACGCGCGCGGCGGCGTAGACATCGCGTCCGTAGAGGATCACTGTGGTGTCATGGCGGATGCCGTGTTTCGCCAGCATCGCCTTCAGATCGGCATCAGAGACCTTGTTCCACAGCGGCTCGCTTTCCACTTCGTTGGTGTCGATATAGTCCGCGCCGGGAATGTGGCTCAACAGATAAAATTTCGGCGCACCCCAGGCGGCCTCAATCACTTTCCACTCGCCGGCAGGGGCGGCAGGGACCGTTTTTCCCTGCTGGAGCTGATGCAGCCACTGGGGATAGACCAGCTGTTCGAAATGGGCGAGACGCTGCAGGCGAGACGAGGTTTGCAGGGCATCACCGAGCAGGGTGATGTGGCTGAAGCCTGCCTCAGTCAGCCGCGCCTTCACGGCCTGGTTATCGCTCTCGCTGCCATATAATGCGATGGGGGTGGTCAGCGTCAGTTGATGCCGCATGGCCCAGGCTTTCAGCTGCGCCTCAGACATGGCACCCAGCCAGCTGGCAGAGAGGTTAAGAGCCGAAGGCTCATGTCCGGATGGGCCGTTCAGCCTCTGGGGCCAGCCGTTGTAAAAGGCGCTGATGCGGGTATCGATCACCGCGCCTTTCTGCTGCTGAAGCTCTTTGAGCGTGAGGGAAGGCGCCATATCAGCGGCAAAAGAGAAGAAAGAGGCGAGACCTAACGCGGCGGTCAGCGCGGTCAGTTGAGAAACACGTTTCATCGAAATGCCCGTCGTAAGAAAAAAGAGCGGTGATTGTGGCAATCCTCCCGACAAAAAACGTTGCGTTTGCGCAGGTTGCCATGGGATTCATTGCCACTTCTCCATCGCCAGCACCCGACCCGCAGCAGGGATATCCTCTTCATCGTGGGTCACCTGAACGACGGGAATGCGCCGGGCGCGCACTTCGGCAAATACCCAGCGGCGAAACTGGTCGCGCAGCGTTTTATCCAGTCGGCTAAAGGGTTCATCAAGCAGCAGCGCCTGGGGCCGGGCCAGCAGGGCGCGCAGCAGGCTGACCCGGGCGCGCTGCCCGCCGGACAGCGTGGCGGGATCGCGCTGAAAAAAACCGGGCAAATCGGCGGCATCCAGCGCCGCGATTACCTGCTGTTTACGCTGCTCCCCTTTGATGGACGCCGGAAGCGCCAGCAGCAAATTCTGTCCGACGCTGAAATGATCAAAAAGCAGTGCATCCTGAAACAGCAGACCCAGGCCGCGCTGTTCGGTGGGCAGCGTGTCGCAGCGCCGGGCATTGATCCACAGCTCCCCTTCGGCGCGAAAATCAGCGGGCAGGGCACCTACCATCCAGGCAAACAGCGACGATTTGCCGCTGCCGGAAGAGCCCATCAGGGTGAGGATTTCACCGGGTGGCACCGAAAAACTGACGTTGTGCAGCAGCGCCGTCTGACGCAGAGAGAGCGAAACATCCTTAACCACAAGCATTAACGTAACCCCTGTCGAAAACGGCCAACCAGCCGGGAAAGCAAAATGCAGGCGGCGAAAATCAGCATCGGCAGCAGCAGTTGCCAGAGCGCCTGGGCTGCCAGCACCGCGCTACTGCCGCCGCTGCTGAGCGCCACCGCGTCGGTGGTGAGGGTGGCAAACCGTCCGCTACCCAGCCACAGGGTGGGCAGATACTGCGCCACGCTGACGGAAAAGCCGACGGCAAACGCCGTCAGTGCCGGGCGGATCATCTGCGGGCATTTGATCAGCCAGAAAATTTTAAGCGATCCCCAGCCGAGGGTGCGGGCTGTCAGGATCAGGCGCGGATCGAGCCTGCGCCACGCCGGTTGCATCACCAGCAGCATCCACGGCAGCACCCACAGTAAATGTCCCCACAGCACGGCGACAAACTGCCCGTCCAGCTGCAACAGCAGCGCCAGCCGGTACTGCCCGGCCACCAGCGGCAGGGCGGGAAGGGCCAGCGGCAGCCAGACCCAGAATCCCCCGCGCTGCGGGCCCCATTCGAGCCAGAGCAGGATCATCCCCAGCGCTATCCCCGCTGAGAGCAGCCCCAGCGTCAGACTCACCCCGGCCGTCTCCCGCGAAACGCTGGCATTGCCCGCCACCAGAACCAGCACCGCGATGCTGGCGATCCCGGCCAGGGGGAGCAGCAGGCCGCAGGCTCGCCCTGTTAGCAGCGGACGCGGCATCGGGCGCTCCCCGGAGATGGCCGGAATGGTGGTTCGCCAGCGCCGCCAGCTGATAAATATCGCGATGGCAATCAGCTCCAGCAGCAGAAGCAGGATCACGCACACCAGCATCCCCTTGGCCTGCTGGACGTTGTCCCCCTGCGTCAGCCACTGCCACGCCAGCACCGCCAGGGTGGGGGGATTACCCGGCCCGAGGATCAGGGCCACATCCACCACCGACAGCGACCAGGCGATCACCGCCAGCATCACAGCCCCCAGAGCAGGCGCAATGGCGGGCAGGATCAGCCAGCGCAGCGCCTGCCAGCGTCCGTAACCCAGCGATCGCAGGATCGTCACCTTTTGCGCCAGCTCTTTTTCCGGCAGCGAGGCGTAAATCGCCCAGACCACAAAGGCGCTCTCCTTGACGGCGAGGGTCAGCCCCAGCCCGATCCCGTAGCGATCCACTATCGGTGAACAGAGAGAACAGAGGCGGTAGAGTTCTCCCCCTTCGGCAAATATCAGCAGCACGCTGACGGCAAACGCCACGTGGGGGATCGCCAGCAGCCACGGCAGATGGTTGCACAGGCGTCGCCAGCGGCTGCCGGGCCACAGCGCGGCCACCACCGCCAGGGCCAGCATCAGCGCCCCGGCGGCGGCAATCAGAGTGGAAACCAGCGTGGCGGCCAGCGCCTGCGGGATCTGCGGATCGGCGGCCAGCGCCCGCCAGTTATCAAGGGAGAAGATCGGGGGCAGCAGCAGGCCGAAGGCGGGCAGCAGCGGCAGGTACACCGCCGCCATCAGCAGCCAGGCAAGCCCGCTTAGTGGGTGCCGTAACGACGCAGCCATTCCTGCTCCAGCGCATTCACCCAGGCGGCATGTGGTTCAGCGAGCGTTGGCGGAAGCTCAGTCGGCATAAACTGGCGCAATTTATCCGCCGCTGCCGCCGGGAGTTTTTGTGGATCCAGCACAGTGGGATCGCCCCAGTTAGCCGGGTCCGCCTTGCGGATCTGTGCCTGCGGCGAGAGCAGGAAATTCGCGACGACTTTCGCCCCCGCGCTGGCGGAGGCGTTGGCCGGGATCGCCACAAAATGTACGTTGCCGATCATCCCCTGTTGAAAACCAAAGCTGTAGCTGTCTGCGGGCAGCGCTTTGCTGGCCACTTTCTGCCGGGCGTGGGCCGGGTTAAAGGTGATCGACAGGTTTAAATTGCCGCTGGCCAGCAGGGCATCCATCCGCGCCGGTGAAGGGGGGAAGTCTTTGCCCTCGCGCCACAGGTACGGATGTAGTTTATCGAGATAAGTCCAGAGCGGCGCGGTCACCCGGGCAAAGGTGGCGCTGTCGGGCGGCTGTTTCAGCGCCTCCGGCTGGGTGGTTTGCGTCAGCAGAAGCTGTTCCAGAAACGCGGTGCCGGTAAAGTCGGGCGGGCGCGGATAGGTGATGGTGCCGGGATGTTGCGTGGCGTACGCCAGCAGCGCCTGCGGGTCAGCCAGCGGCTGCGGCAGGCTCTTGCGGCTGGCGATAAAGGTCAGCTGGGCGCTGCCCCACGGAGACTCGGCTCCCTCGGTCGGGATGGCAAAATCTTCCGTCACCGGTTTCGCGGTATCCACATAGCGCCAGTCAGGCAGCATTTGCGCCCAGCCGGTCTGCAACAGCCCGGCGGTTTTGAGGGTGCGGAAGTTCTCGCCGTTGACCCACAGTAGATCTACCGAACCGTTGGTTTTGCGCCCGGCGCTGGCCTCGGTCTGGATGCGCTTCACCGCGTCGGCGGCATCCGCCAGACGGACAATCTTCAGGTTTATGGCGTAGTGGCTTTTCATCTCCCCGCTCACCCAGTCCAGGTAGCGGTTCACCGCCTCATCGCCGCCCCAGGCGTTAAACCAGACGGTCTGGCCCCGGGCCTCCTCTTTGATTTTCTGCCAGCCCTCATCGGCCAGCGCGTGTCCTGTCATCAGCAGGCCCGTTAACAACATGCAAAAACGCACACGGCGCATAGTGCCTCTCTGTTATGAAGAAGTGCGGGAAAAGCGGGCGAACAGCCAGCGGGTGATAAGCGGCAGCAGCCCCAGTAGCGTAAAGGCAATGACCACGCCGGGGGAAAGGATATCACGCAGCGCGGCGATCTGCCCCAGCTGGTGTCCGGCATTAAGATAGACGATTGCCCCTGGCAGCATGCCGAGCTGACTGACCCACCAGTAGCGCCACAATCCGATCGGGGCGATCCCCGCCAGCAGGTTGACCATAAAGAACGGGAACAGCGGCATCAGGCGCAGGGCAAAGAGGTAGAACGCCCCGTCCCGCGAGACACCTTCGTTAACCGTGCGCATTGGCCCGGCAAAACGGCGCTGCACCCAGTCCCGCAGCAGGTAGCGGCTGCTCAGCATCGCCAGCGTGGCCCCCAGCGTCGAGGCGAACGACACCAGCAGGATCCCCGGCCACAGGCCAAACAGCGCCCCGCCGAGCAGGGTTAACACCGCGGCGCCCGGCAGCGACAGGGTAGTGACCAGCACATAGAGAAGGAAAAAGAGTATGGCGCTCTTCAGCGGCGCCTGCTGGCAGTATAGCTGCAGGGCCTGATGCTGCGCCTGAAGGTTTTCCAGCGTCAGCGTGCCGGGCGGCAGTAGCTTAAAAAGAAGGGTAAAAGCGCCCAGAAGGGCGCAAATAAGCAGAACTTTACCGGGACGTACAGCCATTTACTTCACGTCGAAGGTCGCCCAGACCGGGGCATGGTCGGAGGGTTTTTCCATGCTGCGGATCTCATAGTCGATCCCGGTTTCGATGCAGCGCTCCGCCAGCGGGCTGCTTGCCAGCAGCAGGTCAATGCGCAGGCCGCGGTTATCATCAAAACCTTTAGAGCGGTAGTCAAACCACGAGAAGCGATCGTGGGTTTCCGGGTTGGCGTTGCGGAAGGTATCCACCAGACCCCAGCCCAGCAGACGCCCCATCCACTCGCGCTCTTCCGGCAGGAAGGAGCATTTCCCGGTGCGCAGCCAGCGCTTGCGGCTGTCCTCGCCGATGCCGATATCCAGATCGGTCGGGCTGATGTTCATATCGCCCATGATCAGCACCGGATGATCTTTTTGCAGCTCCGTTTCCAGCAATGACTGCAGATCCTGGTAGAACTTCTCTTTGGCCGGGAATTTCAGCGGATGGTCGCGGCTCTCGCCCTGGGGAAAGTAACCGTTGATCACGGTGACATTACCCAGCGGGGAGGGCACTTCCGCCATGATGATACGGCGCTGGGACTCTTCGTTATCCCCCGGGAAACCGCGACGTACCGAGACAGGCGCCGCTTTGGTCAGCAGGGCCACGCCGTAGTGACCTTTCTGGCCGTGATAAAAGACGTTGTAACCCAGTTTTGCCACCTCTTCGAGAGGGAACATATCGTCGTGAACTTTTGTCTCCTGCAGGCCAATGACGTCAGGCTGATGTTTTTCGACGATGGCCTGGAGTTGATGAGGGCGGGCGCGCAGGCCGTTGATATTAAAAGAGACAAATTTCATAGTCGCTGCCAGTGCAAGGTGAATAGTGCAAGGATGGTAGCAGAATTTCCTCCCGCTGACTGCCGCCGCTGCGTATGTTCCACCCATTACTGCAACAGATCCTGCCGATAGTGCAATTTCTGCACCGTTCTGACGCGTTACGCCCTCCGATGGCGCATAAAAGCTACACAAATTTCGCGAGCGATCACAATTCCAGAATTATATTTGGCCTATGCATAATATTTCTGTTTTTCCTTCGGTAAAGCTGCGCTTGTTGTAAAAATATTCACTTTTTATGCAATAACAGTGAATAACTCCATGTTGTAACCTGTTGATATTTCGTTACCCCCTCCCGTTTATGCATTTTTATCGCTGGCTGGCACGAACGCTGCAATCTACATTCACAGGGCAAACACATAAATATTTAACATTTTATCAACCTTTTATTTACCGGATGAGGTCGCTATGTCTCTGTCAATTACGCGTGAAAACTTTGATGAATGGATGATGCCGGTTTACGCCCCGGCGGCTTTTATTCCGGTACGGGGAGAGGGCTCGCGCCTGTGGGATCAGCAGGGCAAAGAGTATATCGACTTTGCTGGGGGCATTGCGGTTAACGCCCTGGGACATGCTCATCCGGCGCTGCGTCAGGCGCTGAACGACCAGGCGGCAAAGTTCTGGCATACCGGGAATGGCTACACCAACGAGCCCGCGCTGCGCCTGGCGAAAAAACTGATCGACGCCACCTTCGCGGAAAAAGTGTTCTTCTGTAACTCAGGCGCTGAGGCCAACGAAGCCGCGCTGAAGCTGGCACGTAAATATGCCCACGACAATTTTGGCAGCCATAAAAGCGGTATCGTCGCCTTTAAAAATGCCTTCCACGGCCGCACCCTGTTTACCGTCAGCGCGGGCGGGCAACCCTCTTACTCCCAGGATTTCGCGCCGCTGCCACCGGATATCCGCCACGCGGTCTATAACGATCTACAGTCCGCCAGCGAGCTGATAGATGAGTCCACCTGCGCGGTGATCGTCGAGCCGATGCAGGGCGAAGGCGGCGTTGTGCCTGCCGACAAAGCGTTCCTGCAGGGGCTGCGCGAGCTGTGCGATCGCCACAACGCGGTGCTGATTTTCGATGAAGTCCAGACCGGCGTCGGCCGCACCGGTGAGCTCTATGCCTATATGCACTACGGCGTGACGCCGGATGTGCTCTCCACCGCCAAAGCGCTGGGCGGCGGCTTCCCTGTCGGGGCAATGCTCACCACCGATAAATTTGCCCGGGTGATGACCGTCGGCACCCACGGCACCACCTACGGCGGCAACCCGCTGGCATCGGCGGTGGCCGGTCAGGTGCTGGATATCATCAACACGCCGGAAGTGCTGAACGGCGTGAAGCAGCGTCACGACTGGTTTGTTGAGCGTCTTCAGGCCATCAACAGCAAAACCGGCCTGTTTAAAGAGATTCGCGGCCTGGGGCTGCTGATTGGCTGCGTGCTCACGGATGAATTCGCCGGAAAAGCTAAACTCATTTCACAGGAAGCGGCAAAAGCGGGCGTGATGGTGTTGATCGCCGGGGCTAACGTGGTGCGCTTCGCGCCTGCGCTGGTTGTCAGCGAAGAAGAGGTGCGGACCGGGTTAGATCGCTTTGCGCTGGCCTGCGAACAGGTGAAGTCCGGGGTGTCATCATGATGGTCATCCGTCCCATTGAGCGCGGGGATCTCTCCGCCCTCATGCAGCTTGCCGGTAAGACGGGAGGCGGGCTGACCTCGCTTCCCGTTGATGAAAACACGCTCTCGGCGCGCATTGAGCGCTCCATCGAGACCTGGCAAGGGACGCTGCCGAAAGGCGAACAGGGCTACGTGTTTGTGCTGGAAGATACCGACAGCGGAACCGTGGCGGGGATTTGCGCCATTGAGGTGGCGGTAGGTCTGAACGATCCCTGGTATAACTACCGTGTGGGCACCCTGGTGCATGCCTCGAAAGAGCTGAACGTCTACAATGCGCTGCCCACGCTGTTTCTCAGTAACGATCACACCGGCAGCAGCGAGCTCTGCTCGCTGTTTCTCGACCCGGAGTGGCGCAAAGAGGGCAACGGCTATCTGCTCTCCAAATCGCGCTTTCTGTTTATGGCCGCCTTCCGCGATCGCTTTAACGAAAAAGTGGTTGCCGAGATGCGCGGCGTCATCGACGAAACCGGCTTCTCGCCGTTCTGGAAAAGCCTGGGCGAGCGCTTCTTCTCCATGGAGTTCAGCAAGGCGGACTACCTGTGCGGCACCGGGCAGAAAGCTTTTATCGCCGAGCTGATGCCAAAACATCCTATCTATACCCATTTCCTCAGTCCCGAGGCGCAGGCGGTAATTGGCGAGGTCCATCCGCATACCGCGCCGGCCCGCGCGGTGCTGGAAAAAGAGGGCTTCCGCTACCGTAACTATGTCGACATCTTCGACGGCGGCCCGACGCTGGAGTGTGATATCGACCGGGTGCGGGCGATCCGCAAAAGCCGTCTGGTGGAGGTGGCCGAGGGGCAGCCCGCGCCGGGTGAGTTTCCGGCCTGCCTGGTGGCGAACGAACAATATGACAGCTATCGCGCCACGCTGATCCGCGTGGACCCCGAATGTGAACGTCTGGTGCTGACCGCAGCGCAACTGGATGCCCTGAAATGTTGCGCTGGCGATCTTATTCGCATGGTGCGTCTGTGCCCCGAGGAGAAAACGGTATGAACTTATGGATTAACGGTGACTGGGTAACCGGCGAAGGTGAACTTCGCAGCAAACATAACCCGGTGGGGCAGGAGAGATTATGGCAAGGGGCGGATGCCAGCCCCGGGCAGGTTGAGCAGGCGTGCCGCGCCGCGCGCGCCGCGTTCCCCGGCTGGGCGAAGCTGCCGTTCAGCGCTCGTCAGGCGATCGTGGAGAAATTTGCCACCCTGCTGGAGGCAAATAAGCAGGAGCTGACCCGCGTTATTGCCAGCGAAACCGGCAAGCCGCGCTGGGAGGCGGCGACCGAAATTACCGCCATGATCAACAAGGTCGCCATTTCAATTAAGGCGTACCACACCCGCACCGGCGAGCAGCGTACCGAGATGGCGGACGGGGCCGCTACGCTGCGCCATCGTCCGCACGGCGTGCTGGCGGTGTTTGGCCCCTATAACTTCCCCGGCCATCTGCCGAATGGCCACATCGTGCCCGCCCTGCTGGCGGGTAACACGGTGATCTTCAAGCCGAGCGAGCTAACGCCCTGGAGCGGCGAAGCGGTGGTCAAACTGTGGGAGCAGGCCGGGCTGCCGCCGGGGGTGCTCAATCTCGTCCAGGGCGGGCGCGAAACCGGTCAGGCGCTGAGTGCGCTGAGCGATATTGACGGGCTGCTCTTTACCGGCAGCGCCGGAACTGGCTATCAGCTGCACCGCCAGCTGGCCGGGCAACCGGAGAAAATTCTCGCCCTTGAGATGGGGGGCAACAATGCGCTGATCGTTGACGATCCGGCGGATATCGATGCCGCGGTCCACCTGACCATCCAGTCAGCCTTTATTACCGCCGGGCAGCGCTGCACCTGCGCCCGTCGGCTGCTGGTCAAACGCGGTGCTGAAGGGGATGCTTTCCTGGCCCGTCTGGTTGAGGTGAGCAGGCGGCTGCTGCCGGGCGAGTGGGATGCCAGCGAGCAGCCGTTTATCGGCGGGCTGATTTCCGAACAGGCGGCAAAAAATGTCTATCACGCCTGGCGGGAACATGTCGCCCGCGGCGGCCAGTCGCTGCTGGAGCCACGGCTGGTGAAGGCGGGAACCTCTTTATTAACCCCGGCAATCGTCGAGATGACTGGCGTGAGCGGTGTGCCGGACGAAGAGGTCTTTGGTCCGCTGCTCTGCGTCTGGCGCTATGACGATTTTGACCAGGCCATTGCGATGGCAAACGCCACACGCTACGGCCTGTCGTGCGGTCTCATCTCCCCGGATCGTGAGAAATTTGACCAGCTGCTGCTGGAGGCGCGCGCCGGGATTGTGAACTGGAATAAACCGCTCACCGGCGCGGCCAGTACCGCCCCGTTTGGCGGGGTGGGCGCCTCCGGTAACCATCGTGCCAGCGCCTGGTATGCGGCGGATTACTGCGCCTGGCCGATGGCGAGCCTGGAGACGCCGGCCATCGTCCTGCCGGAGCAGCTGAATCCGGGCCTCGATTTTACACGGGAGAAGCGTCATGAAAGCGCGTGAAGTTAACTTCGACGGGCTGGTGGGGTTAACCCACCACTATGCCGGGCTGTCTTTCGGCAATGAGGCCTCCACAAAACACCGCTTTCAGATCTCCAACCCGCGGCTGGCGGCAAAGCAGGGGTTGTTAAAAATGAAGGCGCTGGCGGATGCGGGTTTTCCTCAGGCGGTGATCCCGCCGCAGGAGCGGCCTAACGTCGCCGTCCTGCGCCAGCTCGGGTTTACCGGCAGCGACGAGCAGGTGGTGGAGAAAGCGGGCACCCAAATGCCGCAGCTGCTCTCTGCCGCCAGTTCGGCCTCCTCCATGTGGGTTGCCAACGCCGCGACGGTGGCCCCCTCCGCAGATACCCTCGACGGAAAAGTGCATCTGACGGTGGCGAACCTGAACAACAAGTTCCACCGCGCCAGTGAAGCTGGCACCACGGAACAGGTGCTGCGGGCTATTTTTCGCGATGAGTCCCGGTTCAGTGTCCATACAGCGCTGCCGCAAGTGGCGATGTTCGGCGACGAAGGGGCGGCCAACCATAACCGTCTTGGCGGCGATTATGGCGAGCCGGGTTTGCAACTGTTTGTCTATGGTCGTGATGAGGGAACAGGTCCCGCGCCTGCCCGTTACCCGGCCCGTCAGACTCTGGCCGCAAGCCAGGCCGTTGCCCGCCTGAATCAGGTCAATCCGGGCCAACTGATGTTTGCCCAGCAAAACCCGCTGGTGATCGACCAGGGAGTGTTCCATAACGACGTGATTGCGGTCTCGAACCGCCAGGTGCTGTTCTGCCACGAGCAGGCGTTTGTTCACCAGTCAGCGCTGCTGCACGCCCTGGGCGATCGCGTGCCCGGATTTATGCCGATTGAGGTGCCGACGGAAGCCGTTTCGGTGCAGGATGCGGTGGCAACCTATCTCTTTAACAGCCAGCTGCTGAGCCGTGACGACGGCAGCATGATGCTGGTGCTACCCCAGGAGTCGCAGAACCATCCTGGCGTCTGGCGCTATCTGAATCAGCTGGTGGCCGAGGATAACCCCATCAGCGAGCTGCGGGTGTTCGATCTGCGCGAAAGCATGGCCAACGGCGGCGGTCCGGCCTGTCTGCGCCTGCGCGTGGTGCTCACCCCTGAGGAGCAGCGGGCGGTTAACCCGGCGGTGATGATGAACGATACCCTGTTCAACACCCTTAATGACTGGGTGGATCGCTACTATCGCGATCGGTTGACCCAGGCCGACCTGGTCGATCCGCAGCTTTTACGGGAAGGACGCGAAGCGCTGGATGCCCTGACCCGCATTCTGCAACTGGGCTCCGTCTACCCGTTCCAGCAATAAAGGAGGCGTTATGGATAATTTTCTGGCGCTGACCATGGCGAATGAAACGCCCGCCCGACGGGAGGGTAAAGGGGCTTCGTTTCACTGGCGCTGGCTGGCACGCGGCGTGCTGGAGCTCGTCCCGGAGGCAGACAGCGAGCGAGCCCTGGTGCTCTCTGCCGGGATACACGGCAACGAAACGGCGCCGGTGGAGATTGTCGACCTGCTGGTCAGGGCGCTCTTTCGCGGCGAACTCTCGCTGCGCTGCCGTCTGCTGATTATCTACGGGAATCCTCCGGCGCTGCGAGCCGGCAAGCGCTACCTGACCTGCGATATCAATCGCCTGTTCAGCGGGCGCGGGACGCAGTTCCCGGCCTGCGAGGAGACCGAACGGGCGGCGCTGCTGGAGGATCTGTTAGCGGCCTTTTACCGGCAGGCGGGTTCCGATCGCTGGCATCTGGATCTGCATACCGCCATCCGCGCCTCGTATCATGAGCGCTTTGGCGTGCTGCCCCAGCGCAATCAGCCCTGGGATGAGGCGTTTATTCAGTGGCTGGCGGATGCCGGGCTGGAGGCGCTGGTCTTTCATCAGGCACCCGGCGGTACCTTCACCCATTTCACCTGCGAACGCTTTGGGGCGCTGGCCTGCACCCTGGAGCTGGGAAAAGCGCTGCCGTTCGGGCATAACGATTTAACGCGTTTTGCCACCACCCATCAGGCGCTGCGCGCGTTGCTGTGTGGTGAGGTATCGACGTCCCATGCCGGGCCCGTGGCGCAGTATCGGGTGGTGCAACAGATCACCCGCCGCAGCGAGGCCTTTGTGCTGCACATGGCGAGTCATACCCTGAACTTTACGCCGTTCCGCCAGGGGGTATTGTTGGCAGAGGATGGCGAAGAACGCTATGAAGTACAAAAGCCAACCGAGTATGTTCTTTTCCCGAACCCCGCCGTGGCCTTTGGTTTGCGCGCCGGGCTGATGCTGGAAAAAGTTGCCTGAAAATTACCTGACCCCATCTGTGTAACGCGGTGGGGTTGTTTATTTTCTCAGCCATTTCACTCGACTGCCGTTTTATTACGGATTATTCCTGGTTGTTTGCTTTATTATTAATCTGTTTGTCGGTATACTTCTCCACAATCTCTTTAAAATCATCTGCATGCATATTTTTGTTTCAACTCTCCACGCTTTATCCTTATTTTCTCCATATTTGACGATAATTTGTTTTTTACACTTTCACTGTTTTACCGTTGCTCTGACTAATTGACGATAAACCCCGTAAAGTTAATCTCGTCAACACGGCATAGCGCCGAAGAATAACTGAAAGGAAGGACAAAATTATGCGTAAATTAACTGCACTGTTTGTTGCCTCTACCCTGGCTCTGGGCGCTACCAGCGCGGCGTTCGCCGCTGATACCGCCACCACCACCACGGCTGCACCGACCGAAGGCAAAATGATGCATCACAAAGGTAAGCCGGGCATGCATCACGACATGATGTTTAAAGACCTGAACCTGACGGATGCGCAGAAAGAGCAGATCCGCGACATCATGAAAAGCCAGCGCGAGCAGATGAAGCGTCCGCCGGTAGAAGAGCGCCGCGCAATGCATGACATCATCGCCAGCGACGCCTTCGATAAAGCGAAGGCCGAAGCGCAGGTTGATAAGATGGCCGAGCAGCATAAAGCCCGCATGCTGGCGCACATGGAAACCCAGAACAAGATTTACAACATCCTTACCCCGGAACAGAAAAAGCAGTTTAATGCCAATTTTGAGAAGCGTCTGACAGAACGTTCCGCGGCGAAAGGTAAAATGACCACCTCAGCCGAATAATCGGTTCAGCTATTCAAGACCGCCGGAGTCTTGTCCACTCAAGCAGATTTGCTGTGGGCAGGTCCGGCGGTTTTTTCTTTTCCAGCCTCTTGCCAGCCGCCGCCATCCCGGTATTCTCCTGTTATCGATTTGCAGAATGTGTTTGAAATTTCTGACGTTACTTTTTTCGTCGTCAGACTAAGGCCCACCCGCACATCTGCCGATACTGTTCTGCAGCGACCTAACGATAACAAACAAAAAGCGACCGCCCTGGGCGGGGTGCTTTGGCGCGTATTGCGCCATTTGGAGTGGTGATGGAATTCTTCGATATCCGCAAAATGCCGGTTAACCTCTGGCGCAACGGCGCGGGAGAGACGCGCGAAATATGTTGTTTCCCTCCTGCAACCCGGGACTTTAACTGGCGCGCCAGTATTGCCTCCCTTGCCAGCAACGGTGATTTTTCTGTTTCCCCCGGTGTTGATCGGGTGATCACCCTGCTGGAAGGGGGAGAAGTGCAGCTGGATGGTGGAAAGGCGTTTAATCACACGCTGCGGCGTCATCAACCCTTCAGCTTTGCCGGAGAACTGCCGGTCAAGGCGCAGCTGCTGGAAGGGCAGATGTCGATGGACTTTAACATCATGACCCGCCGGGATTGCTGCCGGGCTAAGGTGCGGGTGGCGGATCGCACCTTCACGACATTCGCGTCACGCGGCGGCGTGGTGTTTGTGCTGAGCGGCGCCTGGCAGTTGGGTGATAAACTGCTGACCGCCGATCAGGGGGCGTACTGGCATGAAGGCGACCATACCCTGCGATTGCTTAAGGACGAGGGCACCCTGCTGTTCAGCGAGATTTTCTGGCTTCCGGGCCACTGAGCGGAATGATCTCATACTTGCCCGCCAGCAGCGGCTTGCAGAGTATTTTATACCCATCCTGATCAAAACCGGCGGGCGTGCGCAGCAGTTCCGCCGCCTCGTCCAGGCTTTCGACCGCGCCCAGCCAGAGCCAGTTATGGATAATGTGGTAGTGGGTCATCTCCGGGCGCGACTCTTTCAGCGCCACGGCGCAGTCCCACGGCCAGCAGGTGACGCCTATCGCCTGCAACCCTTCAACCAGCCGCTGCTGATGCTCCTCCACGCTCTCTTTCCCGCAGCACGCCCCTGCACAACGCTTCAGGGCGGAGCGGAAACAGGCCCGCCCGCGGCTTAACGACTCCAGCCCCAGCAGGCCGTAACAGAGCTGTCGCTCGTCGGCCAGCGTCTGTAAGGTTTGCAGCGCCGCCCGGCGGTTAGCGAACAGGCCATACAGGTTCGGGGTATGCGAAAAATCGACCTCGCGGGCATAGACGATCTGCGGTTTACCCTCGGTGATTTGCAGCGAGCAGAGCTGGCGGTTGCGACGTAATCGTTTATTGAACAGCGGCTGCTGCTCCTTGATTAAACGCGCTTCCAGCAGCAGGGCGCCCAGCTCGCCCGCGGTTTGCGTCCAGGTGATGCGCCGGGACTGGCGCAGCATAGCGGCTTCGTCCGGCGTGCGCAGATGCGACAGCACCCGGCTGCGGATATTGACGCTCTTGCCGATATAAAGCGGCATGGCATCGCTTTCGCCATGAAAGAAGTAGACGCCTGGCTGCCTGGGGAGTGCCTCAAGCCACGGGCGCAGATGTTCGGGATATTCATAGATTGCTGCCGCTTCAAATTCAAGCCGCGGTGCCGATTGACGCCTGCTCACAACATACTCCTGATACTGTTCAGGCATACAGTGTAGCAGCAGTGGTGCGGTTAAAAAAGAGGCGGCATAAGCCGCCCCGTCAGATTACGCTTTCCAGAAGTCGTCAAACACCGTGATCGGCGGGCGACGTTTGTGCTCGGTCTTCAGGTACCAGCCTTCGATAATGCGGGCGGTGCCTTCGTCCAGCGTCTTACCTTCCAGATAATCATCAATATTTTCATAGGTCACGCCCAGCGCAGCTTCGTCAGGCAGGGAAGGGCGATCGTCTTCCAGATCTGCGGTAGGGGCTTTTTTATACAGATGCTCCGGACAGCCCAGCGCGGCCAGCAGCTGTTTGCCCTGGCGCTTGTTGAGACGAAACAGCGGATTAATGTCGGTACCGCCATCGCCATATTTGGTGAAGAAGCCGGTCAGGGCTTCTGCCGCATGGTCTGTCCCCACCACTACGCCGCTGGTCATCCCGGCGATGCTGTACTGCGCCTTCATGCGCTCGCGGGCTTTTTCGTTACCGCGGACGAAATCGCTCAGCTCAATGCCCGCCTCGCGCAGCGCTTTTTCGCTGGCCAGCACCGCTTCTTTAATATTGACGGTCAGCACGCGATCGGGCTGGATGAACGCGATGGCATCCTGACAATCCTGCTCGTCAAACTGCACACCGTAGGGCAGGCGCACCGCGATAAACTGCAGGTCGTTATTCCCCGTTTCGGCACGCAGTTCGTTGATCGCCATCTGGGCGAGCTTCCCGGCGAGCGTAGAGTCCTGACCGCCGCTGATGCCCAGCACCAGCGTTTTCAGAAACGGGAAGCGGGTTAAGTAGGATTTCAAAAAATCGACGCTACGGCGAATCTCTTCTTCCGCGTTGATAGTGGGTTTTGCACCCAGTGCCTGGATAATCTCTTGTTGCAGAGCCATCTAGCCCCTCCGTTACACAAATTTGCCTGATGAATGTACTGTTAAAGCTAACCTGTGATGGGTAAAACGACAAGGATCACAAATTTGAATGGAGCGAAATAGAGCGATTTAGCAGGTTATTTTTGTTTTGCCGGAATTTTCCGAAAAAACTTTGCCGTCACGCTTGAGGTTGAAAAATGTGGTTTTCTATTCCAGGCTTACTTAACACGCTGATAAACAAGAGGACGGAATATGAACAAGAACGTAGCAGGAATGTTAGGCGCAGCGGCTGTACTGACTTTACTGGCGGGCTGTACCGCTTATGACCGCACAACCGATCAGTTTAAAGAGCCTGTGGTCAAAGATGTTAAGAAAGGGATGAGCCGCGCTCAGGTCGAGCAGCTGGCCGGTAAGCCATCCTCTGAAGTGACGATGATCCACGCTCGCGGTACTTGCCAGACCTATATCCTGGGTCAACGGGATGGTAAAACCGAAACCTATTTTGTTGCATTAGATGACACAGGTCACGTTATGAACTCTGGCTACCAGACCTGCGCGGAATATGACACCGATCCGCAGGCACCTAAAGCCTGATAACCCTTTTGCCTGAGCAGATCCAAACCGGCCAACTGGCCGGTTTTTCTTTATCCCCCCTATAATCTTATTTCTTATCGCGAATTATTTGCCTGAAATGTGAAGGTTGTCATAACCGCAGGTCAATGAGAGACAATTCCAAAACATCCTGGATTACCACAGCCTTATCGCTTGCCGTATACTCATCCCATCAGACCAGCCTGCGAGAAGAACGCCCGGTAACGGTGCTGAAGTCGCAGCTAACGCGGTGGCTATATAAGAGGGAAGTCATTATGGAAAAGAAACATATCTATCTGTTTTGCTCAGCAGGCATGTCAACGTCACTGCTGGTGTCAAAGATGCGCGCGCAGGCCGAGAAGTACGAAGTTCCGGTTATCATTGAAGCCTTCCCGGAAACGCTGGCAGGCGAAAAAGGCACCAGTGCCGATGTGGTACTGCTGGGGCCGCAAATTGCCTATATGTTGCCAGAAATTCAGCGTCTGTTACCGAATAAACCGGTTGAAGTGATCGACTCTGCCCTGTACGGCAAAGTGGATGGTTTGGGTGTTCTTAAAGCTGCAGTAGCGGCGATTAAAAAAGCTGCTAATTAATTTAATTTTTATTTTTCCCGTCAAAGAGCAATTTCACACATTTACGCCGCAATATTATTGCGGCATTTAAGGGTATTTTCTATGAGTAGATTTATTGCTGCGCTTGAAAAGGTACTCCTTCCTTTTGCAGTTAAAATAGGAAAGCAACCGCATGTCAACGCCATTAAAAACGGTTTTATTAAAGTAATGCCGTTAACACTGGCCGGGGCCATGTTCGTTTTAATTAACAACGTTTTTCTTAGCTTCGGTGATGGTTCATTTTTCTATTCATTAGGCGTGCGTTTAGATCCCTCAACTATTGAAACATTAAATGGTTTCAAGGCCATCGGCGGCAATGTGTACAACGGTACGCTGGGTATTATGTCGCTGATGGCACCTTTCTTTATCGGGATGGCGCTGGCAGAAGAGCGTAAAGTCGACTCACTGGCCGCCGGTTTATTATCTGTCGCTGCGTTTATGACCGTCACCCCTTACAGCGTGGGCGAAGCCTACGCAGTGGGCGCCAACTGGCTGGGCGGGGCAAACATCATCTCCGGCATTGTGATCGGTCTGGTGGTGGCGGAGATGTTCACCTTTATTATTCGACGCAACTGGGTGATTCGCTTACCGGACAGCGTTCCGGCATCGGTATCGCGCTCGTTCTCGGCGCTGATCCCGGGCTTCATTATTCTCTCCATCATGGGGACTATCGCCTGGGCGCTCTCACACTGGGGCACCAACTTCCACCAGATCATCATGGACACCATCTCCACACCGCTGGCATCCATGGGAGGCGTGGTAGGCTGGGCTTACGTGATTTTCACCTCCCTGCTTTGGTTCTTCGGTGTTCACGGCTCTCTGGCGCTGGCTGCGCTGGACAGCGGCATCATGACCCCATGGGCGCTGGAAAACGTGGCGCTCTACCAGCAGTACGGCTCCGTTGACGCAGCGCTGGCGGCCGGTAAAACCTTCCACGTGTGGGCGAAACCGATGCTGGACTCCTACATCTTCCTGGGCGGTACCGGGGCAACGCTGGGCCTGATCATCGCGGTATTTATCACCTCCCGTCGTGCGGATCATCGTCAGGTGGCGAAGCTGGCCCTGCCGTCAGGCATCTTCCAGATTAACGAGCCCATCCTGTTCGGTCTGCCGATTATCATGAACCCGGTGATGTTTATTCCGTTCGTCCTGGTGCAGCCGCTGCTGGCGGCCATTACCCTGACGGCTTACTACCTGGGCATCATCCCGCCGGTCACTAACATTGCACCGTGGACCATGCCAGCCGGTCTGGGCGCCTTCTTCAACACCAACGGCAGCGTAGCGGCCTTCCTGTTGGCGATATTTAACCTGGGTGTGGCAACCCTGCTCTATATGCCATTCGTTGCCATCGCCAATAAAGCCCAGACCACCATTGATGAAGAAGAGAGCGAAGAGGATATCGCCCTCGCACTGAAATTCTGATGTCGTATGACGCGGGGCGACCCGCGTCACTACAGGAGAGAAAACATGTTTGATTTAGAGAATGTAGTTGCAGAAGCGGAAGAGGTCGCAGAGAACGATCTTGAAGAAGTGGTGATGGGGCTTATCATCAACTCCGGTCAGGCGCGCAGCCTGGCGTACGCGGCGCTGAAAAAAGCCAAGCAGGGCGATTTCGACACCGCGAAAGAGATGATGGCCCAGTCGCGCACCGCGCTCAATGAAGCGCACCTGGTGCAAACAAAACTGATCGAAAGCGATCAGGGTGAAGGTAAAATGAAGGTCAGCCTGGTGCTGGTACATGCTCAGGACCATCTGATGACCTCCATGCTGGCGCGTGAGCTGGTGGCGGAACTCATCGAACTTCATGAGAAAATGCAGTAGGTCAGACTGATAGCAGGAGGTCAGCGCCATGGAAATCACTACCGCCCGGGAACAACAGCTGTTTAATGGTAAAAATTTTCATGTCTTTATCTACAACAAGGTGGAGAGCATCAGCGGTCTGCATCAGCATGACTACTATGAGTTCACCATCGTGCTGACCGGCCGCTATTTCCAGGAGATCAACGGCAAGCGGGTGCTGCTGGAGCGTGGGGATTTTGTTTTTATCCCGATGGGTTCTCACCATCAGAGCTTTTACGATTTTGGTGCCACGCGCATTCTCAACGTCGGCATCAGTAAACGCTTCTTCGAAACCCACTACTCGCCGCTGCTGCCGTTCTGCTTTGTTGCATCGCAGGTTTATCACGTTAAAAGTGAATTCCTGAACTGGATCGACACTGTTATTGCCTCACTCAACTTCCGCGACAATGAATTCGATGAATTTATTGAAACGGTGACCTTTTACGTCGTCAATCGGCTACGCCATTATCGCGAAGAGCAGCAGGCATCCGACGATATTCCGCAATGGCTGCGCACGACCGTTGAATCGATGCATGACAAGCTGCGTTTTGGTGAAAACGCGCTGGAAAATATGGTGGCGCTGTCGGGAAAATCCCAGGAATACCTGACCCGTGCCACCCAGCGTTATTACCAGAAAACGCCGATGCAGATTATTAATGAAATACGGATCAATTTCGCCAGAAAACAGCTGGAAATCACCAACTATTCGGTGACGGATATTGCTTACGAATCCGGTTATAGCAGTCCGAGTCTGTTTATTAAAACCTTTAAGAAATTGACCTCATTTACCCCTAACAGCTACCGGAAAAACCTCACAGTTATTAATTAACGTCCGGCGGGTTTACCGCCGGGAATATCGATTAACAGGCTTGCCCAATATAAATGGGACGGGATCGCTATACTTAAAAAGCGGATCTCCAGGGAGAATATTATGCAAAAGAAACTTAAAGTAGTGACCATCGGCGGCGGAAGCAGCTACACCCCGGAATTACTGGAAGGCTTCCTTAAGCGTTATCATGAACTGCCGGTCAGCGAATTGTGGCTGGTTGACGTGGCCGAGGGCCAGGAGAAGCTCGATATTATTTTCGACCTGTGCCAGCGTATGGTGAAAAAAGCGGGTGTGCCGATGACCGTGCATAAAACCCTCGACCGTCGTCAGGCGCTGAAAGATGCCGATTTCGTGACGACGCAGCTGCGTGTCGGCCAGCTGAAAGCGCGCGAGCTGGATGAGCGTATCCCGCTGAGCTACGGCTATCTGGGCCAGGAGACCAACGGTGCAGGCGGCCTGTTCAAAGGGCTGCGCACCATTCCGGTGGTGTTCGACATCATTAAAGATGTACAGGAGATCTGCCCCCAGGCATGGGTGATTAACTTCACCAACCCGGCCGGGATGGTCACCGAAGCGGTCTATCGCCATACCGGGTTCAAACGCTTCATTGGGGTCTGCAATATCCCTATCGGCATGAAGATGTTTATTCACGACGTGCTGGCCCTGACCGACAACGACGACCTCTCTATCGACCTGTTTGGCCTGAACCACATGGTCTTTATCAAGGATGTCCTGGTCAACGGCAAATCACGTTTCCCGGAGCTGCTGGATGGCGTTGCCAGCGGCACTCTGAAAGCAAGTTCGGTGAAGAACATCTTTGACCTGCCGTTTAGCGAAGGGCTGATCCGCTCCCTGAATCTGCTGCCATGCTCCTATCTGCTCTACTACTTCAAGCTGAAAGAGATGCTGGCGATCGAGATGGGCGAATACTACAAAGGCGGTGCCCGCGCGCAGGTGGTGCAGAAGGTGGAAAAACAGCTGTTCGAGCTCTATAAGAACCCGGATCTGGACGTGAAGCCGAAAGAGCTGGAGCAGCGCGGCGGAGCATACTACTCCGATGCGGCCTGCGAAGTGATCAACGCTATCTACAACGACAAGCAGGCGGAACACTACGTCAATGTGCCGCACCACGGCCACATCGATAACATCCCGGCGGACTGGGCGGTGGAGATGACCTGCATCCTGGGCCGTGACGGGGCGAAGCCACATCCGCGACTGACCCATTTCGATGATAAAGTGATGGGCCTCATCCACACCATCAAGGGCTTTGAAGTGGCGGCAAGCCAGGCGGCCATCAGCGGCGAGCTGAACGACGTGCTGCTGGCGCTGAACCTGAGCCCGCTGGTGCACTCCGATCGTGATGCCGAGAAGCTGGCGCGGGATCTGATCCTGGCCCATGAAAAATGGCTGCCGAATTTCGCCGCCACGATCGATAAACTGAAAAGCGAGCAGCACTAAGAGGGATCGCTATGGAATATCTGCTGATCGTCAATGCCGATGATTTTGGCCTCTCAAAAGGGCAGAACTACGGCATCGTGGAAGCCTGTCGGCACGGCGTGGTGACCTCCACCACCGCGATGGTGAACGGTGAAGCCATTGAGCACGCCGCGGCGCTCAGCCGGGATCTGCCCGATCTGGGCGTGGGCATGCACTTTGTTCTGACCCTTGGTATGCCGCTAACCGCTATGCCAGGGCTGACCCGGGAGGGGGTGTTGGGCAAATGGATCTGGGAGAGGGCAGAGGAGGGGACGTTACCCCTGGAGGAGATCGCCCGCGAACTGGACTGTCAGTTCAATCGCTTCGTCGATCTCTTCGGGCGCGAACCGACCCATATCGACAGCCATCATCACGTGCATATGATCCCGGCCATCTTCCCGCTGGTGGCCGAGTTTGCCCGCCGCAAAGGGGTGGCGCTGCGTGTGGATCGTCAGGTCGACATGCCCGGCGAAATGGGGGGCGATCTGCCGCCCACGACGGACGGTTTCAGTAGCGCATTTTATGGCGATGAAATCAGTGAAGCGCTGTTTTTAAGCGTACTGGACAGGTCCGTACAGCAGGGAGAGCGGTCGCTGGAGGTGATGGCGCATCCGGCCTTTATCGACAATACGATCCGTAAAAGCGCTTACTGCTGGCCACGACTGACGGAGATGGAGGTGCTGACCTCGACGTCGCTGAAGTATGTGATTGCCGAGCGCGGGTATCGTCTGGGAACGTTCGGGGATCTGTGAGGAAATGCCGGGTGGCGGATTCGCCTTACCCGGCCTACAAATTCAATGGAACCTTGCGCCGGGTTTTATCCGGTTAGCAAATTACACGGAACCGTAGGCCGGGTAAGCGCAAGCGCCACCCGGCTTTTTTTACGCAGGTATTTGGTCAATCTTACTGCTGCGCGACCATACCCGGTGCGCCGCCATCAGCAACGTCAGTTCATCCATAAATGCACCCGCAGCCGTATCGCCTTCGACGATACCCTCTTCGCCCTGATCTGCCACCTTCAGCAGCGGCTTAAACTGACGGGCATCGCCAGCCAGCGCAATCGGCTTGAGATGCTTGTACGCTTCCAGCAGATAGTAAGCCGCGTCGCCGTTATTCAGCAGGCTCTGAATATCGCCGCACGGCACGACGACCGCATCGACGGTCAACGACGGTGAACCGGCGAAGGTGGCCGCCACTGGCAGTACCGAGCCGTCATCGGCGGTGACTTCACCCATGCGCGAATAGAGCAGTTTGGCATGGACGCCTTTGGCCTTGAGCGCCTGGAGCACCGCCAGCACGTCGCTGGCCCGTGGAGTATCGTTCAGCAATACCGCCACCACACGGCCTTTGATATCGCCGCCAGGAACTGCATACAGGCTGAGGGAGGGATCCTTTTGTACGCCGTTCACATCCTGCGGCGGAGCCAGGTTACGCTGCTCGTCGGTAAGGGTGATGCCCAGATTGTCCGCCACCTTCTGGGCCAGCGTGATATCGATATGGGCCAGCTGATCGACCACCCGCTCGCGGATATAGGCCCGCACCACTTTGCTCAGCTCAAAGCTGAAGGCGCCCACAATATGATCCTGCTCAACGGGCGTCTGGCTCTGCCAGAACAGGCGCGGATGGGCATAGTATTCACCGAAAGAGGGGCTACGCTCGCGGATCTTCGATCCCTCCACGCGCTCCTGATAGGACTCGAATCCGCCCCGTTTTGGCCCCGGCGGCGTTTCGCGCGGCCAGTTGTCGTTGATCGAGTTTGGCTCGTAGTTCGCCGGGTTGGTGTCGATCTCCATGCGGTGCATCCCGTCCCGCTGGAAATTATGGTACGGGCAGGTTGGTCGGTTGATTGGGATCTCGTGGAAGTTAGGCCCGCCCAGACGACTGATTTGCGTATCGGTATAGGAGAACAGACGCCCCTGCAGTAATGGGTCGTTGGTGAAGTCCATCCCGGGGACAATATGCCCTGGGTGGAACGCGGCCTGCTCGTTTTCGGCAAAGAAGTTGTCCGGGTTACGGTTGAGCACCATTTTGCCCACCAGCTGAACCGGCACCAGCTCTTCGGGAATGAGCTTGGTCGGATCGAGGATATCAAAATCAAACTTGAACTCGTCCTCTTCCGGGATCAGCTGGAAACCGAGCTCAAATTCCGGGAAGTCGCCCGCTTCAATGGATTCCCACAGATCGCGGCGATGGAAGTCTGGATCGCGCCCGGTGAGCTTTTGCGCCTCATCCCATACCAGCGAGGCTTTACCGGCGACCGGTTTCCAGTGGAAGCGCACAAAGGTGGCTTTGCCTTCGGCGTTAATCAGCCGGAAGGTATGAATGCCAAAGCCCTCCATGGTGCGGTAGCTGCGCGGAATGCCGCGGTCGGACATCGCCCACATCACGTTGTGCAGGGTTTCCGGCTGCAGCGACACGTAATCCCAGAAGGTATCGTGTGCGCTCTGGCCCTGGGGAATAGCCCAGTGAGGTTCCGGTTTTACGGCGTGAACAAAATCGGGGAACTTGTGTGCGTCCTGAATAAAGAAGATCGGTGTGTTGTTGCCCACCATATCAAAAACGCCTTCATCAGTGTAAAACTTGGTGGCGAAACCGCGAATATCGCGCACCGTGTCGGCGGAACCTGCGCCGCCCTGTACCGTGGAAAAGCGTACAAAAACCGGCGTGATTTTATCCGGATCCGACAGGAAATCGGCTTTAGTAATCTCTTTCAGGCTTTTGTAAGGCTGGAAATAGCCATGTGCGGCGGAGCCGCGGGCGTGTACGATGCGCTCCGGGATACGTTCATGGTCAAAGTGGGTGATCTTCTCCCGCAGGATAAAGTCTTCCAGCAGGGTGGGACCGCGCGTACCGGCACGAAGGGAGTTCTGATCGTCACTGATACGCACACCCTGGTTGGTGGTCAACGGGAAGTTTTCCCCCCCTTTGCGAACCCCCTCCAGCGCATTCAGTTTCTGGTTGCCGGTATCAGGTGCCTTCATGCTGCCGGGAGCCGTCGGCTCCTGGCCTGGCGGAGTAGGGACTGGACTTGCGCGGTGAGAACCGTCTGCCGGGGCCAGCGAGTCCATTCCGGGTTTCGCTTCGCTGGCATCGTGAAGCGGGGATTGTTCAGGTTTATGGGTCTTATCATTTTGCGACATTGCACTCGTCTCCTTTTCATTGCTGAAATGCGGCCGTTTTTGCGTCAAAACTCAATAACTATAGAACATTACGGGTTATAAACCGGGTGAAAGGCCGATCTAAGGTCAGAGCTTATGTTGCATAAGACACGTGAGGCGCGACGCAGGAGGGGCAATCGGCTATGATAAGAATTTGCTGATTTTTATGCTTGTTTAGTGAAACTGCTGCTTATGAAACCTCTTCGCCAACAAAACCGCCCTGTGATCAGTTACCAGCCTCGCGTTGAACCTGCGCCGCCAGAACATGCCACCAAAATGGATGGCTTTCGTGACGTCTGGCTGTTACGCGGCAAATATGTGGCCTTTGTGCTGATCGGGGAGCGTTTTCGTCGTTCTCCAGCTTTTACCGTACCGGAATCAGCCCAGCGCTGGGCGCTACAGGTCCGTCAGGATGAAGAGGTTGAGGATTAACAGAGATAAAAAAACCGCCGTCATTACTGAAGGCGGTTTTTTTTAACTCAGAAGGCGATTAACGGTGCGCGAGCTCCGCGTCATCTTCACTTGCCAGGATAGTTTTGTCGGTCTGCTTCAGCCACTGGCTGGTCAGCGTCCCGGCGGTCATGGAGCCGCTGACGTTTAGTGCGGTACGCCCCATGTCGATCAATGGTTCAACGGAGATCAGCAGAGCCACCAGCGTTACCGGGAGACCCATCGCAGGCAGAACAATCAGTGCCGCGAAGGTTGCGCCGCCGCCCACACCGGCCACACCGGCAGAGCTCACGGTGACAATCCCCACCAGGGTCGCAATCCAGACCGGATCCAGCGGGTTAATCCCAACCGTTGGGGCAACCATCACCGCCAGCATGGCAGGGTAGAGACCCGCACAACCGTTCTGGCCAATCGTTGCACCGAAGGAGGCAGAGAAGCTGGCAATCGATTCCGGCACGCCCAGACGACGGGTCTGCGCTTCCACATTCAGTGGAATGGAGGCGGCGCTGGAGCGGCTGGTAAAGGCGAAGGTCAGTACCGGCCACACTTTGCGGAAGTATTTCAGCGGGCTGACGCCGTTTACGCTGAGCAGAATGGCGTGAACCACAAACATAATGCCCAGACCGAGATACGAGGCCACCACGAAACTACCCAGCTTGATGATGTCCTGGAGGTTCGAGCCCGCAACCACTTTGGTCATCAGCGCCAGAACGCCATACGGGGTCAGCTGCATCACCAGACGCACCAGCTTCATCACCCAGCTCTGCAGGGTATCGATGGCGGTCAGTACGCGCTGGCCTTTCGGCGCATCATCTTTCAGCAGCTTCAGGGCAGCTACGCCCAGGAAGGCGGCAAAAATTACCACGCTGATGATAGACGTCGGGTTGGCCCCGGTCAGATCGGCAAACGGGTTTTTCGGGATAAAGGAGAGCAGCATCTGCGGAACGGTGAGATCCGCCACTTTACCCGCATAGTTGGTCTCGATGGCGGTCAGGCGCGCGGTCTCCGCGGTGCCCTGCACCAGGCCTTCTGCCGTCAGGCCAAACAGGTTGGTGACCAGCACACCGACCAGCGCCGCGATAAGCGTAGTAAACAGCAGCGTACCGATGGTCAGAAAGCTGATTTTCCCCAGCTGGGAGGCGTTATGCAGACGGGCAACCGCGCTCAGAATAGAGGCGAAGACCAGCGGCATGACGATCATCTGCAGCAGCTGGACGTAGCCGTTGCCGACAATGTTAAACCACTGAATAGACTCTTTCAGTACCGGATTGCTGGAACCGTAAATGGCCTGCAGCGCCAGGCCAAAGACCACGCCCATGACCAGACCGACCAGCACTTTTTTAGCCAGGCTCCACTGTTTATGACGCGCCTGCGCCAGCAACAGCAGTAGGCCGACGAACACCACAATGTTCGCGATTAATGGAAAATTCATCCCCGTTCTCCTGATTTAATATCAGATCGGTATCAGTCCGACCTTGTTGGCGCAAGGTTAGCAGAAGTGTGATCCAGTCGCTTATATCCAAATGGAATGGGTTATGCCAAAACGGTTAAGTTTGTCCAGTTACTGCTCACTTTGCAGATGAATAAAGCGGTTGAACTGAAATTGCAGCGAATTGATCATGTGCGAAGACCAGCGCACGGCACCGTTTTCAGGCAGCGTCTGAGGCATCCAGACGGCCCAGGCAAACAGGGCCATGCACAGCGCACGCTCCAGCTGGTTACCTTTTTGCGGGCGGAGGATAGGCAAACGAAAACGCCAGCGGCAGGGCCAGAGGAGGGGAACCCCTGCCGGGGTGAGCATGTCGGCCAGGATATGGCTCAGGTAACCCAGCACCATTCCCTGAATGGCGTCTGCGGGGATAAGCCAGCTGTCGGGCACTTTTAAATAGAAGAGGGTCAGGGCGGCGAACACCGCCAGCAGGCTGTGGGTAAACCCACGATGGCCGCAGGCGCGGGCAATGGGTTTGGAGATCCACTTCAGCCGCTGCCCGAGCAGCGACTTAGGATGATCGATATCCGGTAACAGGCAGGTCAAAACCGCCGATGGCACAATATGCCACCAGTCACCCTGCGCCAGCACCGGTGTAAGCTCAGCGTTCTTGGCAAACACTGCGCAGGCGAGAGAAAAAAGCAGATGACCTTCCGCCGTCATGATAAAACCCACTAAACTGTCGATGCATCCAGTATAGGGATTTTATACAGTATACGGAAGTAGTGACGGTGTAACTCTTTGTCACAAAGCTGTTAACGCGCCAGCCAGCCACCATCGACGGCAAGGGTATAACCGTTCACATAGTCCGAGGCGGAAGAGGCCAGAAATACCGCCGGACCCTGGAGATCGTCCGGCTTGCCCCAGCGACCCGCCGGAATACGGTCGAGGATCTCTTTGCTGCGCTGTTCGTCGTCGCGTAGCTGCTGGGTGTTGTTGGTCGCCATGTACCCCGGGGCGATGGCATTTACGTTAATACCATGTTGTGCCCACTCGTTGGCTAGCAGCCGGGTGAGCCCCAGCACGCCGCTTTTTGACGCGGTATAAGAGGGAACGCGGATCCCCCCCTGGAAGGAGAGCATGGAAGCGATATTGATAATTTTGCCCCCTTGCCCCTGGGCAATAAACTGGCGGGCCACGGCCTGAGAGAGGAAAAAGACCGACTTCAGGTTGAGGTTCATCACCTCATCCCAGTCTTTCTCACTGAAGGTCAACGCATCTTCCCGGCGAATGGTTCCGGCGTTATTCACCAGGATATCGACCCGCCCCATGCCGGTCACCGCCTGTTCAACCAGACTTTCAATGGCATCCTGCTTGCTGAGGTCGGCCTGAATAGCCAGAAACCGGCGCCCCAGCGCCTTCACGCCTGCGGCGGTCTCTTCCGGAACGCGGCGATTGACGCTGACAATATCGCATCCAGCCTGGGCCAGACCCAGCGCCATGCCCTGGCCGAGGCCGGTATCACAGCCGGTAACGATGGCAACTTTTCCTGAAAGATTAAAGGCATCCAGTATCATACAGACCTCAGTGTGTAGGGGGATATAGTTGTTCTGAGGTAAGCATAGAATCAGTTATCAGGAAGATCAAATTAAAATGAAATGGTGTTTCAAAAATTTTTAAGGCGGTCATGTTTGCGGGCAACAGGGTGCTGCCCGCCAGTGACCATTACCCGCGCAGATGCGCCACGGTAAGTGCCTGCAGGGAGGTCAGTTTGACATCGGCCAGTGCGTAACGCGCATCGTGCTGGTTCTCTTCCGCAGGAACAACAATTGAGCGCATCCGGGCCGCTTTACTGGCAATCATGCCATTTACCGAGTCTTCCAGCGCCACGCAGGCGGTCGGGTCGACGCCCAGTTTCGCAGCGCAATCCATATAGACCTGCGGATGCGGCTTGCTGTACGGGAGCTTTTCTGCCGAGGCCAGCGCGTCGAAGCTGTCGCGCAGATCGAACATGATCAGCACCTTCTCCAGCATATGCAGCGGCGAGGCGGAGGCCAGACCGACCTTCAGTCCCTGCTCTTTACAGAGTAATACGGCCTCACGCGCGCCTTTGAGTAAGGGACGGGTCTCTTCCACCAGCGTAATGGCGCGGTTGATAATGCGATCGGTCACTTCATCCCGGCCTGGACCTACCCACGGCTGGTGGGCGTACCAGAGATCAACCACCATATCGATGCGCAGGCCGAGGGTATCCGGCAGCTCGTGACGGCGGCTGATATCCACACCCAGGCTCGCCATTACATCCAGTTCAGCCCGATCCCACAGCGGCTCAGAATCAATCAGTAATCCATCCATATCAAAAATGGCAGCAACAATTTGACGTGGCGTCGACATGCAACCTCTCCTTTCGTTGGTTTTAGCAGCGGTAAGCGCTACCTCACCCTGGCAATTTAGCATATCGCCAGTAAAGAGCGGGCGAAAATGAGATCCAGCAGGTAAACTTAGCCACAAAGGATGTAATTTCATAATGAGGAACCCATGACATATCAACAAGCTGGTCGCGTTGCGATACTGAAACAGATCGCCGGATGGGTGATTTTTATCCCATCAGTTATCTCGACCATTATTTCTGTTCTGAAATTTATCTATGACCACAGCGAGAAGCAGGCCGGGATTAATGCCGTGATGCTTGATTTTGCCCATGTCATGATTGAGATGATGCGGTTCAATACCCCATTCCTGAACTTTTTCTGGTACAACTCGCCGACGCCTGATTTTCGGCAGGGGATGAACATCGCGTTCTGGATTATTTTTGCCCTGATCTTTATTGCCCTCGCGCTGCAGGCCTCGGGAGCGCGGATGCGCCGCCAGACGCGCATGATCCGCGAAGGTTTGGAGGCGCAGCTGATTCTGGAGAAAGCGAGAGGGGAGGAGGGCTTGACCCGTGAGCAGATCGAATCACGTATTGTGGTACCGAATAACACTATTTTCCTGCAAATATTCACGCTCTACGTGCTGCCCGTGCTGATGATCGTCGCCGGGTATTTCCTGTTTTCGCTGCTCGGCCTGATCTAAGCGTTCGCTGCCGGGCGCTGAAGCCCGGCAGCCTGCGCGTTATGCCGCCAGTACCCGCTCCAGCGCTCGCTGCGCATTCACCATATGCTCCCCACCAAACAGAATGGCGCGGTTCATCAGCGTATAGAGCTGATACACCGGTTGCCTTTCCAGAAAATCTGCCGGCAGGGGTGATATCGACTGGTAGCCGTCGTAAATTTGCGGCGGCTGTTCAGGATGGAGCGGCAGCATGGCGAGATCGCACTCTCTGTCTCCCCAGTAACAGGCCGGGTCGAAGATGTAGGGGCCGTTCGGCCCCAGCGCGCAGTTGTCCGACCATAAATCGCCATGCAGCAGCGAAGGCTGCGGCTGGTGCGAGGCCAGGCGCTGCTGAATATGATCGACAATGGCGTCAATATTGCCGAACGCCAGCCCTTTTTCCGCTGCCAGCTCCAGCTGCCAGCCGATGCGCTGTTCGGCAAAGAAGGTTGACCAGCGTCGCTGCCAGGCGTTGGGTTGTGGCGTGGTGGAGAGGTCATTGTCAAAATCGAGGCCAAACTGTGGTTGCTCGCTCCACTGATGCAGGCGGGCGATTTGCTGCCCCAGAATAAAGGCATTATGCGCGTCGAGCGGGCGGGGAGGGAGATAGTCCATCACCAGGAAACTGTAGTCACGATCGCTACCGACGGCCCGGACTGTAGGAACAGATACGGTTTTGCTGCGGGAGAGCAGTTCCAGCTGATCGGCTTCTGCTGTGAATATCGGTAACAGTTCACGTTCGTCACATTTTACGAAGAGATCGAGGCCTGCATAGCGCAGATGCCACGCGGCGTGGATTTCGCCTCCTGGCAGCTCATTACGCAGTTCAATTTCACCTTCGCCCAACTGTTCACTCAAAAGATGACTGATAGCCTGCCACATGATCGCTCTCCCATGTTGTCTGCCAGATCATAAAGTTAGCGTGAAACTATGGTAAAAAAATACGAGCTAACGCACAGTTGGGCCGTTTGGTTGGCCCTCGGGCATTTATTGTTGCTCTTTTTGCCAGTTTTCCCAGCGCGTGACTTCAACCTGCGGCTCTTTCCCGGTTGCGCTCTCAACCAGCCCCGACGCCAGCGCCTTCACCTCGTCTTCACCCAGCGGGGTAACCAGACCATAAGTATGGGTGCCCAGCTCATGCAGCGTGCCCTCATCGTCAGTCATGGTCAGTAAAAAACCTCCGCGGGTGAGGTTGTTGTTCATTTCGTTGAGCTCGGTCAGCGTATCTTCATGCACTTTAATGGTTACCACGTAGCGCGCGATCTCTCCACTACTCATCATTCACCTCGTTGTTATCCCGAAATTTTTTAGCATAGTCGATTCATGCTATTTGTCGCCCTCGCCGGCTAACCGGGAGGGCTGTCATTACGCATTTGCCAGATACTTGAATATTTTTTGCGTGTCTTCCAGCGAGCAGAGTCGGGTGCCGTGATTGATGGTCGCCGCGCTGCCTGCTGCCACCCCGTACTGGGTCATCTCCCGTAAGGATGCGCCCTGCGCCAGTTTCAGGGTCATGGCGCCGACCATGCTGTCACCTGCGCCGACGGTGCTCTGGCTTTTCATCGGCGGCGGTACCACTTGTACCGAGCCGGTTTCATCAACGGCCAGCGCCCCCTGCGGTCCCAGGGAGACGACGACCCGCCGCGCTTTGCCGCTTTTCACTAACTCCTCGGCGGCCTTACGCACATCGTCTGGCTGGCTGAGGTCACGATTGACCAGCGCGCTCAGCTCTTTCTGGTTAGGTTTTACCAGCTCAATATTGCCAAGCGTCAGTGCGGCGCTGAGCGCCTCCCCGGAGCTGTCGACAATGCAGCGAATGCCGTTCTGCTGGGCAGCGCGGATCAGCTGCGTCAGTTTTTCGGTTTTCACACCCGGTGGCAGACTGCCGCTGATAACCAGCAATGCGCCGCTTTCGATGGCCAGCACTTTCTCTTCAAGCTGGCGAAACTCATCTTCGCTTAATGTCGCACCAGGCATCACAAAGCGGTATTGCTCGTTAGAGGATTCAACGTGAACATGCAGGTTTTGCCGGGTCCAGTCCCGGGCCTCAACCGTATCGACGGCAACCTGCTCGTCGGCAAGGAGTGAGACGAGATGTTCGCCCGTCGCACCGCCCGCGGGGAAGATGGCTGTGGCTTTTCCGCCAAGGTGCGTAATAGCGCGGGCGACGTTAATGCCGCCGCCGCCGGGCTCAAAGACCGGCACGCTGCAGCGGAGTTTACCTTCAGGATAGATTTGTGCCGTCAGGGTAGCGCTGTCCAGGGAAGGGGAGAGCGTCAACGTAAAAATACGATCCATGCTTATCTCCTGTAAGTGAGGTTTGCATTAAGCCTGGCACCGAACCCACAGAAGCGAAAGAAATAACAATATGATTTCTAATATAAATATCTTTACGTAACGTGACTGTTTTTTATAAATATTAGAGGGCTTTGAGATCGTTCTTATTCCAAAAATGAAACAAGAAATCATTGCTATGTTATTTGAGCCTTTTTATAATTTGTTACCTTTCCAAGGATCCCATGGCATTGATCCGCAAGAAAGTTTCCGGGACCGTAATGGTCTCTTTTTTTGTTGTACGGACTCTTTATAAATGAAGCTCTTAAAGACAGTACCCGCTGCGATGATGTTAGCGGGAGGCCTGCTTGCGTCAATGAATGCAGCAGCCGATGATTCCGTTTTTACTGTCATGGATGATCCCTCCACTGCACAGAAACCCTTCGAAGGCAACCTTAACGCAGGTTATCTGGCGCAATCGGGCAATACGAAAAGCTCCTCCCTGACCGCAGACACCACCCTGACCTGGTACGGCAATACTACCGCCTGGTCGCTGTGGGGTAACGCAAGTAACACCTCTTCTAACGATGAGCGTTCTTCCGAGAAATATGCGGTAGGTGGGCGTAGCCGTTTCAATGTGACCGACTATGACTATCTGTTTGGCCAGGCAAGCTGGTTAACCGATCGCTATAACGGCTATCGTGAGCGTGACGTTGCGACCGCCGGTTACGGTCGGCAGTTCCTGAACGGTCCGGTACACAGCTTCCGCTTTGAATTTGGTCCGGGCGTACGTTATGACGAATACACTGACGGCGACACGGAAACTCAGCCGCTGGGCTACGCGTCCGGAACCTATGCATGGCAGATGACCGATAACGCGAAATTCAGCCAGGGCGTTTCTGTCTTTGGCGCTGACGACACCACCGTCAACTCCGAAACCGCGCTTAACGTGGCAATCAACGCCCATTTCGGGCTGAAAGTTGCATACAATGTGACCTGGAACTCCGAGCCGCCAGCGTCTGCGCCGGAACACACCGATCGCAGAACCACCGTCTCTCTGGGCTACAAAATGTAATTATCGCGGGCCAAGAATATATTGGCCCGTTTTTGATTTTTGTGCTGATAAATAATAAACACTGTTTTAGAATATAGCGGCAGCCGATATCTCCATATTCTCTCCATAATTCCTCGCTTCGTTAACTATTCAGTTTATTTGACACGAATTGATAAATATTTTGACTATGCAAAAGTGTGATCCAGATCTAAACTATGAACACAGGCTAGATATTGCCTTAAGTTGGTCTGTATTAATTCAGTAAGAGAAAAACATTATGAATAAAATCGCAACTGCATCTGCAGCATTGGTGCTTTCTGCACTGTCATTCGGCGCATTTGCCGCTGACGCTGTATATAACTCTGCCAGTGACACCTCTACACAAATCGGCATTACCAAAGCCTCTGATGTAGAAGCCGGATCAAACATCGCCCCGGGTTCGCAATCTACCGGGCAGTCCATGGATGACGCATTCGACGTGCATAAACTGGTCGCCGGGGAATGGTCCTGATCGATTTGTCAGATTATCTCCATTCATTTACGGGCTGTTATTGCCACTAAAAAAACCGGATTTTGATGTGCCGGTTTTTTTATTTTTGTCATTTTTGTAAAGTTATATAGAACGCGATTTTATATTCGCGCCATTATTACCTACAAGACGCGAAATACCGTTATGGCGTAGGGGAAGGCGAGACGATTAACCCCAAAGCATTGCCGCCCAGCGTAATAACAGCATGGCAACGCAGATGGCGATTAACACAATCACCATCTTCCAGTGTTTTTTTGTAAAGCGTTTCGTTGGCATCCGATCATCCTTGTTCATTGATTCATGGAGTTTACCAAAGAACAAAGATAATTGCGCTTCACCGGGATGCTACATCCTCAGGCGCCTGCAACAACACGCGTCAAAACCAGTGAAACTTATCTGCCAGAATGACGAGTAAGGCGGTGGCAGAAAGAATGTTCAGGATAACGACTGTTTTGCTGGATACGTTCATAATTTGCCCCATGGAATGTTGAAGGAACTTTTCAAGAATAGCTTAGCAGCCCGCTATTGCGAGCAGCTGTCTGAAATTCCACGTCAAACTCATGCAAAAGTACTAACGCGTTCATTCTGCCTGTAAAGGGTGTTTTCACCCTTTTGTTAGTGTTACCATCTTCGGGCTGATCGTAAATTGTCATTTATCTGATTTCGATCCTGTGCATGGTTGCGGGCCAATTTGACGATTGTTGGTCAGATGGTTTTGCAATCCACTGTAAATTAAAGATTATTTTCTTTGCATATGCTCTTATGTGTGGGGCATCACTGCAAATAAGGATATAAAATGCCTGTTATTACTCTTCCTGATGGTAGCCAACGCCATTTTGACCGCGCCGTCAGCCCAATGGATGTTGCGCTGGATATCGGCCCGGGACTGGCGAAAGCCACTATTGCTGGCCGCGTAGATGGTGAGCTGGTTGATGCTTCCGATTTAATTGAAAACGATGCGAAGCTGTCGATCATCACCGCGAAAGACGAAGAAGGTCTGGAGATCATTCGTCACTCCTGCGCACACCTGCTCGGTCATGCGATCAAACAGCTGTGGCCTCACACCAAAATGGCTATCGGCCCGGTTATCGACAACGGCTTCTACTATGACGTTGACCTTGACCACACCCTGACCCAGGAAGATATCGAAGCCCTCGAAAAGCGTATGCACGAGCTGGCTGAGAGCAACTATGACGTCATTAAGAAGAAAGTGAGCTGGCACGAAGCGCGTGAAACCTTCGTGAAGCGTGGTGAAACCTACAAAGTCACTATTCTTGATGAAAACATTGCCCATGATGATAAGCCTGGCTTGTATCATCATGAAGAATATGTCGACATGTGCCGTGGACCGCACGTGCCGAACATGCGTTTCTGCCATCACTTCAAGCTGATGAAGACCGCAGGCGCTTACTGGCGTGGCGACAGCAACAATAAGATGCTGCAACGCATTTACGGTACCGCCTGGGCCGACAAAAAAGCCCTGAACGCGTACCTGCAGCGTCTGGAAGAAGCGGCGAAGCGTGACCACCGTAAAATCGGTAAACAGCTCGACCTGTATCACATGCAGGAAGAGGCGCCGGGTATGGTGTTCTGGCATAACGATGGCTGGACTATCTTCCGCGAACTGGAGACGTTCGTACGCTCCAAGCTGAAAGAGTACCAGTATCAGGAAGTGAAAGGCCCGTTCATGATGGACCGTGTGCTGTGGGAAAAAACCGGCCACTGGGACAACTACAAAGATGCAATGTTCACCACCTCTTCTGAGAACCGTGAATACTGCATTAAGCCGATGAACTGTCCGGGTCACGTTCAGATCTTCAACCAGGGTCTGAAATCCTACCGCGACCTGCCGCTGCGTATGGCGGAGTTCGGTAGCTGCCACCGTAACGAGCCATCAGGCGCGCTGCATGGCCTGATGCGTGTTCGTGGCTTTACGCAGGATGACGCGCATATCTTCTGTACTGAAGATCAGGTGCGTGATGAAGTTAACGCCTGTATTCGTATGGTCTACGATATGTACAGCACCTTTGGCTTCGAGAAGATCGTGGTCAAACTCTCAACTCGTCCTGAAAAACGTATCGGCAGTGACGAGACCTGGGATCGTGCTGAGGCGGACCTGGCCGTCGCGCTGGAAGAGAACGGTATCCCGTTTGAATACCAGCTGGGCGAAGGCGCATTTTACGGTCCGAAAATTGAATTTACCCTGTATGACTGCCTCGATCGTGCATGGCAATGCGGTACTGTACAGCTGGACTTCTCCCTGCCGCAGCGTTTAAGCGCCTCTTACGTTGGCGAAGACAACGAGCGTCAGGTTCCGGTAATGATTCACCGTGCGATTCTCGGTTCTCTGGAGCGCTTCATCGGCATCCTGACCGAAGAGTTCGCTGGCTTCTTCCCAACCTGGCTTGCGCCGGTGCAGGTAGTGGTGATGAACATTACCGATTCTCAGGCTGATTACGTTAAAGAATTGACGCAGAAACTACAAAATGCGGGCATTCGCGTAAAAGCAGACTTGAGAAATGAGAAGATTGGCTTTAAAATCCGCGAGCACACTTTACGTCGTGTCCCGTATATGTTGGTCTGTGGTGATAAAGAGGTGGAAGCAGGCAAAGTTGCCGTTCGCACCCGCCGTGGTAAAGACCTGGGCAGCCTGGACGTAAGTGAAGTGATTGAGAAGCTGCAACAAGAGATTCGCAGTCGCAGTCTTCAACAACTGGAGGAATAAGGTATTAAAGGCGGAAAACGAGTTCAAACGGCACGTCCGAATCGTATCAATGGCGAGATTCGCGCCCAGGAAGTTCGCTTAACAGGTCTGGAAGGCGAGCAGTTGGGGATTGTGAGTCTGAGAGAAGCAATCGAAAAGGCTGAAGAAGCTGGAGTAGATTTAGTTGAAATCAGCCCTAACGCCGAACCGCCAGTTTGTCGTATCATGGACTACGGCAAGTTCCTTTATGAAAAGAGTAAGTCTTCTAAGGAACAGAAGAAGAAGCAAAAAGTTATCCAGGTTAAGGAAATTAAATTCCGTCCTGGTACCGACGATGGCGATTATCAGGTAAAACTCCGCAGCCTGATTCGCTTTCTGGAAGATGGCGATAAGGCCAAGATCACGCTGCGTTTCCGCGGTCGTGAGATGGCCCACCAACAGATCGGTATGGAAGTGCTTAACCGCGTCCGTGACGATCTGAGTGAACTGGCAGTAGTCGAATCCTTCCCTACGAAGATCGAAGGCCGCCAGATGATCATGGTGCTCGCTCCTAAGAAGAAACAGTAAGGCCTTCAAGTAGCAATTCCTGTGGAGCCGACAGGCTTCGCAGGTTTTGTTCGCCTACGTTTCGTTTATTTAACAATGCGAAGTGGAAGTTATTAAAATGCCAAAAATTAAGACCGTACGCGGTGCTGCTAAGCGCTTCAAAAAAACCGGTAAAGGTGGTTTTAAGCACAAGCACGCTAACCTGCGTCACATTCTGACTAAGAAAGCTACCAAGCGTAAACGTCACCTGCGTCCAAAAGCCATGGTTTCTAAAGGCGATCTGGGCCTGGTAATCGCGTGCCTGCCGTACGCATAAGTCGTTAACGTTTAACTTTTTTAACTTAGAATAGATACAGGAGAGCACACATGGCTCGCGTAAAACGTGGTGTAATTGCACGTGCACGTCACAAGAAAATTTTGAAACAAGCTAAAGGCTACTACGGTGCGCGTTCACGCGTATACCGCGTTGCCTTCCAGGCTGTTATCAAAGCTGGTCAGTACGCTTACCGTGACCGTCGTCAGCGTAAGCGTCAGTTCCGTCAACTGTGGATTGCGCGTATCAACGCAGCAGCACGTCAGAACGGTATTTCTTACAGCAAATTCATCAACGGCCTGAAAAAAGCCTCTGTTGAAATCGACCGTAAGATCCTGGCTGACATCGCAGTATTCGACAAAGTAGCGTTCACCGCTCTGGTCGAAAAAGCGAAAGCAGCTCTGGCATAAGCCAGTTGAAAGGGGGAGCTCTGCTCCCTCTTTTCGTTTCAACAGCATCAAAACATTGACAATTTTCTGGCGACCCTTTTCAATAGGGCGACAGGTCCCATACCACACAAGGTAACGCAAGCATGAATGCTGCTATTTTCCGCTTCTTCTTTTACTTTAGCACCTGACATCAGGAGGCTAGCGCGTGAAAGACGAAACGGAAAACAGCGCCAGAAAGCCTCCTGATGGAGGCTTTTTTCGTATCTGCCGCTTGTAAATATCGCTACATAACGAGGAAAACCATGTCACATCTCGCAGAGCTGGTTGCCAGTGCAACGGCCGCCATTAACCAGGCCTCAGATGTTGCCGCGTTAGACAATGTCCGCGTGGAATATCTGGGCAAGAAAGGGCAATTGACCCTTCAAATGACTACCCTGCGTGAATTGCCGCCAGAAGAGCGCCCGGCTGCAGGTGCGGTAATTAACGAAGCCAAAGAGCAGGTTCAGCAGGCGCTGAACGAGCGTAAAAACGCGCTGGAAAGCGCTGCGCTGAATGCGCGTCTGGCTGCAGAAACCATCGACGTCTCCCTGCCGGGTCGTCGTATTGAAAACGGTGGTCTGCATCCGGTCACGCGGACTATCGACCGCATTGAAAGTTTCTTCGGTGAGCTCGGCTTTACCGTGGCGACCGGCCCGGAAATCGAAGACGATTACCATAACTTCGATGCCCTGAATATCCCAGGCCATCACCCGGCACGTGCTGACCACGACACTTTCTGGTTCGATGCTACCCGTCTGCTGCGTACCCAGACCTCTGGCGTACAGATCCGTACCATGAAAGAGAAGCAGCCGCCAATCCGCATTATCGCGCCGGGCCGCGTCTATCGTAACGACTACGACCAGACCCACACCCCGATGTTCCACCAGATGGAAGGGCTGATCGTGGATAAAAACATCAGCTTTACCAACCTGAAAGGTACTCTGCACGACTTCCTGAGCAACTTCTTTGAAGAAGATCTGCAGATCCGTTTCCGTCCTTCCTACTTCCCGTTCACTGAACCTTCTGCCGAAGTTGACGTGATGGGTAAAAACGGCAAATGGCTGGAAGTGCTGGGCTGCGGCATGGTGCACCCGAACGTCCTGCGTAACGTTGGCATCGATCCGGAAGTTTACTCCGGCTTTGCGTTCGGTATGGGGATGGAGCGCCTGACCATGCTGCGTTATGGCGTGACCGACTTACGCGCTTTCTTCGAAAACGATTTGCGTTTCCTCAAACAGTTTAAATAAGGGCAGGACAGAACAATGAAATTCAGTGAACTGTGGTTACGCGAATGGGTAAACACCGCGCTCGACAGCGAGGCGCTCTCTAACCAGATCACCATGGCAGGCCTGGAAGTGGACGGCGTTGAGCCGGTTGCAGGTGCGTTTAATGGCGTGGTTGTGGGTGAAGTGGTGGAGTGCGGCCAGCACCCGAATGCAGACAAACTGCGTGTCACCAAAGTGAACGTGGGCGGCGAACGCCTGCTGGATATCGTCTGCGGCGCGCCAAACTGCCGTCAGGGCCTGAAGGTAGCCGTGGCCACCGTTGGGGCGGTACTGCCTGGCGATTTCAAAATTAAAGCGGCGAAACTGCGCGGCGAGCCGTCTGAAGGCATGCTGTGCTCTTACTCTGAGCTGGGTATTTCTGACGACCACTCTGGCATCATTGAGCTGCCAGCAGATGCCCCGATCGGTACCGACCTGCGCGAATACCTGAAGCTCGATGACAACACCATCGAAATCAGCGTGACGCCGAACCGTGCCGACTGCTTAGGCATTATCGGCGTTGCGCGCGACGTCGCTGTGCTGAACCAGACCGAACTGAACGTGCCAGAGATTGCACCGGTTGCTGCCACCATCAACGATACGGTATCGATTCAGGTTGACGCACCAGAGGCCTGTCCGCGCTACCTTGGCCGTGTGGTTAAAGGCATTAACGTTAAGGCGCCTACTCCGCTGTGGATGAAAGAGAAGCTGCGCCGCTGCGGCATCCGCTCCATCGATGCCGTGGTAGATGTGACCAACTACGTTCTGCTGGAGCTGGGTCAGCCAATGCACGCGTTCGATAAAGATCGCATTGAAGGCGGCATTGTGGTTCGTATGGCGAAAGAGGGCGAGACCCTGGTTCTGCTCGACGGCAGCGAAGCCAAACTCAATGCCGACACGCTGGTGATTGCCGACCATGGCCAGGCGCTGGCGATGGGCGGGATCTTTGGCGGCGACCACTCCGGCGTGAACGATGAAACCCAGAACGTGCTGCTGGAATGCGCCTTCTTCAGCCCGCTCTCCATTACCGGTCGCGCACGTCGTCACGGCCTGCATACCGACGCTTCTCACCGCTATGAGCGCGGCGTCGATCCGGCGCTGCAGTACAAAGCGATGGAGCGCGCTACCCGCCTGCTGATCGACATCTGCGGTGGCGAAGCCGGTCCGGTTATTGACGTGACCAGCGAGGCGCATCTGCCGAAGCCTGCGACCATCACCCTGCGCCGCAGCAAACTGGATCGCCTGATTGGCCACCACATTGCCGATGCGCAGGTGAGCGACATTCTGCGTCGTCTGGGCTGTGAAGTAACCGAAGGCCAGGACCAGTGGACAGCCGTTGCGCCAAGCTGGCGTTTCGATATGGAGATCGAAGAAGATCTGGTGGAAGAGGTGGCCCGCGTTTACGGCTACAACAATATTCCTGATGAGCCGGTACAGGCTGGCCTGGTGATGGGCTCCCACCGTGAAGCTGACCTCTCTCTGAAGCGTGTGAAGACCATGCTGAACGATAAAGGCTACCAGGAAGTGATCACCTACAGCTTCGTTGACCCTAAAGTGCAGCAGCTGATCCACCCGGGCCAGGAAGCGTTGATCCTGCCAAGCCCAATCTCCAGCGAGATGTCCGCGATGCGCCTGTCGCTGCTGACCGGCCTGCTGACTACCATCGTCTACAACCAGAACCGTCAGCAGAGCCGCGTACGCATTTTCGAAACCGGTCTGCGCTTTGTGCCGGACACTCAGGCGAACCTGGGTATCCGTCAGGATCTGATGCTGGCGGGCGCTATCTGCGGCAACCGCTATGAAGAGCACTGGGATCTCAGTAAAAACAGCGTTGATTATTACGATCTGAAAGGCGATCTGGAAGCTGTACTGGAACTTACCGGTAAATTGTCTGAAATTGAGTTCCGTGCTGAAGCTATTCCTGCGCTGCATCCGGGGCAAAGTGCCGCGATTTATCTGAAAGGTGAACGCGTTGGTTTCATTGGTGTTGTACATCCGGAACTGGAACGCAAACTCGATCTCAATGGCCGTACACTGGCGTTTGAGCTGGAGTGGAACAAGGTCGCAGACCGCGTCATTCCTCAGGCTCAGGAGATTTCTCGCTTCCCGGCAAACCGTCGTGATATCGCCGTTGTCGTGGCTGAAAATGTGCCTGCCGCAGATATTTTGGCCGAATGTAAGAAAGTTGGCGTAAATCAGGTAGTTGGCGTAAACTTATTTGACGTGTACCGCGGCAAGGGCGTGGCAGAGGGCTTTAAGAGCCTGGCTATCAGCCTGATCCTTCAGGATACCAGCCGTACACTCGAAGAAGAGGAGATTGCCGCTACCGTTGCCAAATGTGTAGAGGCATTAAAAGAGCGATTCCAGGCATCATTGAGGGATTGAACCTATGGCGCTTACAAAAGCTGAAATGTCCGAATATCTGTTTGATAAGCTTGGGCTTAGCAAACGGGATGCCAAAGAGCTGGTTGAGCTGTTTTTCGAAGAGATCCGTCGCGCTCTGGAAAACGGTGAGCAGGTGAAACTCTCCGGCTTTGGTAACTTTGATTTGCGCGACAAGAATCAACGTCCGGGTCGTAACCCGAAGACGGGTGAGGATATTCCCATTACGGCTCGCCGCGTGGTGACCTTCAGACCCGGCCAGAAGTTAAAAAGCCGTGTCGAAAACGCTTCACCCAAAGCAGAGTGAGATGATCTAACTAAAAAGGCCGCGAAAGCGGCCTTTTTTCTTTGCGCTGCTGTAAACCCACCGTAAAATCAACTACATCTTTTTCCCGCAAAATGATTCCAATGTCTGAATTTGCCCGTCTGCAATACCGTTCCGATCTACGTAAAGTGCTCTTACTGCTGCTGGCGCTGATCACTGCGCTAGGGCTGAGCCTCTGTGCGGGCGAGCAATGGATCGGGCCGCAGTCGTGGTTTACGCCGCAGGGGGAGCTCTTTATCTGGCAAATCCGCCTGCCGCGCACGCTGGCCGTGGTGCTGGTGGGCGCTGCGCTGGCGCTAAGCGGGACAATTATGCAGGCGCTGTTTGATAATCCGCTGGCGGAGCCTGGCTTACTGGGCGTTTCGAACGGGGCGGGGGTCGGGTTGATTGCCGCAGTAATGCTGGGT